>CAZXGG010000016.1:14619-53885 GCA_964640125.1 uncultured Rikenellaceae bacterium
ATTTTGCAGCTTCCATTCTGTATCGCTGCGGACTTTCTCTCCAATGTTTTGGTACGTTCATATTACGTCGGTTTAATATTATTCGTTTCTGATAATTTTATTCTTTCAGTTTTGCACTATTCAATTGTTTAATGCATGGTAACTCAGTTGTAATTCACTCACTACGTTCGTGTAATTCGTAGTAATTCAGCTCGTTATACTCGCTGTAATTCGATTGTTTTATTGAAATAAGTTACTACCGAGTTACTATTGAGTTACTACCGAGTTACTATTGAGTTACCATTGAATTACCATCGAATTACCCTTTCCTTTCAATCACATGGCAAACGCAACTACCCCCTGATCCGCCCATATTTTGTGCTAAAGCTGTCCTTGCTTCAGGTATTTGCCGTTTCCCGGCATTGTTTCGCAGTTGTTCAACGATCTCGCAGATCTGTGCAACACCGGATGCTCCCACCGGATGTCCTTTTGCTTTCAATCCACCGGAAGGGTTTACGGGAAATTTCCCTGTCAAAGCAGTTAATCCGTCCATTGTAGCAGGACCGCCCTGGCCCTGTTTGACCACTCCCAATGTTTCAAGGACCATAATTTCAGCAATGGTAAAGCAGTCGTGCACTTCTGCAAAATCGATATCGTTGATGGTTTTTTGCGCCATTTTCAGGGCACGTTGCACACCCAGGTCGACAGCATCCAGTTTAAGGATGTCTCTGCGGTGGCTAAGTGCGATGGTATCCGTACCCATCCCAATACCTGTAATCTCGACCACAGGGTATTTTTTCATTTTTTTTGCCTCCTCAACGGTGGTCAACAACACAGCTGCTGCACCATCTGTAATCGGTGAGCAATCGAGCAATCGCAAGGGATCGGCTATCATGGTTGAATTCATCACGGTTTCGAGGGTTACCGGAAATGGGAACTGTGCATTGGGATTTAATGCACCGTTTGCATGGTTTTTCACCGCCACCTGTGCAAGCTGTTCCCTGGTGGTACCAAAACGATCCATGTGTGTCCTGGCAAGCATGGCGTATAATCCGGGAAAGGTAATTCCATGAAATGCCTCAAAGTCCTGGTCAGCAGCAGATGCCAGAGCATAGGTAGCCTCATTGACACTTACATCCGTCATTTTCTCGACACCGATAGCCAGAACATAGTCAGAGAATCCGGATGCTACTTCAATGAAGGCTGAACGTACTGCCAGTCCTCCCGAGGCACAGGCAGATTCTACGCGCGTTGCAGGGGCATGTTTCAGTCCAAGATAATCAGGAACCATACTGGCCAGGTGTTCCTGTCCGTTAAACAGACCGCTGGACATACAACCGATGGTCAGGGAGTCAACCCGGTTTGTACCGGCATCAGTGAAGCAGTTTTGAGCAGCTTCAACACACAGATCACGAAGGGATTTGGTCCATAGTTCCCCGAACTTGATCATTCCAATACCAACTATTGCGACATTTCTCATAGCTACCTCCTATTCTGGTTTACGGATTTTACGTCTGAATTTTGCATATACACCGTATTGCAGGTACGTTTTGTGTGTATCGAGCTGGGCTTTGACTTTCGGTGCCAGATCCCGTATTTCGGCAAGTCGTTTTGTCGTCCGGAAAACAAAGGCATCACTTCCTGCACCGGACCCGTAGGAAACCAGGAGGATCAGTTCATCCTCTTTTGCTTCATCCAGGGTTGCAGCCAGTCCCATGGGTGAAGATCCGGAGTAGGTATTACCCAGCATGGGTGTAAGCAAACCATAGCGGTACTGGGGTTCAGTAAAGCCAAGGCTTTTTGCAACCTGTACCGGGAACTTTCCATTGGGTTGATGGAAAATCATGTAATGAAAGTCTGACGGTTTCATTCCCGTTTTCTCAAGGATTGCCTCCACTGCACCGGTAGTGTGTTTTTTGTATGCAGGCTCTCCGGTAAATCGTCCCCCATGTTCAGGATAATGCGCATGTTCGCGTCGCCAGAAGTCCGGTGTATCGGTCATATAGGCATGGGTATCGATCAGTTCTGCGATAACCTTTTCGCTTCCCATAAGGTAGGCGGCTGCCCCGGCACTTGCAGAATATTCCAATGCATCCCCCGGGGCACCTTGAGAGGTATCCGCGCCGATTGCCAGAGCATATTTAACAGATCCGCTTTGTACCAGTTGCAGTGCGATAAACATGCCTTCCGTTCCGGCTTTGCAGGCAAACTCCAGGTCTGCTGTATGAACATAGGGACAGGCACCCAATGCTTCAGAGACGATGGTTCCTGTTGGTTTAACTGCATAGGGATGTGATTCGCTGCCAACATAGACAGCTCCGATCTCTGAAGGAGTGATCCCGGCTCTGCGCAGGGCATTACGGGCAGCATTGACGGAAAGTGTTGCACAATCCTCATCGGGAGCAGGTACTGATTTTTCGTTCAGGTTCAAGCCCCTTTTCAGGGCAACCGGGTCTGCTCCCCAGACCTTGGCAATCTCTTCCACTTTTATCCTGTAACGGGGAATCTGAGTGCCATAACCAATAATTCCAACCATAAAAACCTCCTTTTTAAATTCATCAATTATTATGATTCTTTACCAGAACGTTATTTACTTTCCTGTTCAAAATAGACCAGTGGAACACCTGCCTCAACCATTTGACCGACAGAAACCGGGATTTTGTTGATCCGGGCATCCCGGTGAGCGATGATATTGTTTTCCATCTTCATTGCCTCGATCACAAGTACCACATTGCCCTTTTTAATCTCTACCCCCTTCTTTGCATTGATCTTTATTACTTTTCCTGGCATTGGTGAGGTAAGGACATTGGTATCCGTCATTTCTGCCCCTTCTGACAAATGGTATTCGACCTCATCGGGAAGCTGGTCATTTCGTGCTATTTCAAACTGATGTCCACTAAAACTAATGCAGGTTTTAAGTTTCCCACAAGGGGAGATCCATGTTTTATATTCCTGGTTATTAATCGAGAAAGTCAATACCCCACCTGAAAAGCTATCGATTGTGACTTCATGTTTCTTTTTACCAATTTCAGCAACAAAATGGGGGTAATTGCTCTTCAGTATGGTAACCGGAATTTCCTTATCATCGAGCTGGACAGGTATTCTCATCCTTGTTCTCCAATAGCCAATATGATCCCAAATATTCAGGTTTGTTGACCGGGAAGGAAAAGCAATATCCCGGACCGGGAAAAGCGTGCTGGCTATGAAGGAAAGGAGTGGGATAATGTTATCCGCTTGCTGTTTTGCATCACTGATCTGTTTTAAGACCACGTGTGTATTGTGATCGCACCAGGTGGTTGAAATCCGGTTCGCTTTAAAATCCTTGTTCCGTATTAAACCGAGAAGGTATGGAATATTGGTTTTTATTCCATGAATAATATAGTTACCGAGTGCTTCATCAAGTTTCTGAGTTGCCTTCTTCCGGTCGTTTCCATGCACGATCAGTTTCCCGACCATCGGGTCGAAAAAACTCTTGATCTCTGTACTTTTATCTGTAGAGGAGTCGACCCGAATCGTATCGCCTACAGGTTCTGCATAACAGGTCATGATACCGGGTGATGGCAGAAATCCATGTGCCGGATCTTCCGCATATATTCTGGCTTCAATGGCATGGCCATTTTGCCGGATATCATCCTGTGAAAAGGAGAGTGGATTTCCGGCGCTCACCAGGATCTGTTCACGCACAAGGTCCAGTCCGGTGATCATTTCCGTAACGGGGTGTTCTACCTGGATCCGGGTATTCATCTCAAGAAAATAGAAATTCAGGTTTTGGTCGACCAGAAATTCAATGGTTCCGGCATTGTTATAACCGATCTCTTTTCCAATCCTTACGGCGGCACTACCCATCTCCTGTCGTAATTCAGGAGTAAGCGTTGGGGAAGGGGATTCTTCGATTATCTTCTGGTAACGCCTCTGTATTGAGCATTCCCTTTCAAACAGGTGAACTACATTGCCATAATGATCACCCATTACCTGGATTTCAATATGGCGGGGGTCTTCGAGATACTGTTCAATATATATCGTTCCATCGCCGAAATAGGATAAAGCCTCGCGCCGTGTAGTTTCCAGTGCACTCTTCAGTTCGCCATCTTCCCTGACCACTCTCATCCCTTTTCCTCCCCCTCCGCCAGCTGCTTTTAAAAGCAAGGGAAAGGGGATACGTTGAGCAGCTTTTAACAGTGAATCGTTTGTTTTACCTACGGCTCCCCCAACAAGAGGTATATTGATGCTTTTTATGAACTCCCGCGCTTTGATTTTGTTTCCCATCAGTGCCATGACATTGGCTGAGGGACCGATGAATGCCAATCCTGCCTGCTGGGTGGCTTCGACAAATTTTGAATTTTCTGCAAGGAATCCATAGCCGGGGTGAATGGCATCACATCCTGATTGTTTTGCTGTGTGAACAATCTTTTCAATATTCAGGTAGGTTTCACTCAGGGCTTCCTTTCCAATACACCGGGCTTCATCAGCAACCGTTTTATGGAGAGATGCAGCATCGGCTTCCGAGAAGATTGCCACGGTTGGTATGCCCAGGCTTTTCGCTGCCCGGTTAATGCGTATGGCGATTTCACCCCTGTTCGCTATTAGTATTTTATTGAATAATTTCATGCTTTTTCTCACATATACATTTGGATTATTCGGCTAATCCAGGAATCAGGAGTTATTGTTTCTTTACCCATCCAGGAGTTCTTTTCTCCAGGAATGCCTGCATCCCTTCCTGTCCCTCTTCTGAAGCCCTGATCTCTGCAATCATGCGTGCGGTATATTCCAGGGCTTCTTCCAGACTCAATGTATTGGATATATCAAAGATCAGTTTTTTGCATTGAGACATTGCAGAAGGACCACTTGTCAGCAACAGGTTAACCACCGAGGCAACCTGTTTTTCCAGTTCATCGATGGGTAATGATTGATTAACAAGTTTTATTTTTTCTGCTTCTCTCCCTTTAATGCGTCTTCCTGTAAGCATCAATTCCCTTGCTCCAAACTCCCCAACCCTTTTCAGGATATAGGGTGAGATGCAGGCAGGGATCACACCGATTTTCACCTCACTCAGGGAGAAGGTGGTATTCTCTTCACAGAAAGCCATATCGCAGGCAGCGAGTAATCCATTGGCTCCTCCGATGGCTGCGCCATGGACAACAGCTACAGTGGGTTTATTGCAGGTATAGATCGAATAGAAGCAGTGTGAAAGCCGGAGGCTCTCCTTGAGGTTTTCTTCGTATCCATAGCTTGTTACATCTTTCATCCAATTCAAATCAGCCCCGGCACAGAACGATTTCCCTTTACCACGCAGAAGAACAACCCGCACCTCTTCTTTTCCATTGATCGATTCAAAACAGTTGATCAGTTCTGAGATCATCAGTTTATTAAAGGCGTTGTGCACTTCAGGTCGATTAAGCCATATGGTAGCAACCTGCCCTTTCGATTCACATGCTATGGTTTTGTACTTCGTCATTTCCTGTACGATCAAAAAATCACGGGTATGAAACCCTCCGCCTTCGACGGGATTCCTGCCAGCCGGCAGGCTGGGTTCAACTTACAAATTTCAATGTACTGCGTTTTTGAAATTTGAGTTTCACGAATAAAAAAAAGGTGTTACATTCTGAACACCCCGTATTTCGGATCACCGAACTTCCTGTTTAGCGACATGGATATACCCAGGGCCAAAATCTTCCTGGTATCCGTCGGATCAATAATTCCATCATCCCATAATCTTGATGTGCTGTAGTATGGGGATCCTTCGTAGCTATATTCATCCAGTATCGCCTTCCTTAATTCTTGAGCTTCCTGTTCAGGAAAATCTTTTCCCCTGGCCTTCATCTGGTCTTTTTTTATTGTTACGAGGACATCTGCTGCCTGGTCACCTCCCATAACTGAGATGCGGGCATTTGGCCACATGAAAAGGAGTCTGGGTTCATAAGCCCTACCTGCCATGGCATAATTACCGGCGCCGAACGATCCACCAAAGATTACTGAAAATTTAGGGACTGTAGCATTGGCAACGGCGTGTACCAATTTGGCACCGTCCCGCGCTATTCCCTCTCTTTCGTACTTTTTACCGACGATGAAGCCGGTAATGTTCTGGAGGAAAACAATCGGCACTTTCCGGAAGTCACACAGTTCAATGAAATGAGTTCCTTTCAGCGATGTTTCGGAAAAGAGTACTCCGTTATTTGCCAGGATGCCAACCGGGAAGCCCATGATCCTTGCAAAGCCGGTAACCAGTGTGGGGGCATACCTTGCCTTGAATTCATGAAACTTGCTCCCATCCACCAGTCTCATAATGATTTCTCTTGAATCCACGGATTGTTTTAGATCAAGCGGGGCAATCCCATAGATCTCTTCCGGGTCATACTGAGGATCTTCAGGGGGCAGAATTTCAAGGCTCTGTTTTTCCGTACGGGGAATGGACTCAAAGATATTCCTGCAAATCTGTATGGCATGCTTATCATTTTCAGCGAAATGATCGGATACACCCGAGATGGATGTATGGACAGTAGCACCACCCAAATCCTCTGCCGACACCTCTTCTCCGGTTGCTGCCTTAACCAGTGGAGGTCCTCCGATAAAAATCGTTCCCTGCTTATTGACAATAATGGTTTCATCGCTCATTGCCGGAACATAAGCACCGCCAGCGGTACAGGACCCCATAACAATTGAAATCTGAGGAATACCTTCTGCAGAGAGTCTTGCCTGGTTATAAAAGATACGGCCAAAATCAAACCGGTCAGGGAAAACCCGTGCCTGTTCCGGCAGGAACACACCACCCGAATCAACCAGGTAAACACAGGGTAGCCGGTTCTCCATAGCAATTTCCTGTGCCCTGATGTGTTTCTTTATCGTTTCTGCTATATAGGTTCCTCCCTTCACGGTTGCATCATTGGCTACAATGATGGTTTCCCTGCCATGAATTACACCGATACCCGTCACGATACCAGCTGCCGGAAAGGCATCCTCATATTGACCAAAGGCAGCAAGGGGGGAAAATTCCAGGAACGGCGTGTTCGGATCAAGCAACAGATCAATCCGTTCACGGGCAAGAAGCTTACCACGGCTGTGATGTTTTTTAACAGCTTCCGGGCTACCTCCCTGAAAAACAAGTTCCAGCCGTTTTTTGTATTCTGCTAATACAATGAGGTATTCTTTTACATGCTTTTTGAATTCCCTTGAATTAGTATTGACCTGTGAGTTAAGTGTTAGCAAAATCAATCATTTTTAGTGTGATTAAGATAGAAAAAAAAAATGGATTTCATGATACGCGAATCAGAAATCAAGGGATGATTTTTATATTTCTTGAAAATCCATTAAATTTAGCCATCCATCCATTTGATTCGCCTTGAGCAAATACATCCAGCATTTAATCACCCAGGGGGAAGGGCAGACACTTGATTTCAAGTTTTGCATAACGGATTCGAAAAAAATCGCAAGGACTCTGGCTGCGTTCTCTAATTGCGATGGAGGGAAACTATTGATCGGTGTTAAAGACAATGGCAACATCTCCGGCATCCGTTCGGATGAAGAGTTTTATATGATTCAGGCTGCTGCAGAGATGTATTGCAGGCCCTACGTCCCATTCGAAACCATAAATTGGGAGATCAACGGAAAAACGATACTTGAAATAACTGTTCCCAAAAGCGATAAGAAGCCGCATTATGCCATCGCCGATGACGGTAAATGGAAAGTATTTGTACGTTCCGGGGATCAGAATTTTATTGGTAACAGGATCCTGCTGAAGACATGGGAAGCGAAAAAAAGAAAGACAGGGACTCTGGTGAAATTCACCAGAAAAGAGAAAATTCTTCTGGATTTTCTGGATAAACATGAATCCATTTCACTTCCCAAATTTCAGAGGATAGCGAACATACCCAGGTATCTTGCAGAGAAAATTCTGGTTAATTTTATTGTCCTCGAAATCGTAGGTATTGAATTCACCGAAAAGGGGATTTTTTATCATCTTACCGAATCGGGAGTAAAAAAATTGAGTGGTAACCAAAAATTACTGAAACATGAAGGAAATTGAAAAGCTCGACAAAATTGCCATCACGGTAAGGTCTCATAAGCTGTTGAAAGAGCTGCTGCATGAAAACCCGAGGCTGGAGGAAATCATGAGGAATGCAAAGAATGAAACAGAAGCACTGGTTGGTGTGCAGAACTGGATCATGGGGTATCTGAAAGCGAAACCGGATGCCTATCGGTATTTCGTCAATAAACAAACAGGTAGAGAGACGTTTGAGAAGCTCGACTGGCAGGATTATGCTGCCATTCGCATCCTTGACTACATCGATAATGCAGGAAGAGAGTTTCCTGACCTTAACCTTCGTGGAGAGATTGCGGTAAGCAATCCCATCAAGTTGATCTGGCTGGGAGTGAATTTTGGTACCGGTGGAGCCAAGCCTTATTTTTTTAAGGATATGCTGCAATTGTTCCGTCAATTTTCGGGAAAAGCGACGAGGGAAATCCCATCCAGGGAAAAGGTCCTCGAATGGATGGAAAGGTATCCTTCAGGGCTTGATCCCAGGATCATTAAGCTCAGGGAAGAGAACAGGGACAGGATTCTTACGATCATTATTGAAAAAATTAACCGGGGTGAAATAAAAGATGACCACTATTTTTTCGAGGATGAAAAAACAAAAGAAGAGAAGCTTGAAACAGCCAGAAAGTGGTGGAAAGAGCGGTTGTTCCACCTTCGCTTTGCAGTCCGGTCCCCCAAGTTGTTGAACGAGTTGTTAGGGAATTCCCTTGATCCTGATACGATGAAGATCCTGTATGATGCTGAAAAAGCAGGTATCCCATTTTTTGTGAATCCCTACTATCTCTCCCTGCTGCATGTAAGAGTTCCGTATTTTGCCATCGGAGCCGACCTGGCGATCAGGCACTATATTGTCTACAGTCAGCAACTGGTAAATGAATTCGGGCATATTGTGGCATGGGAAAAGGAGGATCTGGTTGAACCGGGGAAACCCAATGCCGCTGGCTGGTTATTGCCTTCACACAATAATGTTCACAGAAGATACCCCGAAGTAGCCATTCTGATACCGGATACCATGGGCAGGGCCTGCGGAGGACTCTGCTCATCCTGCCAGCGAATGTTTGATTTCCAGCGTGGAAACTTGAATTTTGACCTTCAAAAGCTCAAACCCAGGGAGTCATGGAGTGAAAAGCTGGAGAAACTCATGAACTATTTTGAAGAGGACTCCCAACTCAGGGATATTCTCATCACCGGAGGGGATGCATTCATGAGTTCGGACCAATCGATTAAAAAAATACTGAATGCTATTCTTGAAATGGCAAAAAGGAAACAAGAGAAGAACAAAAAACGGAAAGAGGGAGAAAAGCATGCTGAACTTGTCAGGGTTCGTTTCGGTACACGGTTACCGGTATATTTGCCTCAACGTATAACGCCCGAACTAACAGAAATCCTTGCCGACTTTAAAACCAGGGCTTCAGAGATAGGGGTCAAACAATTTCTTGTCCAGACCCATTTTGAATCACCCATGGAAGTAACACCGGAAGCACGAGAGGGAGTAAGATTGTTAATATCAGCTGGATGGACTGTAACCAATCAGCTTGTCTTCACTGCCCCGGCTTCCAGACGCGGGCATTCCGCCAAACTGAGGCAGGTGCTCAATGACATCGGTATCCTGAACTACTACACCTTTACTGTCAAAGGGTATATGGAGAATAATTTTATGTTTGCTACCAATGCAAGGGCTGTTCAGGAACAACTGGAGGAGAAAATCTTAGGAAAAATAGCTGAAAAAGATTATGAAACGATTCGTCAATTCCCCATGGAAGCAGAATTGATGATGGAAAACATTAATGCACTGCGTAAGTATAACAACATACCTTTCCTGGCAACTGACCGGAATGTATTGAACCTCCCGGGGGTTGGAAAAAGCCTTACATTCAGAGTCATCGGGATTACACGATACGGAAGGAGAATACTTGAATTCGATCACGATGCTACCCGGGTACACAGTCCCATCATCCATAAAATGGGGAAAGTCGTGATCATTGAATCCAAGTCGATCAGCGAATACCTCAATCAGCTTGAGGAAATGGGTGAAATAATTTCAGATTATGAGGGTATTTACGGATATTCTATCGGTGAAACGGAAGAGCGGATCCCCGTGTTTGAATACCCCGAATATGACTTTGATGTCACACCGGAACTGAGCAATTTAGTGATCGATTAGAAGAGGCTTCCCTCCTGCCTTTGACTGAAGACGACCCGATCACAACTTGTGATTGATCACGATTTTTCCTACCTTTGTGATTCTTTCAGGCTTCTGTGCCTCTGTTACTGCATTTTTCTGTCAGTTTTCTTGCCTGACAACCTCATATACAAGATTGATTTTTATGGAAGCAATAAGAGTTGAAAAGTTAACCATTTCTCCTTTGTCATTTAAGATTTTCCGAAAAATTCTTGATGAGAATCCGCGACTTGAGGAGATTGTGCACAATGCAAGGAATTGGGCGGATATGCTACATAGTGTCAAATCATGGGTTTTGGAAGAGATTAAAGATCGTCCCTGGGTTCTTCACTTTTACGAGAGTAAGACTCCTGAAATGGAAAATTTTAAAAAACTATCCTGGAATGATTATGCTGCAATCCGCCTCCTGGATTATATTGACCACAGCGGTGAAAAGTTCGAAGATCTGAACATTCCGAATAAAGTTTCCGTAAGTTATCCATTCAAGAACATCTGGCTGGCATACCACACAGGGGCCGGTGGTGCCAAGCCGGCATTCTTTGAAGACATGCTGCATCTTTTCAGGCAGTTTACCGGAAAGGAAACCCAGACGTTACCCGGTAAAGAGAAGGTAAAAGAGTGGATGGACCGGCATCCTTCTGGACTGGATTCTGATATCATACGCCTGAGGGAAAGGAACAAAAACAGGATTATTAAGATCATCATTGAAAAGTTGGATGCTGGAGAGTTAAAGAGCAGGAGGTTTTATTTTGAACCCGGACTTACAAGGAAAGAGAAAATTAAACTGGCTAATGAATGGTGGAATGATGAACGGTTTCACCTCATGTTTGCCGTCCGTACTCCGGAATTGCTGAACGAGATGCTGGATTACTCATTGCAGCCTGATACACTGGAAACATTGAAGAAAGCAAGAGAAGTTGGAATACCGATTTTTGTCAATACCTATTACCTCTCGCTTTTGAATGTGCGGGTCCCTCATTTTGCACTCGGAGCAGATCTGGCAATCCGGGATTATATTTTCCATAGCAAGTTCATGGTCAGAGAGTTTGGAAAGATCATTGCCTGGGAAAAAGAGGATGTCGTTGAACCCGGAGAGCCAAATTTTGCCGGTTGGATTCTCCCAAATCGCCACAACATTCACCGGCGCTATCCGGAAGTAGCGATTATTATTCCGGAAACCATGGCAAGAACCTGCGGCGGACTCTGTTCCTCCTGCCAGAGAATGTATGATTTTCAGCGGGGACATTTAACCTTTAACCGCGAAGACCTCAGTCCGGATGAAAAATGGCCACAGAAACTGGAACGGTTAATGGACTATTTTGAGAATGACTCAAAGTTGAGAGACATTTTAATTACCGGTGGGGATGCGTTCATGAGTTCTGAGAAATCACTCAGGGAGGTACTGGATGCGGTCTACCAGATGGCTCTCAGGAAGAAAAAAGCAAACCAGAAAAGAAAAAATGGTGAAAAGTTTGCAGAGATTGTGCGGGTGCGACTTGGTACACGATTACCTGTTTATCTGCCGCAACGATTCAATTCGGAACTCATCCGAATTCTGGAGCGATTCAAAGAGAAAGCTTCAGCCATTGGCATTACCCAGTTCGTCATCCAGACGCATATTGAATCTGCTATGGAGATAACCCCTGATACACGGAAGGCGATTCAAAAATTGATCTCCGCAGGCTGGATTGTTACCAATCAACTTGTTTTCACTGCGGCAGCTTCACGCAGGGGACACACGGCAAAATTGCGTCAGGTTCTGAACGAGATCGGAGTTCTTCCATACTATACATTCACCGTAAAAGGGTATATGGAAAATTACCACAATTTCCCGACAAACGCCAGGAATGTTCAGGAATTAGTTGAAGAAAAAATCGTTGGGAAGGTACCTGAGCAATCCCTTGAAGCGATCAAAGGTCTACCGAACGATACGGAGCATATGGTTAAGAATCTGGAGTTGTTGAGAAAGAAGCATAATCTTCCTTTCCTTGCCACCGACCGGAACGTTTTAAATCTCCCTGGAGTGGGTAAGAGTATGACTTTCAGGGTAATAGGGATCACCCCATGGGGAAGAAGAATACTTCAGTTCGATCATGATAAAACCCGTAATCACAGTCCCATCATTCACAAGATGGGTAAAGTAACCGTTGTTGAATCCAAACCGGTAAAACACTACCTGGATCAGCTTGTTGAGATGGGTGAGGATGTATCGGAATACAACGGGGTATACGGATATTCACTGGGTTTAACAGAGCAGATCATGCCTCTGTATGAATATCCTGAATATAAATTTGAGGTGACACCGGAATTTTCAAACCTGGAAGTTTAGTCCGGTAATCGGTCAGACCCTTTTGACCGTTAAGCCAGCTGTATACCAATCACGATTATATCATCGACCTGGGGAAGTTCTCCCTGCCATTCCTTCAGGGTATCATCAAGTATATTACCCTGCTCTTCCATCGGATAGTCCTGAACCTCCAGCAACAATTTCTTGAATGCTTTGGTCATGAATTTTTTTCCTTCTGGTCCGCCAAATTGATCCACGTACCCATCGGAAAACATGTAAATGGTATAACCGGATTTCATATCCAGTTCATGAAGGCTGAATGGTTCATGGTTTTTTGCTGAGATTCCGATGGGCATTTTATCTCCCTTAATCTGTTGAAGCAGGTAATTGTTATTGTACATGTCACCTTTCTGGACATCCAACTCCTGGCCTTTTGTCACTGTTTTTTTCTCCTTATCCGTTAGCGGACGAATGAAACAGAGCGGATTATATGCTCCTGAGAACTGTATCCGGCGTTTCTCCTTCTCTATCACACAAAGTGAAAGGTCCATGCCATCCTTGGTTTCATCTTCTACTTCACCCGTCTGTTTCAAGGATTCCATAACATGCTCTCTCAATTCATCGAGGATCAGGTTTGACTGGGTAATTCCCGACTTAACAACAATCTCATTCAGAAATGAAATACCGAGCATGCTCATGAATGCTCCCGGGACACCATGTCCGGTGCAATCCGCGGCACAGATAAAGACCTTATTCTCCTTATGTGTCATCCAATAGAAGTCACCACTTACGATGTCTCGTGGTTTAAAAAGGATAAAGTGTTTGGGCAGGCTTTCGAAGAGGATTTTTTCAGATGGCAACAGGGCTCTCTGGATCCGGCTTGCGTACTCTATGCTATCGGTCAACTCCTCTTTCTGTCTCACTACTTCAGCAGTTCTTTCCGCAACAATTCCCTCCAGCCGTATATTCTCCATCATCAGTCTGCGGGTGTAAAGTTTCACAATAATCACCACGAGCGTAATTGCCAGGATCACATAGAGGATGTATGCAATGACCGTTTGATACCAGGGAGGAAGGATAGTAAACTCAAAGGTTCCGATTCCGCTTTCCACTCCGTACACATTTTTTGCCTGAACCCGGAAACTATAATCACGCCGGCTAAGGTTGGTATAGGTAAATTCTGTCCGGTCGGACCAGGGGTTCCAATCCTTATCATTCCCCTCGAGCCAGTAACGGTATTGCGTAGTTTCTTCGGCTTCAAAAAACGGAGCAGCCCAATGGAATGTGACATTATTATGGTCGAATTTTACGTCATATTTCAGTTCCTCAGGCTGATCGCTGCTAATAATCAATTTACCCTGCTCATTCCGATGATAGAAGGCTCCGTTAAAGATAACAGAATCGATATCCAGGATAACCCGTCTGACCTGTGCCTGAAAGGGGATGGTAAAATCCTTTTTGTATGATTTATCGTACCGGAAGAGTTCATTTGCTTTTCCAAACCATACAATTCCATTTTCATCCGGATAGAACGCATCGGTTGAATACCGCGATAACCGTTTAAACGGAAGGTCATTGGAAACGATTCTATCGCCATCCCTGCTGATGCATGTTTCAAAGTACCCGACATCTTCCTTCTGTAAGCTCATCCAAAAATCCCCATCCCCGTCTTTCATTATTCTAAATACTTTCACGGATCCGTCTGAAAATTCAGGGCCAAAAAAGGGAGAAGGGATAAACCGGTCATCCTGGGCATCGTATTCATAAACACCTCCCCGGGTAGCGAAGAAGATACCCTCGTCAAATTTGAATATATAATTCTCATTCAAGGTTGGCAATCCATGATCGGTGGTATACCTTGTAATGATCGTATCCTTATCTTCCGTAAACTCGAACTTAAGAATTCCACCAAAAACACTGGAGGCAAAGATATTTCCCCGATCATCCTCAACAATTGATCGAACTTCATCACGTCCCAGGAAATCTCCATCAAGTTCCCATTTTCCATGATTGAAGCGGATGGCGACAAATCCATCCTTCAGTCCGAGGTATAATTTCCCGGGATCGCTATCCGATTTGTTCACTTTGTAAATATTTAAGCTTCTGGCTACAATTCCCTGTGTTATATTATCCGCAGATCCAATTCTGCTGAGATCGAACAATTCCGAGTCAGTGCCAACAAGTAATTTTTCCGGGAGGCTTCCATCCCCCTCAAAGCAAACAAATGACCAGGCCTGGTCAACGATCTCTTCCACTTTTTCAAATTGCACATAACCGAAATCGTCCCGGGTCATATAGTATACTCCATTTTCTGTAGCAAGGAACAGGTAGTCCTTAAATCTTATGATATCATTAATGTTTCCATTTATCCC
This sequence comes from uncultured Rikenellaceae bacterium, assembly GCA_964640125.1. Classification (GTDB taxonomy): domain Bacteria; phylum Bacteroidota; class Bacteroidia; order Bacteroidales; family VadinHA17. The sequence goes on from CAZXGG010000016.1 coordinate 29,472, forward strand.
GCTCTCCTCGGCAAAATAGCGGAAGGGTGAATTGATTTCGGCTTTTCCCATTCCAAAAGTGAGTGCCAACCACATTGGAGAATTATCAAAATTTTGCGGATTGATAAACATCGACGTAATCGTCTGGTTCTGAAGACCTATTCTTTCGTCAAGCTGGGTAATGACCTGCCCGTCGCTCCTGAAGATATAACATCCTTCTCCCTGCACAGTTCCAAGTGCAAAGTGATTATCCGGCAGGGCAATTCCGTTATAGACGAACGATTGTTTCAGAATATCGTTTATTTCGGGGTTGATAAAATGATCATTGACCCTGCCCGTCTCGAGGTTAAGAAGGTAAATTCCCGAACGGGCTGTTCCAATAACGAGTTCATTCTCACTGATTGGGACCACCGCCATAATAGTTTTTGAATTGAAAAATGCCCCCCCCTTGACAGCCACAACGGAATCTCCCTGCATCTCAAGCAAGCCCTTGAAAAAGTCTCCAAGGAAAAATCGGTCATTTGCTACAAAACTGAAAAATACCTGATCAAAACCATATTCAGCCGGTGTGATAATCTGTATGGTATCGGTTGACAGGAGGTATTTAAAAATTCTCTTCTCAACACAGAAGTACACATTTCCCTTCCAGAAAAGGGTTTTCCAGACATCACCGAATTCCGGAACGGCGGAATCCATCTTATTTACCAGGCTGTAATATAACAGGTTACCCATGGCATCTGGACCCAGGTATCCAAATTCACCCACTGCCCCAACATATACAGTTCCGTTCTCATCCACTGCCAGTGAACGAACAAACGACCGGTTCCCGATAGGGATCGTCCTGAAATTCCGGCCATCATATTCCACTACCATCCCGTCATTATTGGCAATATAGATCATCCCGCGATTATCTTGTGTAACCGCCCAGTTCTGCTGTCCGGTTGATTCAACGGGAGGATAGTTGGTTATGAAAGGAACACCCGTTTCAAAAACCTGACTGAAACCAGACATAAACAGGCAAAACAACAGAATGGTGCCGGTAATTTTTTTCATCAGCTGGCAGTGATCACCGTTAAACGAAAATAATTAGCAAAAATAAAAATAGAAAGATTACTTTCAAAACGTACGACAAGATATATATAATTTCTAAATTTTGTAAAATTTTAAAATAACTGTTAAACTTATCCCTAACTTTATGGGGAGATTATCGTATTATACGGTAGAAATCAGTTTAGGTTATTGGGTAACATTTTAGGGTTTGAAATATGAGAAGGGAAATTTTATTGATTCTCTCTGCGATACTGCTATCCGGATTTATCAGTGAAAAAGAGGATAAGAAAAAGATCAGTTTATCTTCTGACCCAACCGGGATTGAAGTTCTGCGTAATGATTTTTCCCAGCTTCACCTCGAATTTACGCTCTCTTCTTTTTCGGTATCGTCTGTTTATACCCCAGAAGGAGAATTTTCCAGGATCGCTGTTGACGGCTATACCAGTGAGAGCCCGGATGGAACACCGGAGTTACCTCTTCTCAGCCGGATCATTGAAATTCCTGCCGGAGCACAACCGGAGATTCACATTATTTCCTTCCAGGAGGAAATCATAACCCTGGAAGATCACCAGATATATTCAACAATATTCCCTTCACAACCCTCGGTAAGGAAGAACCAGGATCCGAACCAACGCCCCTTTCATTTCTCAAAGGAGGTATATGAACGTGACCGCTATACAGAAGGAGAAAGGATTTCCATTATCGAACTGGGACATTCGCGTGGAAGGAGGCTGGCTCAGCTGCAAATTGCTCCTTTCCAATACAATCCCGTTCAGAATGTCCTGAAAGTGGCCCGTAAGATGGAGATTGAGATCCGCTTTAAAAATGCCAATGCGAGTCTGACACATGATATTCATAAACGATTTTATTCACCGGTTTTTGAACAATCGTTTCAGCGGATCCTGAATTACCAGCCCGATCTGTCCAAATCGCTTACCAGCCAGAAACCCCTGAAATATGTGATCTTGTCCTCACCCCTGTTTGCTGAGGTACTTCAACCATTTATCGAATGGAAAACCAAAAAGGGATTTACCGTTATCGAAGCGTATAAAGGAGATCCGGAAGTTGGAAGCACCAAAACGGAGATGACAGCTTTTCTGGACAGCCTTTATACCTCGGCAACACCTGAAGATCCTGCACCAACTTACCTTTTGATTGTTGGTGATCATGAACAGATCCCAGCATTTAAAAGTGATTATGGGCACTATACGGATCTTTATTATTCTGAATACGACGGGGATGGGGATTTCTTCCCGGAGTTGTTATATGGAAGGCTCTCCGCAAAGGATACCTCACAATTGAACCCTCAGATTGAAAAGATCCTGGAATATGAACAATACCTGTTCCCCGATCCTGCTTTCCTGGATGAAGCAGTAATGATTGCAGGGGTTGATTGGGATTATGCACCTACCTGGGGCAATGGGCACATCAATTACGGTACATCCAATTATTTAAATTCAGAGCATGGAATTCTCTCACATACCTACCTCTACTACCACGATTCTGTCCCTGTGGACAAGGAACTAATCTTACAGAATGTAAGTGATGGAGCAGGGTTTGTTAATTACACAGGCCACGGTTCTGTCGGATCATGGCTCAATCCTTCCTTTACCATTTCTGATATCGAAACATTGCTGAATGGAGGTAAATATCCATTGATGATCGGCAATGGATGTCAATCTGCCAATTTTTATTATGAATGTTTTGGAGAAGCTCTGGTTCGGGCACGAGGGAAAGGTGCATTGTCCTACATCGGTTGTACGAATGATTCATACTGGGACGAGGATTATTTCTGGGCGGTTGGTACTGGTCCAATCGTGGCATTTCCAACGTACGAGGAAACCGGCCTTGGGATGTATGACCGAACGTTCCACGATCATGGGGAACCGGAAACCGAATGGTACCCAACCCAGGGTCAGATGGTTCTCGGGGGGAATCTATCGGTGGTAGAAGGCAGTCCAATAAAAGCAAAATATTATTTTGAAATTTATCATATCCTGGGTGATCCCTCCTTAATGGTCTATTTTTCCCAGCCCGATCCCCTCGTTGTGAATAAGCCCCAAACCGTTCCTGCCGGGATTAATACTTTATTCATTCAGGCTGAACCGTATGCATATGTTGGGATTACCAAGGATGGCTCCCTTCTGGATGCGAAGTTTACAGAATATTCTGGTTTAGCCCTTCTTCAATTTCAGGAACTGAATGACACCGGGAAGCTTGATATTGTAATATCCAAGCAGAACCGGCAACCGTATATTGACAGCATCCGGGTGATACCATCCGTTGATCCTTTTGTGGTTTTTGAAAGCCTGAAATTATGTGACACACTTGGAATGGATGATTCCCAGGCAGATTACGGGGAAACGGTTGTAATGAAGGTTCGACTGGAAAACCTGGGAGAGAATGATGCACAGGGTATTCATGGCGTTCTTTCCACTTCAGATCCTTATGTATCGATTATCGATTCAACAGGTTATTGCGGTACTGTAAATGGAAAAAGCCTGTCAGCAAAAACCCTGGCCTTTGTCGTTGAGATCAGAGATACTGTGCCTGATGCACATAGCACAACGTTTTGTCTCATAGTAAAAGATACACTGAATCAGGAATGGATCTCCTACTTCATGATGGATATTTATTCACCCCTCCTGGAAACCGGCAAGATTACGGTGAATGACCTGGCAGAAGGGAACGGTAACCTTAAACTGGACCCGGGGGAAACATCAAAGTTAGTCCTGGATATTCAGAACAAAGGAAATAGCGAAGCGAAACAGGTTACCATTACCCTGCGCAATCAGGACGGTCTGATTACCTTTACCGACTCTGTGATTACACTTGATTCATTACTTGCTAATTCCACTGAAAAAACCAGTTACCCCATCTCAGTAAATCCATCGACTGAATCCGGATCGTTAACACATATTCAATTTTTTATCCAAAGTAGTTTCACTTCATTCATTGACTCATTCTCCCTGCCCATTGGACTCATCTATGAAGATTTCGAAAATTATGGATTCGGGCAATACAACTGGTATAATGATTCCATTCATCCCTGGTTGATTACAGAATCAAGCAAATGGGAGGGAGAGTACAGTGCCCAATCAGCAAACATCAGTCACAACGACACCTCGGTACTCTCAATTACGATCGATGTTTTGACTGATGATACTATCTCATTCTATAAGCGGGTTTCTTCCGAATCCAACTACGATTACCTTAAATTTTATATCGATACACTGGTAGTGAAATGGTCGGGAGAAAAACCCTGGTCATACGAGGAGTTCCCGGTTAGTGCAGGAACACATACTTTCAAATGGATCTATTCGAAGGATGTTTCGGTAAGCAAAGGATATGATAAAGCCTGGATTGATTTTGTGGTGTTTCCCAGGAATTCTTTTACTCGATATGATGTCGGACTGGTTGATATCCTATCCCCTGTTTCAGGTATTGAACTGACCGACAATGAAACGGTTTCCATAAAACTTAAAAACTTTGGGAATGAAGCAGTGTCTGATATTCCAATTACCTACCAGCTCAATTCCTACGATCCGGTAACCGATACAATCAAAGGTGAAGTGCAAGCCGGTTCAGCGATTGTATATGATTTTACAGAAAAAGTGGATCTTTCCAACCATAAGGAATATTTCCTTACCGTATGCGCATCAGTACCATCTGATGAGTACCCTGGCAACAATAAAATATCACAGTCCATTAAGAATTTCGCGTTTATCGATGCCGGAATAGAGTCCATTCTTGCTCCTTCACAAGACAGTGAATACAGCGATGCTGAAGAGGTTACTGTCCTTATCCGGAATTTTGGATACGTGCCGGTCTCAGACTTCTGGATCTTTTATACAATCAATAACTCAACTCCTGTCGGGGAATTTATAACAAATACAATTACAGCCGGTTCATCATTGCAGTTAACTTTTACAGAAAAAGCTGATCTGTCAGCATATCAAAGCTATACCATCGTTGCCTTTACGCTGCTTCTCAATGATGTTGCCAGCTATAATGATTCTTCATCCATCCTCCTGGTTCATAGTGCAAATGAGGTATCCGGCCTGTTTATCCGGACTGATAATTTCCTGATTTACCCGAATCCTACAACAGGTGTTGTTCGCTTATATTTTGAGGTAGTCCGCGAAACCCCCTCCCTGCTATCCGTACGGAATATTGTAGGACAGGTAGTCAGGCAGCAACAAGTACCACTCATTCGTGGTATGATGCATATGACCATTGATCTGGGTGATCTTCCGGCAGGATTGTATTTCCTCAGTTTCGAAATAAAGAACCAAAGGATAACAAGGAAAATTCTAAAAGAATGAAAAGGTTAGGATTAATCGGCGGTATGAGCTGGGAATCAACATCTGAGTATTACCGGATAATGAACCAGGCTGTAAACCGTAAACTGGGTGGGTCTCACTCCTGCAATTGTTATGTCTATTCGTTTGATTTCGCCGGAATAGAAAAACTTCAGCACGAAGACAAGTGGGAAGAACTGGCTGTGTTGCTCACGGAAGCTGCCATTTCCCTGGAACAGGCTGGTGCGGAGATCATCCTGCTCTGCACAAACACCATGCACATTGTTTCAGACAGTATAGAGAGCAGGCTTTCCGTTCCCTTTCTTCACATAGTTGATGTTGTCGGAGAGGAGATCACTAAGAAAAAAATGCGCAAGGTCGGATTACTTGGTACCAAATTCACCATGGAAAAGGATTTCTACAAAGAGCGTCTGCATCGTTCCTTCGGTGTGGAAGTCATCATCCCGGCCCCGGAGGAGAGAGATTTTATTCATGAGGTTGTCTATCATGAATTGGTGCAGGGGAAGATCAGTAATAAATCCCGCGAGCAATTCATTACGATCGTTGATCGCCTGGGAGCTTCTGGAGCTGAAGGAGTGATTCTGGGATGCACAGAAATCCCCTTGATCATTAAACAGGAGGATTGCACTATTCCTTTGTTTGACACTACCTATATTCATGCGACTGCTGGGGTTAATGTGGCTTTGGGAGAAGAGAAGGAATAAACAAACGTAATTCGGTATTCGGTAACGATGCCCGTATCGTAGTTCGTTAGTCGGTGACGTTAAAAAGACGATTGACGAAAGACGCCTTACGAAACGGGCCCTGTGAAATAGCGAAATCCATGAAATAGTGTTAAAATTTAATAATTATTTCACAGGGCGGGCCCTGTGAAATCCTGCAAAGCAGGATATCACTGTGGATGATTGAATGTTAAATGGTTCCAGGTGCTCGGTCCTCGATCCTCGGTACTGGGGGAAAAAATCAATTGGCTGAGTGAAGTTATACGTTATATGTTATGCCATAGGCATCACTACGTGATAAGTTGATAAGTTTTTGTTAAACGGGATGTAGAGGCGCCCAAATTGGGCGTCTTTGGGTTAAGACACCCTTATAAGCAAAGGATTTTGTATCTTTAAGATTAAAATCAAAACATCATGGGAGAATTTATTCCGACCCGGGATGATGCCTGGGAACTGTTCAGGAAATACAATCAATCGGAAAGCCTCACCAAACATGCATTGGCTGTTGAAGGAGTAATGAGGTATATGGCTCGTAAATACAATGAAGATGAAGAAAAATGGGGTATAATCGGATTGATTCATGACCTGGATTATGAAAAGTATCCTGATCAGCATTGCAAAAAAACCGAAGAGATCCTCAGAGAAAACCAATGGCCTGAGGAGTATATCCGGGCTGTGATGAGTCATGGTTACGGAATAGTAACCGATACAGAACCAAAGAGCCCGATGGAGAAAGTTTTGTTTGCGATCGATGAGTTGACCGGATTGGTCGTCACAAGTGCCCTGGTCAGGCCTTCGAAAAGTGTGCTCGATATGCAAGCAAAATCCGTTAAAAAGAAATGGAATGACAAACGGTTTGCTGCGGGAGTAGACCGTTCCATTATTGAAAAAGGAGCAGCAATGATGAACGTGGAGCTGTCGGAATTGATCACAGACACGATCATGGGCATGCGTGAAGTTGCTGACGAAATCGGACTGAAAGGGAATCCGGTTTCATGAAAACTGCATCCTTCCGCTTCTATGAGGAGCTGAATGATTTCCTTCCTGAACAGAAGCGTAAAAAGAACTTCTCCTACCGGTTCTCCGGATCTCCCTCAGTTAAAGATGCTATTGAGGCAATTGGGATTCCGCATAGTGAAGTGGATCTTATCCTGATCAATGGAGAATCGGTAACCTTCAGTCACCACTTATCTGAAAAGGACAGCGTTTCTGTTTATCCTGTATTTGAAAGCCTCGATATTTCGCCGGTAAACAGACTCAGGGAAAATCCACTCCGGGATACACGGTTCATTCTCGATGTTCACCTCGGAAAACTTGCAAAATACCTAAGAATGGCCGGATTTGATACGCTGTATGAAAGGCACTATTCCGATTCAGAAATTGTGGACATTTCCCGGAATGAAAAAAGGATCATTTTAACCAGGGATGTCGGTATCCTGAAGTATAAGAGAGTTACTCACGGTTACTGGATCCGTTCACAGAATCCAGTAGAACAGTTCAGGGAAGTCATCCGCCATTTCGACCTTTATAACCAATTCCAGCCTTTTCAACGGTGTATGCATTGTAACGGCGTGATAGAGAAAGCACCCAAAAGTCAGGTTACTCAACACCTGAAACCCAAGACCAGACAATACTATAACGATTTTTACCGGTGTACCAGATGCAACAAGATCTACTGGAAAGGATCGCATGTTAAACGGATGCAGGAGTTGATGAATAGTATAGAGAAAGATAAATAACAAATCATTGATTGTGAGTAAGAATAAATCATGCAGAACCTTTGTGATCGGAGATATTCATGGAGCCCATAAGGCATTGATTCAATGTTTTGAGCGTTCCGGATTCGATTATGCTTCAGACAGGCTGATCAGCCTTGGGGATGCATGTGACGGATGGCCAGAAGTGGATAAAGTATTCAATGAGCTCTGCTCCATCCGTAACCTGGTATATATCATCGGGAATCACGATGAGTGGGCACTCAACTGGGCGGATACAGGCGAGACGCCGTATGTATGGTTGGTACAGGGAGGGAAAAGCACTACGGAGTGTTATCCCAATGGGATGATCCCTGAACATCACAGGTTATTAATCCAGGCAGATGAGTATTATATTGAGAATAATCAGCTATTCGTCCATGGAGGCATCGATCCCGGCAGGCCAATCGCTGAACAGGAGAGGGAAACATTTATTTGGGACAGGAACCTGGTTAACCTTGCATTATACAAGAAGGAGCTGGACATTGAAGAGCAAATGAGCCCGTTCGTGCGGGTTTTCGTGGGACATACACCCACACTCAATTATGGTTCTGATCTTCCGATTAAGGCATGTGAAGTATGGATGATGGATACCGGAGCCGGTTACTACGGTAAGCTGACCATGATGGATCTGGATACGGGGACAATCTATCAAAGTGATCCCGCTCCGCAGCTATACCCGGATCATCCCGGACGGATGTAGGTAATGGTTGCAAAAAATAATTGTCAGATTACCAAATATTACACCAAATAACAATAAATCACTAAGTTGAATTACAAAAAACCATACCTTGTAAACGATGAATGAATCCCCGGGAATGAGTAGGAAGGTTGCGATCATAGGAACGGCAGGTTTACCTGCCAGGTATGGCGGTTTTGAAACATTGGTACGGGAACTGGTAAATCACCTGAGCCAGGATTTCCATATCACTGTGTATTGCAGCAGAAGGCTTTACAAACCTGCTGAGAGAAGTGGACGTTGGGAAAAGGCTGACCTGGTTTATGTTCCGTTTAAAGCCAATGGTTACCAGAGTATTTTTTACGATCTGTTTTCACTATTCCATGCTCTTTGTCGTGCTGAAATATTCCTGGTTCTTGGCGTTTCGGGAGCAATGTTTCTTCCCTTAATAAGGATATTTACAAACCGGAGGATCATTGTTCATACCGATGGTTTGGAGTGGCAAAGAAAACGGTGGAACCTGGCAATCCGGTTTTTCCTGAAACTATCCGAACGAAGAGCAGTGAAGTCAGCTCATAAGGTGATCGCAGATAATCCTGCCATTGAGAATTACCTGAAACAGAGGTATGGAAAATTCCCTGCCTTGATCGGTTATGGAGGAGATCATGTCTTGTCTGTTTCATTGGAGGAAAACGATCGAGAGAGATATCCCTTTATGAAACAAATGAATAGTGAACCATTCAGGGGATATACCATTTCTGTCGGACGGATCGTGCCTGAAAACAATTATGATCTAATCCTGGAATCATTCAGTGAAATACCGGATGAGGCAATCGTAATTATTGGGAACTGGGGATCGGGCAGGTTTGGGAAACGCTTATACCATCGATTTCAGAAATACAGGAACATTTTTCTCCTGGATCCGATATATGACCAGCATGAACTGGACCGGCTCAGGTCAAATGCATCCCTCTATATCCACGGTCACAGCAGCGGCGGGACAAACCCGGCACTGGTTGAAGCCATGCACCTGGGATTGCCTGTAATCGCTCATAAAAACCCTTTTAACATCAGCACGACTGAAAACCAGGCATACTATTTTAAGGGCAAAAGGGATTTGAAAAATTTGCTGCAGGATATCACCTCCGAAGAGTTCAGATCCTGTGGTAAGCGACTTCAGGCAATCGCACACGAAAAGATGAGGTGGAAGGATGTGGCGGGGAGGTATGCAGGTTTGTTTGAGACGATAGTAACTCGATGGTAATTCCTGCCTTCCCACCCTGCCTTGCCGTCCAGGCAGGCTTCTCCGCCTATCGGCGGATACGGCGCCCCCCCGCAGGCAGGCGTAGGACGTAGGACGTTTTGTTGTATAAAAAAAGCGGACCGAAGCTTCGGCCCGCTTTTCCTGTATGTAAATTCGAAATACTATTTACCCAGCTCTTTCAGCTTTATATTCCGGAACCATACATCATCACCGTGATCCTGAAAACCGATGTATCCCTCTTCAGCCACATTGGCAAAATCCGGGTTGAATTCCATGAATTTACTGGTATCCACTCTGGCATTCCATTCCGGTGTCCAGAGGTGAGCCTGGAACAGTTTTTGTCCATTCAGACCGTGTTCAACGGTTCCTTTAAATACCAGTATGGATGCCTGGTTCCATTCTCCCAGAGGTTTTACGGCATCTTTCGGTGCGGGGTATAGACCATACATGCTGCCTGCACAATGGATTTCATCCCTTCCATCGGGGTGGTTGAGGTTGTCAACGATCTGCATTTCGGGTGCGGCATACCAGATTCTCTGGTCATCTCTCTCCTGAGCCAAATAGAAAACACCACTGTTTCCTCCTTCCGAAATTTTCCATTCATATTTCAGCTCGAACCACTTGTACTTTTTCACCGTCATGATATCTCCTCCAACTCCACCGGCTTCTCCTCTTCCGGACCCCTTGCACATCAAGGTTCCATCCTGGATAATCCATCCTGAATCGGGAAATGACTCCATACCATACCCCCGCCATCCTGTTGACGTTTTCCCATCAAACAGCAACACCCAGCCATCATCAATTTCCGCCTGGGTCAGGGTATTGGGTTTTGCAATCTCTTCTGCTACAGAATCTTCATCTGTTTTTTCAGAGGTTGTAGAAGATTTGCAGGATACCATAAACGCAATGAACACTAAACTCAGTAAAAACAAAATACTTTTTTTCATATCAGTATAGGACTTTAAATTCTTACAACTATTAACTTATAACTATTAACTTATCACTTTTAACGTATAACTTCCCCATCAGGGCATTGCGGGCAGTGACCAGCCATCGCGGTAGGTATGCTTGATCAGCTCCTGTGAGAACGCTTTGGCATTCATCGGGTCGGTCCATTTCTTATTGAATGTCGGGTGACCATCATGGATGGTGAAATTGTCTTCTATGCAGATTCTGACTTTTTCACTATCGTTGATATTGGTAAATGCCATGTCCTTTCCATCCCAGTCGAGTTCTTTATTCAGTCCCTGGAGGCGCACTGCCAGTACTCCCATAACCACCATTTCGTTGAATGGTCCGGCTTCACTGAAGGGAGATGCCGTTTCCACTCTGTTATCAGGGCTTTCCTTGCAGGCTCTCACCCAATCCATTTCGTGGTTTGTTTTCACCCGTCTTCTGACTTTTGGTGCATCCGGTTTACGGCCCGAAAGCAACCATGGATCCTTGCCATAACATCCACAGACAAGCGTATCTTTGGTGCCGTGGAACAGAACTCCTCCTCCGGCATCATTCATGTTTTTGCCATCCGGCCATCCTTCGGGTTTCAAGGGCTGCAAACCTCCGTCATACCAGGTAACATCGACTGCCGGCAGTTCAACCATCATGTTATCTGGTTTTTTGCGGGCAGGAAAAGTCAGCCGAACCATTTCAGCATTGGGTGCACAATCGGTAAGCAACAGGGTTGAGCTACCCTGGACTTTCACCGGATACTGCAGTTTCAATCCCACAAAAACAGGATGCAGGATATGGCAGGCCATATCGCCCAGTGCACCGGTACCAAAATCCCACCATCCGCGCCAGTTCCAGGGATGATAAATGGCATTGTACGGGCGAACCGGTGCAGGACCAATGAACAGATCCCAATCCAGTGTTGACGGAACATCCATTACTTCTGAGGGACGATTAAGTCCCTGCGGCCATATTGGTCGGTCGGTAAATGCTTCCACTTTCTTCACCTCTCCGATCTCGCCATTCCAGAGCCATTCGCATACCAGGTTTACACCCTCACCGGATGATCCCTGGTTTCCCATCGAAGTGGCAACTTTGTATTTTTTTGCCAGGTTTGTGAGCAGTCTCGATTCGTATACACTGTGCGTAAGTGGTTTCTGCACATAAACGTGCTTTCCCATGGAGATCGCAGTGGCCGCTGTGATGGCATGGGTATGGTCGGCAGTAGCAATGACCACCGCATCGATCGACTTACCCATCTCATCATACATCTTGCGAAAATCCTTGTACTTTTTTGCATCGGGGTAAGTCTCAAATACTTGCTTGCTGTATTCCCAGTCAACATCGCAGAGGGCTACAATATTTTCGCCGGTAATGTTCTTCAGGTTGGCAAAACCCATTCCTCCAATTCCGATTCCTGCAATATTCAGCTTATCACTTGGCGGTTTGTATCCGAGCCCACTGACAACGTAGCTGGGTAATACTGTAAATGCAGCCGTTGCGGCCGCAGTTCTTCCGACAAACGAGCGTCTTGAAATTGAGTTCTTCTCTTTTTCTTTGTCCATAACGATAAATTTTAAGGATGTATTTGATTGATTGAAAGTTCGGAATAAATCCGACTAAAATTAACAATTATATTTAGATTTCTGAAAGGAAATTTAATTTTTAACTGCCAATATTCTTTCACTCCGGCATTTTATTATTTCATGGTGGAATCTTTTTTAAAAAATGGTGAGAATCTGATTTTTTTCATTTCCTCCATGCAAAATAAATGTTACTTTTAACAGCAGAATAAACCTATAAACAAAATAATTATGGAAGAAACAAAAGAAAAATTCAGTCGTCGAAAGTTCCTGGAAAATGCTGCGGTAATTGGTGCCCTGGGTGCAGTGGGTATCAATGGTATCCTTTCAGCAAGTAGCTGTAAACGCCGTTCAGTAATTACACTGCCGGAACCCCTTGATGAAGCACCGGATGGTCCAGTGCTGAAAGCCGGATTGATCGGATGCGGAGGCCGGGGCAGGGGTGCCGCAGAAAATTTCTTAAATGCCGGCCCCAACCTTGAGCTTACTGCCCTGGGGGATCTGTTTCAGGACCAGATTGAAACCACCCGGAAGGAGCTGAAAGAGAAAAAGGGTGTTGAAGTAGCGGATGAAAACTGTTTTCTCGGGTTTGATGCATTCGAAAAAGTGATCGATTCAGGAGTGGACATTATTATCCTTGCCACTCCCCCGGTCTTCAGGCCGGATCATTTTGACGCTGCCGTGAAAGCCAGGAAACATGTATTCATGGAGAAGCCGGTCTGTGTGGATCCGGTCGGCGCACGATCGATCCTCGCTACAGCCCAAAGGGCTGAAGAACTGGGCCTGTCGGTTGTTGCCGGGACACAACGGAGACACCAGAGAGACTACCTGAAAACCTATGAACAGATCCTGAACGGGGCGATCGGTGATATTGTTGCCGGTAATTGCTACTGGAATCAGTCCAAATTATGGCACCGGAACCGGGAAGAGGGATGGAGCGATATGGAATGGATGATCCGCAACTGGGTAAACTGGGCCTGGTTGTCGGGTGATCACATCGTGGAACAACACGTTCACAATATCGATGTCATCAACTGGTATACTGGCAAACATCCCATAAAAGCGGTCGCATTTGGCAGCCGGCTGAGAAGAATCACGGGTGACCAGTACGATAATTTCAGTGTCGATTTCGTTTACGATAACGACATGCACCTGCATAGCATGTGTCGCCAGATCAACGACTGCGCAAACAGCGTTTCAGAGTATATCAGGGGAACAAAAGGATATTCAAATGGCGTTAACACCATCTACAACCCGGACGGATCAGTTAAATGGACCTATGAATATCCGCTGGATGAGAATGGAGAACCAACAGGCACACCCAAGGTGGATCCTTATGATCAGGAGCACATTGACCTGGTAACTGCCATCCGTACCAATGCACCCATTAACGAAGGGGAGAACGTCGCCCATTCAACCCTGACAGCCATTATGGGGAGGATCTCTGCCTATACAGGCAAAGAGGTTACCTGGGAAGAGATGATGAATTCGGATCTGAAGCTTGGAAAAGAGACCTATGCACTGGGACCCATCGATATGACACCAGTCATACCGCTGCCGGGAAGCCCTGCAGAGGTTGAGAAAGACCGTGGGTAATCAGAATTGAAAGAACGGTAATCGGTGACGAAGCCTGCCGGCTGGCAGGCGAAGACCGTCAGACGTTATTCGGTAACGAAGCCGGTATCGGAATTCGGTTATCGGTAACGTGTTAGTATCGGAACGATTTACGCTACAGTCTTTAAGCCCCGTTAGGCCTGCCTCGGCAGGCAGGGGCGTCATGTCTTTAGATAGAATTGGAAGCATTGAGAACCGGTCCTTCTACAAGTTTCTTCGGCGGGAAATCTTTTCATGGACTGCAACTTAGCGAACTTTAGTGAGCGATCTCATGAGCCAGGAATGTATAAATGCAAGTCGGTGGCGAGTAAAGCACCAGGCGAACCGAAAAACGAACAACGATAACCGAAACGGGCTTCGTGACCCAGCCTGCCGGCTGGCAGGCGAACATCGTCAGACGTTTTTTGACAATGCTTTTTACTTTTTTAAAAAATCATCCACTGAAATATACGCTTCAATCAGGGCTTTCTCTCCCTCCTTACCTGGGATTGAATTTCCGTGCTCCATCCCAACAATCCCTTTGAATCCTTTATCATAGATATGCTTGAAGACATTTTTGTAATTGATCTCACCGGTAGTGGGTTCTTTCCTGCCGGGATTATCACCCACCTGGAAATAAGCAATCTCTTCCCATGCTCCGTCGATGTTTGGTATCAGGTTTCCTTCATGGACCTGCTGGTGGTACAAGTCATCCAGGATTTTACAGGCAGGACTGTCAACCGCCTGGCATACCTGGTATGCCTGTGCAATTTTATTCAGAAAGAGCCCGGGGTGATCCCTGAAATTAAGCGGTTCAAGGACCATAATCAGTCCGTGAGGCTCGAGGATCTCCGAAGCGCGCCTCAGGGATTCAATCACATTTGCCGTCTGGTATCCGATATCCTTTCTCAGGTCAACATACCCGGGAACCACCGTCATCCATTTTGCATTTACCCTTTTTGCCACCTCCACAGATTCTTTGACCTGCTTCAGAAATTCCTCCCTGTATTCCTTCCCTCCGGATGTAAGATTGGGTTCAGTCCAGTAGATCGTATGCGCAACGAATACACCCATCTTCATTCCAAGCTTGCTCATTTTTGAAGCAATCTTTTCCTGCATATCCGTGGAGCGGTCTTTCATGCTGTTATCCTCCATGGCAGTGAATCCTGCATCCACCATAAACTGAAGCTGGTCCAGGAGGTCTTCTCCACCATGGTTTCTGAACATCCCAAAATGGGGCGCATAATTCAATTTAAATGTCTGTTTCGAACCATCCCACTGCTGGTATGCAGTTTCTTTCGGTTCTGCTGCATGAAGTACAGCGCTTCCTGCAGCAAACGATGCAGCACCTGCCACCATCGATTTTTTCATGAAATTTCTTCTGTCCATCTGGATTATTTTATGTTTTTTAAATGCCAATTATTCTTTAAAAATATAAAATATGTGGTGGTTAAAAAATTTTATCGGTGAACAAATTCAGTGTATAACTTTTCTACTTTATTCGTCGGACGAACTTCAAGTCGTCCGACGAAGGTCCTGGTTACAATGGGTTAACCTATTAACTTTTCCCATAACCCCATAGGTGGCATAGCCATGCCAATGGCGTAACTTTTAACTTATAACTTATAACAGTTAACTTTTTTCTCTACTTTTATGGTTAATAATTATGTCTAAACTAAACTTGAAAATCATATGAGAAAGTTGAATATGGGTATGGTTGGAGGAGGAATTGACTCCTTTATCGGGGCTGTTCATCGCATGGCTGCTGTCATGGACGGGCACATTGAAACAGTATGTGGTGCACTAAGCAGTACACCCGAACGATCACAAAAAAGTGGCGAAGTGCTTGGTCTGGATCCTTCGCGCATCTATGACAATTATGAAGAGATGATCCATAAGGAGAAGGCTCTCCCGGACGGTGAACGGATGGATTTTGTCTGCATTGTCACTCCGAACAACCTGCACTTCGGACCGGCAAAACTTGCTCTCGAAAATGGTTTTCACATAATGAGCGATAAACCCATGACCTATAATCTGAAGGAGGCAATTGAGCTGGTTCACCTTGTGGAAAAAACAGGACTGGTTTTTGGTTTGACCCATAATTATACGGGTTATCCGATGGTGAAACAGGCACGGGCTATGGTCAGAAACGGCGAACTTGGAAAAATCAGAAAAATCGCTGTCGAATATTTCCAGGGCTGGTTAGCCACGAAGCTGGAAGATACCAATCACAAACAGGCCGGTTGGCGAACTGATCCGAAGCAATCGGGTACAGCAAATTGCATGGGTGATATCGGGACCCATGCTGAAAACCTGGCTGAGTATATTACCGGTCTGAAGATCGAATCGTTGTGTGCTGACCTGTCCTCATTCGTGAGCGGCAGGACTCTGGAAGATGACGGGAATGTGTTGCTTCGATTTGAGGGTGGTGCAAAAGGGACACTACTTGCCACACAGGTTGCCGTTGGAGAAGAGAATGGCCTTAACATCCGGATTTACGGAGAAAAGGGTGGATTGGAATGGGCACAACAGGAACCGAACTCTCTGAGGATAAACTGGCTTGACAAACCGTATGAAGTGATGCGAACGGGTACTAATTTCAATGGCTTCGCTCCTACTGCAGTATCTTCTTCACGATTGCCTTCCGGCCATCCCGAAGGGTTTATCGAAGCTTTTGCCAACCTGTACAAAAATTTTGCCCTTACGTTGAAAGCAAAAATGGAAGGCAGAAAGCCTGAACCGGAGCTCCTTGACTTTCCGACTGTTTACGATGGAGCACGTGGTATGGCGTTCATTGAAACGGTCGTCGAATCATCCAGAAGCCCGGAAAAGTGGGTGAAGTTTAAAGAGTATGTTTAGTGATGAGTTATAAGTTATTAGTTATCAGTTAATTGTTTCGATACCATACCGTTACCAGAACCGGGATTAGTTGATTTTTGGTAGCAACAGGGAATTAAACAACAGCTTATAGGAGCCCTGGGTTGATGCCCTGAACTGGGGATTGAATCCAAACAGTACCAGTTGACCTTTTCCTTTTTTTAACCAGATCATGGCAGATTTATTACCCAGCAGTTCTTCGTTTTCGCTATATCCGCTAAGCAGAATATTCTTTTCCGGGAATTTAGCGATGACCCTCCTGTCCATATCAAAGCGGGGAACAGAGGTGGAGAATACCGTATTGCGCCCGAAGTAAATTCCAGCTTTTTCCGGCATTCCATAGGTCAGCGGGTGGTCCTGTGTAATATCCACTTCCAGCAGTGATCCCGCGACGTATAATCCCGATCGCTGTAATCCCTCGGAAAGATCACGAAAAGGTAGCTGGAATTCCTCTTTCTGATCCCCTCTGGGAATTTCAAGGGTCCCTTCGAACAGAGCTGTTGAACTACCCCAGGAAACGATAATACCACCATTAGCCAGGAATGTCATCAGGTTATCCATTCCCTTTTTCCCCATTCCCGTAACATAATCGGGATGATAATTCCCCTGGTAATAACCGCCCCCTGCCTGCCTTTTTCCGGTCATGAGAATGGACTTGTCTGTGCTTGGGAAAATGACAACATCGAATGATTTCACAAAATCCGTTTTTTCGAACTGATCCGGATGGAGAACGGTAAATGGTACCTGATAGGTATCAAATATATATCGGGTCCATCCTGCATCCATATCATGAAAATAGGTCTCGACCAGAGCAATCCGTGGAACCGAAAAAGGAATTGTTTTGAGTTTCCACTCCTCTTTAATAAAAGCGGGAGAGAATTTCAATTCTTTTGACAGGGCATTCACCTGTTCACGACCTTTTCCTTCACCATACATGATAAAACTGCCCTTAGGGTATTCGATTCCACCAAGCGATATGGCTTGATCCATTCGTTCAACCTTCATACCACGTTGAGCTGCAATAAATGCAGCCTTAAAGCTACCGTTGTTGGCTGCACTAAAAATGGCAGCCCAAAAGTTTCCCGGATCACCCTGGGTGAGCGTGAATTCACCTTCAATTTTCTCGAGAAGTCCTTCAAATTCCTCATTTCTTTCCTTCATTTCAAACGAAGTAATCCCCCGGTGTAGCGGTAGTGACCAACTGGCAATATCATATGGTCTAACGACCTCACCACCAGGAGTATAGTGTCTTACAGGATATGCCTGTGGTTCAAGTACCTCTTTGACGAATGGGCGAAACGGTTGTGCAAGGGGGATGACAACATCACCCGGTTCAAAATTTTTTCCGGAGAGGGTGAACGATTGCTTTAACCTGTAAACTTCCACTCCATGTTCTTTCATCAAATCAACCAGGTTAACCAGCTCGAAAAGATCCTGTTGTTGTCCGGGAATCACATAATAAAATGGTGGTACCGATTCTCCTTTGGAAACCTCTCTGCGACAAAGATCATTTCGAAACTTCAGGATCTCTTCCCGGTGAAGGGATGCTGTTTTCAGGATCGACAGCGTGGATGTGATTTCATATTGAACAATATCTCCCAGCCTCCACCAGCCACCTTCCCAGGGCAAAGGCATGTTAATGCTCTTTTTATACTCCGACAGCCCTTTGCCACCCACACTCAGTTCGTTTGGCTCAACATAGATGGGTGTGGCATCTTTGGCACTTGCACATTCCGTCAACATGCCAATCACATTCTTCCACAGGCAGGTTTCGGTTGATCCGGGCCAGTACATGTCAAAAATAGTGTGTTGTCCCACGCCGGCAAGTCCCTCATTGGTCATGTCCCTGATCATATTGGCACCAAAAACTGCCGTCCAGTTAAAGATCTCTGCATCCACATTTTCTGCAATCGGATCGTGCACCGGGGGAACAAAATAGCGGATACCGGTTGATCCCATCTGGTGCTTTTCCACCATTACCTGGGGAAACCAATCCAGGTTATATATCCTGGCAATTGCCCGGTTATCATCCTGGGTAAGAATGACAAAATCGCGGTTATTGTCGTGTCCAACGTATTTATGATATACCCTGGGCAGGGATGCACCTTCGTATTTTGTGCCCTTGTACTTCTTATAATTGTTCACAATAAAATCCATTCCATCCGGATTATGATTGGGGACCATCATGTAAACAACCTGGTCCATCCACTGAAGGATTTTCGGATCTTTAGAAGTAACCAACTCATATGCGATCAGGGGGGCTGCCTGCGCAGGTCCAACTTCTCCAGAGTGCATGGAGAGGGTTCCCAGCACAAATACCTTCCCCTCTTCAATCATTCTTTTTTTCTCAACCTCCGGGATAGAGGGATTAAGTGCCAGTTCACGGTTTATCTCTCTTAGTTCATCAAGTTTTTCAATATTCCCGGCGGATGAAATAAACGCAATATACATCGTCTTGCCCATGGGAGATTTGCCGATCTCAACCATCTTGAGTTTTGGGCTTGCCTCGTCGAGAAGTTTCATATAACCGATCAACGCACTGTAATCAAACAACATCCGGTCGTCACCCGGAGTAAATCCAAAATGATCTTTGGGATGAATGACGGATTCATCGGACTGTCCTGTTACCGGTAAACAGAGTAATAGGGCAATCACAAGAAGGGTGATTGCGGTCTGTAATAGGTTTGTTTTTTTCATGAGTGTATCTGATTTTTAGCAGGAGATTTATTATTGTTATATTCCGGTTACAATGGACGGATGTACAGGTTTTTCCATCTGACTTTTATACCTCCTCCATCATGGATCTGTAAGGCAATTGCACCTGTGGCTTCACCGATCTTCTGGTCGGTCAGGTCCACCATTTGCTCTCCGTTCAGCCAGGTAGTGACTGTATCATCCACAACCCTGATTTTCAGCTGGTTCCATTCACCGATTTTCAGGATCTGTTCCTTTTCTTCCGGGATTCGGCTCAGCCATCCCCGGCCATACGATTCATATATTCCACCGGTATCCGATCCTGGAGGTGCAACCTCCACCTGCCATCCGCTTATTCTTATTCCGGTAATGGATGAGCGAAAAAAGACACCGCTGTTCCCGTTCGATTCCTGTTTGAATTCCAGTGTCAGCTCAAAGTTTCTGTACTCTTTTTCCGTTGATAAATACCCATACTGCTTATCCGGGCCACTTTCGCAGACCAGCTCACCCTGATCAACATACCATTTTTCGGTACCGTGAATGATCCAGCCGGTCAGGTCTTTACCGTTAAAGAGAGAAATCGGTTCGGGTTGCTGCCCCGACCTGTCATAACCGCTGTGTGTAAGGATAATGGATGGAGCCATCCACCCTGCCATAATAAGAATCAACAAATTCAAACTTTTTAAATGCATGATCGAATTTATTTTAATGTTCGTATTTTAATGTTTCGAAACCAGGTCATACTGCCGTGATCCTGCAGGCTGATGTGTCCTTTTCCGGCTCTCCCGTAATCCGGATAATTTTTCCATTTTCCTTCAGCAACCAGATTGTTCCACTCATCATTCCAGAGTGTATACTCCACCACTTTAACACCATTTAACCAGTGTTCAATATGATCGTTTTCAAGGATTATACGGGAAGAGTTCCATTCACCCGCTGGTTTGATCTTGGTCCTTTGTGGGGCATGCATGCCATAATTCGCACCTGTCGTCTGCCACTCTTCCAGTGGTTCGGGAAATCCAAGATCATCAATGATCTGATATTCCGGCCCTGTAGCATAAACAGCCGGATAATCTCCCTCAATCACATGATACAGAATTCCACTATTACCGCCCGGGGAAATTTTCCATTCAAGCGTAAGTTCAAAACTACCAAATTCCTCATCGGTTATGATATCACCACCAATATCCCCTCCTTTCCCGAGAGCAACCAGGGTACCATCCTCCACGGTCCATCCCTCAACCATCTCTTTCATGTTATAGCCTCTCCACCCTTCGGTGGAATATCCGTTGAAGAGGAGCTTCCAACCCGCTTCAATCTCTTCATCGGTTAATCGATTATGCACTTCTGTTTGAGCCATTATCGTATCCGTACTTTCTGTTTCTTCCTTATTATCGGTTGAAGTTCTTCTGCCTACACATTCAATCAACAGGATGATCCCGACAAATAACAGAAGAAGAAAAATGAGAAACCGTTTACTTTTCATGAAATATAAATCTGAATGACCACAATACAGTTATGATAAATTCAATGATTGGTAAGTCAATCTGATTGCTGCAGAGTTACTCCAATTCACCCGTGATCTGTAAAAGGAATTACTTTGCATTCCAGTATATTACAGCCATCAAAATTAACCTTTTTTTTCTATTTCATTCGGGATTCCCATACAAAACCATCGAATTATTCAACCCGATTAGTGAAGGGTGGTTATTGTGGTATTTTTTGTTTACATTTATTTATATTATAAGTGCAAAGGGAGTACATGAGAATGGGTTCATTAAGCTCCATAATATCTATATCGTGGAAAACTCTTTTCGCGGTTGCCAGTTTCCTTATTATTGTAATAGCTTCCAGGCAAATTGCCGGGCTGTTTCAGAAGGTAAGGTTACCCCTGATTACCGGGATGCTCTTCATGGGGATTATCTGCGGGCCCTTTGTTCTAAACCTGATCTCGTTTGATTCGACAGCTAATCTTACTTTTATCAACGATATAGCGTTGGCTTTTATCGCTTTTGCTGCGGGTTCGGAACTTTACGTCAAAGAACTGCGAAGTCGTTTTCGAAGCATCCGATGGATGACAATAGGGCAAATGGTGTTTACCTTTATCTTCTCCACCCTTTTGGTATACGCTATTTCCAACCTGGTGCCCTTCATGTCTGGCATGAAACAGGTAGAAAAGATCGCAATAGCCCTTTTAATATCCACGATATTTGTTGCAAGATCACCCGCAACCCTGATTGCTGTGATCAACGAATTGCGTGCAAAAGGGCCATTTACACAAACAACGCTTGGTGTTACTGTTCTGATTGATGTACTGGTAATCATTTTATTTGCTGTAACCTTTTCATTATCGAACACCTTGATCGTAAATACAGGGTTTAGTTTTCGGCACATCATTATGCTCTCTCTGGAACTGCTGGTATCTTTTGGAATTGGCATCATCCTTGGAAAGTTCCTTGAATTCCTTTTAATGCGCAGGCTTTCCACTATAGTAAAGACCGGATTATTATTATTAACCGGTTATGGAATTTACCTTCTCTCGCACGGGGTCAGGTTGGTCAGTGAACGTCATTTCTCCCTTGATTTTTATATTGAACCACTGCTTGTCTGTATAATTGCCAGTTTCATGATTACTAACTTCACCCGGTACCGGAGGGAATTTCTGAAGATCATTCATGACGCATTACCCTATGTTTATGTTGTTTTTTTCACGTTGATCGGGGCTTTAGTTCATCTTGATTTATTACTCGGAGTTTGGTTCATTGCTCTGACCTTTTTCATGATCCGGCTGATCACACTCATGATTGGCAGTTGGGCGGGTGGAATAATGGGAGGAGATGCATTCCGATACATTAAAATAAGCTGGATGCCCTATATTACTCAGGCAGGTGTGAGTATCGGACTGGTAACTGTTGTTGCCACGGAGTATACGGATTGGGGAGCAGAATTTGTTGTCCTGATGATCTCTGTAATTGTCTTAAACCAGATGGTGGGTCCGCCCATGTTAAAATGGGCAATTGGTCTTGCGGGTGAAGATCACTCCAGGGCAAGAGGAACAAAGGACATACGGCGTAAGGTCGTGATTTTCGGATTTGAAGATCAGTCACTTGCACTGTCCAGGCAACTTGCTGATCATGATTGG
Organism: uncultured Rikenellaceae bacterium; assembly: GCA_964640125.1. GTDB lineage: Bacteria > Bacteroidota > Bacteroidia > Bacteroidales > VadinHA17. Next base: position 52,079 of record CAZXGG010000016.1, read on the forward strand.
GTTGTGACCATTGCTACATTGAGTAAAGGGATTCCAAATCCATCCATTCCAAATGTTACGGTTCGGTATATGCCGGAGATATCCCTCGAATCGCTTAAAGAGGTTGGAGTGGAAAAAGCAAATACCATTGTGGTAATGAAAACCGATGAGGAAAACCTTACCATCTGCGAACTGGTGTATGAGAATTTTGGCACTCAGGAAATGGTCGTGAGGATGAATCACAGGTTCAATATGAAACGGTTTCATGAACTTGGGGTTTTGATTGTCGAACCATCAACTGCCATGGTGAGTTTGCTGGATCATTTTGTCCGTTCACCAATTGCAACAACGCTATTATTGGGTATGGAGGAAGATCAGGATACCGTTGATATCGTGGTGAAAAACCGGGATCTTCACGGCATGGCGCTCCGGAATCTTCACCTTCCTTCGGATATCCTTATCCTCTCAACAAAACGACGCGGACATCCGATCATCTCTACCGGTTATACACGCATCAGAGTAGGAGATCGATTAACTATCGTAGGATCTGTTGAAAGCATCGAACAGGTTAAATTGCGGTTTGAATAATAAAACATTGATACATGGTTCAGGCTAAGTATTTTGAAAAGCATCCAACCGGTGAAGTAACCTGCAGGCTTTGCCCACACCAGTGTAAGCTGAAACAGGAAAAAAGAGGCATCTGCGGTGTGCGAAAAAACCGGAACGGAATACTTTACGCGGAGAATTATGGAAAGGTATCAGCCATCCACTTTGATCCGATCGAGAAGAAACCACTTTATCATTTTTTTCCGGGCAGCCAGATCCTCTCTGTTGGAACGATCGGGTGTAACCTCTCCTGCCGCTTTTGTCAGAACCATGAAATTTCCCAGGCTGATATTGAATCATATGGTTTTATTTCAACGTATGAACCGGACGATATCTTGAAAATTGCACACGGCCGGGGAGAAAATATCGGCATTTCGTTTACCTATAATGAACCAACCATCTGGTATGAATATGTCATGGATGTGGCAGAAAAAGCAAAGCAGAACCACCTGCTGACAACCATGGTTACCAATGGTTTTATTAATCCCGATCCCCTTGCTGACCTCCTGCCTGTTATGGATGCTTTTAATATTGACCTGAAGGCTTTCACAGATGAGTTTTATCGGAAGTATACCTCATCGCAACTCTCCCCGGTAATGGATACTATTCTGCAAATTAAGAAGGCAGGGAAACACCTGGAAATTACCAATTTGATCATTCCCGGCTTGAACGACAACACAGAAACCTTCCGGAAAATGGCGCAATGGATCTCAACTGAAGTAAGCAAAGAGACCGTTTTGCATCTTTCACGGTACTTCCCTTCACATAAAATGTCCATTCATAGTACTCCTTTATCAACCCTTGAGCGGTTATACAATATTGCCCGGGAGTATTTGAATCATGTATTCCTTGGAAATGTGGGAGGTGTGAATTACGGAAAAAATACCTGCTGCCCATCCTGTGGCGCTGAAGTGATAATCCGGGAAGGATATTATACCCGTATTACCGGACTGGAACCGGGTGGTACATGCTCTCACTGCGGCAGCAAAGTAATTCAGCATTATTGATATCAGAAGGTATTATAAGGATCGGATTGCAGGTAAACCGGGCGGAATATTGTACATTTATATGCCCGACAGGAATTACTTGCAAGATTAAAATACGAATCGATGCATTATGAAACTCACGGAGGAACAGGTAAACGATATCTCAGAAGACCTTCAGCAAGGATTTAAGGTTTATATCAACAGGGAAACCGGGGAAACCCGGTCAATATACGATT
>CAZXGG010000016.1:53985-56523 GCA_964640125.1 uncultured Rikenellaceae bacterium
GGATTTAAGGTTTATATCAACAGGGAAACCGGGGAAACCCGGTCAATATACGATTTTGGACATCTGTCGGGTGTATCTGATCTCTGGGAGGAAGAGTTGAACCGGATTAAAAAAAACTGGCCAGATCATCTTGAGATCAGGGGAATGGAGCCCTGGGAGGTGTTTGAAATCATGGAAGATTTTGTTCAGGAGATCATCAATAAAGAGGGTAACACCGTGCTTCACGATGCATTGAAAGACAAACGATCATTTGCCAAATTCAGGACCCTGGTTGAAGGTTCTGAATACAAAAAAAGCTGGTTTACATTCCGCAAAAACCGCTACCTCAAATACGTTCAAAACAAACTTCGTTTGGAAGGATTCATTGAATAACCTGTACAAAGGATTACGCATTATGGCACATACAGAAGGAGTGGTAAAAATCAGGAAAGCAACCGTTGCCGGGAAATTTTATCCCGGGACCGAGAGTGCATTATCTGCCCAGATCAGTGAGATTCATACTGAAGAGATCCCAAAGATGAACAGGCAGCTTGCGAAAAAAAAGATCATCGGCTGCGTGGTGCCTCATGCCGGATACATCTATTCGGGATATGAAGCCGTCCATTTTTTCGACCTCATCAGCCAGACCGATGAGAAATATGACACCTTTGTCATTGTAAACCCCAACCATACCGGGATGGGAGTACCGCTGGCTCTGGATGCAAATGACTACTGGGAAACACCGCTCGGATCGGTTGAGCTTGATCGTGAAATGATGGAGCTATTGGATATCCCCGAATCAGCAATGGCTCATCAATATGAACATTCTGCCGAAGTAATGATTCCCTTTCTGCAGTACTTCCTCGATTATCGGTTTACCATTGTACCGATCAGCATTTCCCGTCAGACCTGTGAAAATGCCAGAACCCTGGCTGAAAAAATTTTTACAACTAACAAGTCCCTGCAGAAAAAAATCCTGATCATTGCATCGTCTGATTTCTCCCATTATGTTCATCCTGGAGAAGGGGAAAGAAAGGATAATCTTGTGATTGATGAGATCCTGAAACTGGATTCAGAACAGGTTTTCCGGATCATTCAGAATCATCAGATCTCGGTTTGTGGTTATGGCCCGATCATGACATTGATTGAATACGCACGGCTTGTTGCGGAAAAACCGGTTGCTGAAGTAATACGAAGGGGCAATTCCGGTGATGTTATCCCCTCATCTGAAGTGGTTGATTACGTTACGATCCTCTTTTTCCAGGAATCCTGATGATCGTTATTTCACAATAAAATCACTGTATTGTTGAAGGGGTATACCGGATACATCAATCTGGTCAACCCGGCCCCATGAAGGTCCCTTCTCCAGCGCTCTTACGAAGGACCGTATGTTCGCCTCATCTCCTTCAATTTCAATATAGACCGACCCATCCGGTTCATTTCTTACAAACCCTGAAAGGTTCAACATGCGGGCAGTTTTGAAGGCAAAATAGCGAAATCCGACATTTTGAACCCTCCCCCTGATAAAAATCTGATAACAATTAATCACGGAATACCTGGTTTTGACCTGCTACTTCTTTGAAAGTTTGCTCAGCTTGACAAAGGATTGATCAATGCCTTTGTAAAATTCAGTCAGGATGCCGCGGGCTGCCTGTTTGGAAAAGCCGGGATTATCCTTTTTGTGCGACTGATTGATCCTGGATATCATCTCGTTTCTTAGCAGGATGGTGTCAGAAATGATTTTCTGTAACTCTTTATTATGCTTATCCGGATGTGCTTCCAGAAAGGTAAAACAATCAGAAACTACCTCGAAGGTTAATCCGTTTATCTCTTTTTTTAGCCAACGAATACTTGCCATTGGAAAATGATTATGATTATCAGGTGGATGTTTCCCTGCCTACCCGTTGCACCAGTTAACTCAATACAACTGCGTTAAAGGTATAAAAAAAATTATACTTTCTTCCCTGAAATATAATTCCGGATCATCTTCTGATATCCATCCATGATTTTATGTAAAACCGGATTGTTAGTATGAAAGGTATATTGTTCGATTTCTGAAAAAGGCAACACCTTCGGAGATGTTCCGGTCATAAAGACAGCATCCATTGATTCCAGTTCCATACGGTCAGTCTTTTTAAACACCACCGGAATATTTTCCTGTAAACAGGTTGCAATGACATACTTGCGGGCAATTCCAGCCAGCACCTCCGAGTCCGGTGCCGTGAAGAGATTTCCATTTTTAATAAGGAAAATGTTCGAGCGGCTTCCTTCTGTAATTTTTCCTTCCTTATCAATCAGCAACGCTTCATATGCTCCTTTTTCAATCAGCTGTTTGTATACTGCCAGCCGGAGATTCTGGTTTATCACCTTGGCTGTAGGGTTGATTCGGCTTGCCTGAAACAGGATCCCTTTCACACCCTGTGCACACTGTTTTGTTGAAGGATAAAGAGGCTCCACAAAATAGGCAAGAAAATTCCTGTCCATGATATTATCCCGCCTGTGGTAGTTAAAAACCAGTTTAATGTTCCCTTCATTAACGGAATTGATACGAATCAATTC
>CAZXGG010000017.1:0-5429 GCA_964640125.1 uncultured Rikenellaceae bacterium
CCAAGACAGGATATTAATATCGCCACCAGGGTAAAATAAATGATGACCCTTTCTGTTTTTTTATCTTCCTTATACAGATCATTGATTCTGTTGGATAACAGGAACATTTCGGGAGGGAAATTTGGAGACATGTCGTTCCATATTTCCGTGATGTGCTTTGTTGTATTTGACAAACTGGTTTTCTCAACCGAATGAAGCTTCAGAAAAAGATGATCGGTGTTATCCGGATCGAGACGAAAAACCATCGGACTGATTTCTTTGTGTAAGGATCGCAAATGAAAGTCTTTTAAAACACCCACAAGATTTCCTTCGGCATCTCCATTATGAGGTGGGAATGAGGTATTGAATGGATTCTCCAATTCAAATTTCTTTACCGCACTCTCATTCATGATGATATTCATCTTCTCGCTTGCTACATTTTGCAAAAAATGACGGCCGTTTACTATTTCATATTCCAGCAGATCCAAAAAATTATCATCAACCATCGCGAGATGAAACAGGGCTTCTCTCTCTTCTCCCTCATAATATATGTCCGTTCCAACCATCATTCTCGCATCGCAGGGAATATAGCTCGACCATGCATATTCTGTGACATTCGGATCACTTTTTATCTCATCAAGGAACAGGGTACTTTTTTCATTTAGTTCTTCTGATAAAGGGATCACCATGATGTTCTCAGGATTAAATCCAAGATCTTTTGACCGGATAAAATGGAACTGTTTTAACATCATCATGGAACAGATGATAAGGATGGTCGAAACAATAAACTGAAATAACATCAGTAGTTTCCTGAAAAGACCCTTTCCAGATGTTTTCACTGTCTGCCCCCTCAGGATTTCAGGTGAACGGGTTCCTGATAAATAGAAGGCCGGGAATATACCAACAAGGAGCCCCAGGCAAACCGATCCCAGAATAAAGAATACCCAGAATGAAATGCTTTTTGCATTCAGGTATAAAAAATTCGAATTTATCAATTCATTGTATTCAGGGATAAACAGGTTAGCAATGATGATGGCAAAATTCATGGCGATCAAACTTAGAATAATCGGCTCTATCAGAATCTGAAAAATGAGTTGCTTGCGGGAGCCACCGACTATCTTCCTAATCATCATTTCTCTTAATCTCGTCAGGAAGGTGGCTATAGAAAGATTAACATAATTGATCATGGCAATGAAAAAAATAAAGATGCCTATCGTGATCAGGATCAGCAATTTCTTGATATTACCCTGCCGATACTTTCCTACTTCCTCTTCAAAAAAATGAAGGTCTTTTAAACATAAAAGATCAAACTCATCCCACTGATGTTCTTCTGCAAATGGTTTAAATTTTAATTTTAGCTGGTCAATATCGGTATGTTCACCAACCATGATCATCGTGTTGGTCACGTACATATACCAGCTTTCGAATCGTTCAGGCTCCATCATCTGGTAAAGTGTATTAAACGAGATTAACCCGTTGAAGAATATTGAGGAGTTGGTAGGTATATCCTCCAAAACACCCGTTACAGTCAGGTCAAGTTTATTGTTGAACCGTATGGTATTACCCATTGGATTTGTATCTCCAAATAATTTAAAAGCCATTTTCTTAGTAAGGACTATAGAATTGGGTGAAATCAGGACTTTCTCCGGATTGCCATAGATCAGGTTGAAGTTGAAAAAGTCGAAAAATGTTGAATCTGCATAATAAAGATCCTCAACAGTAACAGGATCATTCCCGCAATTCAAAACAGCATCCCTCGCCATGAAATAATCCAATCTTAGCGTACTTTCTACCTCAGGGAGCATATCTTTCATTGTGGGTGCAAGAGCATAGGGTGTAAACCAACCCAGTGTTTTAACAAAATAGACCTGGTTTATATTCTGGTGAAATTTGTCATTGCTAAGTTCTTGGTATACAAACCGGCCAATCAGAATAACCACAGCCAAACCGAGTGAGAATCCTGTTAAATTTATAAACGTGTGAAGCTTATTCCTGTAAATATTACGTAAGGCAACCAGCAGGTAGTTCTTAAGCATGTTGATTTCAATTTGGTTATTTTTTTTTTCAAGATATTGTACACGAACGAATGCCTCCAAACCTCATACCATTAAATGCATAATGCTGATTATAAGTCGATTATACAATCACTTATCATGAATAACAGCTCCATGTGTTCCATAATCATCCACTAAATGGTTCATTTTCATACAAAGTAAAAAACCGACAATGATCTGTTTTCCAAGGGTGAAATCAAAAATCAATGTCTATATTTGGATACATCTAATACAACTCATATGCATACTCATAGATTCAGAATTTTCATTTTACTGGCCATTATTTCCGGGTTAACATTGCATGCACAAGATAAGGTTTTGGTTGAGACCATTTCAAAGGAGATTAATTCGAAAATGGATCATTATCAATCTTTATATCAGCATCTGCATCAACATCCTGAGCTTTCTTTTCAGGAGTCTGCCACATCAGACCGGATGGCTGAAGAGTTAGGGAAGCTTAACTTCCAAATAACCCGGAATTTTGGAGGGACCGGGATCGTTGGTGTTTTTGAAAATGGTGATGGACCCGTGATTATGGTTCGTACGGATATGGATGCCCTTCCAATCGAAGAAAAAACGGGTTTGCCCTATGCCAGCAAGGTGACGATGAAAAATGAAGACGGGGAGGAAGTTCCGGTAATGCACGCCTGCGGACATGATGTTCACATGACGGTTTGGGTGGGAACTGCAAACACACTGGTTGCACTTAAGGATCACTGGAAAGGCACACTGATCATGATAGCCCAGCAGGCTGAAGAGAAGAGTGGTGGGGCGAATGCCATGATTGAGGAAGGGTTGTTTCGGAAATTCCCGGTACCGGATTATGCCCTGGCATTTCATGTCAATCCGGGACTTCCGTCCACTATGGTGGGTTACTGTCCCGAAGCGGCATTTGCCGGTGTAAGTTCAGTGGACATCGCGGTTTTTGGTGAAGGAGGACACGGTGCATACCCTCACGAAACAATCGATCCGGTTGTTCTGGCATCACGAACAGTGGTGGATCTTCAAACCATTGTCAGCAGGGAGATCTCCCCTCTTAAACCGGCTGTGGTAACGGTTGGGTCCATTCACGGTGGTACCCAGCACAACATTATCCCGGATCGGGTAGACCTTCAGCTAACCATCAGGTTTTATACTGACGATGTCTATCGTCAAATCATTGAAGCAATACACAGGATAACCCGGGGAGTGGCAATATCCTCCGGTTTACCCGAAAACAAATTTCCTGAAATCACGATTGCTGATTCCTATACACCCCCGGTTCAGAACAATCCTGCATTAACCCATCACGCCACATCATCGTTCAGCAGGATCCTGGGAGAAAAGAATGTAGTAAGGGTAGAGCCCACCATGGCTGGTGAGGATTTCGGTAAATACGGACAAACCGATGAACAAATCCCAATCTTCATGTTCTGGGTTGGAGCGGTGAATCCAGAGGTTTACGCCGAATCCATTGAAAAGGACATTTCAATGCCTCCACTGCATTCCCCGCACTTTGCTCCCGATTATATAAATTCAATCAGAACCGGTATCAAAGCCATGAGTTTCGCAACAATCAATCTTTTTCTGAAATAGGATTATCATTTAGCACGTAATACAATTAATAATGAGAACCATGAAAAGAACCATGTTATTCCCGATCATCCTGGCTCTATTGTTCACCACAGCGCACGGTCAGGACCGGTTAACCGGTAAGTCTTTTGCAACGCGGTCTGAAGTTATTGCACAGCACGGGATGGCCTGCACAAGCCAGCCACTGGCTACCCAGGTAGCCCTGGACATTCTCAAGCAGGGTGGAAATGCGATCGATGCAGCCATTGCAGCAAATGCAGTCATCGGTTTAATGGAACCAACAGGTAGCGGGATTGGAGGAGATCTCTTTGCCATTATCTGGGACAGCAAAACAGGACAGCTATATGGATTGAATGCCAGTGGCCGTTCACCAAAATCACTCACCATCGATTATTTCAAGGAAAACGGCATTGAACGGATCCCGTCACACGGGCCTCTGCCGGTCTCGGTCCCCGGCTGTGTGGATGGATGGTTTGAGATGCATAAGAGATTCGGTACCCTTCCAATGGAAACAATTCTTTCACCAGCCATCCGGTATGCCAGGGAAGGATTCCCGGTGACTGAACTAATTGCATATTACTGGAGGAGTGCCCGCTCCCTCTCCCGTTTTCCAAACGTGAGCGAGACCTATATGCCGGAAGGAGCTCCTCCCGCCAAAGGGGAAATCTTCCGTAATCCCTACCTGGCAAACACCCTGGAAAAAATTGCCACCGGCGGAAGGGACGTTTATTATAAAGGAGAAATTGCACGAACCATTGATCAATTCATGAAAGAAAACGGCGGATTCCTTTCATACGATGATCTGGCTAACCACTCTTCGGAATGGGTGGATCCCATCTCCGTCAACTACCGCGGTTATGATGTATGGGAGTTACCACCAAACGGACAGGGAACTGCTGCACTTCAGATCCTGAACATCATGGAAGGCTTTGACATTGCATCCATGGGATTTGGCAGTACCGATTACATCCATCATTTTGTGGAAGCAAAAAAACTTGCTTTTGAAGACAGGGCAAAATATTATGCCGATCCTGCCTTCAATGAGATCCCCATCGAACAGTTAATATCCAGGGAATACGCCGCCGATAGGAGGAAGCTTATTAACCCGAACCGTGCTGCGCGCCGGTATGATGCCGGTGAACTGGAACAGGGTAATACAATCTATATGACCGTAGCCGATAAGGATGGGAACATGGTTTCGCTGATACAAAGTAATTACCGCGGTCTTGGCTCGGGAATGGTACCGGATAAACTGGGATTTATGCTGCAGGACCGGGGTGAACTCTTCACACTCGAGGAGGGGCATTTCAACTGTTATGAACCGGGGAAAAGACCATTCCACACCATTATTCCTGCCTTTGTCACCAAAGATGGAAAACCCTGGATCAGCTTCGGCGTAATGGGCGGATCCATGCAACCTCAGGGCCATGCTCAGATCATTGTCAACCTGATCGATTTCGGGATGAACCTGCAGGAAGCCGGGGATGCTCCCAGGATCCGGCATGGCGGATCATCACAACCAACCGGCGAGAAGATGACCAATGGAGGAACGGTTTACCTTGAGTCCGGTATCGATCCTGAAGTCATTCGTGAATTGATGAAGAAAGGACACACTATTGAATGGACAGTGGGTGGTTTCGGGGGATACCAGGCAATCATGTGGGATCCGGTGAATAAGGTTTATTACGGAGCCTCCGAATCCCGGAAAGACGGACAGGCAGCGGGGTATTAGTTCATCGCGGCTGCAGATTAGATATAATGTCTTAAATGCCTCAAATGTCTTAAATGTCTTAAATGCCTTAAATGCCTTAAATGTCTTAAATG
>CAZXGG010000017.1:5529-6929 GCA_964640125.1 uncultured Rikenellaceae bacterium
GCCTCAAATGTCTTAAATGTCTTAAATGCCTTAAATGCCTTAAATGTCTTAAATGTCTTAAATGCCTTAAATGCCTTAAATGTCTTAAATGTCTCAAGTGCCTCAAGTGCCTTTAACAAATAATAGTAATTCGAGGCATTTATTAATTTTGCCAAAGGCATTCCTTTGGAAGTTATTTGAGGCATTAAAACTATATATCCCCTACGGGGAATAGTTTGATTTCGGATATACAAAAAAATCTAAAACTCCAATCCTACCCGTTCATAGATTTCCATCACTCTCTTCTCCTCCTTTTCCCAGCAGAGCTCTTCAGCAGCTGATACAAGGTTTTTCTTCCACGTTTTTCTCTTCTCTTCATCCTGAAGCATATCGTCTATTTTTCGGGCAATATGAACCGGATCGTGTGATTGAATCGTCTCTCCAATCCCATAATAGTGTACCAGGGGTCCAACTTCCTGCAGATTGGATGCCAGCACGGGTATCCCTGCCTGAACATAATCGAACAATTTATTGGGCAGGCTCAGCCGGTAATTCAGGTTGGTATCTTTATCCAGGCTCAATCCGAGGTGTCCCACCGAGGTATATCCCATCAACTCCTCATACGGCATCCTTGGAAAAAATCGGATCTTATCATTTAATTCCTGGTCTGCGACGTTCTGTTTGAGCAGGTCCACCACATCGCCACCACCGATAATCCACAAAACGGCATCCTGAAGATGATTCATGGCTTCAACGGCCTCTTCCGCACCCCTGTCTATATTGATCCCTGTTCCCTGAAGTACAATGATCTTTTTCCCCTGTGGCAGATCTGAAACTCCCCGAGGTGGATGAGCTTCCGGTCTCCAGCGGACCGGGAAATTTCTAACGACATCCACGTTTACCCCATATATCCTATGATATAGCTCTGCGATCGAAGGAGAGACTGTATAGACATAGTTCAAATGCGGGAAGATCCACTGCTCGATTCTTTTCCATATCCATAATACAATTTTCCGATTTTGAATTTCAGGTATGCCCAGGAAATATTCATGAGAATCGTATACCAGTGTTTTACCTTTAATCCTGGAGATCAAATAATTTGGAAGCAGTGTATCGAGGTCGTTTGCCACCAGGATATCCACCTTCCGGAAAAGCAAATAGAAGAAGATCCGGATATTGAAGCAAGCATAAAAGAGTGGACCGGATGGAAACAGAATCCTGAACTGGATGACCTTGAAAGGGAGCTTTTCCAAACCGGACGGATTGCCCTTGTATCTCCCAATAATGCAAACTGATGCACCGGATTTCATCAGTGTACGTCCAATCCGTATCACCCGCTGGTCATTTACGACATCGTTGGTGACAGACAGGTATATATTCTTCTTTTGCATTACCGCAGAAACTGGAGTCCTTTAAGACAT
>CAZXGG010000017.1:7029-42289 GCA_964640125.1 uncultured Rikenellaceae bacterium
TTGAGACATTTGAGACATTTGAGACATTTGAGACATTTGAGACATTTGAGACATTTGAGACATTATCATCCCCCTACTTATACACTCGCTGTTCGTCTAATACTTTTTGATACAATCTTGCATATCGGTTATGTTCTGCAAGGGTTTTTGAAAAATAGTGATATCCCGACATATCTTCTTTAGCGCTGAAATAAAAATAGTCGTGTTTTTCAGCATTCAGTACCGCATCTATTCCGGCAATGGAAGGGATGTTTATTGGCCCGGGAGGAAGGCCCCGGTATTTATAGGTATTGAATGGAGACTCTATTTGCATGTGTTCAAGAAGGACTCTATGGATCGTATAATCTCCCGTGGCAAACCGCAATGTAGGGCATGCCTGCAAAGGGATCCCTCGGGTTAACCGGTTCAGATAGACTCCTGCTATCGTAGGTTTTTCATCATTCTTATTGGTCTCCTCATCAATAATGGAGGCAAGTGTAGATACTTCATGTGTTGTTAATCCCAACGCTTCTGCTTTTCTTTTTCTCTCTTCCGTCCAGAATCGGCGGTATTCTCTTTCCACCCTTTGAATAAACTGGTCTGCATTGCTGTTCCAGTACACTTCATAGGTATTGGGAATAAACATCTCCTTTACGGTGAATTTGTTAAACCCGAATTGTGAAATATAGGTTTCATCGTTCAGATGGTTCAGAATCTCCAGTGAATCTGCTTCTATCTGATCAGCCACGATACCACATAATTTCTCAAGGGTTCGAACCGAATTGAAAATCAATTGAACCGGTTCCTGTGCTCCCGATCGAAGCATGTTCACCAGGTCGTTGTTATTCATACTACTTCTTATCCGGTATCTTCCGGGTTGGACATGGCTTGGATAGTTCTTCCGTTCAGCAACCCAGTCAAAGGTTTCCATATTCCGAACAACTCCGGATTCCACCAGCAGATCCCTGACCTCCCCGATACCGGAACCCGTTGGAATGAACAGATAAAAAGCTTCATTTTCCGGAACAGTTGTATTCGGAGCATACACTTTCCTGAATAAGTAAAACAGAACAAGAAGGCAAATGACCAGTAGTACTGAAATTGAAATCAGGAAAAAACCTTTCCGTCCTATTCTTCCTTTGCTTTCCAAATCTTCGGGTTTTTCTAAGATTAAATCAATTTCCCTATCCGTTGCACCGGTTAGAGCAGATTGAACAAAAATAAACTATTTTCTTATTTTGTTGAAGCGGTTTTATACCTGACCGGACCGGCTTTGATCACTTCATCAGGTACTCCTTTGGCAAAAAGTTTAAAGTTTTCAATATATCGGGCTGCAAGGGCATCGTATTTCTTCCAGTACTCTTCCTTATCTCCCCATGCATTGGATGGTTCAAACACTTCTTCAGGAACATCGGGACAGGTTAACGGAACGCTGAATCCAAACAATTTATCTTTCCTGTATTTGACCTTTTCCAGTTTACCACTCAATACTGCATTCAACATATTCCGAGTATGTTTGATATCGATCCGTTTACCAATGCCAAATTTCCCTCCAACCCATCCGGTATTCACCAGCCAGACATTTGCCGCTGCTTTCTCCACTTTTTTTCGGAGAAGATCGGCATAAAAGAAAGGGTGATGCACCATAAAGGGGGCTCCAAAGCAGGCACTGAAAGTAATTTCCGGTTCTATACCCAAGCCAAGCTCCGTCCCCGCGATCTTTGATGTATAACCACTGATAAAGTGGTAAATTGCCTGGTTCATATCGAGTCTCGCAATGGGAGGCAGCACACCCTGTGCATCGGCAGTAAGGAAGATAACATTTCGTGGATGACTGTTGACCATCTTTTCAGTAACGGCATTAGGAATGTATTCCAGCGGATAGGATGCGCGGGTGTTTTCGGTAAGCTGATCGTCATCCAGGTCTATTTTCCGGGTGGTGGGATCAAATATCACATTTTCCAGGATGGTACCGTATTTTCTTGTACACTGGTATATTTCCGGTTCATGTTCAGCCGATAACCGGATCACTTTTGCATAACACCCGTTCTCAAAATTGAATACTCCGTCATCACTCCATCCGTGTTCATCATCACCGATCAGTTTTCTGGATGGATCGGCTGAAAGTGTCGTTTTCCCTGTCCCGCTCAAACCAAAGAACAGTGCAACATCACCCTCATTACCAACATTTGCGGAACAATGCATAGCCATCACATTCTGGAGCGGTTTCAGGAAATTCATGATGGTAAAAATTGTTTTCTTGATTTCTCCGGCATAACTGGAATTTGCAATAATTCCCATTCTTTTTGAAAAGTCAATGGTAATGGCTGTACTGCTCAATGTACTATCCACACGGGGATCAAGTTTAAAGGAAGAAGCAACGATAATGGTAAATTCGGGAACGAATCGTTTCAGTTCATCCTGGTTATTGATATTGATCAGCATGTTTCTGGCAAAGAGGCTTTGCCAGGCTTTTTCAGTGATCACGCGTATCGGGATCGCATACTGTTTATCGGCGCCGGCATAAACATCCTGAACAAACAGTTCCTCTCCCTGCAGGTAAGCCTGGAGGCGGGCCAGGATACCATCAAACTTATCGGAACTCATGGGCCGGTTATACTCTCCCCAATCGATTTTATCTTCCGTAGTGGATTCCCTTACGAAGTATTTATCGTTAGCTGCACGGGCTGTCCATTTCCCGGTATTCACCACGAAGGGTCCACCGCTGATAATCTTTCCTTCTCCCCGGAAAACAGCCTCTTCATACAGTGCGGATACAGGCAGGTTCCAATAGATCCGGTCCAGATAGGTCAATCCGTGATTTTCCAATCCAAAATCGCTTGCCAGCGTCCCGGCATGTTTCTGCGCGGGTGTTTCAAATTTTAAATATTTTGTCATAACCAATCTCTGACTAGTTTTCGTTCACCAATATAAAGTTCATTCGGAGAGTTAGGATCCAGCGCCCATTTTATGCGTTCTATCCCTTCCAGGATCCCCTTGATCGATCCACATGTCGATAGCCTCAGGTAACCATCCAGCCCAAATTCTTTTCCCGGCATGGTCAATACCTTCACCTTATCGAGCAGGAACTCCGATAACCGCGAAGAGTTCTTATCATATGCATTGAAATCGACAAAAACATAAAAGGTCCCTTCCGGTTTGGTTGCTTTTACACCATCGAAAGCAGCCAGCTGATCCAGCATGACATTCCGATTATTCTGCAGGGTTAAACGCAAACTCTCAACACCGGTCTGAACACCGTTCATCGCTCCGATGGCTGCTTCCTGAAGCAGGATGGAAGGTCCGGCAGTCTGGTGCCCCTGGATATTCGACATCACCTGTATCAGTTTCTTGTTTGCCACGGCCCAGCCAATCCTGAAACCGGTCATGGCGTATTGCTTCGAAACACCATTTGCCAGGATGATCTTCGAATTTTCGTTCAGCTCGCTTACATAATCAAAAACATTCGGCACCTTGATCCCGTCAAAAACCAGCCTGTGATAAAGGTCATCCAGGATCAGGTAGAGATCTTCCTCCTCGCAAAACCGGACAATGTCTCTTATAAAATCTTCTGAATAGACTACGCCGGTAGGATTATTTGGGCTATTCAATATGATTGCCTTGGTGTAGGAAGAGACATGCTGAGTAATGTCTTTCATGGTAGGACGGAATGAACCATCCTCGGGGTAAACCGGAACAGGAACGGCACCACACAATTTTGCCATTTCCGGGTAACTAACCCAGTAGGGAGCAGGAAAAACAACTTCATCCTGTGGATCTAAAATAGCCTGAAAGGCAACCATGATGGACTGTTTCGCTCCGTTGGATGCAATCACATTCTCCGGATCAACCCGCCTGTTGTAATACTCTTCCGTGTAACGGATGATTGCCTGTTTCATTTCAACAGTGCCGTCTACAGGGGTATAACGGATTTCACCGGAATTCAGTTTTCCTGTGAATCGGGTAACTGCCTCCAGTGGAGACCTGCTCTGGGGTTCACCACCACCCAGATGAATCAGGGGTTCTCCCTTTGCCCTGAGAATCGCTGCTCTTTCATTCAGCTTCAGGGTGCCCGATTCAACAATGGACTTTCCGATTAAACTTAAACTCATATCTATTGATATTCAATTATTTATGGATAAAAAATCATACTGATCCCAACATCATCTATGCACGCCATCAGGGTGCAAAAAGACAAATGTCCGAAAAAATGTGATTAAAGCAGAAAAATACGTAATATTGTACAGCATAAGAATCTGCGCAAATCCCAAGTATCCTGCAATGGAGATAATAGAGATCCTGAAATATACCCTACCTGCCCTTATTGTCCTGATCACCGCTTACCTGTTGATAAGAACAATGATAAAGAATGATGGTGACAGAAGGAATAAAGAGATCATTCTCCAGAATCAGAAAACAATAACTCCACTTCGCCTGCAAGCCTATGAACGGGCTATTCTGCTATTGGAAAGGATATCCCTTGACTCACTCATTCTTAGAGTAAACAAGCAGGGGATGACATCGCAGAAACTGCAACACGAGATACTAAGTGCCATCCGTGCAGAATTTGAACACAATTTGTCGCAACAAATTTATATGAGCCCCCAGGCCTGGGAAGTGATAAAAAATGCAAAAATCAATACAGTTAAACTGATTAACACATCTGCCACACAGGTAAAACCCGATTCAGCCTCAATCGAATTCAGCACCCACATTCTCGAGAGAGTTATGGAAATGGAAAAGTCCCCTACACAGGTTGCCATTGAATTTATCAAGCTGGAATTTAATTCATTGTTTTAGCAAGCATTCCTGTTCATTCCGAAGAATTTTTGATTCCAGATTAACGATATCCGCCTAACGACCCGGGCCCTGTGAAATAGTGGTGAAGCCACTCCTGCTATAGGGGATTTCACAGGGCGGGCATCGTTGCCGTGAAACGAATAGCGAGCAATAAAACCAAACTGGTTATATTGTATTACATCAGCTCGATGCTTCGTTTAACGAATTTATTCAATTCTTCTCCCTTGAGCATATTGTTGGAAAGAAGGGCCAGATCAATGAGCTGTTTGACCAGTTTGTTTTTCTTTCCAAACTCTTTCAGTATCTTTTCTTTTTTCTCTTCCAGTCCGTTAAGTTTTGATTCAAGGTCCGCTATCCGGTCTTTTTCTTCCTGCTTGATCTCTTCCTCTTTTTTCCCTTCATTTGCCTTTTCAAGTTCTGACCTGGTTGTTTCAATGGGCTTTATTTTTTCTTTTACTTTCTCGACCTGTGTGCCCACTTTTTTATCTTTTTCTTCGGCAATGCGAAGGATCAGGGGATGATTTGAATTCACCACAAGATTGTAGCTATCCGGCAATGTCCCGTAGAAGCTCATCCCTCCGCCCAATTCGGACATATCTTTCATCCGGCGCATATATTCTGATTGCGTGATCATCATCGGGTTATCCGTCTCGCTCAAATTCTCAAAAATCACGACAAATTTCTCACTGTCTGAAATGGGACCCTTGAACACCGGTGTAAGTTCCCGTTGCTGTTCCTGTGATAACTTTGATTCGATACTTTCCTCTTTTTGTATCAGCTTATCGATGGTATCGGAATCCACCCTGACGAACCGGGAGCCGGTAAATTTCTGTTCAAGGTGATTAATAAAATGAGTATCAAGCTGTCCATCCATCAGGAGGACATCATAGCCCCTGGCTTTAGCACTATCGATGAAGCTATACTGCTCCTCTTTGTTATTGGCATACAAATAAACCAACGTTTTATTCTTATCCGTCTGGTTTTCTTTTATTATTTTCTCATACTCCTCGAAGGTAAAATATTTCCCATCGGCATTCTTCAGCAGGGCAAAGGATGAAGCTTTGTCATAAAACTTCTCTTCGGTGATCATTCCGTATTGAATAAAGAGTTTCAGGTCATCCCACTTCTTCTCGAACTCATTCCGGTCCTTTTTAAAGATCTCGGTCAGCCGGTCAGCAACCTTTTTCGTGATGTGATTGGATATTTTCTTCACATTGGAGTCACTCTGAAGGTAGCTTCTGGAGACATTCAACGGGATATCCGGTGAATCAAGCACCCCATGAAGCAGTGTCAGGAATTCAGGGACAATGCCTTCGACTGAATCGGTTACAAAGACCTGTTTACAATAGAGCTGGATCTTGTTTTTATCGATCTCGATATTTTTCTTAATTCTCGGGAAATATAGAATACCGGTCAGGTTGAAGGGGTAGTCTACATTCAGGTGGATATTGAACAACGGTTCGTCAGCCATCGGATAAAGATCACGATAGAATTTTTTATAATCCTCATCCTTCAACTCAGCCGGTTTTCTTGTCCAGGCTGGTCTGGTTTCGTTGATGATGTTATCCTTATCGGTTTCAACCTCTTTACCATCCTTCCACTCTTTCACTTTTCCAAAAGCGATTTCAACCGGCAGGAACTTACAATACTTATTCAGCATTTCATTGATCCGTGACTCTTCAAGAAACTCTTTTGACTCCTTATCCAGGTAAAGGATCACATCGGTTCCAACCTCTTTCCTATCGACTTCTTCAAGCATGTATTCCGGATTTCCTTCACAGGTCCATTTTACGGCTTTTGAACCCTTCTTATAGGAACGTGTTATGATCTCGACACGGTCAGAAACCATGAAGGAAGAATAGAAACCCAGTCCAAAGTGGCCAATAATGGCATTCGCCTGTTCCTTGTATTTTTCCAAAAACTCTTCCGCACTGGAGAATGCAATCTGATTAATGAACTTTTCGATCTCTCCGGCCGTCATACCCACACCACGATCGGAAACGGTCAGGGTTTTTTTCTTCTTATCCAGAGAAACCCGAACGGTCTGATCTCCAAGTTTACCCTTATAATCACCGACTGATGATACGGTTCTCAATTTCTGTGTAGCATCAACAGCATTGGATATCAACTCACGAAGGAATATTTCATGATCGGAATAGAGAAATTTTTTGATAATTGGAAAAATATTCTCACTGGTTACATCAATTTTACCCTTTTGCATTTTATGTGTGTTTTCGGTTTAACAAGCTTTATATACCTGTTCGACCTTTTCAAACTATATGCCATTCGACAAATCCTGACAATTAGTCACATCATCGAAAACTAGAAGTAAAATCTGTCTGGAAAAACAAGGAAGAGGAACAGGGTTATCGCTGCAACAGCAAGAAGAAAATAGAAGAGAACCTTTATGGAAAAGATAGTGGCTTTGCGTTTGTTTTCAAGATTTTTTTCACTGATAATTCCTTTAATGAAATTTGTGATTCGAAGGACTGCATTTTCATTCTTTTGAATCAATGCCCTGGCTCCAAAATTACAAACCTTGTTTTCCAGGCTTTCGTCTTTTTGGGATGAGAGGACAAAGACCTCGCTGTTTCTGCGTAAGTTTTGTATCCGGGAGATGGCATCCAGCGTTTTTTTGACCTCCTCCTCACTTTTTTGAAAATCAACCGACATAAAAACAAGATGAAGGTTTTTCTTTCCTGTTGCAGAGTTCTTAAGGTTCTCAAAGAGGGTGGCTATGTCGCTGTAGGATTCCACATTGTATTTCAAGGGATTTTGAAATCTTTCCGTTATTTCTGAAAGATAGATTCGATGCTCATCAACCAGATGAATATGCGTGAGGCCTATTAGTTTATCGACCATGGAGAGGGTGTTTGTGTTTACTTATGTTTGAGAAGTTAAATTTATACTTTTCTTGTCAAAAAGTATGCTCCAACAGGGTAATTTTCAGGATCGATGAATCCGGGAGGATAAGATCTTCAGGGAATCAATTCCTGGTTTCATTAATGGAATCAAGAATAATTGAGGCTGCTTCAACAATCTGTTCTTCGGTTATGATCAGTGGCGGAGCGATACGGATAGCACCGGGACAGAAAAGGAACCAGTCCAGTATTACACCTTTCGAGAGGGCTTTCGTTATGATCTTCTTTACCCGCTCAGTGCTATTCATCTCCAGAGCAAGGAATAAACCTTTTCCCCTCACCTCCCTAATCTCTTCGTGCCGGAGGAGTATGCGGAATAAATTTTCTTTAGCCGGAATGGTATCCATGATCTGATCTTCTTTCAATGTTCTGACAGCAGCAAGTGCTGCAGCACAAGAAAGAGGGTGTCCTCCAAAGGTAGTAATGTGACCGAGCGCCGGGTCGTTTTTCAAAACGGACATGATTTCACCTGAAGCGATAAAAGCCCCTATAGGCATTCCACCACCGAGTCCTTTTGCCAGTGTAATAATATCCGGAATTACACCGAATGATTCAAAGGCAAAGAAGGTGCCGGTTCGCCCGAAACCCGTTTGGACTTCATCAAGAATAAGTAAGGTGCCCGTATCATCGCATTTTTTCCTTATTCCTTCTAAAAATTTATTATCCGCAATCCGAATACCGGCTTCACCCTGAATGGGTTCCAGAAGAACGCAGGCGGTCCTGTCAGTAATCCGTTCAATCTGATCCATCCGGTTAAAGTCCAGCAATTTAATGCCGGGGATCAGGGGCCTGAATGCTCTCTTGTATTGCTCATCACCCATAACACTCAAAGCACCGTGCGTACTTCCATGGTATCCTTGCCTGAAGGCAATGATCTCTCTTCGGCCGGTATATCGCTTGGCAAGTTTAAGAGCTCCTTCAATGGCTTCACTACCGGAATTGACGAAATAAACAGTGGATAGCTGATCTGGCAAAATGGATGCCAGGTACCTTGCAAGATCTATTGTCGGATCCTGGATAAACTCACCATACACCATCAGATGCAAATACTTATCCAGCTGATCCTGGATGGCTTTAATAACCTTTGGATGCCGGTGACCCAGATTGTTGACCGAGATACCCGATATCATGTCCCGGTATATCTTTCCATCTTTGCCATACAGGTATATCCCCTCAGCTCTTTCAACAGCAAGCATCATAGGGGAATCAGAGGTTTGACCAATATACCGGAGAAAATTCTGACGTCGGAAATCCATTTTTTTTGTTATCCGGAGATGAGATACAACAGGATGGGTATTATTTAATCATCAGGTTTATATCCTTCATCAGCTGTTCCTTATAGGATTTGCCAATGGGGATGGTGGTGATTTCACCTTTCAGCTTTATTTCTACAGCATTATCCTGAATAACAGATATTTTACTTGCGTTAACGATGAATGACCGGTGTATTCTGATAAACTTTTTTGACGGCAGTTTCTTCTCAATCGCCTTCATGGTAAAATGAATGGTCAGCTTCTCTGATGAGGTAATCAGAATAACGTAATTCTCCAATGCCTCGATCCAGAGGATCTCATCAAATTTTATCCGGACAAGCGAGGAACCTTTTTTTATGAAGATCTCATCTTTGCTATCACTGCTGAGCTTCTCTTTTTTGTATCGATTTAATGCCTTGTCAATGGCTTTATAGAAGCGGGAATAGGTGATGGGTTTAAGCAAATAATCCGTTACATCATAATCAAATGCATTCAGGGCATACTTCTCCTTGGATGAGATGATAATAACCTGAATGGGATTGTCAAGACTATTTAAAAAGTCGATACCGGTCATCTGAGGCATCTCAATATCAAGGAAGATCAGGTCAATGGAATCATCCACCTTGATCGCATTGATCGCATCGATAGCGTTACTGAAAGAACCGGAAAGGTATATCCCATCTGATTTGCCAACGAATTCCTCGATCAAAACCCGGCACATCTTATCATCATCAATAACAATGCAATTCATAAAAAAATGGTTGACAGATTGGTACTCTAATCATTCAAATTAAACTGTTCATCAAAGATAACGATGTTTTCGTCAAAGATAAGAATTATCCTTTAAATGTGCATACCGATGGCGGGGGAAATGGATAACGTTGATGGATGATGGTTATGAGTTAGCGGTCTTTATTCCTTTCTTTCTCAAGGAATTCCCTGATCAGCACATCCGATTTTTTTATCGATTTTTTTAACCAGGCAAGTTTCAGTTCTGTTTTTTCTGGCTGTGTGAGTTGCCACGGGATACCTGAGCTCCTCAACCTGTTGGTAAGCTGATAGAGGATAATTGCTGCAGCAACAGAGATGTTAAAACTTTCGGTAAATCCAAACATCGGTATCCGCAGGTATTCATCTGCCTCATTTATGGCTGATTCGGAGAGTCCTTCCAGCTCGGTACCAAAGACAAGCGCTGATTTGCCTTTCTTCAGATCAAAACTATCAGGTGTAGTGTCATCACGATGGGGAGTCGTTGCAACTATCCGGTAACCGGTACTGCGCAATGTACGGTAAGTATCCAGTGTATTTGATTCTGTGTGGTTATATTTTTTCAGGGTTAACCACTTGTAGGAGCCCAGGGCAACGTCCGGGTTAATGGAATAGGTATTCCGGTTTTCAATGATATGAACATCCTGAATACCAAAACAATCACATGTTCGAAGTACTGCACTTGCATTGTGTGGCTGGTAAAGATCTTCCAGGACAACGGTTATGTACCTTGTCCGGTTATCCAGTGTATTGCCAAATGTTTCCATCCTTTCCGGTGTAACGAACCCGGAGAGGTATTCGACTAAACGGAAGTTAACAGATTCCTGATCCATGTTTCGGAAAAAAAAAAGGGAGTACGAATGCACTCCCTTTCAACGGCACAAAATATCGTTACTTAACTTTGTCAGACAATTCGCTACCAGCCTTAAACTTAACAACTTTCTTAGCTGCGATAGTAATTGGTTGGCCGGTTTGTGGGTTTCTTCCGGTTCTTTGATTTCTCCTGGAAACTGAGAATGAACCAAAACCTACCAATGCAACACGATCTCCTTTTTTGAGGGCACCAGCGGTAGTATCAACAAAGGCATCGAGGGCTCTTTTAGCATCAGCTTTTGACAATTTTGCGCTTGCAGCGATTGCATCAATCAATTGTGCTTTGTTCATGACAGAAATTTTAAGGGTTAGTAAATTCTACTTTTTTTATCAATTACCTACAAATATAGGCTATTTCCAATGTTTAGCAAATTTACGGCATAAAAAAAATCAGTAAATTTTAGTTAAATTGCCCATTACATGCGGGGTTCAGGCGATGTATGATTACTATATCATTGATTTACAAAACTTTAACTTTTAATGGTAGAAGTAGTATAAATTATTAACATTTTTTCAAACAACGGTTAACTTTTCGCCCGTAAGCCTTGTTAAATAAGGATTTTTGTAGTTAGCGCATCAGGAATGGTATCAAAGAAGGCTGATTTTTCGAATTTATTAACATAGCCCCTGGTAGAAGGTATAATAACCATCTTCCAGTATCCGCTGAGCCAGGAGGCACAATTCCGTCATGTGGTAGTCTCCCCACATACCGGATTCACCAGAGGGGATTTTTTTACCCGTGGGTATATAGTCCCACCCGTTGGGCCGGTGATACAGGGAATGCAACAAAATGCCCTGGTGTTTCTTATCCCTTGCAAGGTAGGCATCTGAAAGCAGTGTGGATAACATGGTTATTCCGGCCTGAAAATACCTCTTTGCAGCTTCAGGCTCATTTTTCTCAAGGAATCTGCCCAGTCGTAACAGTGCCTGTGCACCGATTGCAGCAGCTGAGCTGTCCACCGGCTCAAAATCGTTAAACGGATCGGCAGGTGAATCTTGGTATTTGCCCAGTTTATAGAGCTCCGGTGCCCCGGTATCCCAATAAGGGATTCCATCCAATGCACTGTTTTCAATATAAAAATCACAGGTAGCTTTTGCTGCTTTCAGGAACACTGATTTTACCCTTTCCATACCGTGATAGTCGGTTTTAAGCTCTTCCAGGAATTCCAGGAATTCGGAAAAACCAAGCATTGCCCAGCCCAATCCGCGTGTCCATGTTGTATAGCCGGAATAGCCCTGTTGTGAATTCGGGCAGCGATACATCCCGTCGTTCATGTTAAAGATTGATTCGTGTGCCACCCTGCCCCACACATCAAAGCCATCGCGCTTCTCACCATAAAACACCGCATACCGTGCGGTGGTTAAACCATGTGTAATGGCACGCTCAAGCAGGTTGATCTCCCGGTCATTCTCCTCCAGGACCCTGTGCCCGAGCTGATGCGCAACCAGCAATACCCGGCAGGTTCGAATTGTATCAATAAAGAGGGAGTGGGGACCATTGAACGAATAGATAAAGCCTCCATCGTCTATGTTTGACCAGCGGTGGGATTGAACCGCTCCGGAAAGTTTAAGGGCAAGCCGGTAAAGCTCCTTCTCCTCTTCGGATGCATCGAATTTTCCTGTACTGGCAAGGCGGAGCAGGTTCGCGTATGTACTCAGGTTATTGAAACCATGGTCGTGAACTCCGAAATGGCTGACGTGATGCGCCATGTGAGCAAAGGTGTTCTTTTTGCCAATCTCCAACATTTGCTGGTCTCCTGTAGCATCAAACGCCAGGAGCGGAATCCCGTATTGAAAACCCTGCGTCCATTCCGTCCAGCCACGGGTTGTGTATTTGCCCTTAGTAGTATATACTGGCGATCCCTGGGATGTATCGTATTCCTTTTCCAGGAGGATCACCTTTTCGGTGGCCAATTGCCAGAATTGGTGCAGTTTTGCTTTTAGTGAAGAGATCTCAACGTGAGTATCTATTTTCATGATACGTTGCGGTTAGGGGGTTGGAACCGGTTACTACAAAGATAAAATAATTCTTTGTTGATAGTTTTTCTTAGAATTTCGGTAAAGCAGACTAGCAACTGGTAGCTGTGGACTGGAGACTGCGGACTACGTACTTCTCCCCTTGGATAAATTCCCGGGAAAAAATATTTTTAACAAGGAAACCACTACAATCCTTTTTTATTATAAACCTTAGCAGTACATCTATCATTCATTATAAACGAAAACCAAATGAAAACAAAGCATTTCCAGTTACTGCATCTCTTGTTATCGGGCTCAATGATGATCAATGCCCAAACCAGTCAGGATCTTAAAATCAAATCCCCGGATAAAAATATCGTCGTACAAATAGATACAGGGGAAAAACTGCAATGGTCAGTTCGGCATAAAGGACAGCAGATTTTGGCACCTTCGTACATTTCCCTGCAACTGGAAGGAGGAGAAACGCTCGGGAAAAATGCAATTATACAATCATCAGAAAAAGAAGAAATTATCCGTAAGATCCATGCAATCAACTACAAGAAGGCAATTATCCCGGATCACTGTAACCAGCTTACGATAGAGTGTAAAAAGGATTACGGCGTAATCTTCAGGGTATATAACGATGCCGTGGCATACCGCTTTTTCACAAAAAAGAACGATTCAATCGTTATACAGAACGAAGAAGCCAACTTTAACTTTACCGTTGACTGTAAAACCTTTATTCCGTACATGTGGGATTACAGGGATGGCAGGATATTCAACTGCTCCTTTGAATCTCTCTATACAGAACAAAACATCTCTCAGTTCAGGAGCGATTCCCTGGCATTCCTTCCGTTACTGGTCGATGCAGGAAATGGTAAAAAGATGGTGATCCTGGAAGCAGACCTGGAAGATTATCCCGGGATGTTCCTGAATATCAATCAAACCGGAAAAGGATTCATGGGTGTGTATGCACCTTCCCCGTTGGAAGAAAAGCCGGTCAGAAGAAACTTAATCCCTACAAAAAGGGCCGGTTATATCGCCAGAACCAGTGGAACACGGAGTTTCCCATGGCGGGTGATTGTGATCAGCGAACAGGATAAGGAATTGCTGAATAATGACATTGTTCAGAAGCTGGCATCACCACCCCGGCTGGATGATGTTTCCTGGATCGAGCCGGGGCAGGCAGCATGGGAATGGTGGAATGCTATCGGTATTTCTCATATTGATTTCAGGGCAGGAATGAATACAGCTACCTATAAATATTACATTGATTTTGCTGCTGCCAACAACATCAGGTATGTCATTATAGATGAAGGCTGGACGGCGGGGTTTGACCTGACCCGTGTATCACCCCGGATCGATCTCCAGGAACTAATAGCGCATGGCAACCGGAAAGGAGTTGGGATCATTCTCTGGGCTTTATGGTACCCGCTTATCCAGCAAATGGATACGGTGTTTGCCCTCTATTCAGAGATGGGTATAAAGGATTTCAAAATTGATTTTATTGACCGCGATGATCAGAAGGCAGTAGCCTCAACCTATCAAATGGCAAGAAAAGCTGCCGAACATCAATTGATCGTCGACCTGCATGGCATTTTCAAACCCACGGGTCTGCAGCGGACCTATCCCAATGTTCTCGGGTATGAAGGGGTGAAAGGGATGGAAAATGTAAAATGGGCGAATGAGGATGTGCCCCGGTACGACGTAACTATTCCGTTTATCCGGATGATGGCGGGCCCCATGGACTATACTCCCGGTGCCATGAGGAATGCCAGCAGGCAGAATTTCAGGCCTATCTTTTCAGAACCCATGAGCCAGGGTACCCGCTGCCATCAGCTGGCAATGTATGTTGTCTATGAAGTGCCATTGCAAATACTGGCTGATAATCCCACGATCTATATGAAAGAGCAGGAATGCACCGATTTCATTACCAGCGTTCCGACCACGTTCGAAGAAGCCGTGCCGCTGGATGGGAAAGTGGGAGAATACGTGGCAATTGCCCGCCGGAAGGGAGATACCTGGTATGTTGGTGCGATGAGCAACTGGACTGCCCGTGACCTGACGCTCGACTTCTCTTTCCTTGATGAAGGAGTATATCGTGCCATTGTTTTCAAGGATGGTATCAACGCTGACCGTGCAGCTACCGACTACAAACGGGAAGAAATAAAGATTTCATCAGGGGATGCATTAACCATTCACCTTTCTGCCGGAGGAGGCTGGGCTGCGAGGATTGAGAAAGTGAAGTGAATGGTTAAAATGTTAATGGTTAATTGGTTGTTCATTCCTGTGGACAATGTATTTCTGAAATTTTTTTCGGACCAGGAGAATGAGCTCAAACAATTTTTCAAGGAGCAAAAGATTGACCTGAAGGTACCCGAAGACCTGATCACGCTGGTAAAGTAATGCAATGACCTGATGGATTAAATAGAAAGAGGGATTATTCGTCGCTTTGCTCCTCATGATCCCAAATAGAAGATACATCAAAAATGAAATAAACACTGCCGTGTTTTTTTGTTTTGTCCTCGCTCACTTCAGAAAGCCAGCTTTCTTCGCGGCTTCGGTCCAAAACATAAACCCGGCTAAGCCGGGTTTATTTCATTTTTGCGGAGAAAGAGGGATTCGAACCCCCGGTCCGCCGGTAAGCGGACAACGGTTTTCAAGACCGCCGCATTAGACCACTCTGCCATTTCTCCGGTGATGCAAAAGTATAACTTTTTTCAATTTCTAGCTAACTAATTAACAAATTCTGATATCAAATAAAATCTAAAAGAACCTATAATTCAACACTTTATAACATAAATCCCCCTTAATCCCCCTTTTTCCAAGGGGGACAATTACAAAGAGGAGTAATATTCATTACACAAACTGAGAAATTATCATACCACCCAATCATTACTTCGTTAATTCTGTAATCCAGCATTCCACATTCAAGAGCAGGAAAGACCTAAACTTTTTACGGATTTGGTTTGGGATTGCAGGGTTTCCTTCCCGGGATCAAGCTCCGCAATCCGGCGGAGAGTAATCTCATTAAGCCAACTTATAACTTATTAACTTATCAACTTATCAACTGCTTCACCTCCTAAAACCCGGTGTATTCGCGATCTTCCAGACATTCAGGAATCCCACCTTGATGATATCGGTCATTTTTTCAATGTTCGCTTTCGATGAGTGATCGGTGATCTGATGGTAATCGGATGTAAATCCTGCATTGAAGGTAAGTATTGGAACATCTTTGGCAGCAAAGGAGGAGTAGTCACTCCCTCCCCTGGGCTTTTCCATGCTTCTGAAAGCCGGTTTTAAAGAGAGGTTATACCGTCGGATATGGTTAAAGGTCATCTCCTCCAACTCAGGATATGCTTCGGTATAGGTCAGGCTTGCCTCTACCATCATGGTATCGGTTGGTGCATCCCGTGATATCATATCGTAATTGAGGTAAAACTGGATATTCTCTGCAGGAACATAGGGATGATCGACAAAAAAGTGTGATCCGAGTAAACCTTTTTCCTCGGCAGTCCATGCGGCAAAAACAATGGTATATTCCGGTTGTACACCGGTAGCCATACAGGCTTTTGCAAGGGTCAGGACGCCAACCGTTCCGGAAGCATTGTCATCACTACCATTCCAGATGTATCCTTTCAATTCACCCAGATGGTCATAATGGCCACCAACCACAACCACTTTGTCCGGATCCATACCCTCCAGTACCCCGATAACATTCCGTTCACGAACGATCCTGGAGTTTACGGTTGTTTTTATCTCAATGGATTTGCCCGTCAATATTTTCGATGCAGGCTTCATCGATTTCATGACCTTCTCTTCATAGGTATCCATATCTACTCCTGTACCTTTCAAAATCTGGTTTGCAACCCTCATGGTAACAGAAATCGTGGATCGCCATGATCCAATTTCATCACCGGGAAGCTTCATCCGGGTATAAACCTCCCGGAGGGGTTTATCGCCTTCATAGAAAGGCAGGTTGTACCGGAAGGGTATATTATCAGCCCAACCCGTTGAGGGATTACCTTCCCGTGTTATTTCAATGACTGCTGCAACCCCTTTCTCCTCAGCAACGTTCAACTTTTCACGGTATAAATCGGAAACAAAGGATGGATCATCAGAATGAAACTTATTATAGGCATCTGAATCAGGGTCTTTATGGCCCGGGAACCCGGCCAATCGTAAGATCACTTTACCTTTCACATCCAGACCTGCGAAATCATCATACCTGTTTTTCTCATCCACCATACCATATCCGACAAAAACAATTGGAGAGCTTAATTCCATTCCCACATCCGATGTGTTGACAAAAAAGTCAGTCTTGTAAATAAAGTTGATCTTTTCAACAGTACCACGATAATCTGATGAAATAGAAAGTGATTGCTCTTCTCCCGGGTAATATTCAATGAGTTCCAGGTTCTGAAAAAAGGTTCTGACCTGCCTGGGTTCGACTCCTGCGCTTCGCTCTTCCCTGGAGGGATAGATGGTCTCAAGATCGCCTCCCGGCTGTAAACCGTACACTTTAAACATACTGGCTATGTAATCGGCAGCCATATAACTTCCGGGATCGCCCGTCCCCCTTCCCCTGGTCCAGTCGGAAGCCAGAAATTCAAGCTGTCCCTGAACCGCCTGGTGCGTGATGGCATCCAGTCCCTTTTTTACCGTATCTTCCTGTGCATGAACGGAATAGGTAAGGACAACAGCAAATAAAATGCACAATTTTTTTTTCGATTTTATCATGAGAATGTTGGGTATTAGATACAGTAGTCTGAATATAAAAATGATCTAATTCAGGATTAACCTATTAACTATCAACGATACCTAACGTATAACTTATAACCTGTAACTTATAACTTATCTACTTCATCTGCAGTTCATGCAGTTTCCAGTAGTATCCGTTTTCCTTCAGGAGGTCATCGTGCTTTCCCCGTTCAACGATCTCGCCCTCCTCAAGTACAATGATTTCATCGGCATGCTTGATGGTAGACAAACGATGGGCGATCACGATGGAGGTCCTATTCTTCATCAGGTTAATGATTGCTTCCTGTACCAGTCTTTCCGACTCGGTGTCCAGGGAACTCGTTGCTTCATCAAGGATAAGAATGGGTGGATTCTTAAGGACAGCCCTCGCGATACTGACACGCTGCTGTTGTCCGCCTGACAGTTTGCTTCCCCCCTCACCCACATTGGAATAGTAACCGTTGTTATTCTCCAGGATAAAATCGTGTGCATTGGCGACCTTAGCTGCAGCTATAACATCCAATTCCGGGACCTCTTCCAGGCCAAAAGCAATGTTATTGTAAAATGTATCATTAAAGAGGATAGATCGCTGACTGACAATTCCCATCAATTGACGAAGGTTGAATAGCATCAAGTCATTTACCGGTTTTCCGTCAATCATGATCTCCCCTTCTGTTGCTTCAATAAATCGCGGAAGGAGATCGACCAGTGTTGATTTCCCGGCTCCTGACTTACCGACAAGGGCAATGGTTTTCCCCTTCTCAATCCTCAGGTTGATGTTTTTCAGCACCATCTCCTCATTGTACGCGAAACTCACGTTCCTGTACTCAATGTATTCTTTGAAACCATCAATGGGAATTGCATTGGGTTTGTCTTTAATAGTAACCTCGGCATCGAGAATATATCCGATCCTGTCGAGTGAAGCCAGTCCTTTCTGAATATTAAAAAAAGCGGTTGTCAGGGATTTTGCCGGGGGTATGATCTGAGAAAAAATGACCAGGTAGGCAATAAATGCTTCCGACGAAAGGGTACTGGCATTTTTCAGTACCAGCGATCCGCCGAAGAACATCAGGACCATCAACGCGGCTGTGGAGAGAAATTCACTGGAAGGATTTGCCAGGTACCGCCTCCGGTACACTCTGTTCATGATCCTTGAATAAAAATCGTTATTGCTGTCAAACCGCCGGGTAACTTTCTCTTCTGCATTAAATGCTTTGATGATCCTCAGTCCCCCGAGTGTTTCCTCAATAATGGACAACAGGAATCCTAGTTTTTTCTGCCCTTTGAATGATGTGGTCCGTAATTTCTTTCCGATCCTGCCGATCAGGTAACCGCTAATCGGCAATAACAGGAGTCCAAAAAGTGTAAGTTTTACGCTGGCGAGGAACATATATACCAGGAAAATCAGGATGGTCAGGGGATCCCTGATCAGCATTTCCAGAGAAGCCATGATGGAGATCTCGATCTCATGTACATCGGACGTTATTCTTGAGATAACATCTCCTTTCCTGGCATCGGTATAATAGGACAATGGTAGTCTCAGGATCTTATCAAAGATCTGTTTCCGGATATCCCTCACGGTTCCTGTACGGATAGGAGCTGTATAGTATAATGCCATAAACCGGCAGAGGTTCTTAAACAGACTCATAATAACCACAGTTATACTGACAAGCAACAAAGCCATGGCTTTGCCCTGTGTTATGATTAACTGTGAAATATGAAAATTATAGGCATGCTTAACATAGTCAACTGAGAACTCAAAAGGGATCGCTTCGGTTACCACCTTCTGTGTATCAAAGAGAATACCCAGGAAAGGGATCACCATGGTAAAGGAGAACAATGCTGCAAAAGCAGCAAGGACATTGAACAAAACATTCAGAAAAGCATAAAACCAATAGGGTTTCAGGTAACTAAATATCTTAACAAAATTATTCATCCAGGTTTTCCTTTATGAGAGCAGTCCGGCATCATTAGATACCAACGTAATTTCCGGGAGAAATATTTTTCAGTTCGTTTTTTACTTTATCAGGAACATTCAGTGATTCAATGAATTGATGAATGACTGATTTACTCAATGCTTTGTTTGTCCGGGTCAGTTCCTTCAGCTTTTCATATGGATCCGGATATCCTTCCCGCCGGAGAATGGTTTGAATTGCTTCCGCAACAACGTTCCAGTTGTCGTCCAGGTCTCTCCTGATCTTCTCCTGATTGATGATCAGTTTATCCATTCCTTTCAACAACGATCTCATACCAATCAACGTATGTGCGACAGGAACTCCAATGTTTCTGAGAACAGTCGAATCGGTCAGGTCCCGTTGAAGTCTCGATATGGGTAGTTTAGCCGACAGGTGTTCAAAAATTGCATTCGCCAACCCGAGATTTCCTTCCGAGTTTTCAAAATCGATCGGATTGACTTTATGGGGCATGGTGGATGAACTCACCTCCCCTTTAACGATCTTCTGGTGAAAATATTCCATGGAGATATAAAGCCAGATATCCCTGTCAAGATCAAGGAGGATTGTGTTGATCCGTTTCAGGTTATCAAAGAATGCAGCCAGGTTATCGTAATGTTCGATCTGTGTTGTAGTTTGTGTACGGTCCAGCCCCAGCGTGTCGTTTACAAAACGGTTTGCAAAACCAATCCAGTCAATCTGAGGATAAGCCACATGGTGTGCATTGAAATTACCGGTTGCTCCTCCAAATTTTGCAGAACATGGAATGGATTTCATCAGGTTTAACTGTTTTGACAACCGTTCACTGAAAACGCGGATTTCCTTTCCCAGCCGGGTTGGCGATGCCGGTTGTCCATGCGTTCGTGCAAGCATGGGTATTCCTTCTGATTCACGGCTCATTTCAGACAATTTGAAAATGATCTCATCCAGAAGCGGATAATAGATTTCGTTCACTGCATCCCTGAATAGATAGGGAATGGCAGTATTGTTGATATCCTGGGAAGTGAGCCCGAAATGAACAAACTCTTTTTGGTCATTCAGTCCCATCTCCATGAATCGCTCCTTTAAAAAATACTCAACAGCTTTGATGTCATGATTGGTGGTCTTTTCGATCTCTTTTACCTTTTCTGCCTCTTCAAACGAAAAATCGTTGTATATGCTCCTCAACTCAACAAAGGAGGATGGTTTTACCCCTTTCAACTGTGGAAGGGGAATTTCACAGAGTGCAATAAAATATTCAACTTCAACCAGAAGCCTGTATTTTATGAGGGCATATTCGGAAAAATAATCGGCCAGTTCACTAACTTTGTCTCTGTACCGACCGTCAATTGGCGAAATTGCCAGTAAGGATTGCATCTTCATGGATCAGAAACCATTGGTAAAGTAACAAAGGTACATATTTTAGTGCGAGTAGTGTATATTAACAAACATCTTTTATTTTTGTAAAAAAATCAATATGAAAAGTTTCCCAGTTGTATCGCTCAGTTTTCTGGCACTGGTTCTTTTTGCGTCCGGTCTGCCACAGGAAAATGCCCTTTCAGGCAATAGTGAAAGAGAAAAAACCCTGATCTACAAGTTCGATATCAGGGAACAGATCGCTGCACCGGTTTGGCGTATTACTCAAAAGAGTTTTGAAGCAGCGAATCAGATGGGGGCAGATTACATTTTGATCCATATGAATACCTATGGTGGTTTGCTGGATGCTGCCGACTCCATCCGTACCAGGATCCTGAACAGCAAAATACCGGTCTTTGTTTTCATTGATAACAATGCAGCTTCTGCAGGAGCCCTGATTTCTATTGCTTGCGACAGCATATACATGAGACCGGGTTCCAGCATCGGCGCTGCAACCGTGGTAAATGCGACCGGAGAAGTTGTTCCGGATAAATATCAATCATTCATGAGATCGACCATGCGGGCTACAGCTGAAGCACATGGCAAAGACACCCTCATCACAGGTTCTGATACAACCCTGGTCTGGCACAGGGATCCAAAAATTGCCGAGGCAATGGTCGATCCGGCAGTTTATATCGAAGGGATCATTGACACGGGACAGGTCCTCACCTTCACTACCGAAGAGGCAATCCGATATGGATATTGCGAAGGACAGGCTGAGAACATCGAACAGGTGATGACCATCGCCGGCATTTCCAATTACGAAATAAAGGAGCATGTTCCCACCACCCTGGATAAGATCATCGGATTCCTGATTAACCCTGTAGTCCATGGAATACTGATCATGATCATTTTCGGTGGTATCTATTTTGAGCTCCAGACCCCCGGTGTCGGATTCCCCCTTGGAGCAGCCCTGATAGCGGCAGTTCTCTATTTTGCACCACTCTACCTGGAAGGACTTGCTGAACACTGGGAGCTGGTCCTCTTCTTCGCTGGCATCGTTTTAATCGGAGTAGAAATCTTTGCCATACCCGGTTTTGGTGTGGCAGGAATATCCGGAGTGCTCCTGGTGATTACCGGATTGGTTCTCAGTATGGTCGATAATATCGTTTTTAAATTCGACGTGTTAGCCGGCGTAGAAGCAGTTCTAAAAGCGCTGTTTATAGTGCTTACATCCAGCCTGATCTCTCTGCTACTTTCCCTCTACATCAGTAAAAAGTTATTTACCTCCCGGACTTTTCCTAACCTGGCACTAAGCAAAGTTCAAAATACCATGAATGGATTTGTTGGCGTTGATAGCAAAACCCAGAAGGAAATGATCGGGAAAAAAGGAATTGCCCATACTGTCCTGAGACCATCCGGAAAAGTTACCATCGATGGAACAATACACGATGCTAAATCGGATCGTGGATTCATAGAAAAAGGAGAACCGATCATCGTGGTGCGGGATGAAACCGGCCAGATCTATGTGTTGCGGGATAAGTGAAAATAAAAAAGTTATTTGGTGGTGTCTCAAACGAGACCCCACCGTTATTAGTAGTTATTGATAGTTATTTATGGTAAAATCCCAAAGAAAAAACATCAAAGATCAATTCAATATTCGTGATTACAAGGAGGGCGATTATCCGGAGGTGGAGAAAATATGGTTTGAAACCGGACTCGGAGATCGGAAAAGAGGAGATACCGGAGAAGTGATTATGGACAGTATTCGCCATGGAGGGAAATTCCTGGTTATGATCCGGAAAGCATCAGCCGAAATCGTCGGCACTTCCTGGATGACCTTCGATGGCCGGCGGATTCACCTCCATCACTGTGGCATAAAACCGGAACTGCAAAACAGGGGACTCGGTAAATGGCTTACCCTGGAATCGCTGAAATTTGCCAGGGAGAAAAAACAACAGATAAAACTGGAAGTGCACCGGGATAATCAACATGCAGTGCACCTCTATCAATCGTTGGGATTTGAATACCTGGGAGATTATGATGTCTACATTATTCGTGATCCGGATCAGATGGATTTATCATGATAAAGTTTGAGTCTCATCGATTATATTTCTACCTTTGATGGCTCAATTCATACTATAATAGTACATAATATGGCCAGAACAATCACATTCAATGAATTAAGGAGAATCAAAGACAGTTTGCCGGACGGCAGTATGGGAATCATAGCCAGCAAACTCAATGTCAGTGAAGATACAGTCCGTAATTACTTTGGGGGTACGAATTATATTAACGGAGAGACTGCCGGGATCCATTTTGAGCAGGGTCCCGATGGAGGGATTGTTACCCTGGACGATACAACCATCCTTGAGATTGCTGAGCAGATGACCGGGAAATAAAGAGCTTCTCAATCACAACACCAACGCACATTTCATCTTTTCATTAAACACTCTTTGCCGTGAAAACCATTGATTCTGCGCTGAAAACAGTGGAAGGAAAATGGCTTCAAACCCTGTTTACCCATTGCAAAGAGATCTTCAGCCAAACCTACTTGCCTTCGCACGATGAGACCCATCATTACAGGGTCTGGCTCTTCGCAAAACAACTGATCCGCGAACTCGACCAGGCCAACTATACCTTGGATGCGAATCAGGTCGAGAAAATAATCCTCGCTATTTTCTTTCACGACACCGGTTTATCAGTTCAACCCGGAACAGAACATGGAAAGTATAGCCGCAAATTTGCCGAAGATTTTTTTGACCGGTCATCTCAAAAGCCTATTGATGATCTGGATGAGGTACTGACCATTATCGAAAAACACGATGACAAGGAGTATGCCGAAACCTTTGCGGAACAACCTGCTTATCCCGATGGATTATTTCCTGTTGTGAATGCTTCGGATGACCTGGATGCATTCGGGATTACCGGGATTTACCGTTATGCAGAGATCTACCTGCTGCGAGGGATTCAGGGTAAAGATCTTGCGATACAGGTTCTGGAGAATTCAGCAAACCGCTTCCAGCATTTTTACAACACGTATGTATTTCTGAAACGATTTGCTGAACAACAGCGCATCCGTTACCAGATCCTTCAAAAATTCTACCACGACCTGGTCCTCCAGCACAAGACCGGAAATGTTTCACAAAGTACCGGTCCATCTGCCGTAATTCACCAGATCGAACAATGCATCCTGAAGAAAAAACTCCCACTCGAGCAGGTATGTAAGGAGGTTGAAAACGG
The DNA here is from genome assembly GCA_964640125.1 of uncultured Rikenellaceae bacterium. Classification (GTDB taxonomy): domain Bacteria; phylum Bacteroidota; class Bacteroidia; order Bacteroidales; family VadinHA17. Next base: position 30,850 of record CAZXGG010000017.1, read on the forward strand.
CTCAAACGATTCCTATGTTCTGGATTTTTTCCGCCTGCTCGGGGAGGAGTACAATAGTAATTCGATGGTAATTCAGTAGTAACTCAATAGTAATTACTCACCGCCTAACAGCGGGTTCGTGATCTTGCTACGTTCGGTTCAGTAGTAATTTGATGGAAAACAATGAATTACTATGAATTACACGAGCGAAGCGAGTGAATTACCATTTATTACACGATCCGCCAGTGGAGAGTGCCTGCCGGAGGCAGGAATTACAGCGGAGCGATTTTCACTTCACATAAAAATCAAGCAGCAGCTCGTCCTGAATAAAGGCTTGGAGGTGGTCATTCCGGTGCACCTGGCCCACACCTGCCGGGGTTCCGGTAAAGAGGAGGTCTCCCGTTTTCAGTGTAAAAAAGCGGGAAACATAGGATATCAGTTCATCGATCGGGAAGATCATCTGCCCCGTATTTCCCGTTTGTACAATGGTTCCATTGATCTCTAACCGGAATGGGATATCATTGATATCGGCAAAATTATCCTTGTTTACAAATTTCCCCAACGGTGCTGAACCATCGAATGCCTTGGCAATTTCCCAGGGTAAGCCCTCTTTTTTGCAGTGTCGCTGAAGGTCACGGGCAGTAAAATCTATACCGATCCCTATTTCTGAGTAGTACCGGTTGGTAAAGTTTTTTTTGATATTTTTTCCCAGGCGGTCAATTTTCACCACGATTTCGACCTCATGGTGAATTTCACTGGAAAAGTCTGGCAGAAAGAACGGTTTATTATTCTTGATCAGGGATGAGTCGGGTTTCAGGAAACAGATCGGGACTTCAGGAAGGGGATTATCCATCTCTTTTGCATGGTCAGTATAATTTCTGCCGATGGCAATAATTTTCATTGCAAATTGGGTTGAACCTGAGATGAACTAACAAAGAAACCAATAAACTACTGCACAGTAATGTACAATATATCGAACTCAGGTTAATTATTGAATGCGCGAAGTTTAATTTCAGTCAGGACCTTTTTGGTATAGAGTGGAAAATCCCCATTCATCATCCAGCTATAGTAGCTGGGTTCGTTCTTCAACACCTCTTCCACAGGTACGCCCTTGTGTTTTCCGAAGTTGAATACCTCCACCCCATTCTCGTTAAAGACGATCCGTCCGGCAAAATCGACACTTTCGGCTACCGTTGAAAATTTGGAAAGGGCGTCGACATCATTTTCCAGTATGTTGTACCGATCGAGCTGTGCTTTCAGTATCTCATAGGTGGCGTGAGCGTCTGCTTCGGCACTATGCGCCTCTTTAAGTTCTTTCTTGCAATAAAATTTATATGCCGCGCTCAATGTCCGCTGTTCCATTTTGTGGAATATTACCTGAACATCGATCACTTTTCTCCGTTTAAAATCAAATTCAATATTTACCCTCAGGAATTCTTCTGCCAGTAGCGGGATATCAAACTTACTGGCATTATAGCCGGCAAGATCACACCCTTCAAGAAAATGGACCAGGTTTTTTGCCACTTCGGTAAAAGCCGGGGCATCTTTGATGTCCTCATCAAAGATCCCATGGATTTTAGAGGCTTCAGGGCTAATCGGAATGGTTGGATTTATCCGGATAGTAAGGTGATCCTCTTTTCCACCCGGATCGATCTTCAGGATGGAAATTTCAATAATTCTGTCTTTTGCTACGTTGATTCCGGTTGTTTCAAGGTCAAAAAAGGCAATGGGGTTTTTTAAATTTAATTCCATGAATAGCTGAATGTAGGGTTGTGAATAGTACGCTTCATCTCATCCAACCGCACCTGCCAGGAGAAGTTATCAACGGGATATCAGGCATTGATCATCATCGGCATCAATAACATAAGAACATCTTCATCTTCATTATCTTTCTCAGCAGGAACCAGCAAACCAGCCCTGGTGGGATCAGAAAGTTCTAACACTACCTCTTCGGACGATATATTTGATAAGATCTCTATCAGGAAAACTGATTTGAATCCGATTTCCATGTCGTCACCATCATATTGACAATTCAGTCGTTCATAGGCTGAGATTGAAAAATCAATATCCTGCGCGGAAATTGTAAGTTGATTCCCTGTAAGCTGCAACTTCACCAGATTGCTTGCCTGGTTTGAGAAAACCGAAACCCGTTTCAGTGTATTGAAGAAGTCAATCCGGTTGATGGTTAGTTTATTAGGATTGTTTTCAGGAATAACCGAATTATAACTGGGATAATTCCCTTCCACCAGCCGGCACACCAATTTATAGTTTGACAGGTTAAAAAAAGCATTTTTCTCATCAAACTCGATGGATACAGGGTTTTGTTCTTTTGGCAAGATATTTCGCAGCAGAGAGGCTGGCTTTTTTGGCAGGATAAAGGTGGAGTCAGTGCCAGCATTTGCATCACTTCGCTGATACCTCACGAGTTTATGGGCATCTGAAGCGACAAACGTAAGGTTTTGAAGTCCCAGCTCAACCAGGATACCATTCATCACCGGCCGCAGTTCATCATCTGCTGTGGCAAACAGTGTTTTTGTGATTCCCGACTGAAGCACATCCGGGTCAACTGAAAAGGAACCTTTTTTATCCTCCTTTATGTTAGGCAATTGGGGAAAATCACTCCCTTTCTGTCCAACAATACTGAATTTCCCATTCTCGGAACTAATCACAATAGCCAGACTATCCATGTTGATCTCAAAGGTCAGTGGCTGTTCCGGGAATTCTTTTAATGTATCGGTCAGAATCCTTGCTGGAATAGCAATGGCGCCGGAATCAGAGGCATTCTCAAGCATCATTTTGGTGATCAGTGTAGATTCGAGATCAGATGCTGTAATTTCCAGTTCATTACCATCCAACCGAAACAGGAAATTATCCAGGATGGGAAGTGTATTTTTGGAGCTAATAACCCTGCTGACTGCCTGCAAATGGCTTAACAGGTCAGTGCTTGATACAACGAATTTCATAGCATGAAGTTGATGTTTATTATTTATCAATTATACGAAAAATTTATCAAGAAGCCAATTAATAAAAACGCAAATGAAAGACTCTTTACGAATTAAGATCATTAATCATTCATTATCGTTCAATAAAAAATAGCCGCGTTCTTTTAGGACGGGGTCAATATCAACATATTTAACGATAACCAACTCTTTCTCATCATTCATCCTTGCATAAACCCGGTTCAAATCAATTTCCGGTTCACCGTTTTCCATTCCCCTGATGATGGGGTAGGTTCGTATGGTTACGCTCCTGCCCGATTGTTCCTGAATGGTAAGTTTATGCCTGGGTTGTAAGGAGAGAACAGCATGGATATCGACAGAATCGGAATCAAACACCCAACGCTCAAACCGGAGGTTGTTGAAATAGGAAAGATACCGGTATACCCTTGCTGTATCGAGGTTCTGTACTATTTCTTCCTCCGGGAGGGATCGTAATTTTACTGCACCTGGACTCTCCTGGTAAATCACGAACGATTGAAGCTCATTATCATAAATCAACAGTCTAACCATTCGTATTTCCGATGGTTGACAGGAGTAGAGGGTATGTGGTAGCCAGAACTTCTCATTGGTAACAAACAGGGAGCCAACATTACCTGAATATCCGGGTATATTCACGATAAAGGGTGTTCCTTTTTCCCTTTTTTTGAAGTAATTCCCATACGCATTGGATGTTACGGGATAAACAAGAAATGATCTGACCCTTCCCGGTCTTTCTCTAATCTCAACCCGTATTACGGAAGATGAATCACGCTTCCATTCTTCCTGGAACTGGGATTCAGGAACAGTCGATTTTATGGATATACGGGACAGTGTTTCAAGGAGGAACCGGATAGCCGATGGTCTTGCTTCATACCGGTTATTGACCATCCATCCCGATTCCCCTTTGGTCAACATCAACCGCTCTTCCTGTTTTTCAAGAATAACAGCAGTTACCCTGTCACTCTCTTTAATGGAGAAATCACTGCTGTCCACCGAAAAACCACCATATCTCCGTATTAAGATCAGGGAAATGAGCAGGATGATGACCAACCCGATGATAATGATATATGTACGGTACTGTTTCAATTTTTTATGCTATCTGACCTCCCTGAGTCAACACGTTCAACATCAATCTAAACCACTGCAAATCTCCTCCTTCTTATCAACCGAATTACCAGTCCAAACAACATGAGGAGGATTACAGGAATCACGGTATTTATCAGTTGAATAGCAACCTGGTGCTGATTGATCTTCGATCGGTCGAGGAGTCTCAGTTTCAATTCCCTTGACCGCAATTCCATAAGGTTCGATTCATCAATGAGGTAGTTTATGCAGTTAACAATGAAATCCTTATTGCCATAAAATTGTTGTGTGTAACGGTCCTGGTCCAGGGGCAGGGGAATAATCCTGTCACCGGTCACGCGCACTTCATTTTTTATAACATCCCCGTCTGCAACAACAATCATCCGGTTTAGCGAACTCGATGCTATGAAAAGAAAATCAGCAGAGGGTGCATATTCAGAGACCATGCGGTTTTTGAACAGCGACTCAAAGGTGCCCTCCAGGAGTACCGCCACCGGAAGATAGGATTTATTAAAATCTTTCTCTTCGGGTGTTTCGCTTACCTCCTGGAGAGAGATCAGGCAGGGAGGAGAAATGGTTGAGGAATATCTTGATGAACGGAGAAGGAAGGTTTTTTTAATAGCATCATTTCCCCCAACAGTATCCATTGCATTAACAAACTCAAGTTTAACCGGGTTTATGTTGCGTGTTATCGGCAGGTTGTCAGGGGGAATGATGAGCGGGAAATAGTACCACGGTGCAGGGGCAAATTCAGGCTGTGCCCCAGCAAGGGCAATATTCACCGGTATAAGGGCAGAATTGATGTCCCTGACGAGGATGGGATTAATTCGAACTCCATATTTGAATAACTGATCCTCGAGATTAATGGGATGATAGATACCGGCAGTTGAGGTGGCATAGACCAGGCTATCCCAGCTCACACGCACTGCATCAATCAACCAGAGCACTTTCCCACCGTTCATAATGTATTGATCAATCACGAACTTGTCTTTCTCCGAAAAGCGGTTCTCCGGTTTTGCAATAATGATAGCAGCATAATCATCAAGAATTCCCGGTGTTCCACCGATCATTCCACGGTCAATGGTATAAAATCGTGCCAGTTCCATGGTAATATCGGCAACCCGGTACTCATCCAGCTCGCCATGGCCCTCAATGAACGCCACTTTGTGAATAGTGTCTGCACTCACATTCTTAATCGAACTAATTAGTTCATATTCAAGACCTTCAATGGAATGATTCAGATTCTGTTCAGCAGAAAGTGCAGGATTGTTCCGTAAAAGATTCACGGCCATCTCCGACTTCTTGTAATTCAACATTAAACCGGGAAAAAGGATCTTTTGTGATGTTCCACCGTCTTTCTCTGCAACCTGAATATTGGTGGGCTTCAATCCCTTTGTTGCCAGTTCCCTGAAAATATCATTTCTTACTTCCTGATCCGGATTTTCCGAAGGATCAATGAATTCATAATCAATCTTCCTGTTGGAGTAAATCCTGAATTCATCCAACATATCCTTTACGCTTTTCCTCATTTTTTTAAAACCGATGGGCATCTCTCCATCCAGATAAACCTGAATGTATAACTCTTCTTCAAGGTTCTGTAAAATCTCTCTGGTTGTCCTGCTGAGCGAATACCTCTTTTCAGAGGTCAGATCAATTCTGAAGGATAACAGAGAAGAAAGATATCCAACAAGGACAATGATTACCAGTGCCAGGGATAGTTGTGTCAGATTTCTTATTTTCAGATCCTTTCGGTTCACTGTTTGTCAAAGATTTTATCGCAATGAATCTGCCCGGGGGCCGGTTACCATTTGCGGCTCTGAATAACAATTTTAGTTAACAATACAAAAAGGGATATCACAAGAACATAATAAACGATATCCCGTGAATCCAATACTCCACGGCTCATGGATGTATAGTGTTCATTGATGCCCATTGTCAGGATAAATTGATCCATGGAACGAAAGATCGCAATGGAACTGATGTAATCGAAACCGATATACAGAATAAAACTGATTAGAACGGCTACAATAAATGCGATAACCTGATTGTCCGTCAGGGATGATGAAAAAACACCTATGGAAACATAAATGGCTGCAAGAAAAAACAGTCCGATAAACGATCCCCATGTACCTCCGGTATCGATATTACCTGCTGGATTCCCAAGCAGATAAACCGAAAGGAAATAGACCAGGCACGGAATAAGTGCAAATAGCACGAGGATCAATCCTGCAAAGAATTTTGCCAGGATGATCTGGAGGTCGCTCAGTGGTCGGGTGAAAAGCAGTTCCATGGTTCCCGATTTTTTCTCATCAGCGAACGATCTCATGGTCACTGCCGGAACCAGGAAAAGAAATACCCACGGTGCAATGATAAACAGGGTATCGATGCTTGCATACCCATTGTCTATGACATTCAGTTCACCCGGAAAGATCCACATAAACAGGCTATTCGCAACTAAAAACACAGTGATCACGATATAGCCTGTCGGGGTGCTGAAAAAAACGTTTATCTCTTTCCTGAATAATGCAAGCATTATGATGTTGAAAACGATTGTATAACAAATGTAATGTATTATCCGGTCAATATACCAACCATCCGTGCGGCAATTCGTTCCGATACTCCGGGAGGGCCAATGCGGTCATGCAAGTGATCATAATTTTTCAGCATCGTTTGCCTGTATTTCTGGTCATAGAGTAACTTATCCAATTCTGCTTTCAGTGAAACAGGGGTTAATTTATACTGCAGCAACTCTCTTACGACCGCTTCCTCCATGATCAGGTTAACCAGGGAGATAAAATGTACTTTTAACAGCAGGTAAACAATTAACATACCGATGAGGTTTGCCCTGTAGCATACTACCTGTGGAACCCTTAGCAATGCTGCTTCAAGGGTAGCGGTTCCCGATGTTACCAGAGCCGCCTCTGCACGGTTCATAACAGAATAGGTTTGCCCATAGATGAGTTGCACATCATATCCCTCTGTTAATTTCAAATAATAATCCCTTTCGATCATCTGAGAGCAGGCAATGATAAACTGGTAACCGGGATAGGAACGAATGGTTTGCAACATCACGGGCAGGTTGTATTTGACCTCCTGCTTCCGGCTCCCAGGAATAAGTCCGATGACTGGTTTGTCAGGTAACTGATTCACTGCAAGGAACGCTTCGCGGCTTTCCATCTCTGCCCCTGCCCGGGTCACGGCATCCAGTACCGGATTGCCTTGATATTCAACCTCTATTTTAAACGTTTTATAATATTCAACCTCAAACGGTAAGATGGAAAACATCCGGTCAACGTATCGCTTTATCTTCTTCACTCTTCCTTCCTTCCAGGCCCATACTTTTGGTGAGATATAATAAAATACCTTAATCCCATGCTCCTTTCCAAATTGTGCAATCTTCAGATTAAAACCGGGATAATCAATCAGGATAAGCACATCCGGGGAGTAGTTGATGATATCCTGTTTACAAAAATCCAGGTTCCGTTTGATCACCCGGATGTTTCTCAGTACCTCAACATACCCCATAAATGCAAGATCACGGTAATTCCGCACCAATTTCCCACCCTCCTGCTCCATCAGGTCACCTCCCCATAAACGGAATTGAGCTTCTTTATCCGACTTTCTCAATCCCTTGATCAGGTTAGAACCATGCAGGTCTCCGGAAGCTTCTCCGGCTATGATGTAATATTTCATTGCGATCGGATAAATTCAATTAACAACAATACCTTCTCCCGTGTCTCAGGTAAATACCCGGAGTCCAAGCACGATCAATGCCAGAATAATCGTTGCCAGCAGAACTCCCCTTGCTGACTTCAGTTTATTAAGCCATATGAATGTAAAAAATATGAGAAGGTTTGGAATGACGCTAAGACTGATAATGTGAGTATACACCTTAAAAAAAATAAGTTGATTGATATAGTCCTGGATGGAGAGATCCTGTGTGGTGATCAGGTAAATAACAAAGAGGGTCAATAATGGCCCTGCAATACCCAGCAGCAAACCCGTTGTGAGTGAATTAAATCTTGAATTCATAACCATATCCTTTGTGTGGTTAACCTGTTCAGATCCTCCAACTTTTTAATTCATCCAGCTGTTTAAAGGAGGTATAATCAGTGCTGATGGGGACAATGGAAACATAATTGTTTCTCAGAGCCCATTCATCCGTATCTTTTGCCTCGGGTTCATAGTTATTGAAATGTCCGGTCAGCCAGTAATACTCCCTGTTGAACGGATCTTTTCGTTTATCGTATTCCTCCTGCCAGTGCCCATCGGTCTGTCTGCAAATTTTTACGCCGTTGATCTGGTCCATGCTCCCCACCGGGATATTGACATTCAAACAGATCCCCCTGTCCAATCCATTCAACATCACCTGGTCTATGATTCGTTTCGAATAGATCTTTGCTGCGGTAAAATCAGCGTGCCTGGAATAATCGAGAAGAGAAAACCCGATGGATCTTATTTTGTTTATCCCCCCTTCAATTGCTGCACCCATCGTACCGGAATAGACTACACTGACTGATGCGTTTGATCCGTGATTAATGCCGGAAACGAGCAGATCCGGCTTTCTGTCGAGAAGCTGATTCAGGGCAAGTTTAACACAATCAACCGGTGTTCCGTTAACACTGAAGATCTTATGCGAAGGAGATTCTTCCATTAACGTAACCCGAAGCGGCTGTTTGATGGTGATAGCATGAGACATACCGGATTGACTCTGTTCCGGTGCCACAACCACCACATCACCGTAATCATGGACAACATCGATCAGTGCTTTTAATCCGGGGGCTTCAATCCCATCATCATTGGTAACCAGTATCAAACCTCTATCTTCCATTCTACTATCTCGTTTTTCTGAAATTATTTGCAAAGATAATAATATAATAATAGGCTTCCACCTTCGCCAAGGCTTCGGTGGACAAGGAAGGCGAAGGAAAATTTGCAGGCGGAGGGCGAGGAAGGTAAAGGAATGGATATATATTATATTCCTGGGAAAATAGCAGCCAATAACAATAAATAACTACAAATAACGATCCGCCTAGGCGGATCAAATAACTATTTATCTTTTTTTCTTTACTTTTGTTTTTTCAATAAGGACTATTTATGAAACTATCCTACAATTGGCTCAAAGAGTATATTGATCTTGACCTGGATCCGGTAAAAACGGCTGAGATCCTGACTGATATTGGATTGGAAGTGGAGGGTATAGAACAATTTGAATCAGTCAGGGGAGGATTGGAAGGCGTGGTTATCGGTGAGGTTAAACGTGCCGTTCCGCATCCTGAGGCTGACAGGCTAATCCTTACCTCAGTGGATATCGGTCAACCGGAATTACTGCAAATTGTTTGTGGTGCCCTCAATGTCAGGGAAGGACAGAAAGTACCGGTTGCACTGGCAGGTACAACTCTTTACATGGGTGATGAGGAGATAAAAATCAAGAAAACGAAAATCAGGGGTGAATTCTCAGAGGGGATGATCTGTGCGGAAGATGAACTGGGACTTGGAACAGGCCATGAGGGAATCATGGTTCTGGATGAAAAAATTCCGGTTGGAACATCCGCACGGGATTACTTTGAAGTCTATACCGATGTCGTGTACGATATTGGTTTAACTCCCAACCGTATCGACGGAGCATCACATTATGGGGCAGCCCGCGACCTGGCAGCTTTTCTTACCTTTCATCAGACAGCCTCTTTACACAAACCGGATGTATCCGATTTTAAACCTCACAACAGGGATTACCCGGTTGAAGTGATCATTAAAAATGAAGAAGCGTGCCCGAGATATACGGGAGTAACCATTTCCGGAGTTGAGGTGAAAGAATCCCCGATGTGGCTCCAGAACAGGCTCCGATCCATTGGTTTACACCCGATCAATAACATTGTTGATATCACCAATTTCGTTCTGTTCGAAACGGGACAGCCATTGCATGCGTTTGATGCTGACAAGATCAAGGGGAAAAGAGTAATTGTAAAGAACCTGGATGAAGGTTCATTGTTTACAACGCTCGATGAGGTTCAACGGGAACTATCCGGTGATGATCTGATGATCTGTAATAAAGAAGAGGGAATGTGTATCGCAGGAGTATTTGGAGGGCTTGATTCTGGTGTCACCACCAGGACCAAACATATCTTTCTGGAGAGTGCTTATTTTGATCCGGGTTCCATTCGCAAAACGGCTAAGCGGTTTGGCCTGAATACGGATGCATCGTTTCGGTTTGAACGCGGTACAGATCCGGAAATGACTATTTATGCCCTTAAACGGGCTGCACTGCTCATTACAGAAATCGCAAGTGGAAAGATCTCTTCTGACATTGTCGATGTTTATCCCAGGGTTTTTGAACCCCACAGAGTCAGGATCTCCTATGAAAATATTGAACGACTCATCGGGAAACGTCTGGAGCCTGAAGTTGTTAAACCCATTCTTACGTTGCTTGAGATTAAAATCCTTGAAGAGACGAACGATGGATTAATACTGCAGGTTCCTCTATACAGGGTCGATGTTACCCGGGAAGCAGATGTTATTGAAGAGATTCTGAGAATCTACGGTTACAATAACATCGAGATTCGGGATGAAGTCAAATCGACACTATCCTATTTCAAAAAACCGGATAAGGAAAAGGTCTGTAACATGATCGCAGACCTCTTAAGTCATAACGGCTTCAATGAGATCATGGTAAACTCGCTGACTCCTTCATCCTACTATAAAGAGAGGAGAGATTATCCACTGGAACGATCGGTAATGCTCCATAACCCTTTGAGCAGTGATTTGAACTCGCTGCGACAGAGTATGGTCTTCGGTGGGCTCGAAACGATATCCTATAACATCAACCGGAAGAATCCGGACCTTAAGCTCTATGAATTCGGGAATTGCTATTTCTTCGATAAAACGGCGTCCCGGAATGAACCACTGACCCCATACACCGAAAATGAACACCTGGCGCTTTACATCACGGGCCGCAAACAAGAACAAACCTGGAACGCTCAGGAAGAACAAACCAGTTTCTATTACCTGAAATCGTTTGTTGAAAACATTCTTGAACGGCTGGGGTTCAATTCCGATAAGCTTGACATGGGAAAGGCTGATGCAGAACTCTTTTCTGATGGTGTTACCTATAGTCTGAATGGTGATCCTGTCGTGGATTTCGGAATCATTAGCCGTACATTCCTTTCACAATTTGAGATAGAACAGGATGTCTTTTTTGCCGATTTTCACTGGGACACTGTTTTGAAAATGATTGAGCATCACAAAATAACCTATGCTGAACTTCCGAAATTTCCTGAAGTAAAACGGGACCTTGCATTGCTGCTTGATAAGAACATACAATACAAACAGGTAAAGGAGCTTGCAATGCAAACAGAAAAACAGATCTTGAAAAAGGTCAGCCTGTTTGATGTATTTGAAGA
>CAZXGG010000017.1:42389-51732 GCA_964640125.1 uncultured Rikenellaceae bacterium
TGCAAACAGAAAAACAGATCTTGAAAAAGGTCAGCCTGTTTGATGTATTTGAAGACAAAAAAATCGGGAAAGAAAAAAAATCCTATGCCGTGAGCTTTATACTGCAGGATGAAAAAAGAACCTTGACCGAAAAACAGATAGAACAGGTAATGTCCCGTTTGATTAAAGCATTTGAAACCAGGCTCGGGGCAAAAATCCGATAGTCAGGGACCATGAAAAAGATAGAACTCATTCAGACTGATATTACAACACTTGAGGTGGATGCCATTGTGAATGCCGCGAACACTTCCCTGCTGGGCGGTGGTGGCGTTGATGGAGCAATCCACCGTGCAGCAGGACCGCAACTGCTAGAAGAGTGCAAACAGCTGAATGGTTGCCCCACAGGTGAAGCCCGCATTACCAGAGGGTATCTGCTCCCTGCCAAACACGTGATCCATACGGTTGGACCCGTGTGGTATGGAGGGGCAAATAATGAGGAACAATTGCTTGCTTCCTGTTATAAAAACAGCCTTACCCTTGCCCTGAAACACGGAATAAAATCAATTGCTTTCCCAAATATAAGTACCGGAGTGTACCGGTTTCCCAAGATCAGAGCAGCTGAAATTGCCATCCGCGAAGTCTCCTTATTTTTGAAAAAACATAAAAAAATTGAACGGGTTATCTTTACCGTGTTCGATGAGGAGAATTATCAAATCTACCGGGGAAAATTGGCGTAAATTATTGAACAATAACGGAATATAACCCAATTATTAAAAGGCATTCCAGATGTTTCGGTGGAACGTTGTGTAGAGACGCCATGCATGGCGTCTCTACTTTGAAAACAACCACAAAAGGTTAGAAAAACGATTATCTTCATGTTTGATTAAACATTGCTGTTCATCATGAGATCAGATCCCCGGAAGAACCTTAACGCAATCGATAGGATTACACTCCTCTACCTGTTGATGACCACGATTTTCATTGGGTTAGCGTGGAACGATCTGGAAAACAAATTGCTTCCCCTGGGATTTCGTATCCTCTCTATCCTTATTATTTATGCAATGGCTTGTTTTCAGGACCTGTTCCAGGGAGGGGTAATGCGGTTTCTTCGATATGCCTATCCGCTGATACTCATTATCTATCTCTATCCGGAAACGGATCATTTCAATAACATCCTTTTTGAAAACCAGGATCCTTTCTTTTCCCGTGTCGAAGAAACACTTTTCGGAGTTCAGCCCGCACAATTTCTTCTCGACAGATTCCCTCAATTGTGGATTACTGAATTAATGAGTTTCAGCTATTTCTTCTATTATCTCCTGATCTTTGGATTCACCCTCATCCTTTTTCTGAACCATCCGGATCTGTTCTACCGGTTAACCTTCGTTCTCATCTCTTCTTTTTACATCTACTATCTGGTATTCATTGTACTTCCTGTTGCAGGTCCGCAGTATTTTTTCCCTCCCCCGGCAAATGAAGTGCCAGAAGCATATGTTTTCAGCAGCACGTTAAAACTGGTACAGGAACTTGGTGAACGACCTACCGGGGCTTTTCCAAGTTCTCACGTGGGTATAGCACTCCTCATTTTATGGTATGCATACAAATACCTCAGGCATTGGTTTTATGTTGTTTTACCACTTGCCATTTTGCTTACAATCTCAACCGTTTATTTAAAAGCGCACTATCTGATCGATACAATAGCAGCCCTTGTAACTCTTCCGCTATTTATTATCTCAGGAAACGGCCTTTTTAATCTCCTGAAAAAACAGGGTCAGGATGCCGGAGGGTAAACGCAATTGGTTGACGAATAAATTGCCGAACGTTTATACATATTGGTTTAATCCATCGGACGCTTGCCTGCCGCCAGCCTGCCGGACTGGCAGGGTTTACCAGCCTGTGGCTGGCAGGCAGGGCTCCTCCCACAAATCAGCAAAGCCGTCAGACGGAGTTATCATTTTATAAATCTTAAATAATCTGTTTTAGTTAATCCCTTTATTAAAAAAATGTTAACTTACTCGTATAATTTTTCTCGTTCTTTTACAATATCCTGTTTATTTTCAATGATTTGGCTCAATATTACCCGTTAATATAAAACATGGCTCCTGAAATCAGAGAAGTCAAAACCAGGAAAGATCTTCAGCGCTTTATCTTTCTGCCGGCAAAGATAAACACCGGTTTCGATTGTTGGGTTCCCCCAATGTATCGGGATGAGTTTCTTTTTTTCAATCCACAAAAAAACAAATGTTTCAGCTATTCTGATACCATTCTTCTATTAGCGTTCAGGGAGAGTAAACCGGTTGGACGGATCATGGGTTTGATCAACAGGCGGTACAATGAGATCCATAACGAGGATCATGCCCGGTTCGAATTCTTCGATTGTTGGGAGGATGAGGAGGTAGCCCATGCACTGATGCATCATGTGGAAGAGTGGGCTATAAATCACGGAATGGCAAAAATTGTGGGACCTCTCGGCTTCTCCGACAAAGATCCACAGGGTTTTCTTATTGAGGGTTTCGAACATCGCGCCATCCTGGCAACCATATGGAATCAGGATTACATGAACCGGCTGATCACTGCTGAGGGGTACCGGAAGAAAGTGGACCTGAACGATTACCTGATAAAAATCCCGGATGAGATCCCTGAATTGTACCGGAGGGTTAGCCGGATGGTACTCAAAAAAACCGAATCCAGGGTAGTTGAATTCACCACAAAAAAAGAGTTAAAACCATACATTATCCCCGTTTTAAGGGTAATGAATGAATGCTATAGTAGCATTTACGGATTTGTTCCGCTGACTGATCAGGAGATGGTTGAGTATGCTGACAGGTATCTTCCGGTACTGGATCCACATTTTGTAAAAGTAACCGAGAACCGTCATGGTGTGTCAGGATTTGTGATCAGCATGCCGGACCTGAGTGAAGGATTGCAAAAAGCATCGGGTAAGCTGTTTCCGTTCGGAATCTTCAAGATCCTTTCCTGCATGAAACGGTCAAGTCACCTCACCCTACTCCTCGGGGCGATCAAACCCAAATACCAGGGACTCGGGCTGGATGCAATGATGGCTGTCAAACTGCTCGAAACGGCAAAAGAGAGAAACATGCAGACCATTGAAAGCCACCTGATCCTGGAAACGAATCACAAAATGATAGGAGAGGTGCTAAAAGCAGGAGGCAAAATCCATAAACGCTTCCGAATATATGAAAAGGAGCTCTGAGGTCCCTAAAACTTATACGAAACCCCCAAACTCAGTAACTCCTTGAATTGAAGCCTGGGACCTGTACCTGTCTTAACTCCCTCATTATTGAAGATCGGGACAAGGACATCGTCATCATAGATCATGTGAGTGGATATTGTTGCGCTCAGGTAGAAGGTGATCCGCATTCGCAGGATAAACTCCCAGTCAATGTCAATATTCTGAGGATTATGAGTATAGTTTGTAAACAGGTCCAGTTTATTTTCAACGGAGATATCATCATTGAAGTTATAAAGGAACCTGGTTTTAATGTATGCTCCGACTTCACGATAAACCGTTTTGTTTGCCGCAATACCATACTTTGTCTGATCAATCAATGCAGTATCCAGGACATAGGTTGACTTTGACGTTATCGGGGATATCAGGACAGAGATTCGATCATTGGGTTTATAGTCCAGTCCAAGAGCAAACATCACGTATCCGGGTGCCATAAACCGGGAAACCACAACGGAATCATTCGGATAATTATATCCTTTTGCAATCTGGCTCTTAAAACTGACCAGCAAGCTGTAGTACCAGTCTTTTATCCCTTCTGTACCATATTTTTCAATCGCCCGTTGTCCCAGGTTTCCAAATGCCTTTTGCCCGAATTTTGAATTGATCTCCAGCAGGTCTTCATTTTTTCGCAATCGTCTATCTCCCGCTTTCATCAAGCCATACTTAAAACGGACCGTATTGTCCCACTTGGTATTGTTTCTTGAATAATTCGCAAACAGGCTAACCTCCGTAAAGGTAGAGATAGAGTTTTCGCCTCCTTGTGCCCAGTTGGAAAGGTATCCCTGGGCAAAATTCATGGCTCCCAGTCCTCCGTACTTCCAGATTTGCGGTTTAATCTCAATGGGTTTCATTTCCTGCAGGGTGCTCTCTATTACCCGTTGCACGTGCAGGTAATCTTCGGTCTTTTTACTCCTGCTCATTTTCCGGAAATAAACACCGTCATCCACAATAAATTTCAACGAATTTTTTTGGTCTGCCTTTATCCAGATCCCGATGGAATCATACACCTCATTTTTCAGCCAGAATCGCCTGTATTCAATTTCATCGCTCAGCCAGATGCTGGTCGAATCATTAGCCAGGTTTTTAATCCAAAGTTGGAGAGAATCGTCCTCAATATAATCCAGTAAAAGCGCTATGCTGTTTTTTAGTGAATCCGCGGACCCGATCTTGCTGATATCTTTAAGGGGGCTCAATATCAAATCGCTTACTTCAAACAATAACGTATCCTGGAATATTAACCGTGTCGAATCGGTAAATATGATCTGCAAGGTATCTGTTTGTGGAACCCGTATTTCGAGTAACGAGATCGAATCCGGAGAGGTAAAATAGATTGAATCCGTTATCTCCTTTGGAATGGTATCCTGTACCGGGATCCGGGTGGAATCAATCGGCAGGGTCAATGAATCCATTTTCAGTGTATCCTGAACGAAGGGTAAAAGGAGTGTATCGCCCCGTTTTTCTTCCTGTACAGCTTCGGATTGCACAACGTCCGAGGGTTCTTTTAAAAGATCGAACGGATAGGTGCGCAAAAAATTCACAGTCGTACCAATCGGCCCATTTTCAACATACGTGATTAGCCTTCCTATTGCCAGGCGCAGGGAGTCATCGGGAGTGATCCACTGGTCCGTGTCACGATACAATTCTTTCAGATAATTCAATGCAAGATTCATTGAATCCAATACGGTGCCCG
The DNA here is from genome assembly GCA_964640125.1 of uncultured Rikenellaceae bacterium. Lineage (GTDB taxonomy): Bacteria > Bacteroidota > Bacteroidia > Bacteroidales > VadinHA17. Next base: position 47,306 of record CAZXGG010000017.1, read on the forward strand.
ATTTTTGATCGATCAGGAGAGTATCCTGTGATCGAATAGAAGGTATGGTATCCTCAACCGGTAAGTTCAGGGCATCCACCTGCCCTGTAAGGGCAAAAAAGCTGCCGCAAAACAACAATAACATCACCATTTTTTTCATGATCAACTGGTTTTCCAATAAGTACGTATGTATGCTAATAGAAAAACAACGATTTTCCGATTTTATTCTGTAAATATTATATTTGTATATCCAAGTTTCACTCGATGAAAAATCGACACAAAATTTCATTCACAACAAAAAATCTCTACCGTAACATAAAAAGGAGAGACACCTATCCCTTCAAATCCAGGCTTCAGGCTTTCTAACTGGTGCAAATATAGTGTCCCAAGACATTATCCTCAGCAAATAGATCCTGAAATTTCGTAGTAAAGGAAAATCAACCTTTACATCAATTTCCTCAAAACCAATTTAAACAAACCTACTAGCGATGAAATTACCCTCTACAGAACCCTATAAGATAAAAATGGTGGAGCCACTATATCCGAGCACTCGTACCGATCGTGAAACCTGGATCAGGGAGGCAAAATATAACCTTTTCAACCTGAAGAGTGAACAGGTTTTTATTGATCTGTTGACCGACTCGGGAACCGGAGCGATGAGTGATCGTCAATGGTCTGCCCTGATGCTTGGTGATGAGAGTTATGCAGGTGCTTCTTCCTACTATCGGTTGAAGGAGAAGATCAAAGAGATCCTTGGATTTGACTATTTCCTGCCCACTCATCAGGGCAGGGCAGCAGAAAATGTGCTCTTTTCGGTACTGGTCAACGAAGGGGACCTGATCCCCGGGAACACCCATTTTGACACCACCAGGGGACACATCGAATTCAGGAAGGCTAAAGCTGTGGATTGCACCATTGATGAGGCTTTCAATACATCAATTGATCATCCGTTTAAAGGGAATGTTGATATCCGGAAGCTCGAAAAGGTCTTTCAGGAAAATCCCGTAGAAAAGATCCCTTTCGTCATCATTACCCTCACCTGCAACAGTTCTGGAGGACAACCGGTGAGCATGCAGAACCTGAAAGAGATTCACAGGGTTGTTAAAAAACAGGGCACTCTGCTCTTTTACGATGCTGCCCGGTTTGCTGAAAATGCCTATTTCATAAAAACCAGGGAAAAGGAGTACCGGGATAAAACGATAAAGGAGATTGTCGGAGAAATGTTTTCCTTAGCTGATGGCATGACCATGAGCAGTAAAAAAGATGCCATTGTCAATATGGGAGGATTCATCGGGTTCCGCGATGAAAAGATATTCCGGGAAGCCACGACTTACAACATCATGTTCGAAGGATTTATCACATACGGCGGCATGAGCGGAAGGGATATGAATGCACTTGCCCAGGGATTGGATGAAGGGACTGAGTTCAATTACCTGGATTCCAGAATAAAACAGGTTGCCTACCTGGGTGAACGATTGAAGGAATTTGGAATCCCTGTACAGGTACCCTTTGGTGGTCATGCGATCTTTATTGATGTAAAACGATTCCTGGTCAATGTACCCCTGGAGCAATTCCCCGCACAAACGCTTGCCGTGGAGCTTTACCTGGAAGCAGGAGTGCGAAGTGCAGAGATTGGCACCCTGATGGCTGACCGTGATCCCATAACCCGGGAGAACCGCTTTCCCGAAATGGAATTCCTCCGCCTGGCTATCCCAAGGCGGGTGTATACCCGAAATCACATGGACCTGGTTGCAATAGCAATGAAGAATATTTCCGATCGCAGGGAGAAACTGACCAGGGGGCTGCGAATTGTCTGGGAAGCGCCCATTCTGCGTCATTTCACTGTGGAGATGGAGCCGTTCGACTAACGATTTACGATCTTTGATTTCATTCCTTCTTAAGTGGATTAATCTCATGGATTTAATCCGCCTCCTCCGCCCTTCGGCAGATTATTCGCTCCCGCAATCCTATCGCACCACCTGCTCATGAGGTTTTCGCAAACGTTCGGCGGACAAGAAGTTTAGTATAATTCGGTGTAGCTTACCTTGGAAATAATAGTCCAAAGATTACTCCGGGTTTTATTACCAATATATTTTGCGCACCTGAAATAATTTGACCACTTTCGCAGATTAATTACGTTTGGAGGAATGAAAGACCTGACCACGGGGAAAGAGAGCCGGTTAATCCTGAATTTTGCCCTCCCGATGTTGCTGGGCAATGTATTTCAGCAACTCTACAACATTGTTGACAGCATCATCGTTGGTAATTTCATTGGAAAAGAGGCACTGGCAGCCGTAGGTGCATCCTTCCCCATCATCTTTACCCTGATCTCCCTGATCATTGGAATTGCTTCGGGTACAACCATCGTGATTGCCCAGTATTTCGGTGCCAAGGACCTGGACAGGGTAAAGCGGGCTATTGATACACTTTATATATTTGTCTTCTTTGCCTCAATTTTTATAACCATTGTGGGTATCACCTTCAGCGAATCGATTTTCCGGTTGCTGCAACTCCCTGAAGAGATCCTGCCACAGGCAAAAAGCTATATAAACGTTTATATGCTCGGAATAATTGCATCCTTTGGTTTTAATGGCACCAGTGCCATCCTGCGGGGTCTGGGTGATTCCAAAACTCCAATGGTCTTTCTGATCATTTCCACTTTTTTTAACATCGGGTTTGACCTGCTGTTTGTCCTGGTTTTCAAATGGGGGATTGTGGGTGTTGCCGTTGCAACCATCATTGCCCAGGGCGGCGCATTCATTACGGCAATCATCTATCTGAACCGTTACCACCAGATCATGCAGTTTTCGCTGGTAAATATGAAATTCGACCGGGATATCTTCCGGAAGAGTTTCCGCATCGGATTGCCAACCGGTTTTCAACACACCTTTGTTGCTCTTGGAGGAATGGCCGTACTGGGCATCGTTAACACCTTTGGAACCGATGTCATTGCAGCATATTCCGTAGCCGGAAGGATTGATTCTATTGCCATCCTGCCGGCCATGAATTTCTCTGCCGCCCTTGCCACATTCGTAGGCCAGAACCTGGGAGCCAATAAATCGTCAAGAGTAAAAACCGGTTTCCGTACCACACTATTCATGTCATCCGTGATCGCCATCTCCGTTACGATTGTTGTTTTGCTTTTCAGCCAATTCTTCATGGCGTTATTTACCCCGGATCCGGAGGTCATCCGGATCGGTAAAGAATACCTGGTCATCGTAAGCTCATTTTACCTGATCATATCCGCCCTGTTTATGACCAATGGTGTAATGCGAGGTGCAGGGGATACCCTTATTCCCATGTTCATTACCCTGTTTTCTCTCTGGATCATACGAGTTCCGCTTTCCTATTTCCTGTCACGCAGCATGGGTGAAATGGGAATATGGTGGGCCATACCCATTGGATGGAGTATGGGATTGATCGTGTCTTATTCCTATTACCTGACCGGAAGATGGAAACGAAAGGTCATCGTAAAGCATGAAAAACCGGAGGAAAATGGATTCACAACCGCGGCAGCCAAAACCCGTCCGTAATTGAATTTTCCCCTGATTATCTTATCTTTGAAAAGGTTATTTCGTTATGCTATAATATTATTTGAAGATGATCAAATCAATGACAGGCTTTGGCCAGGCCGTTTGCGAGTTGCCAAAGAAGAAAATACACATAGAAATTAAGTCCCTGAATAGTAAACAACTGGATATTAACACCAAATTGCCATTGATTTACAGGGAAAAAGAACTGGAAATCCGGAATTTGATTGGGAAGTATCTGATCAGGGGAAAGATTGACCTCTCTCTCTTCACCGAAGTAATGGAAGATGAGAATGTCCCGGTTATAAACCATAGTGTAGTGGCTAATTACTATAACCAGTTGAAGCAGATTACCGACGAACTGAAGATCGAAAATAATGAGCCTTTGTTGCCCATCATCATGAGATTTCCGGATATCCTTTCCACTGAAAAAAAAGAGCTGGATGAGGAAGAATGGAAAATTGTTAGCAGGGAAATCATTCATGCTGCAGAAAAAGTGAACCAGTTCAGGTTACAGGAAGGTGAATCCCTTGCAACCCATATAAATCAACAGATTGAGCTGATCCTTCACCTTCTTGGAGAAATTGAAAAAATTGAAAAAAACAGGGTAAAAAAGATTGAGGATCGCATCCGGGATAATGTACTGTCAAAACTGGGCCCTGATGAATACGATCAGAACCGGTTTGAACAGGAATTGATCTATTACCTGGAAAAACTTGATTTTTCGGAGGAAAAGGTCAGACTGAAAAACCACTGCAGCTATTTTCTTCAGACCACTCAAAAGGATGAACCGGTAGGTAAAAAACTCGGATTTATTGCTCAGGAGATCGGCAGGGAGATAAATACCCTTGGGTCGAAAGCCAACGATACCGATATCCAGAAACTGGTCGTTCAAATGAAAGATGCACTGGAAAAGAT
>CAZXGG010000018.1:0-11577 GCA_964640125.1 uncultured Rikenellaceae bacterium
TGAAAATGTATTATCTTTGTTCATATGACGGAAAAGAAGCTCAATATTAACGAGATAGTAAAACACTGGAGAGAATCTGCAGATAAAGATCATCAGACAATGGAGAATCTTTTCAGTTCAGGTGATTACCATTGGGCTTTGTTTATTGGCCATCTTGTGGTGGAGAAGCTGCTGAAAGCGTTGTATGTTAAACGTAAAGGCACACATGCTGTAGCAGGTCATGACCTGTTGAGACTTGCTTCCAAAGTTGACCTGGTCCTGACCGAAGAGCAGAAAGACTGGCTGGACAGGCTGACAACTTTTAATATAAACGCACGGTACAATTCATATAAACAAGAGTTTTATAAGTTATGTACAAAGGAATTTGCCGAGGAATGGAAGAATGTAATTGATAATCTGAGAGCATGGTTACTGAAACAACTATAAATATTGCAGAGAAATATATAAGCAATCTCCCAAGGGAGATGGATGTCAGGAAGGCCTATCTTTTTGGATCCTATGCACGTAGCAGGCATTCTGATGAGAGTGATATTGATGTGGCTGTTATACTAGGTACTATGAAAGATTTTTTTGAGACACAGATGCAATTACTTCGCATCCGGAGGAAGATTGATTTACGTATCGAACCACACCCTATCAGGGAAAGCGATTTTTCTTCCCTGAATCCATTTGCAAATGAGATTATGCAATCTGGTATTGAGTTGAAATTGAATGATCGTTCGATTTGATACTGCTCCCGGATAAGGGTATTTCAGCTCTTATTAATTCTATTCTCGTAACTATTTGACCTATTGTTCTTTGCATTTTGATTGGTATGATTATGGAGCTATGTTCTATGATCCGGCCCTGAGGAGTTGACATATGTGGGTACTGAAGTATACGATTTTAAAAGCTGCAATCGAAAATTCTGCAAAGATTACATCTGCTGAAATCCTGCGAGCATGATTCTATTAATTTTGGTCAATTTTAACCATTATTTGATTACCTTTGATTTATGATGACCAGGAATGATATAATAAACAGACTAAGAGAGCTTAAACCTGAGCTTCGAAAGGAGTATTCTATTAAGAATATTGCATTATTCGGCTCTTATTCGGATGATACCTTTACAGAAAATAGTGATATTGATCTACTGGTGGAGCTGGAAAAGCCAATTGGATGGAAGTTTTTGTCTCTGGAAATATACCTTGAGAAGATTCTTGGCCGAAAGATTGATCTGGTCACAAAAAATGCTCTGAAAGATCAGATAAGGGATGAAATCCTAAATCAGGTTCAGTTCATATAATTGAAGAAAGCTGGTAGAACATATAGGATGTACCTGGAAGATATACTAAGTTCAATTGAACGAATATCAGTATATACAGAGGGGTATACTTACACTGATTTCAAAAGAGATTTAAAGACAGTTGATGCAGTGATAAGGAACTTTGAGATTATTGGAGAGGCTTCAAAGAACATTCCGGATGAGATAAAGAGCAAGTATAAAAATGTTCCATGGCATGAAATGTACCTTCTTCGTAATAAAATTTCACATGAATATTTCGGTGTTGATTACGAAATAATTTGGGATATAGCCTCCAACTATTTGCCTGAAAATAAAACCGAAATTGAAAAAATCCTAAGGGCGGAATTTCAATAAGATGAAGAACTCTTCGATACTCAGATGCAATTACTTCGTATCCGGAGGAAGATCGATTTGCGCATCGAACCACATCCCATCACGGAAAGTGATTTTTCTTCCTTGAATCCATTTGCAAATGAAATTATACAATATGGCATTGAATTGAAATTAAATGATCATTCAGATTGATCCCTGTTCCCGGAAGAAGATTTTCCCTTATCTACCCAATTTTAGTACTTATGCAACTTAAAAATCTTACCGAAAAACAATATTTTTTCAGGAGTAGTTTTGTAATTTTTATGATTTTCTCAAATATCTAATTATCAAAATGTTGTATTTTGATATTAATCGTAAATTTCTAATTTTAAATAATTATACTTGCGTAACTATTTGATATATTGTTCTTTGTATTTTGATTGGTATGATTACGGGGCACGGTTCTATGATCCCGCAGTTTGTAGATGGTTCGTGCCAGATCCCTTAACTGAAATTTCAAGAAGTTGGACACCATATCAATATGCCTACAATAATCCAATTAGGTATATTGATCCGGATGGGATGACAGTTACAAAAACTGATAGTAGCTACACTGTTACTGGAGATGATGTCTTCACACTCATTGCTATGATGAAAAATGTTCAACAAGGATCCAGTTCGATGGGAAGTGTTTATGATGCATTGGAAGCAGCTTCTGAGGAAGAAGATGGTGAGGATTCATTTGCAAATACTATATCAGCTGTTTACACTAATCCTCAATTATCTGAAAGTGATGGTGGGTTTGATCATTTTGAAATCTCTGGAGATATTGAATTCGCAGTTTCTCAAGATGCCAAAAAATATTCTAAAGGATATGAGATCGCAGATTATAATGGACCGATATATATTACTGGGACACCACCAATTCCAGGATATGCAAAAGGTGGCAAAGTTCTACAAACAGGCGGTCGCGTACTTAAAAAATCTACCCTTAAAGCTTTAGGTTTAACAAAAGAAGAAGGGAAGTATGCAATAGAAAGTTTGAAAAAAGCCAATGGTCTACGAAGTGATTTTCATGGCAAAATATTAAGTAATGGAGATATATGGGATGATTTAGGGAATTTTATCGATAACTTATTTGATTATCTACATTAATTCTTAAAGGCATGGGTAATGAATATAGTTTTAAATATAGGATCTATTGTGAACTAATAGTTGTATCCCAAAATTCTACACCTGGTTTTATTTCTGAGATGATTCAAATTAAGCCTAGTAGATCGTTTAGTAAAGGCGAAACATTTAGAGCAAAAAAGTCAGGAACGGCAGGAAAAAGAATGCATAATCTCTGGGCGATAAAATCTCAAACAATAATCACTGAAGAAGAGAATATATCATCTCATATTGAATATTTTAAGGATTTACTTAAAAATAAACTTGGAATTATTAAGAGAATTAAAAGTGATCCAGAGAGTGAGATAAGCTTTTGGATTTGGATTGAAACAGATGGAATTGGTGTTAGCTTCGATATTCCAGAAAATGATTTAGCGTTTATTAGAAAAATATCAAATAGATTACAAGTATCAATCGTTAGTAACTCCAAATAATAATTTCTGAATAGCAGATATTGGCCGGATTTCCTTTTCTTGGCCAAATCATTTATCTTTATTAAGTGATTCACTTTTTAAAAATCATGATTTTCTAATTATCTGTACCTTAGTTCTTTGAATTAATGTTTGTATGATTACGGACTCCGTTTCTTCAAAAGTTTTTCAAAAAATTACCCTATTTGGTAAGTTTTTTGTATCTTTGTCACTACATGCGGATTATTAAGGTAAAAACACTTCTGGATCATTTATCTGAACCAAGGTATAAGAATGCTGAAAAGGCACTCTTGGCGTGGATTTATGAAGTTAAGTACTCGGATTGGGATAATCCAAATGAACTTAAGCTGAAGTATAAAAATGCAAGTATTATAAGTTCCAAACGGGTTGTATTTAATATAAAAGGGAATGATTATCGATTAATAGTGGATGTTGAATATAAATTGAAAATAGTTTTTATCGTTTGGTTTGGAACTCATAAGGAATACGATACACTTGATGCAAAGGAGGTAATATATGAATCCCAGGGTAATTAAAACGGAGAAAGAGTATAATCAGGCAGTAAGCAGGATTTACGCATTGATTCATTCTGATTCAGTACCTATCGAGGCTGGAACAGATAAAGGTGATGAACTGGAACTTTTATCCATCCTTGTTGAACGCTATGAACACGAACATTTCCCTGTTGAAGTTCCGGATCCGATAGAAGCGATACGGTTCAGGATGGAGCAGATGGGTCTGAAACAGAAAGATATTGCTCCTCTTTTTGGAGGGGAAACAAGAGTATCAGAAGTGCTTAATGGAAAGAGGTCACTTACCTTGAAAATGATAACGATGTTGAACAGGTATCTGGGGATTCCCTTTGAATCTTTAATCAAGGGAAATAAGAAGTTTGAACTGGATTCCAAAAGGAAGAAGAAAATCATGAGGATTCCGGAAATTAAGGAATTTTTAAGCAAAAGAAATACAGCAGTTTTGTAATTCTTAGTAATTTATCAAATATCTAATTATCAATATGTTGTATTTCATGATTTCCCTAAAATTTCCAAATTTGAAAAATCAAATTCTTGTAACTATTTGATATATTGTTCTTTATATTTTGATTGGTATGATTATGGGGATAATCTTTATGATTTCTATTGAAATAGCTTAATGTTTTGATATTCAAATAGTCTACATAGTCATTTCTATAGTTTATCATCCTCAGAGAATAAATCCCTGACTGCAGGATTTAATGGATCTTCTTTCTTCATTCTCTTAAGTAAAAATTCAATATAATATTGAAAAAGAATTAATAAGTTTGTTTTATTGACAGGTTAAACCAAAAATCAAAATCATGCTACGATTGAATCGTCCTTCTCAAGGATTAAGCACAATTACAGTTCTTTATAAATCTCTATTTTTTTCATTATTGATCCTTATGATGAATTTTTCCGTGCTGAAAGCACAGAAAAATGCTTTTACCATGGAAGAGGTAATGTCCTACCCTTTTCCTTCGGAGCTGTGTGCAGCGGCCACAGGTTCACGGATTGCCTGGGCATTCAACGAATCGGGATTACGCAATATCTATGTTGCCGAGGGTCCCCGGTTCGAGGTAAGGCAACTTACGCAATACCTGACCGATGATGGGCAGGCTATTTCCAGTCTATCCCTGTCAGCAGACGGAAAATGGGTCGTTTTTATCCGCGGGGGAGATTTCGGATCGAACTGGGATGATGCGTTACCGGTGAATCCGACATTCAGCCCTGAGCCACCGAAGGTTCAGATATGGAGCATACCCTTCGAGGGAGGTGAACCCATCCTGCTTGGTGATGGTGATAACCCGGTTATTTCTCCTAAAAACGACCGGGTTGCATTCGTAAAATCCGGACAGATCTGGACGGTTTCTATTGATGGCCGCAGCCCGGCAGAAAAGCTTTTCACCGCCCGTGGAAGGAACGGATCTCCCCAGTGGTCTCCGGATGGCAGCATGCTTGCATTTGAATCAAACCGCCAGGACCATGCTTTTATTGGCATCTTCAGGGATAAGGAGTCACCGATTCTCTGGATCGATCCCTCCTTTAACCGGGATGGCTCTCCACGGTGGTCTCCGGATGGCACTCAGATCGCGTTTATCCGCACACATGGTCGTGGAGGCGCCCCGGACTCCATACTTACTGCCAGGCATTCTCCCTGGATGATCATGACTGCCAGTGCCCGGAATGGAAAAGCCAAACAGGTCTGGAAAGCACCGGAAACCATCCGGGGATCTGTCCCCTCGACCCACGGAGGAACCAACCTGCACTGGGCTGCGAAAAACCGGATCGTCTTCCTCTCCTACCACGATGGCTGGCCCCATCTCTACAGCATACCGGATGAGGGTGGAGAAGCGTTGCTTCTGACTCCCGGCAGTTACATGGCAGAATACATTCACCTGAGTGCAGACCGCAACTGGCTGGTGTTTGCCGGCAATACCGGTGCCGATCCGAAGGATATCGACCGCAGGCATATCGTGAGGGTAGCTGTGGATAAATACGATGTTACGGAAGTGATGACCCCGGGTTACGGACTGGAATGGACACCGGTCATCACAGGCGATGGGAAACACCTGGTCTACCTCAGTGCAACGCCCCAGCGTCCTCCCCTGCCCGCTGTGATGGACATCGAAAAAAGACGAATAAAACTCATTGCTGAAGATAACATTCCGGAAAATTTCCCAACAAAGCAACTGGTGATCCCGGAACAGGTTATTTTCAAATCAACCGATGGCATTCCGGTTCATGCGACCCTGTTCCGGAGTTCAGGAGGACCGAAAAAGAAACCGGCTGTTGTCTATGTCCATGGCGGCCCTCCCAGGCAGATGTTACTCGGCTGGCACTACTCATCCTATTACTCGAATGCCTATGCGGTGAATCAGTACCTGGCAAGCAAAGGATTTGTTGTACTTTCGGTCAATTACCGTTTGGGGATCGGTTATGGATATGAATTTCACCGGCCGGTGGACGGTGGTACGCGGGGTGCATCCGAATACAAGGATGTAAAAGCTGCCGGTCAGTGGCTGGCTGAACAGGATTTTGTGGACGCCGAAAACATTGGTATCTATGGAGGCTCCTACGGAGGTTACCTTACCGCCATGGCCCTGGGTCGTGATTCGGAGCTATTTGCTGCAGGTGTGGATATCCATGGCGTGCACGACCGGACAGAGGGACGGGTTCAATCGATGATCCTGCCAAACCAGTACGAAAAAGCCCCGGATGCTGAGCTTGCCCTTGAGGTTGCCTGGCAATCTTCACCGGTATCTTCCGTTGATACATGGACCTCACCGGTACTGATCATCCACGGTGACGACGACCGGAACGTGCAATTCAGCCAGAGTACCGACCTGGTTCAACGGCTACTCAAGAAAGGTGTTCATACCGAAACGCTGGTGATCGTTGACGATACCCACCATTTTATGCGGTTCGGGAATCAGCTGAAAGTTAATAAAGCGATAGCGGACTTTCTGACACGGTTTTTGTTCTGAAGATTAATAATGGGATAGTAACTCGATTGTCATTCAGCAGTAATTCGATTGCAAATCAATTCGGTATTCGGTATTCGGTAACGAAGCCCGTATCGGTTAACGGTGTTCGTTTTTCGTCAAAAAATCTGGAGATTCATTTCACAATATATCTTACCATTTTTTTACTGCAGACTCTGGACTGCTGACTGAAGACTCATTTTCAATGAACTCTGTACTCTGTACATTGCACTCTGTACCCTTAACTCTGTACTCTGAACTACCACTCATCAATCATCATTCATCATTCATAACTGCAATCACTTCGTCTCTCAGTCTCTTCGTCACTGACCATCCCTCGACAGCCACCAGCTCAGGATCAGGAAGCTTCCGAGGATAACCGGGAACAGGCAAATGATCATTGTTCCTATAGAGAAATTGGCTGCGAAGATCCCAAAGAATCCCAGGGCAAAAAGTCCGAGCAAGGTAATCAGAATTCCGCCCACCAGTTCCCATTTCCAGGCAATAACGACCAGTACCAACAGGATTAACCAGGGAAGGGCATTCGGGCTGTTCTTCAGGATCCCTTTGATCCCTCCCCCGAAAGTTTCTGACCCGGAGAGCAACGCAAAAACAAATACCAGGACCCCAAAGATGAGTAGTGTATACCGTGCAATGGTACGAAGGATTTTTGCTGTTTTCATTTTCTATGCAGTAAAGGTTGAATTATTTCGATCTATTGGTTGTTGAATCCAGGCAGCCAGTTTTGAAAGGCCTTCCTCAATTGTAATTTCCGGTTCATATCCAAGTAAATTACAGGCAGCACTGATATCAAACCAGTGAGCAACGGTAAGTTCTTTGATAAGGAACCGGGTTAGCGAGGGTTCAGACCGTATAGAAAACGCTTTATAGATCCATTCCACAAGGCAGGCAGTGCTTAATGCTAAACCAACGGATATTTTCTTATCAACTGGTGAAACACCTGCAGATTTTAATACCCGGTTAATAAATTTCCAAAGGAAGCATGGCTCTCCATTAGAAATAAAATAGCTCTTTCCAGCAACCTCCGGATTCTTCTCAATGGCATTTATTGCACAAAGGTGTGCTGCCACGGCATTATCAATAAACGTTGTGTCTACCAGGTGATCCTTAGCACCTATTTGTCGTAATTTCCCCGCAACAGCTTTCTCTAAAACTCCTGGAATTAAATGGTTGTCACCCGGGCCCCACACCAGGTGGGGGCGCAGGGAAAGGGTTTTTAATGCAGGTGAGTTTGCTTCAAGAATACATTGTTCCGCTTCTGCTTTTGTTGCCGTATAATGTGATAAATGCCGGGAAGGATAGGGCAGGGATTCATTCCTGCCCTCGATGCTTTTGCCATTAAAAACAACACTGGCAGAACTGGTATAAATCAGTTTGTTTACCCGGTTTTCCCTGCAGGAGCGAATGAGGTTTTTTGTCCCCAGCACATTTGTCCTGTAATATTCCTGGTAATCTCCCCATAATCCTGCTTTTGCAGCAACATGAAAGACAGTTTCCACACCGGCACAAGCTTTTGAAACACTCTCCAAATCCTCAAGGTTTCCGCGGATAACATCCACTCCTTTCTCTCTGAGTTGCGGATAGTCATTGCGGGAGAAACTGGCAACCCTGTATCCCTGAGCCACCAACCTGTTGACCAGTGCTCCTCCGATAAAGCCCCCTCCCCCTGTTACCAGGATGTTCATTGTATCTTTTTTGAAGCCCAACGGGCTAATTTTTCCCTGAAAATCTTGGCATTATGCCTGGCATCTACCGGAAATCTCCCCGGGAACAGAAAATGGGAAATGTCCCGGGTAGCCTCACTGGCTTTTCCCATCTGAAGCAATTCGCCGATTAACTTTTTTTTGTTAAACCCCCTGTCCCCGGTTTCAAATTCGATGCAGATTGCCGGAGTCATTAGTTCTTCATTGTGTTCATGAATACCCACTAACGCAGAACGGGCTACCCGGGGATGTCGGTTGAAGATCGCTTCAGTAGGAATCGAAAACAATATCCCTTTATCAGTTATTACCCGGTGTGATTTCCTTCCATAATACCAGAGCCTTCCCTCGCTGTCCAGTCTCCCGATATCTCCCATTCTGTGCCAGGTTTGTCCTTCCTGGTGACTTTCTATTTTTGCCAGGCTATTTGCCCGGGGTTGGTTTATGTACTCCCTGGTTACCCATGCACCTCTGACAACTATTTCCCCCACTGAGTTGACAGGTAACTCAATTTTATCATCCCAGTTTGATATTGGAGTGTCCTCAATTTCAATAATTCTGATTTCAATTCCCTTGAGCGTATAACCTACGCATATTCCCCTGTCATACCCGGAAACAGCAATAGGATTATCGAGGAGTTCAGATGCTGTAATATCTGTTACAGGAAGAGCTTCCGTAGCACCGTAGGGAGTATGAATTTCAACTTCTCCGGAAGATATTTTCAGGAATGACTCAAGAATATTCCTGGAAACGGGAGCACCTGCTGAGATAACACGTTTAAGGGAAGGGAGAAGGACATTCCTGCTATTCGCATACCGGGCCAACCGATCCAGCACCATAGGTGAACCAAACATTTGAGTACATTCATATTCCCTGATATTGGAAATGATTTTTTTTGGATCCAGGGTTGCCGGATGCACCGGGTCCATATCGGCAATAACAACAGACATTCCCCGGCAAATGGAAAAGAGGCTCAACAGAGGGAACGTGCAGAGATCAATTTCTTCAGGTCCATATTTAAAATGAGAAGATAGTATCTGAATCTGGGCATCAAGCATACCTGCTCTATAACAAACTCCTTTTGGTGGCCCTGTACTTCCGCTGGTAAAAAAAATTGCAGCCAAATCGTCAGGATTTGACAGACATGCTGGGAATCCTTGTTTTGTTTCTGACCGCAATAGTGCCAGCCTGTATCCTCCGGAGAACCATCGGCGTCCGTGGGTAATCCATATCCTGACTGTTTTAAAGGCGACAGGATATAACCTGCGAAGGATGTGAGCTTTGGGGATTCCAATGAATGCATCTGCATCTATTCCAGATAATGCATTTACCATAGCTTTGATTCCCATACCCGGATCAATCATGACCGGGACCGCTCCTACCCGAAGCAGGGCAAAGGTCAGAATGAAAAACTCTGGCCCCGCGGATACCATCAGGATGGTTTTTTTACCTTTTGAAATTCCGATACTTTTCAATCCGAAAGCATACCTGTCCACTTCCTCCTGCATCTCCCCGAAGGTAATTCTAACGGGATAAAGAAGAGCTGGTTTATCAGGAGTTCTTTCCGCATTCAATGCCAGGTAATGTGCAATATTCAACCTGTTTTTCTCCAATCGTTTACGTTGTTACATGCATTGTCCAAACTAATTCCTGTTTCTGTAGAGGGATAAAGCAGTAGTTATTCCTGAACCAACGGTAAGAAGCAGGATATTCCTGGCCTGTTTAAACCGGTTATCTTCCCAGGCTTTTCTCAGTGCAAACGCTAATCCAGCGGTATGCAACTCTGCTTCGGGTTTTCCATTCATGGTAACAATCCTGTCCCCAAGATTCAGCCGCTCTTTTATTCCCGGGGCAAATCCTTCCGGGCTTTGAGAAGTAATCATGAGATCGACTTCCTGTAAATCAAGTCCTGCCTCCTGAAGAAAATGGTTCAATGAATTCATTGTACAGTTTATGCACCATTCCAGGTATGATTTATCCTGTTTAACAAACAGCAGGTTATGCTTTTTCTTGTTTCCTGTTTTTGAATCAAAGGCAAGTTGGCTTGTAAATGCATTTTCGTGTTGAGGGTGGGTATCCGTTTTAAAATGGATAAATCCTTCCCCGTTTAATGACTCCGAAAGGATTAATGCAGCCCCGGCAGGAGTAAAATGGAAAGAGTCAGATAATCCTCTCACGGGTTCAGAATCTCCCGTGATGATCATGCCACATCGTATTCTTCCTGATCGGATAAACCCATCCACAATTTGAATTGCATTCACCAATCCACATCCGCCATTGTTCAGATCGAAAGAAAAAGTTGCACCGGCCATTTCCCTGTTGGTTTTATGATTGTAGAGGGATTGAGGATTTGCTCCTATCCTCTCCTGAATGATAGCTGCGATGGCCGGTTCACCCAGGTAATCATCGGGATAAATCCCCGTATATATCAATAGTTCCAGCTTTCCAGGATCAATCCCAGCTTCCCGGAGGCATCTTTTTGCCGCCCTGACAGCAAGACCGGTAGACCCGGTTGAAGTGAACGAAAAAACCGGTCTGGATACCGCCACCATTTCAATTCTTGTTTCCATACCGATTCACCATTTCATTCATAATAAACAGAACAACTCCGATAATTATTCCGGATGCAAAGCATAACAGCATGATCCTGTCACCCTCTTTAAATCGTTTTTCATTCAGATAACTGTACATGGCCAGAAAATGGGATGTGGAAGCCGTATTCCCATACTCTTTCAGGTTCACAACCACCTGTCCCGGACGTTGACCGAAACACTTTGCAAAATGGTTAGCCCCGGAGAAAATTGAATTTCTGGATGTCTGGTGAGGAATAACGTAGTCGATCTGATCGAAAGTAAGATCACTTTTTTTCAGCACCTCCTTTACCATAGGTACAGAATCGCTTATCGAGACCTTGTGTATCTTCTTTGCCATTGTTTTCATAAACCCACCGGCATATTTCCTCCCGTGTTTCCCGATGCACAGGTTGCTGTACTTACTTAATGTGGTAAAGCCTGATACCACGATTCCCTCCCTTTCAATGGTTGTCCTGTCCAGGATCACAGCGGCACCTGCATCACCAAGCGTCAGCGATGCCAGTTCTTTACTGAAAGGGGTTTTTACCGTTTTCATCGCATGATCCATAAGGCTGGTAATATATTC
>CAZXGG010000018.1:11677-15246 GCA_964640125.1 uncultured Rikenellaceae bacterium
TGAAAGGGGTTTTTACCGTTTTCATCGCATGATCCATAAGGCTGGTAATATATTCGCCGCTCACTATCATGCAGTTATTAACCACCCCACGCCGGATAAAATCTTCAGCAATAAATATTCCGGTTTGCATACCTGCACAGGCATTTGTTATATCGAAGTTGAGTGCACCGGATGCACCGATGGAATTCTTAATGCATACGGAAAGCGGTGGTTCATACTGATGTACTAAATGGCCATTGTACTTTGTAATGGAGCAAGATAGTATCATTTCCAGGTCTTCCGGCTTATATTTTGAATGATCAAGACAATCGATTGCAGCATCCACGGCAAGCGAACAGGAATCTTCACCGGGAGAGCAGGCCCTTCTTTCCCTGATGCCGGTTAGTAATTCAAACTTTTCCAGACATGGAATGTTAAGTTTATCAATTAGCTCCCTGGTGGCTAATATTTTAACCGGCACTTTTATACCGATGCTCTCAATCTTGCTCTTCCAGTTCATAAGGTTAAAAATTAAATAAATGATCTGATTTCCGATAGATGCAATTCAGTCACTTTCCACAATCCTTTGTGCGACACCATTGATAATGGTGGATAACTCCAATGCTGCATCCTCCTGGATAAAATGTCCTCCAGGGATGGGTTTATGATGACATGCACCTCGTATCTTCTCCCGAAAAAATTCTTCTCCCCGACGGGTTATGGGATCGCTGTCGCTAAAAACAGTATGGAAAGGTTTATTCCATTTTTCCAGG
Organism: uncultured Rikenellaceae bacterium; assembly: GCA_964640125.1. Lineage (GTDB taxonomy): Bacteria > Bacteroidota > Bacteroidia > Bacteroidales > VadinHA17. Next base: position 12,430 of record CAZXGG010000018.1, read on the forward strand.
ATCTTCCATGCTTTCCGGTTTGCTTTGTTTTCCGGGTCATGCTGTGATACAGGAACAAGTCCCGGAAGTGCACGTGCTCCCGCTTTGGTTCCCGTGGAAGGAAAAGGAGCCCTGTAGGCCCTCTTTTCATCCTCGTCCAGGCCCCTCACCGTCCCAAAAGCTATTATCCGATCCACCGGAAACCAGGGACTGAAACGGGTAAAATTTTTCCATGCTTTAAATGCCAGCGGCAAATTTTGATCCCCTGTTGGAAGCATTCCGTTCGACACTATTATGGCTGCAAACCGTTCCTGATTTTCGGCAGCAAGTCTCAATCCAATAAGTACACCCCAATCCTGGGCAAACAAAACAATTCTTTTCAGATCGAGTGACTCAATAAACAATGTCATCCATTCCACATGAGACCGGTAGGAGTGATTTTTTTTCTTTTTCGGCTTGTCCGATTTCCCAAAACCCACCAGATCCGGAGCAATGACCCGGTTCCCTGCTGCTGAACATTCAGGGATTATATGACGATAGAGGTATGACCATGTCGGGACTCCATGCATTAGCAATATTGTGGATGCCCCTCCCGGACCTTCATCAATGTAGTGCATACGAAGACCATTTATATCCACATAATGGGCATCGAAAGGATAGTCCTTTACATCGTGAAAGAAGGACTCAGATACTCGATAATATTCCATTCTTTTTCATATATTTGAACGAAAGGCATATCCTGTTTGGGTAAACTTACCCCGGTATGAAACAAAAAGTTTGAAAAATGCCTGTAATTAAATTGTAAATTGTTTTACAACGGTTTTACCAATATTTAAACCGATAACAATCTATTTTTATGGAGGAAAGGGAAGGCCAATACCTGGATTTACTGAAAAAGGAGATTGCCAGGACCATGAACCTGTCAAATCCGGGTATTTCCCTTGATATTAATGAATGGAAAGGTCAGGACATAATAGATTTTCAGGAGGATTTGCTGGATAAGACAAAGGAGCGTATTAGTGAGAAGTGGTTTTATACGCACATGAAGAGAGACAATGAAAAAATTCCCCGGATCGATGTTCTTAACTTGCTTGCCCGGTATTCAGGTTATAAGGGCTGGAGGGAGTTTAAAAATGAGAATCAGGGTGCCGTAGATTCTTTTGCAGAGCCCCGGAAGAATAAACGATCCGGCATCTACCTTAAAATTTTAGGTCTTCTGCTTGTCCTGATAGTATCCATTATACTGGTTAAGAAATTGGGCTATAAAAAATATGATTTTGAATTTTTTGATGCGTATACAAAACAGAGGATCAGGAATATGGCTATTGAGATCATTTTCCTGAGTGAGGATGAGTCACCGCTTCACAGAAGTTCGGATACAGAGGGCTATTTCACCCTGGAAACTAAAGAAAAGAATACCAGGTTCGTTTTGAAAGCCCCTTATTACAAGACAGATACGATAACCCGGGTTCTGAGAAAACTGGATAACTTTGAACGAATTTATATGTACCCTAATGATTACGCCCTGATGATCCATTATTTTTCTTCAGCAAATGTCAAGGATTGGCAAAAATGGAGGAACCAACTGGAGACGATGATATCAGACAGTGCATATATCTGCCAGGTATATGACGGGGAACAGACAGGTATCGAACTGTATAATAAATCAGAATTCCTTAATAAACTGACTATGCCGGTAAGCAGCTTAAAGAATATTGAGATCATTGAGACTGTTTACACCGGGGGAAAAATATCCCTTTTACGATTCAGACAATTACCAAATGAGTAAATGAAATTTAAGAAAATCCATATTGCATTCATTCTTGCGGGGACGATGATTCTTGGCTCTCCAACCTGTGAAGATCCCGGGAACGAAGCGGAATATGTTAAGGAAGAGGTGAGTTCTACAGACAAGCATTATGTGACCCAAACCAGTGAGTCCCTGAAACAATCAATCGAAAGTGATTTTGAAGCCACTGACCTTACGGAACAAAAAAGACATGCTTTCGAGGAACGGGCAAAGCAAAAGGTGCTGGATTTCGCAGAATACCTAACCCTGTTTGCGAGCAAAGAACTTGACACTGCATTCAGATACCAGGCCTGGCAGATGATCTCCGACCTGTTTGTCAATGAAGGGGTTAAAACAAATATTGAGATCAACGGACATGATCCGGAAGGTCCGTTTCCCTTATCTGACCTCAGGGAAGAAATTCAACGTTCTGATTTTTCTTCAATACTAGTGAACATTGAAAATATCTCCGTAACAGATCCAAGCAAATCGATTAAAGAAGGGGAATATAAGGGATCACTGGGGTATACCCGGCATGTATGGGGAATTGAATCCTATGATACTATATTAATAAGCTCGGCTGAAGGAGGTATGGACTTTCATGTTAGGAAAGTCGTTAAACATTTCGGAAAGGATTCCCTTCAGGTGTGGAATGTTTTTCTGGGGGATTCTTATTAATAGCATAATCCTTCCGGCTTCATAAGATGAATTTTTGAAGATCAATGTGACACCTTTCATCGGTTCGGATCTTCCTGATCAACCATTCTTTTCATTCCAAAACCTGTTATTACTCCAAGGAGCATTCCCGCTATGAGAAGCAATACCAAAACATATCCAATGGTCAGCCTCCCTGTATCCGAAAACTGCAAATAAACTATATTCGAAATTAGCATGAACAGGAAGGCAATGCCCCAACCCGTTGAACTGGCTATGAACCAGACAAGTGGATTTAAGACCTTTTGTTTGAGCAGCGTAATTTGCATTAAACCGGCTAAAGCTCCTCCAACCGTATATATAAGGAAATAAATGAACAACCCCTGGCTATCCAG
>CAZXGG010000018.1:15346-24499 GCA_964640125.1 uncultured Rikenellaceae bacterium
TATGGGAAAGAATACGATGATGATTGATGATACTATGACCAGTGAAATACCAATACCGAATTTATCGGCTAAAAAACCAGTTAGTGGAGCCAGCAGGGCAGCATAGATGCTTTTAACCTGAGATTCCGTAGAAAGGGCCGTTGCAAGGATATCCTTTCTCAAGATCTCTGCAACATAGGAAACGCCGATGGGCCTTCGAAGATTTTCCACGAGGTAAATGCCAATAAAGACAAGGATGCCCATAGCAACCATAATCCTGGCTTCACCGGTGAACAAAACGCCACTCACAACACCAAGCCCTATGCCGGCAACCAGGCTGATATTCAGGGGTCGGCAAAGATTGGTAAACCGTTCTGCAAACCTGCCCGACCTCCTGGAGGTGATGGCTGACAGGAAATAGATGAAGAAATAGATCAGTCCTACCAGCACCGCCGTGGCTTTTTCTCCCTGGATTCCCAGATGCAGGGCGATTCCGGCTGCAAAAACCTGCAGAACCGGCTGAATATAATCTTTGACAGCCCGGTAATACCCGCTGAATATTGAAATGTTGCTGACGGTTTTGATTAATGTCGGTTGTCTGAAAGAGAAGATCACTTCCCGGATCACATCCCTTAAATTATCGCGTATTGTTTTCCCTTCAAGCCGGACACGGCTTCCATCCAATTCTTTGGGGTAAGTGATCATCAGGATCAAATCAAGAAGATAAGGGATACCGGTAAACAGGAAGATCAGGCTGTAGTTCCCGGAATAGAAAACGATGATCCCCGCAAGAATGGAAGATACGGCAGATCCAAACTGTGAAGCGGATCGCGTATGTCCATAATAATAAACCTTTTGATCATTCCAGCCTTTGATCTTCAGGTATTCAAAAATCATGGCTTTGTGTGTTCCGGTCCGGAAGGCATCACCAAACGAATAAAAAAGCATCGCCAGTACAAAAACCGGATACCCTGAAGAGAAATAAAACAGGAGAAAGGAGATCAGGTAAAAAACAAATGCGCTGATCATGGCTCTTCTCCGTCCCAGAGCATCGGCAAGGATCCCTGCCGGGATCTCCAGGATATTCCTGGATATTTCACGGATGGTAATCAGGGTACCGATCTGAAGAAAAGAGATTCCTTTTTCGAGAAAAAAAAGATAGAGGAACGGCTCAAAAAACTGCAGGTTTTTAAGAAAACCATACAGGCTGAACTTGTAATATTGCAGATCCTTGTCAAAAGCCAGTGCCATCAGGATGGATATCTCTTATCTTGCTAAGATAATTATAAATCGGCTATCGGAAGTCGGTTACGAAAATGACTATTCTACATAAAGAACCAATCCTTTAAGGTATTCTCCTTCCGGATGGTATATGCTCACCGGGTGGTCAGCCGGCTGGGTTAGCTGGTGGAGTATCCTGATATTCCTTCCTGTATTTGCAGCAGCAGCAAAAACGCTTTTTCTGAAATTCTCTTTGCTCACCACCTGCGAGCAGGAAAAGGTAAACAGGATCCCGCCGGGTTGTATCTGTTGAAACGCCAGGCTGTTCAATCGCTTATACCCCTGAAGTGCATTATGCAGCACGTTCTGGTGTTTGGCAAACGCGGGAGGGTCAATAATGATCAGGTTGTACCTGTTATCCGCTTCTTTCAGGAATTCGAAGGCATCGGTACAGAATGTTTCATGACGTCCATTCTCTCCAAAATTGCGCCGTATGTTTTCATCAGCCAGTTTGATTGCCGGCTGTGAACTGTCAACGGTATGGACCGATTCTGCACCATTTTTCAATGCGTATGCCGAAAATCCCCCTGTATATCCGAAGGCATTCAACACCCGTCTCCCCTTGGAATAGGATCCCAGGAGGTTTCTGTTTTCTCTCTGATCGATGAAGAATCCTGTTTTCTGTCCACCTTCCGGATCCAATATAAAAGTCAGTCCATTTTCTAAAATCTCTTTTTTCCCCAGGGATCCTAAAAGGCATTTATCTTCCGGATTAAGATCCGCTTTAAAGGGAAGCGTTGAGCTACTTTTATCATAGATTCCGGAAAGCTTTGATCCCAATATCCGTTTTAACGAATTCACAATTTCCGGTTGTGCAAGGTATATGCCCACGGAATGAATTTGTGTAACCAACAGTCCATTGTAATAATCGATAATCAAGCCCGGTATGCCATCCCCTTCCCCATTGCAAAACCGGTAAGCATTTGTCTCCGGATTATCGGTCAAACCCAGCATATACCGTATATTATACGCCTGTTCAATCTTTTTATCCCAGAAATCCTGGTCTATCTCCACCTGTTGGAAAGAGATCACCCTAACAGCGATGGAACCGATCTGGTAATGCCCGAGGGCCAGAAAATTGTCCTTGTTATCAAACACACGAACCAGATCCCCCTCTTTGACCGGTCCCATGATCTTTTTAATCGCTCCGGAGAAGATCCAGGGATGCTTTCGGTAAATCGACTGATCTTTTCCTGATTTTAAAATAATGTTAGTCATCTTCATTTGCTGACAGGTTCTGATAGATCTCATGGCATGCCCATGCATCGGTGGCAGCATAGGTTACCTGGGCATCTGACAGTCTGCTGTTTTCCCAGTTGGATAGTTGTTGTGATTTCGAGATTTTAATGTTCAATACGATGGCGGCAATTCCCCGTAAACCATTGTTTTCAATTCCAAACTGACTGACATAATCCTGAAGCTCGATGAATCCCCGGGGTTCAAAAGCAGCGAATTTTTGAAGTCCTTTAATGTCGTCACGAATCGCCACTCCCACTTTAAGGATCTCCGGATCTTGCAGAATGTCAATGATTGGCAAAGGCAAACCTATCTGGCTGCATCGGATCAAATAGGCTCGCTCAGCAGTAGCCAGCTGTAACAGCGCCAACCTGTTTTTCCTGCCCTTTTTGAATGATGGTCTGGTCTCGGTATCAAAACCCAGGAGGCTGCAATTCATCATTTCCTGTATCACATTCCGTGGAACGCCACTGTTTCGATCCAGAACCATAACTTTCCCGGTGAAATGACTGGGTTGTAACCGTTTCACCTCCTCTTTGGTTATCGATTTTTGATACATGTTACAGGCGCATTCAATAGTTACCGAAGATACAAAGAATATTCATGCTACCCTTTCCACTTCAGTTTGTTATCCTGCTGATAGAAGATGGTCCCGTTATCGAGCAGCCATTGAACGACGTTCAATATTTTGTCTTCCTTGTATTCAAGGCGGTCGACCAGTGCATCAAGCAAAAGTGGGGTTTCAGTCAAACATTCTTTTATATCACTCATCACACGGTCAAATTTCGCTTTGCTTAAATCCTGTTCAACATGCCGGGTACAAACATCACACACTCCGCAGGTAGTGGTAATCGTTTCTCCGAAATAGTTCAGAAGGTATTGGCTCCGGCAGGAATCGGTCTGGGTAGCATACTGAACAATCTGGTCCAGTTTTTTAACGAAGATATCCCTCCTTTTCCGGTAATTTTTCGCCGAGATAAGCAGGTTTTTATTATCCAGTCGTTCTTCTGTAAAGATGATCAACGGAGTTTTTCGTTGCGGGATATACCGAATGATCTTCAGGTTATTCAATTTTTTCAGGAATTGATACACTCGATCAGGATCAATGTTTGCTTTCCTGGAAAGGGAAGCTTCATCAATGCTGACAAACTCGGTAAACAATCCGGTATATGATCGCAGGAGCAGCTTGATGAATCCATCAAACTGTACATTTGCCACCTGAAACTTATACAGGTCCTCGCGTTCGACTAAAAAATGGACTTTTGACGGATTATTGAGTTCCTCTGTCAATTCAATATATCCTTCCCGTTCCAGGGCTTTTAACCCGTTAAAAGCCACCACCATGTGGAACTTAAAGATCCTGCAAAACTCATTGATATTAAAATCATATACGCCATGCTTCCCTCCCCCGACCGGGATTTGCAAAAAATTGCCCAATGCTTCATATATTCGTTTTATCTGTCCGATTTCAGGGAAACTATAGTCCACTCTTTTCGGAAGGTTATTTTTATCGGAATCACTAAACAGGAGAACAGCGTAGGCTTTTCTGTCGTCCCTGCCTGCCCTTCCGGCTTCCTGGAAGTAAGCTTCCAGGGAATCCGGCGGGTCATAATGAATGACAAACCGCACATCCGGTTTATCTATTCCCATCCCGAAAGCATTGGTAGCAACAATTATCCTTGTTTTTCCCTTATTCCAGTCCTGATGCTTAAGTGTCCTGACTTTGTTAGTCAATCCGGCATGGTAAAAACTGGAGGAGACACTGTTTTCTTTTAAAAAGAGGGAGATTTCATGGGCTCTTTTCCTGGTTCTTACATAAATGATTCCGCTTCCCTTCACCTTTTTGACGGTTTTCAGCAGGTACTTTTGTTTATCCTCAACGTTTCGAACCAGGTACACCAGGTTCTTTCGTTCAAAACTGCTTCTCAGCACATTTTTCTCCCTGAACATCAATTTTTCCTGGACATCATCTACAACGTCAGGTGTTGCGGTGGCGGTCAATGCCAGGAAGGGAACTTCCGGCAAGATTTCACGCAGCTCAGAAATTCGCAGATAGGAGGGTCTGAAGTCGTAACCCCATTGGGATATACAGTGGGATTCATCAACAGCCACAAGGTTTACATTCATTTCACGGACCCGGATGCGGAATAGTTCGGAGCCCAATCTTTCGGGCGAAAGATAGAGAAACTTAAAGTTACCATAAATACAATTTTCAAGGGCTATATCAATCTCATCCCTTGTCATGCCGGAATAAATAGCTAACGCTTTTATTTCCAGTCTCCTTAACTTTTCAACCTGATCCTTCATCAGGGCGATCAACGGTGTTATCACCAGGCAAATGCCTTCTTTTGCAAGGCCGGGAACCTGAAAGGTTATCGATTTTCCACCTCCGGTAGGCATCAGGCCCAGGGTATCATGTCCGTTTGCGACAGATTTTATGATATCTTCCTGTATGGGCCTGAAATTGGAATATCCCCAATACCGGGATAATATTTGCTGATAAATATTCACTGTCTGTATCCGGTTGCATTCTCATTCAATGCTGCGATTGAACCGCTATTTTGAATAGAGGTTACTGATCGAAACAGATCATTTTAGGGTCCTTTGTTAATGCAATCCCCTGTGGTGTAGGATCGAGAAAAAAAAGGGGAAACCCGCTTTCCATCCACTATTTTTTCGTAATTTGCGCCATCTAAATTTAACTAAAATATATCAAATGTCGTTCCTTGCCGATAAAATAGTATCCGAGGGCCTCACGTTCGATGACGTACTTCTAATTCCTTCATATTCAGATGTTTTACCAAGAAATGTTGACATCACCACCCAGTTTACGCGGAACATTTCATTGAACACACCTATTGTTTCTGCAGCGATGGATACGGTAACCGAAGCTTCCCTTGCGATAGCGATCGCCAGGGAAGGAGGTATCGGTGTTATCCATAAGAACATGAGCATTGATGAGCAAGCAAAGCAGGTTAAGCAGGTTAAGCGTGCCGAAAGTGTTATGATTCATGATCCGATTACGATTGGTAAAGAGGGAACAGTGGCCGATGCTTTAAAACTGATGCAGCAGTATAAAATTGGAGGAATACCGGTAGTGGATAACGATCAAAAGCTCATTGGAATAGTCACCAACAGGGATCTTCGTTTTGAACAAAACCATGCGCGCCCCATTCATGAGATTATGACGTATGAAAACCTGATCACTACAACCCAGAAAACAGACCTTGCACAGGCAGCGGATATTCTTCAGAAGCATAAGATTGAAAAGCTTCCTGTCGTTGATGATAACAAAAAACTGATTGGTTTAATAACCGTCAAGGACATTACCAAGGCAAAAGATCGTCCCAATTCCTGTAAGGATACCCGGGGGAGATTGCGGGTTGCCGCTGCCATCGGGATAACATCCGATTCCATTCCCAGGCTGGAAACACTTATCGCTGCCGATGTTGATGCGATCGTGATCGATACCGCACACGGTCACACAGCTGGGATGCTGAAGTTAATGAAAGAGGTGAAGAAGAAATTTCCTAAGATCGACCTGGTTATCGGGAATATCGGTACTCCGGAAGCTGCAAAGGCACTGGTTGATGCAGGTGCGGATGCAGTTAAGGTGGGAGTTGGTCCCGGCTCCATCTGCACGACACGTGTTATTGCCGGTGTTGGTATCCCGCAGCTTACCGCGATTTTTGATGTCGCAAATGCTATCAAAGGATCGGGTGTTTCCGTCATTGCAGATGGAGGAATTCGTTACTCCGGAGATATTGTAAAAGCATTGGCTGCCGGTGCACATTCCATCATGACCGGTTCACTGTTTGCCGGTGTTGAAGAATCACCGGGAGAAACCATCATCTACACTGGACGGAAATTTAAATCCTACCGCGGTATGGGATCCATTGAAGCCATGCAGCAGGGATCCAAAGACCGGTATTTCCAGGATGTTGAAGATGACCTGAATAAACTTGTTCCCGAAGGGATTACCGCCCGGGTACCATACAAAGGGACTCTCGCTGAAGTTATCTTCCAAATGATTGGTGGGTTAAGAGCAGGTATGGGCTATTGCGGTGCGAAAAATTTGAAACAACTTAGAGAAGCTAAGTTTGTCAGAATAACCCATTCCGGCAACCTTGAAAGCCATCCACACGATGTTACCATCACCCGGGAGGCACCCAATTACAGCAGATAATAACCGGGAATGAATTCCGTTTAATGATTATAGATTTGATTCAGATGAAACGATTACCATTTTTACCCTGGATGATCCTGTGCTTATCAATCACCCTCAATGGACAAGAATTTAATGAGGAGATCGTGATGACCATCGGTGACCGCGAAATTACAGCCGGTGAATTCGAACGGATATACAACAAGAACAATACCGGGGAAGGAATCCTGGATAAGAAAACGGTTGATGAGTACCTGGAACTTTTCGTGAATTTCAAGCTGAAGGTAATTGAAGCAGAAAATCTTGGATTGGATACCATGCCTTCATTCATCAAAGAGTTGAGTGGATATCGCAATCAACTGGCAAAACCTTACCTTACAGACAATGAAACGACAGAGAGGCTGATCCGGGAAGCCTATGAAAGAATGGAAACTGAGGTGAGTGCCAGTCATATCCTGGTAAGGCTACCATCCAACCCAGCACCGGAAGATACGCTCCAGGCATATCATAAAGCCATGCATATAATAAACCGGCTGGATCTGGGAGAATCATTTGAAGCCATAGCTCGCGGAGCATCAGATGATCCCTCGGCCAAGACAAATGGAGGAAACCTGGGCTATTTTACCGCCTTCCGTATGATCTACCCGTTTGAAAGCGTTGTTTACAATACTGGTGTCGGAGAGATCACCATGCCTGTCAGAACAAGTTTCGGTTATCACATCATCAAGGTAAATGATAAAAGGCCCTCCAGAGGGGAGGTAAAAGTTGCACACATCATGGTAGCCACACCCAGGGGATCCAACGATCAACTCATGACAAAAGCCAGAGAAAAAATCGATATGATCTACGAAAAACTGAAACAGGGAACCCCCTTCGATTCCCTGGCACTGACCTATTCTGACGACCAGGGGTCAGCAAGAAATGGAGGCGAGTTACCCTGGTTTGGAACCGGCAGGATGGTTCCCGAGTTTGAAGAAGCAGCATTTAAGCTTCAACAACCGGGAGAACTGTCCAAACCGGTTCAAACTTTGTATGGCTGGCACATTATCAAGCTGATCGAGAAGAAATCGCTGGGTTCTTTCGAGGAACTGAAACCGGAAATTAAGCAATGGATTGCCAGAGATAGCCGATCGTTGATCGGAAGAGATGCGTTTATGGATAGGTTGAAAAAGGAGTATGGTTTTAAATTATCCGGAAAGGCACTTGCCGAATTCTATGATGCACTCGATCCTGCATTCCTTACAGACTTTGCCAATCCCGGGAAGGCAGTAAACCTGAATAACCCCCTCTTTTCCTTTGCAGGAGTAACATACAACCAAAGCGATTTTATGGACTATGTCAGGAAGTATCCCGGCAAGGTGCGTACATCGGATGTCAGGGAGTACATCGATGAAATGTTTACACAATATAGTAACCAGGAACTGATGAACTACGAAGAAGCACACCTTGAGCAGAAGTACCCTGAATTCAATTACTTAATGCAGGAATACCACGACGGGATACTACTTTTTGAACTCACGGATAAAATGGTATGGTCAAAAGCAATAAGAGATAGTGTCGGTTTACAGGAGTTCTACAAGAATAACAAAAGTAATTATCTGTGGGAAGACCGTATCACTGCCTCTATATACACCTGTAAAAATAGATCCAGACTGAAAGAGTTGTCCAAAATGCTTAAAAAAAGATCCAGGAAAGGATATAGTGATGAAGATTTTCTGGCAAAATTCAATGGTGAGGATGAACAATATTTGCAAATTGAAAATGGGCTATTCAGTAAAGGGGACCATAAGATCATCGATTCCATTAAATGGCAAAAAGGGATAACAGATATAATACAGAAAAACGGACAGCCTGTTATAGTAGTAGTTCATGAGATAATCAGAAATCAACCAAAAACACTTGGCGAAGCGAAGGGGATAATAACATCGGATTACCAGAATTACCTCGAACAGGAATGGATAAAGGAACTCAGGGCAAAATACCCAATCACGATCAATCGTGAAATAGTAAATGCCATGAAGTAAAATCAATCTTTAAAATGATTAACGCTTACATGATATGCAAGTGATGAAGCAAATGATTACCATACTGTTTGTCCTGGTATTCTTCTCCTGTACAAATTACGATAACAATGGCCGAGAAGAGCCTCTTGCCAAGGTGGGTGATAAATACCTTTACCCTTCTGATCTTCCTGTGATACTGACCAGTGGTTTGTCCAACGAAGATAGCTCCTCCATATCCGATACTTATATTAACAAATGGATCAGGAAACAGCTTTTACTTCAACGGGCAGAACTGAATATTTCTTCCGAACAACAGAAGGAGATAAACAACCAATTGGAAGACACGCGGACTTCTCTGATCATTTATCAATACGAAAAACAGATGATCAATCAGAAATTAGATACCCTGGTTGAAGAGGATGAAATTCTAAACTATTATTCCGACAACATGTCTAATTTTGCCCTCGATGAGAACATCATTAAAGCACT
>CAZXGG010000018.1:24599-51268 GCA_964640125.1 uncultured Rikenellaceae bacterium
ATTATTCCGACAACATGTCTAATTTTGCCCTCGATGAGAACATCATTAAAGCACTATTTGTAAAAATCCCAAAAGATGCCCCGAATATCTCACGGGTTAGAAACTGGTATCGCTCAGATCAAAGTGAAGACCTGACGGAACTGGAAAGTTATTGCTATCAGTTTGCTGAAAAATTTGATGATTTTAATGAAGATTGGATATCATTTGACAAGCTGCTAAAAGAATTGCCCGTTGCTGTGAATGATCAGGAGCGGTTTCTCCGGTACAATACACACATTGAGAACGATGATTCACTCTATCATTATTTTGTCAATATCAGAGAATACCGGCTGAAAACCACAACGGCTCCTATTGAATATGTTGCCGATAACATCAAGTCAATCCTCCTGAACAACAGGAAAATTCAATTCCTGATCGATTTAGAGAACAGCATATTCAATGATGCACTGAATCGGGGAGAATTTGAGGTTTACAATTACTAAAACAGAAAAAAGTGAAAATGAGAATACTATCCATGGTTCTTTCCATCATCCTGTTGCCTCTGTCGTGTCTGGCACAACAGGAAATTGTAGACCAGGTTGTGGCAGTGATCGGGAATAACATTGTATTGCAATCCGATGTTGAGAACCAGGTACTGCAGATCCGATCACAGGGGTCTTTGACACCCCGGAATCAATTGAGATGCGAAGTATTAGAAGACCTGTTGGCTCAAAAACTGTTATTAAACCAGGCACAAATTGACAGCATTGAAGTTTCTCCTTCTCAGGTTGAAATGGAGTTGGACAGGCGGTTACAGATGTTTATCAGTCAGGTAGGATCAGCAGAAAACCTGGAAGAATATTATAATAAATCCATCCTCGAGATCAAGGATGATTTCCGTGAATTGGTTCGTGACCAGTTATTGACTCAACAGATGCAGCAGCAAATTGTAGGGGAATTAACCATAACTCCATCGGAAGTAAAAACTTTCTTCAATAGTATTCCTCCGGATAGTTTACCGCTGATCAACTCTCAGATTGCAATAAGCCAGATCGTTAAAAATCCTCCCTACAGGGAACAGACAAAATTCGAGGTAAGGGAAAAGCTGTTGAATCTCAGGAAAAGAATTATTGAAGGGGAGAGTTTTGCTACCCTGGCTGTTCTCTATTCTGAAGATGCCAGTACAGCGCCAAAAGGTGGAGAAGTGGGTTTTAGAAACAGGAGTGATTTTGTTCAGGAGTTTGCAGATGTTGCCTTTTCGCTCAAACAGAACACCGTTTCTCCAATTGTTGAAACAGAGTATGGATTTCACATTATACAGCTCATTGCACGAAGGGGTGATCAGATCAATGTCCGGCATATCCTGATGAGACCAAAAATTCAACCGGAAGAGATCATTGAGGCGATGAATTTCCTGGATAGTCTTGCAGACCTTGTCAGAAAAGATTCCCTGAGCTTTGTAATGGCTGCCAGATTCTTCTCTGAAGATGAGTTGTCCAGTGTTAATGGTGGGGTCGTCATTAATCCCATAACCGGGGATACAAAGTTTGAAATGGAACACCTTCATCCATCCGTTGTTCAGGCAATCCGGGAATTGAAAATCGGAGAAATATCAGAGCCTTTTCAATCCATTGATGAGTCGGGGAATACGGTGTTCAAGATCGTAAAAATTAAGTCCAGATCCAATCCGCACCAAGCCAATCTCAAAGAAGATTACGCCATTCTGCATGAGATGGCAAGAGCAGAAAAACAACAGGAAGAATTCATGAATTGGATCATGGATAAACAAAAAACAACCTACATTAAGGTCAATCCACCCTTCAGAACATGCAGTTTTGCAAGTGACGGCTGGCTTAAGTAGTGTTACAGATACCCCTTAATGAGAAGCAGATTCCAGGTCATATGCCTCACGCTGTTTACCCTGTTCGTTGGTCAGCACCCTGATCTCTATTCACAAAAAAAAACAAGTGTTCAGATCCTCAATTCTGACAATCTCCTGATCGAAAGAAAAACAGGAACGAGCATAAAACGATTGATTGGTAATGTGGAACTTGAACACGAAGGGATCCATCTTTTCTGTGACAGTGCCTACATATATGATGACCGCAATCTTGTGGAAGCCTATGATAATGTTCACATTCAACAGGGCGATTCATTGAATCTGTATGGCGACCACCTGATGTATAAAGGAGATATCAGGATGGCTCAATTCAGGGATAACGTTCTTTTGATCGACAGAAAGACATCCGTTGAAACAAATTTTCTGGACTACGATCTGAACAACGATGTTGGTTATTATTTCAATGGAGGGATAATCTATAACGAGCAGGATACACTGAAAAGCGGACAGGGCTATTACTATTCGAATGAAGAATTCTTCATCTTCAAGGATAGTGTGATCATTACGAACCCGGACTATACCATTTTATCCGATACACTCCATTATTATACCTCAACTGAAATTTCATATTTTTTTGGTCAGACACAAATCTTTAGCGACAGCAGTTACATTTACTGCGAAAATGGTTGGTATGATGGGTTGAATGATATTTCCCAGTTTAACGAAAATGCATTTATCGTATTGCAGGAACAGACCATTATGGGTGACTCGCTGTACTATAACCAGGGTACTGGATTCGGGGAAGCATTTCATAATGTGGTGGTTCATGATTCTACTCAAAGTACCATCATAAAAGGGAACTATGCCCTATATTACAGAGATCCTGAGAGGGCAATGGTTACCGACAGTGCCCTTTTCATACAATATTCTGAAACCGATACGCTCTTCGTACATGCAGACACCCTTCGATCAGATCCCGATTCCTCCGGATCGTATAATATGATCCGGGCCTATTACAGGGTTAAACTCTTCAAAGAGGATCTTCAGGGGAAATGTGATTCACTCTCATACACCTACAACGATTCTGTGATTCAACTCCACGGGGATCCTGTTCTCTGGTCTGAAGAGAATCAATTAACGGCTGATCTCATTGATATCCATACCCGAAACAAAAAACCCGATTTCATTGAGATGCATCAATCAGCATTTATCATTTCCCAGGAAGACTCCTCAAAGTTTAACCAGATCAAAGGGAAAGATATGATTGGTTATTTCCGGGATGGCGAGTTATACAAAATTGATGTTATTGGGAATGGACAGACCGTCTATTTTGCCATCGAAAACAATGAGATTGTTGGAGTCAACCAGGCGGAAAGCAGCAACCTGACCATTTACATCAGGGATAAAAAGATCTACAAAATTACAATGATAACCAAGCCCGACGGGATTTTGAGCCCAATGAAAGACGTAAAAGATGATCAATTGATTTTAAAAGGGTTTTCCTGGCATGATTTGGTAAGACCTAAGACAAAATGGGATATTTTCAGGTGGGAATAAGGGGAGGGATGGAATCCCTCATCGCGACTTAATACTCATCCTCATTAAAAAAGAAATCGTCTTTGCTTGGATAATCGGGCCAGATATCTTCAATACTCTCGTATATATCTCCTTCATCTTCTATCTCCTGAAGATTCTCGATTACTTCGAGAGGGGCACCGGAGCGAATGGCAAAATCAATCAATTCATCTTTTGTTGCCGGCCATGGAGCATCTTCGAGCTTAGAAGCTAATTCAAGTGTCCAATACATGTACTGATTTTTATAGTAACAAGGAACAAAAAAAGCTATTCTAAAATTTTCGCAAATATAAAAAATAAATATAAAAAAAGAGAACTCTTGATTTTTATTTCTTAAGGCGCGGTTTCCATTGATTTTCAACGATATCCAGATCTTTGGATAACTTACGGGATAAGACAAAGAGGTAGTCTGCAAGCCTGTTCAGGTATTGAAAAACCAGATCCAGATTTACAGGACCAGACCTGATCTTCGATACATTTCTTTCAGCTCTTCTGCAAACATTTCTTGCTATGTGGCAGATCGAAACCGTCGGATGTCCTCCAGGAAGGAGAAAGGATGTTAAGGGCACCAATTCGTCCTCCATGCGATCGATCTCATGTTCCAGGGATTGGATATCTCCCTGTTCTATTTGAGGTAACGAGATGCTTTGGGTAACATTATCCACAGCCAATAATGCTGCACCGGTCATTAACCGGTCCTGTACTTCCAGCAGGTACTCTTTAATAATGTTAGGGATTTCCTGATCCCGGATCAGCCCGATATAGGCAATAAGCTCATCCACCGTACCATACGCCTCAATCCTTTCGTGATGCTTTGGTACGCGGTTTCCTCCTATCAACGATGTCTCACCTTTATCACCTCTCCTGGTATAAATCTTCATAATTGATTATTCGGACCAGATAGCCTACCGATCCGCTTTTTCAGTGATTTTATTAAAGGTATCGGATTCAACTTCCCCATCCATCAACCGGATTATACGCCGGGCCCGCCTGGCAATATCTTCTTCATGGGTAACCACGATGATGGTATTCCCAATTGAATGGATATCATTCAGCAGGTTCATGATGTCGATGGAAGTTTTCGAATCCAGGTTCCCGGTTGGCTCATCGGCAAGTATTATGGAGGGATGATTAACTAATGCCCTTGCTACGGCTACCCGTTGACGCTGCCCTCCGGAAAGTTCATTTGGTTTGTGTGTGACACGATCGGCCAAACCAACACTCTCCAGCACTTCTTCAGCCCGTTTTATCCGGTCCTGCTTTGAAACACCTGCATAGATCAGTGGTAACATCACATTCTCATGCGCAGTATATCTCGGTAACAGATTAAATGTCTGGAATACAAAACCGATCTCCATGTTTCTGATTTCAGCCAACTGGTTGTCTTCCATCTGGCTGACCGCTTTACCATTCAGGATATATTCACCACTTGTTGGTGTGTCAAGACAACCGATCAGGTTCATCAGGGTGGATTTGCCGGATCCCGACGGTCCCATTATAGCTACGTATTCATTTCTTGAAATATCTATGGTAACTGATCGCAGTGCCCGAACAACTACTGTTCCTACGTAATAATTTTTTACGATCTGCCGTAAATTAATGATATGGTCCATCTTTGAAATCGTTTAATTTTAAAGCGTACGAAGTTAATTGATTAAATCATAAAAATTGAAGAATGAAATGATTTTTTTTTCTACCGTGACACCGTCACAAAAATCTTACCAGAAAATTCTGTTTCTGAAGCTCTTTTCTAAAAAAAACGATTCCCATCTGAAACAGGTCTACGGTAACCTTCACTTTTGGATGTTTTTTGATCTGTTCCCATGCCTCCTCCATCTCCGCCGACCAGTGAATATCATCAACTATAAAGATGGATTCGTTACGTATATAGAGTAACGCTATTTCGAAATAGTGTAATAACCGATCCTTTCTGTGATCACCATCGAAATAAACCAGGTCGATCCAATGTAGCTCTTTCAATAATTCAGCCAGGATATTATCAAACGTGCCATTCCGTATCCTGATGTTATCAAGTCCCAGTTTCCTGAAATTCCCTGCTGCAATTGCTGAGCATGCATCACATCCATCAACGGTGATTATTTCCGAATGTGGATTCGCCATTCCGAGGTACATGGATCCAAATCCCAGTGAAGTGCCCAGTTCCAGTATCTTTTTCGGTTTATAGTAACGGGAAATCCGGTATAGTAACCTGCCATATTTACACCGGGTGGAAGCAGTTACTGCAATCCGGGAAACAGCTTTTCTTTTCTGAACATCTCCCTGTCCACCAGAGCCAAAGTCATCCACCCGAATGAATTCATCAGACTTTCGGAGAGATGTACGGATCTTCTCTATGCGCTCCAGTTCCGGAGGCACAGCTCTGCTTTGAAGCACTTCTGTAATAAATTCATACACATAGGGTGAATGGATTCCATGCCCCCTTTTATGCCGGCTAATCAGCAGGTAGGTAAGAAGTGAAAAAGAGCGATATAGCATTCTCCCGAAAATCATTCCCAACGTTCCTTTTACACCCTAAAAGTAGCAATTTTTGTTATGAGGTATCTGAGATAATCCATTGAAGAAATACTTATCACGAATGTGTATAATGCTTTCGAAGTTTTTTTTCTACATTTATGTTCAGCTAACATGGGAGAATTGCTTAATCAGGAAATAAAATATCTGAAGGGAGTAGGACCAAAACGTGCTCAACTTCTGGGGAAGGAATTAAACATTCATACCCTGGAAGATCTGGTCTATTATTTCCCATACAAGTACGTTGACCGCACTAAGTTTTACAGGATAAAAGAGGTTCACGGCAATTTACCCTATATCCAGATACGTGGTCAAATAACCGGTTTCAGGTTATCAGGAGGAGGCAGGGCAAAACGGCTGATTGCCAGTTTTGCAGATGAAACCGGGGCAATAGAACTGATATGGTTCAAAGGATTATCATGGATCCAAAAGAGTCTGAAAACCGGGCAAGAGTATGTCGTTTTCGGGAAACCCACTCTGTTCAGCAATAAGGTTAACCTCATTCATCCTGAGATAGAAGATGCAGGTAAACTGGAAGAAATGCATTATTCTGCGCTTCAGGCGTTTTACAACACAACCGAAAAATTAAAAAATAACTACATCACTTCCCGGGTTATACATAAGCTGCAAGCGAACCTGTTACAGCTGATAGATGGAAAAATAGCGGAGACTCTGCCGGCTTACCTGATTGATGAGTTGAATCTGCTCCCGCTTGAAGAATCCCTGGTAAACATTCATTTTCCTCAAAACACAAAGCTGCTTAAACGGTCACAGTCACGACTTAAATTTGAAGAACTCTTTTACATACAACTCAATTTACTGAAGCAAAAGAATTTCAGGAAGGCCACGTTTCAGGGACATCACTTCACCAAAGTGGGTGACTATTTCAACAATTTCTACTATAAAAATCTTTCGTTTGAACTGACGAATGCCCAGAAGCGGGTGTTAAAGGAAATCCGCAGTGATGTTGGTTCCGGGAAGCAGATGAACAGGCTGCTTCAGGGTGACGTTGGAAGTGGAAAAACATTGGTGGCCCTGATGACCATGCTAATAGCAAACGACAACCAATATCAGTCCTGTCTGATGGCACCCACTGAGATCCTTGCTCAGCAGCATTTTCAAACAATCGCCCGATTCCTGAAGGGCATTGACATACGGATCGCCCTGTTGACAGGATCAACCAAGCAGGCAGAACGCAACATCATTCATGAAGATCTGCAATCAGGAGCATTGCAACTATTGATCGGAACGCATGCTTTAATTGAAGAAACCGTGATCTTTAACAACCTGGGGCTGGTCATTATTGACGAACAGCACCGTTTTGGCGTAGCCCAGCGCGCAAAACTGTGGAAAAAAAATCCCCAACCCCCGCACGTCCTGATCATGACAGCTACACCCATTCCAAGAACACTTGCCCTGACACTTTATGGGGATCTTGAGGTGTCTGTGATCGATGAAATGCCACCGGGACGAAAACCGATCAAAACGGTCCACTATTATGACTCGAAACGGTTGCGTCTTTTTGGCTTCCTGAAAGAACAGATCAGGGAAGGAAGACAGGTTTATATTGTTTATCCACTGATCAAGGAGTCTGAAAAAATGGACTACAAAGACCTGGAAGATGGGTATGAAAGCATCATACGGGATTTCCCTCCACCAAAATACGCTGTCAGTATTGTCCATGGAAGGATGAAATCCGGAGAAAAGGAGATCGCAATGAATTATTTTATTTCAGGGCAAACACACATTATGGTTGCTACTACCGTCATTGAGGTCGGAGTGGATATTCCCAATGCAACCGTCATGGTAATCGAGAGTGCCGAACGATTCGGATTGTCACAGCTGCATCAATTGCGCGGAAGAGTTGGACGAGGAGCTGCTCAATCCTATTGCATCCTGATGAGCTCAACGAAACTGACTTCTGAGGCAAGGAAAAGAATCGAAACCATGGTGAACACCAATGATGGCTTCGAAATTGCTGAAATGGATCTTAAATTAAGGGGGCCAGGTGATCTCGAAGGAACCCAGCAAAGCGGAATTCCCTTTGATCTGAAAATTGCCAACCTGGGACAGGATGGACAAATACTGCAATACGCCAGAGATGTAGCCGACCGAATCCTTGATAAGGATCCACTGCTTGCTGAAGCAAAAAACCAACTCCTGGTTAAACAAATTCATAAACTTACCAAACGAAAATTTGACTGGAGTGCAATAAGTTAACTACCTGTTGGATGAAGGATAATTAACGTTTGCAGATAAAAATCTGCCGATAAGCAGTTCGAAAGTTTATTAACATGGTTAAATTTGCGCACAATAATCGGATGGCAAAGAAGAGGCACACCATGAAGTCAATAGAACACCCGGGAGTCATACGGCATATTGAAGGATCCATAGCCCGTGTTGGTTTCCCGGCTCAGTCTGCTTGTAGCAATTGTCATGCAAAGGGAGTTTGCTCCATTGCCGGAATGGAAGAAAAATCAGTTGATGTCACTCATGATGGGAACGTCAAGCCGGGTGAAAAGGTGATGGTTATTTTAAAACAATCACTCGGTTACAAGGCACTCCTTCTCGGATACCTTCTTCCCTTTCTGATTGTTCTTTTTTCCCTGGTGTTGTTCACCTCATTGTTCGATAATGAAGCCCTTGCAGGCATATATTCCCTCGCACTGCTGCTCCCCTATTATTTGATCATTTACTTTTTTAGAAAAAAGATCAGGAGGGAATTTTCATTTACCATCAGAAAATTGGAATAGATGTCCGCAGTAATACTCTATACGATCATTTCATTGAGTGCAGTTGGTGCTGTAGCTGCCGTCATACTGTATATAGTTGCACAGAGATTCAGGGTCTTTGAAGATCCCAGGATCGATATGGTAGAGGATGTCTTGCCAGCAGCAAACTGCGGTGGATGTGGATATCCCGGATGCAGGAATTTTGCAGAAGCATTGGTTGGAGCAGATAGCCTGGAAGGATACTTTTGTCCTGTTGGTGGCAATGAAACAATGGAGAAGGTAGCATCTGTCCTGGGCAAGGACCCGGTTACAGCTGATCCGCTTGTTGCTGTCGTTCTCTGTTCCGGATCATTTGAACACAGGCCCCGGACTAATTTTTATGACGGAGCAGTGTCCTGTTCCATTGCATCTGCACTCTACACCGGTGATACCGACTGTCCTTATGGATGCCTCAGTTTAGGCGAATGTGTGGAAGCTTGTGATTATGACGCAATGTATATGGATACCGATACCGGGTTACCTGTTGTGATCGATGATAATTGCATTGCCTGCGGTGCCTGCGTTGAAGCCTGTCCCAGGGATATCATTGAATTGAGAAAGAAAGCCAGGAAGGACCGGAAGATCTATGTTTCATGTATCAATCAGGAAAAGGGTGGTGTAGCTCGCAAATACTGTGAGGTTGCCTGCATAGGATGTAAAAAATGTTTTAAAGTTTGTCCGTATGATGCAATTGTAATGGAATCAAACCTGGCATACATTGATTCTGAAAAATGCAAGCTTTGCCGCAAATGTGTTCCGGAATGTCCAACAAATGCCATTCTGGAGATCAATTTTCCCCCCAGGAAAACGAACGTTGAGCAATCCGGGAAAACGGATGAAAATGAAGAGATGGCAGACGGGAGTGCAGGTGCAAAAGATATGTTGAAGAAATAATAGCGATGGATTGAATGGAAGCATTGAAAACATTTAAAAAGGGAGGTGTCCATCCGCCGGAGAATAAATTATCAGCCGGTGCACCGATCCGGGTCTTACCCCTGCCGGACCAGGTTTATATTCCAATATCCCAGCATCTGGGTGCTCCGGCAGAAGCTAAGGTAGATAAGGGTGATGTCGTAAAAACAGGACAGTTAATTGCTTCGCTCCACGGTTTTGTCTCTGCAAACATCCATTCATCTGTTTCAGGGAAAGTACAAAAGATTGATCTGGTTCCTGACAGCAGCGGGTATAAACGCACAACAATTATTATTAAAGCGGAAGGTGATGAATGGATGAATGGCATTGATCGTTCACCGGAAATTAATCCTGTCATCACTGCTTCCCCGGAAGAGATCCGGAAAAAAATAATGGAAAACGGTATTGTTGGCCTGGGTGGTGCAACTTTCCCATCGCACGTAAAACTCTCATTGCCCCGTGGTAAAAAGGTGGATACACTGATCATCAACGGTGTGGAATGTGAACCATATCTTACTGCCGATCACCGGTTGATGCTGGAGAAGGGCCCTGAAATAGTAGTCGGGATAAAACTTTTAATGAAAGTCCTGGGAGTGAGTCGGGGAATGATCGGCATTGAACATAATAAGCCGGATGCGATAGAGCAGTTTAATCAAATCCTTGAAGGCGAGCCGGACATTTCTGTTCACGCCCTGAAAGTAAAATACCCGCAAGGTGGTGAAAAACAGTTGATCAAAGCGCTGATTAACAGGGAGGTTCCTGCAAGAGGATTGCCCATTGATGTGGGGGCTATTGTTCACAATGTTGGAACTACATTTGCGGTATATGAAGCCATTCAGAAAAATAAACCGTTGATTGAACGGGTTGTAACGGTTACCGGATATAATTTGCAGAATCCCTCGAACTATCTGGTCAGGATTGGAACTCCTGTTTCAAAATTAGTTGAAGCTGTCGGGGGCCTTCCCGAGGATACAGGCAAGATCATTTCAGGGGGACCGATGATGGGAAAAGCATTGTCCAATACCGATGTACCGGTTGTTAAGGGAACAACAGGTATCCTGATCATACCGGAGAACCAATCAAGAAGGAAAAATATCCATCCCTGTATCCGGTGTGCAAAATGCATTTCTGTCTGTCCGCAGGGACTTGAACCATACCTGCTGATGGCCATGACGCAGAAAGAGATGCTGGAAAATCTGGAAATGAACAACATTATGGACTGTATCGAGTGTGGCTCCTGTTCCTATATCTGCCCCTCGAACAGACCGTTACTGGATTATATCAGATTGGGGAAAACAACAGTTGGGAAAATGATCAGTACACGGAAGAATTGATCGCTGGTAACGAATGTTACGCAGATAAATCCTTAAATAAGAAACAGGTATAAGAGCATGAATAAGTTAATTACCGTAGCACCTTCACCTCATGTATTTGGAGAACAATCCGTAAAAAAGATCATGCTCGGCGTGATCATCGCACTGACTCCAGCCTTATTCTGTTCTGTATATTATTTCGGATGGGGAGCCATTATCGTTACCCTGGTGTCAGTTATTAGCTGTCTGATCACCGAATTCCTGATCCAAAAATTCCTGTTGAAAGGAAATCTAACCATCACCGACGGAACAGCAATTGTTACCGGACTTCTGCTGGCATTCAACCTTCCAGGCAACCTGCCGGTCTGGATTATCGTTCTTGGTGCTGTTGTTTCCATCGGAGTTGGAAAAATGACCTTTGGCGGATTGGGTAACAATCCGTTTAATCCCGCACTTGTTGGGAGGGTGTTTCTGATGATCTCGTTTCCTGTTCAGATGACCACCTGGCCCCTGCCACTGGGATTCAAAACCGGTTATGCGGATGCAGTTACGGGCGCCACGCCTTTGGGAATTTTGAAGGAAGGTCTTCGCAACGGTGATCAGATGTCACAAATTATGGAAGAACTGCCCGGCTATAAGGACCTGTTTTATGGTCACATCGGCGGATCAATCGGTGAAATGGCGGCCATTGCCCTGTTGCTGGGAATGCTCTATTTGCTGGTAAAAAAAATCATAACCTGGCATATCCCGATATCCATTATGCTGACCATCGTTCTGTTTACTGGTATATTATGGCTGGTGAACCCGGAAAAAAACGCGGATCCCCTGTTTCATCTCCTGAGCGGAGGCATATTGCTTGGTGCCATTTTCATGGCTACTGACTATGTTACATCACCGATGACCCCGGCAGGCATGTGGATTTTTGGGATAGGAATAGGAATTATCACCGTATTGATCAGGGTTTTTGGAGCATACCCGGAAGGCGTCTCATTTGCTATCCTCATTATGAATGCA
Organism: uncultured Rikenellaceae bacterium; assembly: GCA_964640125.1. Lineage (GTDB taxonomy): Bacteria > Bacteroidota > Bacteroidia > Bacteroidales > VadinHA17. Next base: position 36,536 of record CAZXGG010000018.1, read on the forward strand.
TTTGTGCCGTTAATAAACAGGTACGTGAAGCCAAAACGATTTGGAGAGAAGATTGATTATGAATAAAGTCGAATCGACATTCAGGAACATGGTACTGACCCTGTTCATCGTTACGCTGGTGGCCTCGTCAGCATTGGGATTTGTCTATGCCCTGACCAAAGAGCCCATTGAAGCTGCCAGGCTGGCTAAACGAACGCGAGCGATCACAGATGTGCTGCCGGAATATAATAACAACCCGCTTGAGGATTCATACAAACTGGCAGCAGATGGAGATACCCTCTATTTCTACCCGGGAACGATGAACGGTGAACTGGTTGGTACAGCCGTGGAAACATTCACCACACAAGGATTCAGCGGGGAAATCAAACTAATGGTTGGTTTATTGCCTGACGGGACCATAAATGATATTTCGGTACTTGAACACAAAGAAACGCCCGGATTAGGAGATAAAATGGATAAGAAGAAATCCGATTTCAGCCTGCAGTTTCAGGGAAAAGATCCAATGGATTTCACGATCAGTGTGACTCAGGACGGAGGGAACGTCCAGGCAATCACTGCTTCAACCGTCAGCTCCAGGGCTTTCTGTGATGCAGTAATCCGCGCATATAACGCCTATATGGAAGGAGGTAAACAATGACACAATGGAAAAACTTCACCAAAGGGTTCTTTAAAGAGAATGCCGTTTTTGTCCTGTTCCTCGGGCTTTGTCCAACCCTTGGTGTTACCAATTCGGCCATCAATGGTATGGGAATGGGATTGGCAACGACCTTTGTACTGGTGGGTTCTAACCTCGTGGTCTCTCTGATCAGGCACTGGATCCCTGATAAGGTCCGTATCCCGACCTTCATTGTGGTCATCGCCTCTTTTGTAACCATTGTTGAACTGAGTATGCAAGCTTACCTGCCCGATCTGTTTGATGAACTGGGACTGTTTATACCCCTGATTGTTGTCAACTGCCTGATCCTGGGAAGAGCAGAAGCATTTGCTTCCCGGCATAACCTGGCCTCAGCTATTGTCGATGGGTTGGGAATGGGTCTTGGGTTTACCATGGCACTGGTCCTCCTGGGAGGTGTACGCGAGATCCTCGGTTCAGGATCTATCTTCGGACTGAAATTCATTAACGGAGACGGGATCCTGCTTTTCGTCCTGGCACCGGGAGCATTTATTGCCCTGGGATATATGATCGTACTGATCAATAAAATCAATAAAAAATCAGCCTGACCAAAAAAAGTATGGAATACATTATCATTATCATATCGGCTGTCTTTGTAAACAACATCGTTCTTGCCAAATTCCTCGGGATATGCCCTTTTATTGGTGTTTCCAATAAAGTGGAAACAGCGATCGGTATGACAGGAGCAGTCACCTTTGTGATGGTCATCGCTACCATTGTTACCTATCTGATCCAACACTATGTATTGGAAAAGTTCGGCATCGGATTTTTACAAACCATCATGTTTATCCTGGTTATCGCATCCCTGGTACAGATGGTTGAAATAGTCCTGAAAAGAGTGAGCATTGCCCTCTATCAGGCCCTGGGAATATTCCTGCCACTCATCACCACCAACTGTGCTGTACTGGGAGTTGCCATTCTGGCGGTACAGAATGATTATAACCTGCTGGAGAGTGTTGTCTTTTCAGCTGCAAATGCGCTTGGTTTTGGCCTTGCACTGGTGACTTTTTCAGGTATACGGGAACAACTCGATCTTCTGGATCTTCCCAAAGCAATGGAAGGTGTTCCGATCGCATTCGTGGTTGCCGGACTCTTAGCCATGGCTTTTATGGGATTCGCCGGAATTGTTTAGCTTTGCGTAAAAGAAAATCAAAATGAACATTAAACCATTTATCACCAACCTTACTATCCTTTGCTTAATCCAGCTTTCACTTTACGGTCAGGACGACTTTGTGATCAAGAAAGGCTCCGATTCCTATTACTATAAAGGGCAACTGGAAAAATGTTACCTCAAAGAAAAAGCGGTTGTTGAAGGATTTACCTGTAAAAAATGGATACAGTATTATGAAGACGGATCATTGAAACGATTTACACTTGCTGTGCCTGATACGGTTAACGGCATATTCTTCCCCAGGAGATCAACAATTTTTCTCAGCGAAGACCAGAAACTGGAAAAATGCTGGTTTGGGGAAAAAACAACACTCCATGACTTACCTCTATATGGTGGATTCCAGAACATCACCATTACATTTCACGATAATGGCAACATAGCCTGCTGTTTCCTCAGTAAGAAACATGAGATTCAGGGGATCCCCTGTCAGAAAGGTATAGTTAACCCGGTTTTCTTTTATCCTTCCGGGATGCTGAAGCGATGCACTGTGGGTAAAAAGGCTGAGATCCAGGATTTACTGCTGAAATCCGGAATGATCGTGGACCTGGATGAAGAGGGAAGAATAACCTCTACTTCCGAACAATAACTGAAAAATCGTCTATCGTTAGTCGGTAACGAGGCCCGCCCTGTGAAATAAAAGCCAGGCTTTAACTGCAAGCAGTATTTCACAGGGCGGGCATTCCCATCGGTCAGACCGGCTCCCTGCAGCCCGAAACACAATCCATCGGTCAGACCGTGCGTGCCGGACCACATACGTCAAAGCTCCACCATGCATTTATCCCGATTGCTCGCGATGGCTGCTTCAATGATCCGGATCACATTGAGTGCTTCCTCCGGTTTGACTGCAAGCTCTTTCCCTTCCCGGATAGCCTCATAGAGGTTGTCATAAAAGGCATGGTAATTTCCCGGGATGGTTTCCATCCTGTTGCGCACCGGTTCTCCCCGGATCTCTGAATTCAGGATACCCCAGAAGTGTTCATCCTCCCTTCCCCAATCTTCCCCGACCGGTATTTCACCACTTTTCAACAACTCTTCCTGGGGGTCAATCCCATGTTTCACAAAGGAACCCAGGGTTCCCTGGAGCAGGTAGCGCGGACCCGGTTCCCGCACCAGGTAAGAACTTTTCAAAATGGCTTTGAATCGATTGTAATAGAGGTGAATATCATAATAATCATTCACTTCGGAGCCTTCCCTCCGAATCTCCAGGTCAGCATAAAGACCTTCCGGCATGCCAAACAGCATCAATGCCTGGTCAATCATGTGCGATCCGAGATTGTAAATATTACCCGTGCCACGGGAAGGATCTTCTTTCCATGTACCATCCTGGATATAATTTCTAAACCGGTCGAAGTGGGATTCAAATTCAACCAGTTGTCCAACCAGGCCCTCTTTAATAACCCGGCTGATTGTCAGAAAATCACCGTCCCATCTCCGGTTCTGAAAGATCGTCAGCACCAGGTTTTTCTTTCGTGCCAGTTCGATCAGATCACTCCCCTCTGCAGTGGTAATGGTAAAAGGTTTTTCGACGATCACATGTTTCCCGGCAAGCAATGCTTCCCGCGTAAGATCGAAGTGGGTGTGATCGGGTGTATTCACAACAATCAGCTCGATTTTCGGATCATTGACCAGGTCATCATACCGGTTTACAACCGTTACTTCAGGGAATATCTGTTTTGAGCCTTTGGGTGTCCGTTCCAGAATTTTTTTTAGCTGAAATCCGGGATTAGTGGTCAGGAAGGGTGCGTGAAACACCATGCCTGACATGCCAAATGAAGCCAATCCAACGTTTATTCTATCCATAATCCTGCTGATATTCTGTGGTTAATGCTGTTCGTCAGTTCCTGTCATCCAGCCGGGTAATGCCCTCCTTCCTGGCTGAATCCAACGCTTCGTAATACTCCTCTCTTGTAATGCTTCGTGCGATTTTATCGACAGTGAATGCGCTTCCACACGGTCGGTACTGGGGCATGATGTTGACATAGGTATTTGCCGAGATCTCACTGGCAAGAAAGTGCATAATTTCACCGGTTCCTGCGAGTTTGTCCGGCATCACCAGGTGTCTGACCAGCAATCCGCATTCCGCAATGCCAAGATCATTAATTTGCAGATCTCCCACCTGCCGGTGCATCTCTTTTACAGCCATTCTTGCCCGTTCGGGATAGTCCGGTGCAGCACATAGCTGACGGGCAGTTTCCTGATCCCAAAACTTGAAATCGGGCATATAAATGTCCACGATCCCATCCAGAAGTTTCACTGTTTCAACCGTGTCATACCCACTGGTGTTAAAGACCAATGGCACCTGTAAACCATTGTTGATCGCTATCTCTAATGCTGAAAGGATCTGTGCCACAACATGCGATGGGGTAACAAAATTGATGTTGTGACAGCCAATATCCTGCAGGTGAACCATGAAATTTGCAAGGTCTTCACTTGTGACCTCCTGTCCTCTCCCATCATGGCTGATGTCGTAGTTTTGACAGAAAATGCAGAGTAGATTGCATTGGGTAAAAAAAATGGTCCCCGATCCTCTGAAACCAACCAGCGGAGCCTCTTCACCGAAATGGGGGGCATAACTTGAAACCATTGCGTGTCGACCGGTCTTGCAGGTACCCAATTCATTTTCTAATCTGTTCACTTTGCAATTGCGAGGACATAATGTACACTCTTCCAGCAATTCGCCGGCAATGCGGATCCTCTCCCGCAACACACCGCTTTTTGCAGCTTCTAAATATACTGGTTTGTAGGTCATACAAAACAACGCCCAACATTCAGCTTTCAAACTGATCACTTCTCATAACTCACCACTCACCTCTCATCCTTTTTCACTTCGTCTCTTCGTCTCTAAGTCACTTCGTCACTCCCTCTCACCTCTCATCACTCGTATCCCGTATCTCGAATCTGCTCACTGTTCACAGCTTACAGTCACTGCGTACTGCCTACTGCCAGCTGCATACTTTTTTTCTAACTCTGCACTTCCACCTCTCTCTCTTATAACTTATCAACGTATAACTTATAACTTTCTTCATTTCATCCTTTAATCACCGCCAGCGGTGTCAGTTCCACCAGTGGTTCAACGAGGTCTTTCTGGTTTTCCATAACGTCTTCGATCTTTTTATAGGCAGATGGAGCCTCATCCAGATCTCTGACCGAGCGGATGGAATGGACAATATTTTGTTTTTCAAGGAACTCTATCTCTTTTTGAAGGTCCAGTTGTCGCTGGGCCTGTTTTCGTCCCATCACTCTTCCAGCGCCATGAGAACAACTTTCAAAACTTTCCGGATTCCCTTTTCCCCTAACGATGTAACTTCTGGTCCCCTGTGATCCGGGAATAATCCCAACCTGTCCTTTTTTTGCCTGTGTTGCTCCTTTCCTGTGAACAATCACCGATGTTGAAAAATGGATTTCACGTGCTGCATAATTATGTGCAATATTGATCATCGGATCAAAGGTGATCGGTTCGGGAAAGATATCCTGGCACACTTCTTTTATGCGGTTCATCATAAGTTCTCTGTTGGCAAAAGCGAACCGGACACAATATTCCATCTCTTTCCAGTATGTAATCCCTTCTTCAGTGCTCATTGGCAAATAGGCCAGTTGCTTCTCTACGGACAAACCGGTAGCCCATTTTTCATTCAGTGTTTTTGCCAGGCGGTTGTAATGATCGGCGACCTTTTTTCCAATGTTCCTGCTACCGGAATGCACCATAAGCCAGATGTATCCATCGTTTCCTTTCTGGATCTCAATGAAATGGTTGCCACCGCCCAGTGTTCCGAGTTGATGAAGAGCACTTTCAAACTCATTGCAGGCTACCGGAAGTTCATCGATTCTCTTTTCATCACCCAAATCAGGCATCAGTTTCTCATCCTGTGGTTTTTTATGGTGATTGAAGCCCAGGGGGATCAGGGATCTGACACCACTCATAATCTTTTTAATCAACGCTTTATCAATGTGTGTAAGGGATGTTCGAACAGCAGACATACCACACCCGATATCCACGCCCACCGCATTGGGTATGACCATTTCCCGGGTTGCCAGCACACCACCGATCGGCATCCCATATCCCTGGTGGCAATCCGGCAGGATAACAACATGACGAAAGGCAAAGGGCAGGTTCGCCAGGTTTTTCGCCTGTTCCAGGGCACCCTCTTCGATTTCGCCCAGCCACATCTTGATGGGTACCCGTTCCGAAGTAATGATCTTTTTCATGGTTACTCCATCCTGATCATAAAATTAACATTTTCAAGGGAAACAGCGCGACAAATGGACATCAATCATTTCATATCCCTGATTATTTAAGTATCTTGCACACAGCGAATCGTTTGTTATGGCATTTAAGTACTACAGGATACTTGGTTTACCAGAAGATGCTGACCTGGATGACATAAAGAGGGCTTACCGGATTAAAGCAAAAATGTATCACCCGGATATAAACAAAGATCCTAATGCCCATGAAAAATTTATTGAGGTCAATGAGGCGTATGAATTTTTGATAAATCTCAAGACCCAGCCTCAGTATTACTCGAAAGAGGCAATGGAGGAGAAATACCGTGAATGGGTAAGTTATGAACGGGAGAAAGCCAGGGCAAGGGCTGCTTACCAGGCGAAGAAACGATTCGAACAATTCAAAAAATCGCCCCTGTACCGGACTTCGCTTCGGCTTTCCAACATTTACGACTCGATTGTACTGGGAATCGCAATTTTTATGATTTTCGGTGCCATAAATGGTATTATTATACAAACAGCCATTTATGAATTAACGATCAATTCCGTTATTGCAGCCATTCTGCTGCTCTTTTTGTGTGGTATCCTTATCTATTTTTCATTGCGGGGTTTGAAGGAGAGGAGAAAAATCATCCGGAAAAATTTCAGCAATCATTAACATCATTTGTTTGATTACGCTTACGAACCCTCTTCTTGTAGCTTCGTTAAAAAAAGTGTAATTTTATCTTTCTGATGTAAATCTCTGATAAGATGAGAAAAAAATCATGTTTTATCCTGGGGATATTCCTCCTTTCGTGGAATGTTGTTGATTCTCAGCATTATAATTTCAAAAGGTATTCCATTGAGGAAGGACTTCCCCGGTCCGGGGTTTATTCTATGATTGAAGATACCAAAGGATTCTTGTGGATCGCCACTGAAGGAGGAGGGGTTTCTGTGTTCGATGGAGAAAATTTTAAAACCTACACCGTAGGGGATGGACTCGGTCATAACATCATCCGCTGTGTATTCGAAGATGACCAGGGGAATCTTTGGTTTGGAACACAGGGCAAAGGTGTGACTAAATTTGATGGTCAGGAATTTACCAATTATGATGTAAGTTCCGGGTTATCCAACAACATTGTCAGGTCCATTGGTCAGGATAACCAGGGGAACCTCTGGTTCGGAACATTCGGCGGGGGAGTGTGCAAGTTCAACCTGAAAAACAAGGACCTGGAAGAGGGAATTGTGGAATGCCTTACCAGAGAGGACGGTTTGTTACACAACCGGGTGAGGGCCATGCTGAAAGACTCAAAAGGATACATGTGGTTTGGAACGGATGGTGGGATCAGCAGGTTCAATGGGCGAACCTTTGAAAATTTTACCACGGAAGACGGACTGTTGGATAACCGCATCCTGGTCATTTATGAAGATGGTTCAAAAAACCTCTGGTTTGGCACAGAGGATGGTGCTGTACGCTATGATGGCTCTGAGTTTAGGGTATATACTACCGAAGACGGTTTGATCCACAACCGGATACGGGCCATATGCCAGGATAACCAGGGGAACATGTGGTTTGGTACCGTAGACGGAATCAGCAAACTGTCCGGAAACCGGTTCCAGAGTTATTCCGAAAAGGAGGGGCTCAGTAATGCACGGATCCGCTCTATCATCCGGACATCCGCCGGAGACCTCTGGTTTGGTACATTTTTCGGAGGAATAAACCGGTATAGTGGTGATATGTTCTTTCACTACACTGAAGAGGATAACCTGTCCAACAATCAGGTAAACACTGTTCTGGCTGACCAGGTAAACAACATCTGGCTGGGAACCTACGAAGGAGTCAACAAACTTGAATTCAGCCAGGGTATCCTCAGGGTGAGAAAAATCACTGAAGAGACCGGTTTAATCAATAATGTTGTCCGCAGCATGATGATGGACAATGCCGGCAATATCTGGTTCGGAACAGAAGGAGGAATCACCATCTTCAATCTGATCGTACGGCGGAATCTTGAAAAATCAGATGGATTAAAAAATAATGAAGTGCTGGTCATGCTGGAAGATTCACAGCATAATTACTGGATCGGAACAGCTTCCGGCATCAGTATTATCCAGTGTCCTACGGGCAATTTGCACGAGTTAACCATCCACGATTTTAATCCGGAGGGAGGCTACCCCGACTTTCCCGTTTCCTCCCTGTATGAAGATTTGTATGGAAACATATGGATCGGTTTTGATTATGACGGATTTGCCCTGTACCGGGATAACCGCATAACCAAGTACCATCTTGAAGAGACACAGGATAATATTTCTTCCATCATCAGTGATGATAAAGGGAAGCTATTCCTGGGGACCAAAGGTGGTGGGATCTTCAGGTATACGCTGACCGAAGAGGGAATCGACACCACATCAAGAAAGAACATCAGCATTGCCAACGGACTCCACTCCAACTCCATAAACCAGCTGATTTTTGATGATAACGATAACCTGTGGGCAGGATCGGAGAAAGGGATTGATAAGATCAGTTTTTCACGAACCGGAGAGATCATCCGGATAAAACACTTTGGACAGGAAGAGGGATTCCTTGGTATTGAAACCCACAGCAATTCCGTGTGCAAGGATAATACCGGGAGAATCTGGTTTGGAACAGTGAAGGGTGTAACCTGTTATAACCCACTTGCTGAACGTACAGACAACATCGAAACCTATACACACATTACCAGTGTGGCCATCCCCAACCGCGATATCCTGTGGAAAAATTCAAATTTTGCCGAAGGCGTTTCCGGCCGGTTCAAACTGCCTCAAAACCTTGTACTTCCCTATAACGAGAATTCACTCTCTTTTGAATTCATCGGGATCTACCTGAAATCGCCAAGTTATGTGACGTACCAGTGGAAGCTAGATGGATTTAATGAAAACTGGTCTATCCCAAGTAAGAAGAGAGAGATGACCTACACCAATCTGCCACCCGGGGATTATACCTTTAGTATACGGTCAGCAAACGAAGATGATACATGGAATGAGTATCCGGCAACTTTCAGCTTTTCCGTGGAACCTCCATTCTGGCAAACCTGGTGGTTCCTCCTAACATCGTCTCTGGTTGTACTGGGAATATTTATAGGGTTTGTGAAGATCCGGGAACGAAACCTGAGGAGAGAAAAGAGGATCCTGGAAGAAAAAGTGCGCGAACGTACACTTGAGGTAGTACACCAAAAAGAGGAAATCGAAGCACAACGGGATGAAATTGAAGCGCAACGGGACCTGGCAACCCAGCAACGGGATATGATCACTCAGCAAAAACAGGAAATTACCGACAGCATTCACTATGCCAAAAGAATCCAGACCGCGCTGCTACCCCCAACTCAGATTATCAATAAGTACCTAACAGACCATTTCATCCTGTTCAAACCGAAGGATATTGTCAGCGGTGATTTTTACTGGATGACGGAAAAGAATGAAAAATTGATCGTTACCGCAGTGGATTGCACGGGGCATGGTGTCCCTGGAGCTTTTATGAGCATGCTGGGAGTAGCCTACCTGAATGAAATTGTGAACCGGATGGATGACGTTGATGCCAGTGAATTGCTTAACCAGCTGAGAGAATATGTAATCCATTCGCTCCGGCAAAAGGAAACCGAGGGTGAAACAAAAGATGGTATGGATATGGCACTGTGTATCATCGACACCAAACAGCAAACGCTACAATTTGCCGGAGCAAATAATCCGCTCTATCTCCTTCACAATGATATAATTACAGAAACCAAGGGAGATAAAATGCCAATCGGCATTCATGCCAGAGACAATCAACCCTTTACCAACCATGCCATCAATCTCATATCGGGTGACGCAATCTACCTCTTTTCCGATGGCTATGCAGATCAATTCGGCGGACCTGAAGGAAAAAAATTTAAGTACAAACCGTTCAAGGACCTATTGATTAAGAATAACTATCTTTCGATGGAAGAGCAGAAGAAAGTTCTTGATGAAATGTTTTTAAAATGGAAAGGTGAACTGCCCCAGGTCGATGATGTGGTAGTTATTGGGATTAAGGTGTGATCAAAAACCAGTAAACATGAAAGAGAAATACATTACACTTCTTCAAAAACAAATCGAAAAGCTCGATTCGAAAGATTTCGATCTTGACTCCTGGAAAGATTCCACAACGCTGGTTCTGGACCGAATCTTCGGCCCGGATTCCGAGAAAATCAAAAAAATCAACGAGATCCATTATGACCTGAGCAGCTGGTCATTGCGGGACACGCTGGGCACGTCGGCTCATTTCGATGCCTGCAAAAAGAAGGGAAGAGAGATCCTGGAAGTATGCATAACGGAACTCGAAACCATCGGAGTACCGGAGAAGGTCGAGGAGAATAAAAAACCGGCAACCGACATTATCCAGGCTGCTCTGGAAGATGAACTGAAAATCTCACAGTACAAAGAGCTGGAAAAATTGATAAAAGAATCGAGCCGGGAAACAGTGGAACAGAATATCTTTAATTTCCTGGGCAAGATCGGTTCCGAGAATGCCATGACCATTCTTTCTAAAATTCTGTCTTCCTTTCGCGAAACCGGTTAAGGAAAAACAGTAAACGCATAATATGCAAGATTGATATACGCCTTTTGGGGGCTGTGTCATTACCAAAAAGGGTTCTTATGAAAAAAATAAGGAATCCGTTTGATCCGTCGGTGAATAAATGCTTCGGATGCAGCCCAAGCAACCCGATAGGGCTCAGGCTTGAGTTTTTTAAAGAGGACAATACACTGGTCTGCTACTGGGATCCGGATGAAAACATGCAGGGCTATCCGGGAGTGGTTCACGGCGGAATTCAATCCACCCTGATGGATGAACTGGCAAGCTGGGTTGTTTTCGTTCTGGGTAAATGCGGAGGATTTACTTCCTCCATGGAAATCCGGTTCAGGAAACCGTTGCTTGTCAGCAAAGGCAAAGTTAAGGTAACAGGGAAAATAGTTGAGATGAACCGCCGGATTGCTGACATTGAAACGCACATTTATGATTCCGACGGGGTGCTGTGTTCCACAGGCCTGATCCGGTATTTTATCTTTACGGATGACCAGGCACTCGAGCGAATGGGACTACCCGATCACCGTGAATTCTTCTTTGAATGATCCTACTGCAGGTGCAGTATTTCGCCGTACCGTTATTTCTTTTCCGGTTTCCGGTGGATGCCGCACTCCTTATGGTCCGACTTCTCCCACCACCAGCGACCCGACCGGAAATCTTCACCGGGAATCACTGCCCGTGTACATGGGTGGCAACCAATGCTCGGATACCCCTTATCGTGTAAAACATTGTAAGGGATCCTATGGCTTTTAATGAACTCCCATACCTGGTCTGATGTCCAGTTTATCAGGGGGTTTACTTTGATCATCTGATGCTGGTCGTCCCATTCAACCAGTTCATTCGATGACCGGTGTCTTGATTGTTCCCTTCTTAATCCGCAAATCCAGGCATCATAGTCCTTCAGCGCCCTCTTTAACGGATCATTTTTCCGGATCTGGCAGCAAAGTTCCCTGTTCTCAATGCTTCGATAAAAGAGGTTTATCCCTTTTTTATTCACCATCTCCTCAACCCGGTCCCTGTCTGGAAAAAGAATCCTTATGCGTACCTCGTATTTTTCTTCCGTTCTCTCCATCAGGTCATACGTCTCGGGAAAGATCCTGCCTGTATCCAGGGTAAATACCGGTATCGAGGGATCGATTTCGCTGATCATATGAATCAGGACCTGGTCCTCAGCTCCCAGGCTTGTGGCAAAAACCATCTTTTTCCCAAATTCCGATAGTAAATAACGAAGCACCTCCTGCGGCTCAGCATCCTTCAATTGCTGATTCAAATCCCTGATCCTCTCCTTTTTCGTGTTATCACCACCCATCGTCATGTAAGAATTTTAAGATGACAAAAATACATTTTATTTTTAACCTTTACCTTTATAGGTTTCTTTTTGATGTTTTCCTTTGCGGATCATCCGGAAGGTTTCTTTATTTTGCAAACATGAATATTCTGATTACCGGTGCAACCGGATTCATTGGTTTCAGCCTGACCGAAAAATTGTCATCTCTTGGTCATACCGTACATGTCCTGTCAAGAGATCCCGGTAAAGCAGGTGTGTTCAGGCAGGAAAAAATTTATTTTTTTACCGGAGATATTACCGATGGTGTTAGCGTCAGGAAAGCCATGAAGGGGTGTGACCAGGTTTTTCATCTTGCAGCCTGCACAAAAGTGTGGTCAGAAGACCCCACTGTTTTTCAGAAGTTCAATGTCGAAGGAACAAGGATTGTCCTTGATGCAGCCAGGGAGATGAACGTTAAGAAAGTAGCGGTAGCCTCAACAGCCGGAGTCCTGGGACCCTCTGTCAATGGACCGGTTGATGAATCGGCCATCCGTGAAACCCGGTTTTTTACCGAGTATGAGAGAACAAAATGGATGGCGGATCAGATCACTCAGAAATTTGCAAAAGAGGGATTACATGTTATTATAATATACCCTACCCGCGTTTTCGGACCCGGGCAACTCACCCAGAGCAACTCGGCAACAAAACTGATGCAGCAGTATGCCCTGGGTAAATGGAGAATAATACCCGGGAACGGAAAGAAAACAGGTAATTATGTATACATTGATAATCTTGTACATGGCATGATCAGGGCTATGGAGCATGGCCGGTCAGGAGAGGGTTACCTGTTAGGCGGAGACAACGTAAGCTATACCGAATTTTTTAATACCATTTCGGACATCATTCACAGGAACTTTGTCATGATCAGGATCCCGAGGGTAATGGCAATGATAGCTGCTTCAGCGATGTTGCTGTTTGCAAGGATCACAGGTATTTCGCCCCTGTTAACCCCGGGTTGGGTCAGGAAGTACTTTCACAACTCCTCCATAACGAATGATAAGGCAATAACCGAACTGGGCTATGTTCCGGGAACATTCCGGGAGGGGGTGGAAAAAACACTGAAGTGGCTGAAAGTTACCCCCTACTGAAAAGAGAAAAGCATAAAGCCCTGCACCGTAATCATACTACTCATTATGTAAAGAACAGATTATTAAATGCTTAAATAAATTGGAATTTGAAAATTTGAATTTGGTTTCTACTAAGTTCCTAATTTTTATTCAGGATTTATCGCCTTTGAATCCTTTGACAACTGATGTTTTTTTACCCTTAAGTTCTTCCTGTTTGGTTTGTTCAAGCTGCTTCAAGTATTCAAAGACTACCAGGATCTGATTATCATGTTCAGCCAGTTTATGTTCTATTGTCTCTAACCTGTGCAAAATTTCTTTATGTGATGCAAGAATTTCACGCATCCGAATAAAAATCCTTACGATCTGTACATTTACCTGGATTGCCCTTTCACTGTTTAAGACACTTGCAAGCATGATTACACCATGTTCTGTGAAGGCAAACGGAGGAATCCGTAAACCCATTATTTCCTTATTGGAGGTGCCAAATTGGTACCTCCAATTTGCAAGTTCTTCCTTTGACAACTCGAACATAAAATCTTCCGGAAACCTTGTAATATTGCGCCTTACTGCTCTTTTTAGTTGTTTGGTTTCCACTTCATACAATTCTGCCAGGTCCCGGTCCAACATCACTTTCTTACCTCTGATTAGGTAGATTTTACTCATGATAACTTCATCCGGGATTATTAATTGAGCATCTTTTTTTGGCATTCTTTAAGGTTTTCTTTCTGAGTACTAAAGATAGATTAATCTGCTAAGAAAAAGAAATCCGGCCAGGGGACCGGATCTTAAATATAAATAACCAATTAATTTAATCATACCAGTCAAGTTTCAAGTACTTCCTGTAAATTAATCCCAGGAGAATCCTTTTTGGATAATTGAACTACTGTGCGAAACCAATCTGCCGGAGTAGATCATTTTACCACTAACTGAGGGTGTGCGAACGGATGCCGTAGCTTTTCCATCGGCTGAAACGATGATACTGATATCCAGGATACCGGTTGATGTGCTTACATTGAATTCAACGTTGTAGCGGATCGCTTTTTCCCCTTTACCTTTGATGATGTATTCTTTGATTTCTCCTTCGGCAATGGTTCCATACATTGAACTTCCTCCCAGCGTATATACTGCATTGAGCTGAATGGCACATTTTGCAGAATCGACATAGATAAAATTACGGGATGGATCGACGGGTTCGGGAGATCCGTCATAGGGTTGCAAGAATTCCGTTTCCAGCACAAATTGGCGTTCTTCCAGCATCTTTTTTATGATCATCGCACGCCTGAACATCTCCATCCTTTCCGCCTCTTTCTTCTCCTGTCTGGCTTTCTTGCGTAACGCTCTCCGGTCATCACCACTTTCAGTTTGCGCAAATACGGTGATCGCAAGGAATAGTAATGATAATAATAAAATATTTTTTTTCATAAGCATCTACCAACGTTTTGCTCCCAGGGAGCAGAAAAATGAATACAGTAAGCCTAACCCATATCCCGTAACTTGTAACATTTCCCAATTGACTCACAACTCATAACTCACTACTTTTATTCTCTCAGTCCCTCTGTCACTGAGTCTCATCGTCTCCCCCTCTCACTTCTCACTTCTCATCTCTTCTCTTTCACCGAGAACCCAGCAACGAGTAACTAGCACCCGGTAACTATTTCTACTCATTCATCATTCATCATTCATCATTCATCATTCATCATTCATCATTCATCATTC
>CAZXGG010000019.1:0-45076 GCA_964640125.1 uncultured Rikenellaceae bacterium
ATGCCTATATATTTGCCTTCACCAGCAATCGTAAGATCCTGCGCATCTTGTCACTGGCCTGGGGAGTGAGGGCGTATTACCTTGATGAATACCAGGAGATCAACAGTGCCATCGAATCTTCGATCCACATTCTGCTGGAAAAAGGATTGATGAAGGAACAGGATACGATCATCCATGTCGGATCTATACCCCTGAATAAAAGGGGACAGACAAACATGATGAAATTGAGTTATGTCTAGGATTTGTCAGAAGGGGTACCCGATCGCAATATGAAGTGTAAAATCATCACGCAGGGATAGTTTTCTGTCCCAGGGGATCCATTTGGAAGTATCCAGTTTAACTTCATTCTCATAAATGTCACGGGGATCTCTGAGTTTCATCCCAACATCCAGCCTGAATACAAAGAAAGAGAAATCGAACCGCAAACCGAGTCCTGTACCGACTGCCAGATCTTTATAAAATTTATTCCACTGAAAATAGGCCGGATCATAACCGTACTTCGCAACCGAATTCTTATCCTCTTTTATGGTCCAGATATTTCCAAAATCCAGGAACAAAGCACCTCCGATTACCCAGAAAAGTTTAAACCGATATTCAAGGTTACCTTCAATTTTAATATCTGCAGTTTGATTGTAATATTTGAGCGTATCACCAACTGACCCGGGCCCCAGTGACCGGACATGCCATGCCCTGATTCCGTTAGCACCACCCGTAAAGAATTGCCGTGTAAAAGGGATACTTGTTGAATTTCCATACGGATATGCCACACCTATCGAGGCTCTGTAAATAAAATCATTCCCCTCATTAATTACCTGGTTGTACCGGATATCAATATCTCCCTTGACAAACTGAGCAAATTCCAGGTCGAAAAGCTCATAACCGGTGGAGTCACTCTTCTTGGTATGTGCAATTTTATTATATGCATAAAGTAAATTACCGGCAGTTTCACCATTGAAACGGAAAAAGATAAAATCCTGTTTTTTATTCAGATTCTGATTATTATAAATATAGGAGTAATTTATCCCACTGATGAATACATCCTGGTAGCTGTATTCCAAATAGGTACCTTCAATGGACTCATGAAAGTAGGCAGAGTCTATAACCGGTATCTTTACCGCATTAATGTCAAATGGTCTGATAATATGGCTGGAGAATCCAGGACTTCGCCAACTATAGCCTATGGAAGCATTTGCAATGGTACGAATATAGACCGGCCTGCGCTGATAGTTATAAGCCAGGGTAAACGTGGTTTTGGGGTTATACTTTTTAACAAACCGTTCTGCTTCAAGGAAGGGAAATAAAAACTTGGGCAACCCAAGACTTGCTTCTGCACCCAATTCCAGGGCATTGCTGAATCCCAATTTTTTTTCCGTCAGAGCTTCGATAGCTCCTTTTAGTTTAATGTTCAATATGTTAGCTCCCCTGAATAAATTTCTGTGTTGATAAAGTAAATTTACCGCCCCACCCAGGTTTCCCGCTGAGTTGGTGCCTTCAAGTTCAACGGTATAGGATTGCTGGGTAAACGGAGCCAGCTGAATGATACAGTCCAGGGGTTGGTATTCACCATCCCTGTTTTCCTGGCCCTCCCTGAATTGTATATTGATCAGCCTGAATACCTGTAAAGAGGATAAGTGTGTATTGGTCTGCTCAACATTGGTCAGGTTATACAAATCCCCCTCTTGAATGTAGTTTGACTGAACAACCACCTTGGGTTTAACGACCTCTTCCCTGTTGTTGGTAATAAAATAGAGCCCCTCATATTCCGTTGTATCCAGGCTGTTATTGTATGCTTCAGGATCGGTTAGCTCCAATTGTGGATCATAATTTGAATAGACATAAACCCGGTTGATTACGTGTTTTTCATGTGGAACCGTCACATAGCGGTAACTGCCAGTGTTTTGCTGGAACTGTTTTATTCCAATATAAACATCCAACCGGTTGGATTGTAAACTGCTGTCGATTTCAAAATAAACATAATGCTTTGAGAACGTGTAATACCCTTCATCCTTCAGCAGCTTTTCCAGCCGGTTTCGCTCATTCTGTAAAACCGCAACGTCATATCTTGTCCCTTCTTTTATCAGCGATTCCAGTGTATCGGCAAGGACAATTCCACGGAGTGTGGTATCCTCAAAATTGTAGTGCACCCGCCTGACCCGGTAAGGCTTGTTGGCTTGAATGGAATAGTTGACCTTTGCCTTCTTCTTTCTGAATGTCACCGTATCCTCCACCACGGCATTAAAATAACCTTTTTGAGAGCTTACTTCCTTCAGCTGCTGCGAAGATTTATCAGTTTGAAACGCATCATAAATCACCGGTTCCTCTCCAATGGTCCTTAACCACCGGTTAATACGGGTATCTTTATCTTTTTTCGAAAGGTTGTAGAGGGAAAGGTGAAATTTGAGCCCCAGGATCCGTTTGTTCGGTTTCTGCTTCACTGCCCGTTCCAGATCATCCTTTTTGATGTTCCGGTTTTTGCTATCAATCTTGTACCGGTTCAACAGGTATTCCCCATCCGGTACATATTTGGTCGGACTGCATCCGGAAATAAAAAGCAAACAGATCAGAACAGTAACCGCAAAAACTATACGTATGTTTTCCAGGTACCTGAAATCATATAACCATTTCATCAATCGGTAAATCTAAATTCCAACGAACCATCAGATCTACGGTTTCAATCTTCCTTTCAAGAAACACAACGCTTGCAAGGATTGAACCTTCTAACGTCGAAATATCCTTTCTTTCGCATCATTTTTTATTATTTTGCAAAAGGTATCGAGCCTTAGAAACCGTGAAGGCTGATGATACAGATTTCGATCATTTGAAAACAAAGATAATTAATCTCTGAGAATGAGTATCTTTTGCCCCGTCACACTTTACGTTATTATACATAACAGGCTATTCAACAGATCTAAACCACATGCTAAGTAAAAAAAATTTGAAATTAATCCAATCCCTCAAATATAAAAAACAGAGGGATATTCACCGGCAATTCATTGTTGAAGGGGATAAAGTTGTAAGGGATCTTCTGCATTCAGGCTGGGATATCCCGCATCTCTTTGCCACCCCGGAGTGGTTGTCACAGTTGCCAGCCGGGGATAAGAAAAAGCCCGGGCAAATTACCGAGCTATCTGACCGTGAACTAAAAAAAATAAGCACCCTGAAAACTCCGAACCGGGTGCTGGCAGTGGTCATAAAACCGGAGTATTCCATGAGCTGGGAAGAGATCGCATCGGACCTCACTCTTTTTCTTGAGGATATACAGGACCCGGGAAATCTGGGGACCATTCTGAGGATTGCCGCATGGTTCGGTATAAAAAATGTTTGCTGCTCCACATCAACGGTTGACCTCTATAACCCCAAAGTTGTACAGGCAACCATGGGAGCCCTGTTGTTTGTTAAGGTGCACTATGTTGAATCCGTACCGTTTCTCAGGGAGTGCTCCGAGAGAGGCATTCCGGTTTACGGCACCTATCTTCATGGCAACACTATTTATGAGACTTCACTGGCTTATAACGGGCTGATTGTTCTTGGAAACGAGTCCCGCGGGATATCCGGTGATTGTTCCACGTTTGTTACAGAAAAAATCAGCATACCCGGTTTCGGATCACACGGAAAAGCAATGGAATCCCTGAACGTTGCTGTTGCAGCAGCCATTGTATGTTCGGAATTCAGAAGGAGGATTCGATAGCCATGCGGTGGTCAGACGATGGTTCACCCTGTAAAATGATGCTTTGCATTATCGGCTTTGCCACTATTTCACAGGGTAAATGCAATGGTTATACAATGGTTATTTTAATTCGTAAACGCTCAACATCCGCCGTAGGCCTGGCCGGCCAGGCGTGCCTTCGGCACAACGTCCAATGTTCAAAATTATCGCCTATATCCGTTTACAAACGTTTAATCACCGACTAATCGGTTTTGATTTTTTAATTTTAATCAAAGGATGTTGACCACTATTCCCGATCTTATCAAATTGATGTTTTGGAATTGTAACCTGCAGATCGTAACTTTATTGTTAATAAATTCAACTGAACCTTTGGGATTGGTAAACATACTTGCACCATGATGTTATATAAATTCACCTTCAATCCCAAAAGGTGAATTTATAAGTAAGTTAGGTGGCATAGCTGTGTCCCATTGAAATATATAGTGACTTTATAAAATTTCTATCTTGATGGAAATCCAAACTAAATAAAGGCATTCAGAAACGCATAGGACCATACCAGGCAATTGGCTGCCTACTTTATTAATCTAATCATAAAATCTTTGATTATAATTTTTGATTAACTTTAATCATTCTCAGGATCTTAATACCTTTCTAGAATAAAATTATACAGTATGGAAAACTTACTTTTCAAATACAGAGGATGGAGTTGGGCTGTGAAAATAATAGGTATATTTTGGATATTGTTGGGCATTTTTAGTCTGCTACTTTCTTACGATAAATCCTTGACACTATCAGACTGGATAAGGTCAATTCTCGCTGTTATCATGGGAGTTATTTTTTTTACTCCGTTGGCTGGGAATAATGAAACCCATTTCGTGGTCGATGACGTTAATCTGAAGATAAAATGGAGAACAAGAATTAGAAAAATTATAATCCAAGATGCTGAAATCGAAAAAATAATTTTGAGAAATAAAAAAATTGAAATCCAGAGGAAGGGGAAGAAAGCAGTGGTATTGCCGTTTGGGGAATGGCTATGGAAGTTAGAAGATAAAACCAAAGTGTATAAATTTATGATTGAATACGCACGGCAAAAAAACCTTGTCTTGGAAAAAAAATAGTGATTAAAAAGTGCTACGACCACCTAACAAACGGCTCAAATGCAATGTTGCTTTTTATTTACCCTTTGCAGATTTCTTCGTAACTTACCTGTTCAAAACCAATAACTGAATAGTCCGGGCTATCACACTGCATTTAGCCTGAAACGTTAGCTGTTATTATTAAAGCTCATTATTTCAACAGTAACATTTATTGTTGCTCAATCGTCTTAATGGTAATTAACTTTATGAATATTTAAAATGATGAAGAATACAGTATTTACTCTATTATTAATACTATGTTTAGTTTTTCCAACAATAAGTATTAATGCTCAAAACAATAATAATCATTCAGAACTGATTAAAGAATGTGAAGATTTCATTAAACAAAAAATGGAATCAGATAATATAGTTGGGGTAAGTGCCGCAATTATAATTGATGATTCCGTTATCTGGAGAAATGGTTTTGGATACGCTGATAAAGAAAATAAGGTACCCATGACTGTAAATACTGTTGTAAACATAGGTTCAATAACTAAAACATTTACAGCACTGGCATTAATGCAACTTCAGGAAAAGGGATTAATTGATATAAATCAACCATTGAATAAATACTTGCCTCAATTCAAACCCAAAACCAGAGGAGAGAATTTAAAACAGCTTACAATTAAATCTGTTATTACCCATTCTTCAGGAATTCAACGTGACATATTGAAGAATAGTGATTTAAATACAGGAAAGTACACTGATGTTCTGGGTTTTATAAATAAAACCTATTTATTTTACCCTCCGGGAATGGTTGAATCATATTCTAACTCAGGTTATAATATTTTAGGACATCTTATAAAAGAAGTGAGTAAACAAGATTACCCTGAATATATTCACAAGAATATTTTTATCCCGCTTGGGATGAGTAATTCAGGCTTTGCAATGGATGCATTAAAAAATAGAACCAAGATATATTCGGGAGGAAAAGAAGCTGAAGAATATGAGTTAAGGGATATTGCATCGGGTGGTATTTACACCAATATCAATGATTTTGCCAAATATGCCAAAGGTTTACTTGATGCTTATAATAGGGCGAACAACACGATTATACAAAGAGAGACAATTCAAAATATGTTCACCCTTCAAGATAAAAGTGCCCTGATAGAACAAAATAAAAAAGGATTAGGGTGGTTTATGCTTAAAAATGATTCTGTTTTTGCTGTGACACACAATGGCAGTGCCGGATTTACACAAGCTAATTTATTTTTGATACCTGAAAAAAAAGCTGCTGTTATGATTTTGGCAAATGCAGCGGAAGCGTGGCCTCTTGTGAAAGACTTTTGTAATAATTTTATAAATAAATTTGGATTAAATGGACAGGACATGGCTCCACCACCAGTCATAAAAGAAATCCATGAAGAGCTTAAGCCTATAGTTTTGTCAGATAAATCTTTGAAAAAACACGTAGGTGATTATGCCAATGGATTTTCTTTTCTATCTATTTCTATCGAAGACAATAACCTGATATTAGTTAAAGACAATAAACGTTACCTGCTTAAAGCTCTGTCAGAAAATGAATTTGTACCGTATGAAATTATTGAAAAAGACAGCCTTATTCAAAAAAATAAGGAAAGATATTGTTTTTTAGATGCAGATAAGTTTCACATCCTGTTTCACAAAGTTGGAAATCGTGACTATCAATTGGGATACAGGTTGAACAAATTGAATATTTCTTCATTATATAAGAAATTTGGTACATACGAACATTATGGCTACCAGTTATTAGTGGGAGATACAAAATTTAAAGGGGCAGAAGTATCATTGTTTGATAACAGGATATTAATGTTAAAATTAATTGCATATGATGGAGAGTTTGCTTTTCCACTAAATGTGATTTCAGATAAATATGCCATCACCAGTGGACTAGGGGCAGGTTTTGAATATACAATAAATTTTACTGGTGATGAAAGATATGACATTATTGATTTTAGTGGAATAACATTTCGAAAAATAAAATAACAAACAGCTAACACGCGCTATAGTTAATTGCCGTTGCAGTGCAGGTTTCAAGGTTTTCACTCTTATTAAAGTTTGGTGTAACTTGATAAGGAAGTTCTTCAAAATCGGCAACTAACCATAGCGCCAAACGTTGGTAGCTATATTTCAAAATTTTAAAAAGAAATCCTGAGAAATTAATACCATGAAAAAACTATTACTTTTTGTATCCATGCTGCTCATAACTAACTCATTTTTATCGGCACAAATAGAGAAAAATGAACTCAATCAAGCTGACTTACTAATGCCGTTTGTTGGAAACTGGAAAATTTCTTTTCCCGGATGAATTACGAGCAAAACTTGAGACCTTTGTGAATTCCTTTAACAACGAACGATACCACTAATCCCTAGGAAATCTAACCCCTGCGGATGTTTACCTCGGCAGAGATCGACAAGTTCAAGCTCAACGACATCATATCAAAATAAAAACCTTAAGAGAAAGGAGGAGAATAAACAGGAAAATATCAGCTTAAATGTAAAAAGCATCTCTTACCTTTATAGACAAATCTGTCCAGGAGTATTTGACGTTAAACAAACGATTATTTTCTAAAATGATTAACGGTAAACTAAAAAAGAGAATCGTAAAAACCGCTGTTACTATTTTAATAGTTATGGCAGCCGTCATTTTCATTATTTCAACTATTGCGAAATACCTGATTGAAAAATATGATGAAAAATTACTCGGCAGGCGATTAGAAATGAGTTGGATATATGTTGATCCTTTTACAGGATTTGCTTATATCAAAAATCTAAAAATGTATGAACAGAAAGACGATAGTATTTTTATTTCAGCGAATAGATTAAGTGTCAATTTTAGCATACTGAAGATGCTTGGCAAAACTTATGAGATAAACAAAGTATCACTCAACAAACCCGTAATAAGGATCATTCAAAACAACAAGGATTTGAATTTTAATGACCTGATTGAAAAATTTACACCTGAAGAAAAACAACATACTACCAAAGATGGTTTACATTTCAATATTCTGAAAATAAAAATTAACAATGGCGAACTTCATTATAAGGAGCAGTCCATCCCGGTCAACTATTTTATTAAAGACATAAATATAGAAAGTACAGGCATATGGTGGAACGTAGATACGATGGACTTAAAATTTTCCTTTATCTCAGGTCCTTCAACAGGTGACGTAAAAGGCAATGGCTGCATCAATGTAGGCAATCTTAATTATCGCATAGAGGTTGCTGTAAATAATTATGATCTGCAAATTTTTCAGCAATACCTGATGGACCTGGCCAATTATGGGAGTTTCTCGGCCAACCTGGATGCCAATATTAAAGCAACAGGAAATATTATAGATAAAGAAAATTTAAATGCCAGCGGACTAATAACCCTCAATGATTTACATTTCGGAAAATCTGCGGGAGATGATTATTTTTCCTTCAGCAACCTGGTTCTCGATATCTCAAAACTGGATCCAAAGGGTTTTAAATATAGTTTTGATTCCATAATCTTAACTAAACCGTATTTAAAATATGAGCGGTATGATCATTTAGATAATATTCAAAGGATGTTTCTTCAAGGTGGGGCCGACATCAAAGCTTTGAATGATCGACCCAACAGAAGGAATAACCTAATTATTAAAATAGCAGATTATATAAAAGTATTGGCCAGGAATTTTTATAAGAGCAATTACACGGTAGGCAGTCTGGCAATATATGATGGATATTTTCAATTCAATGATTTTTCTCTGAATGAAAAATTCTCTGTAGCTGCATATCCATGTAATATCAAATCTGACTCTATTAGTAAGAAAAATAAACGTGTAGAGATGTTTCTTAAGACAGATATTGTGCCTTTTGGAAATATGTCAATAGATCTGAGCGTCAACCCGAATGATACCGGTGATTTCGACCTTATCTACCATTTGAATAAAGTACCGCTCACACTGTTCAATCCTTATGTTATTACTTATACTTCCTATCCATTAGACAGGGGTACCATGGAATTGGATGGCAAATGGAACGTAAGGAAAGGAAAGATACAAAGCGTTAACCACCTGCTGATGATTGATCCGCACCTGGCAACCCGCCTGAAAAAGAATGATGCAAACAGGTTGCCGATGCCGCTTATCCTGGCTTTTATTCGTGAAAATGACAATGTAATTGATTATGAAATACCGATAACAGGTGATTTAAAAGATCCGAATTTTCATCTATCGGACGTTGTGCTTGACCTGCTCGGTAATATTTTTTTCAAATCTGATTCTGTCCCGTTCATAGCACATATTAATCATTTTGAAAATGAACCTGAAAACTTCTTCATGGTGAAATGGATGATGCGGCAAACGACAATTAGTCCGTCACAGGAAGAGTTTTTAGAAAAATTGAAGGATCTCATGAAGGAATCCCCGGCTGATTCCATTTTCGTAACCCCGGTGCAATATGAGGAAAAGGAAAAAGAGTATATCCTGTTTTATGAAGCAAAGAAAAAATATTACCTGGTATTGCATAACATGGATGGACAATCGTTCAACAAAGAAGATTCCCTCATTGTTGATAAAATGTCTGTTAAGGACTCCCTCTTTGTTCATTATATAAATAACCGGATTAGCGATACGATAATGTTTACCATTCAGGAAAAATGCGATGCTTATCTTGGGGAAACTGCCAGCACAGACAGTTGCAATCATTCAATGGAAGGCAGAAAAATAGTGGATACTCAATTCTCGCGGCTGGTTAAAGATCGAGAAATTACGTTCCGTTCTTTCTTTGATGAATATGGCCTGGGAAACCGCATAAAATTTCAGGAGGTAGAACTCAGCGTGCCATATAATGGGTTCTCGTTCTACAAAATCGTTTACAAAGGCAAAATTCCTGAGAGCCTTAAAAAAGCATACAGTCAAATGAATGAATGAATGACGAATCCCAACGAGTAGAATTTGTCATTATGCTCTCTAAACCTCTATCATAGAAGCAGACATCAAAGATTACTTTGGCAGTATAGACCATGGTATATTACGAAGCTTTCTTGATCGCAGTGTGAAGGATGGAGTGATAAGAAAGATGATAAACAAATGGTAGTGTAAAGAATTTTGATCTTAATTTTCAAACTTGTTTTTTAATGTTTTTTCAATTATCCTGAAGTGTTTATGGTTCAGGGTATATACAAGAACATCATAGGTAAAAGTATGTTCATCCTCTTTACAATACTTAATATCAGGAGGATTTTTAAAATGGCTCCAGGGAGACAGGGCAACATCGTACTTAATTTTTTCCTCGATTTCCGGTTTGGTGAATCGTTTATCAATTGTTAAGTGAATGTTGAATTCCTCCATTCCTTCAGGACTTGACATACCTGATATCAATTCCTTGTTCAGCCGGGCATTCGGAATTTTTATTGTGTGTCCATCATCGGAAATAATTTCAAGATTTGTCAGGTGAAGCGATTTTATTTTACCTGAAATGCTTCCTATTTTTATATGATCTCCCGGATTCAGATCATTCTCAACCTTAAACAGAACACCTGCAAAAACATCCCTGAGTAAGAACCAGGTTATGAATCCCACAATAACCAGTACCATGACAACCATAGCATAAGGATAGAATAGCCTGTCTTTAAACAAATATCCGGCTAGCCAGAATACAAAAACAATCCAGATAATACTTCCTATGACCGGATATAATTTATAAAGGTGGCTCCATAATGAATATTTGTGGATTCTTCTGCCCAGAATAATCTTTATGACCTTTAGAAATGCAAAAATCCCTATTCCAACTATTAATACTATGATGGTTTTCATGTTTCCGGTAGTTATAATTTATACTGAACCTTTTCGTATTAAGACTTTTCTGACGAATGGCTCAACGTAGGGATTTATCACTAGAAGCCTTTCTGAAAGTTCTTCAACCAAACCTGTTCGTACCAGTGAATCCACGATTTCCTTCGTATGATCGGATTCAATGCCCAGAACCTTTTCCAATCTACTGTATGTCATCCGCTTATGGAGCGCCAACTGGGCTAACACTACAATATAATCATCGTCAAGGTCTTCAATTGGCTGAATATCTATGTATTTAGGCGCTTTAATATGGATCATGCCTGCCGAAACTTTCTCAATATTGCACAACCATTGATACAGAACCGTTCCCGGGTTCCCTCCCGATAGATCGAAATACCTGCTGAAAAGTCTGGCAAGTGCAATTTCAGAAATGTTTTCTTCCTTCTTTTTCTCAATCCTGAATTTCAATCCACTTGATCGGTGCCGGCGTAAGACCAAATCTTTCAGTTCCTCAGAATTAAATGGCTTGCAGTTGATGATGCTAATGAAATGGTCATCCACATTAATAATTTTATTGATCAGTTCATAGGTAAAAGAATTCATATTTAAAATGAACAGGCACTTGAAATCGAACTGACCTATCAGGTCCAGGATCAACTTGATTACTTCAAAACCCTGTTCTGATCTTTCCCACCATAGCTCAAGGTCGTGTATTACTACCACAGAACCGGATGGAAGGGTATCAAATATTTCATGGATTCCCCCGGGTATCTTGGTGAATTTCTGCAGCTGTGCCAGGAAGTCCTCCTTCGAGGCTGAACCACCTTGCAGCGGAAAAACATGGTATACTTTATCCTCATTAAAGTGAATCCTGGTAATGTATCTGCATAAGGTTGTTTTCCCGGCATTACGTTCTCCCAAAAGCAAAACACCTCCCTTAACTCCATCCTTAAATCGCTCGATTGCTTTTTCGAACTGCTTTTCTTCAAGGGTTCTGCTGATCCAGAAATCATCTCCTATGCTTGATTTTCCGCTGAAAAGATTTTTATAATAGTATGGCAGTGCTTTCATTACTTCCGGCTTAGGCTTTACCTTATCAATAAGATCAAGGATCCTCTCGTTTTCCGAAGATTGGTCTTTATCAGTGATTAACTGCCTGGCCAATAAAATCCCTTCACTCCTGGAATACAGTAATTGTGCTGATTTTCTTCTTATGAAATTATTAATGTGCCGGTAGGAAATTTTAAATTTTGACTTTACCAGTTTACTCCGGTAATCGATATTTAACCTGGAAAATTCCTCAACACTGTCTTTAATTTTATAGGAAGAAAGAGTATCAAAGGTTTCGTCAAGCATTTTATTTATCGCCGGGATCAGACTGTTTTGAATTCCGGCTATTTTTTCCTCTTCCCTTGTGATTTTTAAAATGGCCTCATCCCTGATTTGAGCAATTCTACCTGACCTATCTTCTATTTCAAGGCTAATGTTTTCAAAGTTAAAGCGAGTCAGGTTTAGGAGGTCATTTAACAGGCTTACACTGCTTTTTAAAGAATCCATGGTTCTGCCTAAATAATCGTTAACCGCTCCTATGAATTTCGCTTCCAGGACATATCCAGTAATCTTACGGATCGGAAGTGAAATCACTTCAACATTTTCAGCAGTTTCCAGATTATTTCCTGTTGGATCAGGTTCAGCCAGGTTAAGGTTGTCGGGTAAATCATTCTCGTTTTTTCTAAAGTCAGCAGCAATGTCTTCAAATTCGGAAATTAACTGAAAATACTCCTCAACCGATCCAATGGATAGTTTTAATTCCTGAATCCCGGATAATTTATCTCCCATCAGGCCAAGTTTATGTTTTATTTCCTCCAGCTGCTTCCGAAGTCCTATTTCAATCTTCTGAATAAGTATGGTTTCAAATTCGCTTAGTTTATCTTTAATCCTGGTTTTATAGGATTGCATTGATAAATCCAGGTAAATTTTATTAAAATGGTTCAACGAATCATTATACCACAAATCTGAAAAAGCCAATATTTTCGATTTGACGGACTTATCGAATTTTTTTCCTTTCGGTTTTTTTGATACAATTTTGTTGACATTGATTTCTTTAAGATCCTCTGTAAGCAGCTGAAGGTTTTTTCTGTAATCCAGTAATAGCCTGTTCCTGTTAAGCTCTTTTAGTTCCGATATTGTTGATTCAATTTTGGAGATTTGATCAGTAAAATATTTCTCAAGTTCCGTTATTTCATCCATGGAAAATTCGTTCGCATATATCCTTCTTTCAATGACTTCCAACTGCTCATCAACAGACCAAAGTAATGGTCTGAATTGGGAAAAGACAGCCTCCAGGTCACTATTAAATTTATTGAGCAGTTTATCCAGGAAAAGGTACCGCGTACTTTTTAAATAATACCCGATAATTGTCTTATATCTGATTTTAACCTTAATTGTATTTTTGGCGAAAGGATGAGTAATATGTTTTCTTGCTTTATACCATCTCAATGCTGCCTTATCTTCTTTTTTAGTCTCAAAATCGCTTTTGTCATGATTAACTGATAAATGACGCGGGAATTTCGACACATCCTGCTCAATTCTGTTGAGATACCAGTTAATTCCCTCTTCGAGTGCTTCTTTTTGAATTACGAGTATTTCATTTAACAGCTTCTCAAGAATCCGTTTTGCATGATAGTAAAATTCATTTTTAGTTCTCACAAGTACCCGTTTCCTTCGGTGTAAATCATTATATTTTAGAAGTTTATTTAAGTTCTCGCTGATGTTTTCAATCAGTGACCTCAGTTCATTAAAGAATTTTAAGCTTTCAGTAAAATAGGGGATAAAGGCACTAGCGTAAAGTTTTTCCACAACCTCTTGCCCGTTGTTATCAATCTTGGCAATTTCATCATTAATAACCTGATATTTGGTCAGTCTTAACGGTGGTAATGCAAGCTTTATGTCAGTACCTGTTTGTGATTCTTTCTGAGAAGTATCAATATCAAGAATAATTTCATCAAATGGCGTGCTTGCATTTATCAACAACAAAGACCCGAGGCCCTGTTTAAGCGAATTAGCTTCTTTATACATGCTTTCAAACTGTCCTTCAGATCTGCAGGAAATCCCTAAAACAGTCAGATCGGTTTCTTTTGATTCCTTTTTAACAATATCCTCCCATGCGTAGGCATCGGTGCTGTTATTAATAACCTTTATTTCCATGCTCATCCTGTACCGGTCAACGATATCTACCATAGCTCTATGGGCTTTTTCAATGAATTCTTTACGATCAACAACAATTAGCAGACGAATTTTCGCATCCTTCCATTCACCTGAAGAAGTTAAATGACGCATAATATTTATGGCGAATGCCAAATTCCGGTCATTGCCTTTCCACCAGATATCAATGGTTTTATATTCCCCAAATTCATGTTTGGCATCAAAGTTTAACAAAATGGTACTTATGCAATTTCTTTCACTGATTTTAATAAGTCTTTCAACCTGATCCCTTTTGTTTTCTTTTTGAGTCCAGCCCATAAATAAAGTATTTGGTTCTATCCCGGTGAATCCGTAGATCCTGACAATTTCGTCCATGCCCGTATATATATCGTGACACTGGTGTTTATAGAAACTCAAATCTTTTTTATTTAATTCCCTGATCAACCGGCGGGGCTGTTTTACTAACTGAGCCTTATCCGTAACCTCGAGTTCAAATCCCGTTAACATTCCCAGGGAGCCGGCAAGGGATTTTCCCAGAATAACAAGATGGGGCCTTTCTTTTTCGTCTCCTGAAAACATGATGATATTTGGACGCCAGTTTCGGGCATGTATCTGACCTTTATTGAGTCGTTTTATTCCTGTTTTAATTATTGAAGTCCAGACACTGCTCCAGGCATCGCCCCCTTCGAGTGTGAGTTGTTTTCTCTTAATAAATAGAAACAATAAGCCTAAAATAATTACGGCCCCTATTAAAGCAATAAAATCAAGCTGGATCATCACCAGGATACAAGCCGTTGCTCCTATCAGGCTTACCCAGACAGGGGTCCTGAAAGAGGGCCTGAAATCAGCACTGGTGGCAGCTTCAAATGCAGCGCTGAGGTTCAGGAAGCCGTAGGTGGTAATGAAAAATATGGAAACAATCCGTGCTATTACATTAAGATCTCCAATCATGATCCCTGCTTCAGCGATCAGGAAAGTCATCAGCAAAGCATTTCTTGGTTCATTGGCTTTGATAGTACCTTTTGCAAAAAATTTTGGTGTGATTTTATCAAGAGCAGTTGCCTGAAGTATCCTTGGAGCAGCCAGAATGCTTCCCAGCGCAGAAGATAAGGTTGCACCCCAGATACCGGCCACAACCAATTGGGGTATACGTGAAATTTTAAGAAGTACGTTAGGATCATTCGCCAGGACATCACCCCGTACTGTATAACTTAAGAAAAATACCAGACATATATAAACAAACAAGCCAATTGCAATTGCTGCTATTGTACCGGCCGGAATTGACTTTTTAGGATCTTTCAGATCACCCGACATTGATACACCTGCTTCAAATCCACAGACAGCAGGAAAATATATTCCAAATAATACCATAAGGGGTACGGTAGAACTATTGCTGAAAAAGTGTGGCTCGGCCGGTGCAAACTCATGTTTACCGAATAATATGGAAAGCAGCGAAAGGACAATCGCCAGCATGATCAGGTATTGTGTCTTTATAGCAAGTGAAGCGCTGACAAAGGTAATAATGGTGACCGTTAGCAATAATAGGCTCCCTGCTAATCTAATGGTATTAATATTAACGGGAAATCCCCAGAAACTTAAAAAACTTTCGGCGAAACCAATCAGATACAGACTGACACTAAATGACAGCCCGACAAAAAGTGCAAGGCCAAGCGTGCCTCCAATGGGCAGTCCAAGACTTCGTGAAATAATATAATAAGTGCCTCCGGCTTTTACTCTTTTATCCGTTGCAATAGAGGAAACACTGAGTCCAGTGCTGATTGAAATTATATGTGCGACAACAATTATTCCGATGGTTGCCCATAATCCTGCCTGTCCCACGATCATAGGCAAACGCATATACATTATCACACCAAGAATAGTCAAAATGGAAGGTGTAAAAACTCCTCCGAAAGTCCCGAATTTATTTGATTTGGCCATAGAATCTTTATTTCAATAATCTATTAAATTTAGACAAATTTTCCATATTTTGTCACTAAACATTATTAGATGGTTTCTGCCATTAATCAAACCGATTATTTACCAGGTTTGTTTGACATTCCTTTTTGAGAGGTTTATGGGTAATTTAACGTGAGTTCGGTATAAGTATTTAATTACAAGTCTCTAGTTATCAGCAATTTAAATATTGCATTGTTCATAACTATCCGATAATCAAAGGTATATAAAAATGGATTCTTCCCAAATTAGTTGTTGCGACTAATTATAAGAATTGTTAATTGATTGAGGGCTTATTCTATTATCAATAAATATTTAGCGGTTCGCGCGGAAAAGGGATTCGAACGAGGAGTGCAAACACAGGTGATTATTGATAATTAAACAACAATGCGAACCGACAATTGGTCCAGGCATGGCAGGCTTCCCCGGAATCTGAACATGTGCAGGCAGTTTATTCCTATCCGGTTAAAAGTCACTTTTACGTTTTAATAAATTCATTGCATTGACTCATTGTACTCTCAGAATGTGTGAATGATGTGACTTATTTTTGAAATTGTATAATACTTTTCATAGTAATGGTAGTTATCCTTGTATAGAATTTATAAGAAATGAAAAAATAAGCATTATTATTTTGCTGTCAGTCTTAACTTTAATGACATCATGCGTGGTGTATCTTCATAAAGACAATTGACGGCACTAGGGATGGCATAAGAATCCTAACAATCCTCATAAACCTAATTCCACAAAACCGGGAAAAGCTAAGGGGAAAAGCAAATCAAAAAAATTTGAACCAACAGCCATTGTTAAAACAGAAATTAATGATGGTTTATCCCCCAATAATTTAGACAATAATTACTTTTTCAATTTAGTAGTAAATCCTGATTTTCCGATAGCAGAAAAGACCCATATTGGTATCCTTCTAGATCAGGAATACGATAAATAGCCCTGGAAACCTAAACTTTTTCCAAAGCTATTTGTGACAAAGATTCCGAAGATAAAAATAGATGTTTATCGGAACCTCAGAATCATACATAAATTAGCAGCAAACACCTAACCCTTGTCAGGGTTGGCCAATTGAACCCGGCCGAAGATGATTTAGGCCACATGTTTATCCTTGCAAGAACAATAAGTTGGTTACAGATAATTAATTTCTGCTAGCCGGGCGTTGGTCTTAATGGATTCAATACCGTTTTCCGCCGAATCGTGCGTTGTGTACATTTGGCTCTTACCAATAACTTTGCTGTTGGCCGCTTTAAGAACAAAATAAAACTGCCCGCTTCTGGAATCTTTACGTTCGTAATGCTTCTTGTCTGAAGAATTTTCTATTACGCTTTCGATACCATTTTTACAACCCTCTTTGCTGTGATATCCCTGACTTGAAAAGATAACCTGACCATTTTTAGCGGTTAGATTAAAATAGAACTTGTCGTCTTTACCTGTTGAAACCTGAAATTCCGGATGTGCCATTTTTTTTTTAGAATTTAATTGTGAATGAAAATTATAGATGAGATTGTAATTAAATCTTCTCGGAACAAAGGTAAGTTCATTCATTCCGGTATGTGATACATAATTATTGTTATTAGTTACATAATTCACACATGTGAGGTAGCTCCTGATTACTGTTACGGATTCTCGTCGGTCAAGGAATTGTTCAAGAAGATCAATTTTGGATAATTCAGATCCTAGGTATCCTCGTTCTCGTTTTTCCACCTCCAGATGGTTGAACGGTCAATGCATGATGTGCATTGTTCGTCGTCAGCTGTGATTGAATGAAAGGTCAAAAGAAAAAGGAAACTCAACAGCACAAAACAGCACATTTACAAATCCCACGAACTGCCGCTCAAACCAAAGATTGCAAAAGAGCTGTTTTTACCCTTACACAATCATTTATGGCACCTGACTGCACCCAATGATTATTGATTATCCCAAAAATTGTCCGTTGTTAAAATAATATTCCAGCTTGGTTCCTGAGCATTTTTATCCTCTTCGGTAGTAATAAAAATTTTGATGGGTTGAAATGAAGATACTGCCTTAAAAGAAACATTTAACCTATTTGAACTATTTATTCGCCCTATGTTTTGAGTTGTTTCGCTGTCTGTAACCATCCAAACGACATAGGTTTGCATAGCCGGATTCAATCTTTCTATTTCAGCCATATTCTTAATGCTAATTTTGATGACATTATTGTTATTACGGTCCGATTTTATTTTTACATAACCCTCTGCTGCTGGAGCACGGGATGATTGTAAGAAAGGTATTTTTTGGGCTTGTAAAGAAAATGGTAGCATTATCATTACTGTTAAAAAACCTAAAAAGATTTTTTTTGTTTTGGCATTAAATCTGATTGTTTTCATTTTTTTTTAGTTTATTATTTAATGTTTGACTTTTGAATAAGCCAAAAGTTGCAATTATTGGTTCTCAAATATGCGTTGTCTGTGAATTTGGAACTACCTTCTTGTTAAAACTATAGTATATTCACTAACTATTAGTTTGACCTGCTGTAGCATGTAGTTGGTTCGTTATAGTTCTTTAATAATTTTGTGCAATTCTTCTTTGGTTTTGCCCAACTTGATTTGCAGTTTGCCATACATTTCCTCTTCTTTACCTTCTTCAAACATTAGGTCATTTTCAGTAAGGAATCCAAATTTCTTTTTGAGTTTACCTTTCTGTTCATTCCAGTTTCCTTTTAGTTCAGTTTTGTTCATGACTTTGGATATTAGTTGTTGCAGCTGGCAATACAGTGGTGAATAAAAATTCACCTTACAAAGGTTAGGCTATAAATCAAAGAAACCATTACATAATTCTGTTTATTAGTTACATCATTCACACTTTTTTGATAGACACAAAAGTAATTGACTGTAAATTAGATAGCTTAGAATGTGGTGGGAAAGAATGCTGTAATCACCAAAATAGGTGATTAAATGAGTGAGTTTTACACTGTAACCAAAATAGGCTTAGAATATAATCCACAGTTATTAGAAGCATCAGTTAAACTGGTAAGAGGCTAGATTGCCTACACTATTTGTAAGTTCACTGCCAAGCCCCATGAGTCAAACACACATCCAGAGGCTTAGCAAAAACCTTACAAATGCTAATCCAATTTAGCCTTCAAGGCTTTTTATCCAACATAAAAAACAAAATAAATTGTGTTTCGTTGATAGGCTTGTAAGTATTAAAAAAGACAAAAAAAGTTAATATAAATGATTGGTAAATAAAATATTGACAAGAATGCCCAGTTGCTAACAGCCGGTATAAATAATTTGGCAGTCAGTGGTTTGCGTAGGTCAGCGCTTTTAATTATGTTTGTTGTAAACTGATACTGATTAGCATTGAAATACCAAACTATTCATACCGGCAAAACGTTATCGGGTTAAGCATTATAGTATAGGAACTGAAGAGTTTTAAATTAATTGGATTAAAAGGTTTATATTCTTTCATAACAAAAAACATCCGATTGAAATGGGTGAAAAAGAAATTGGTGAATTTATTACTCATCTGGCAAAGAATAAAAAAGTCTCTGCATCAACCTGAAGCCAAGCTTTCCTGCCTGGTGTAGATTGCGAGACTATTTCGACCAAGGAAATCCAAAATGTATCAACTGAGAAATCTGACAGAAAACAGAAATCAATAAGGGGTGTTTACCATGAGACAGCTTATGTTTGGGACGCTAGGAGGTTTAATGCTATTGAGTGGCGTTATGCTATTGCTAAACGTTTTAGCGCAAGTGCCCAAACAAGCACAGATCGCATTTTGCTCCGATCGGGATGGAGACTTTGAGATCTACACTATGGATCCCGATGGAGGTAATCTGCGCAAATTGACAAACAATAACGTTGAAGATTATCGAATAGCTTGGTCTCCTGACAGTCAAAGTATTGTTTTTGACTCTGAACGGGATGGGAACAGAGAAATCTATGTTATGGATGCCAATGGGAAGAATCAAAGGAGAGTGACAAACAATCCTGCGTGGGACGGGGATCCAGAATGGTCTCCCTGTGGTGAGATAATTGTCTTCATGTCAGAAAGAGATGGAAATAAGGAGATTTATGTTATAGACACCAACGGAAAGAACCCGCGCAATCTAACAGAGAATCCCGCGTTTGACGGATCTGCCTACTGGTTTGATCCTGCTTTCGTGGTTCCTTTCTCCCCTGCTGGCAAATTCAGAGGGTTATAGAGGTGGCTAAAGCAAGAAAGATGAGGGTACAAAGTGAACCAAAACTAAAACATCTTTGATGTTATTATTTGGCAATCACCATATTCGTTGGTCTCATCTCTGAGTTGGCGTGAGTCGGATGGTTTTCGACAGGTTTTCAAGTTCAAGTTGGTAGCTGTGGAAGGGGAGGAACAAAGAAATGAAAACAATTTTATTACGAGCTAATGAAATCGGTGAAATATAAGCAAAACTGTTAACAGATGAAGCACCAAATATACCAGTAGATATTGATGCAGAAAATCCACGAGAAGAATGTGAAGTTGGCGATATTGCGTATTGGTTACAAGGATCAGGGTTTTGTATATTTCTTGGTCACACACCAGCGAGTAAAGGCAACATTGCAACAAGGAAAGCTATAACCTGAAGCCGGCGACGAGTCGCCCGCACAAGGTGTGGTCTAACAATGCTGCTGGCAGGACGCGCAAAAGACAGCGCGCATCACAACAGCTGCGTTAAAGAAAGGGCAAGGGAAAGTGAAGGAACTCTTAAATCCAACCGATAACACAGGCTATCAGCCATTAGCCAAAATTAGGTATGAAACAAACTATTAGCCACCAACGACTTTATTCACTTGACGCTTTGCGCGGTTTTGCCATGTTCTGGATTCTTGGTCGAGAAAACATCATACATAAACTTGCAGAAATTGAAGAGACACCATTTTGGGATGCCCTAAATGTCCAGTTTAATCACGCAACCTGGCACGGATTTACTTTTTATGATCTGATTTTTCCTTTGTTCCTGTTTGTAGCTGGGGTTGCCTCTCCTTATTCAATCGGGAACAAATAGAAAAAGGGAAAAGTAAGCAATCCATATTACTCCGTGTTATCAAAAGAGGTTTGATTCTGATTCTCTTAGGTATCGTTTATAACAATAGTCTTATGATTTTCCCAATATCTGAACATTACTTTGCAAGTGTTTTGGGACGCATCGGACTTGCATATATATTTGCAAACATCATATACCTTTATTCCAGACAACGCGGACAAATAATCTGGTTTGTCTCACTTCTTATTGGTTATTGGCTATTATTATTATTTAATTCCGCTCCGGGTTATCCAATGGGTAATTTGACGATGGAAGGTAATTTCGCCTCTTACCTGGACACCCGGTTAATACCCGGTAAATTGGATATGGGCATACATGATCCTGAAGGTATATTATCCACTATTCCCGCTATCTCAACTGCACTTCTCGGTATTTATGTGGGCAATTTAATCATAAATACTCTTGTTGAAAAGAAAAAGGCAACAGTTATACAATTAACTGTTATTGGTATTCTTCTCATAATAATTGCCCAACTATGGAACCTGGTCTTCCCTATTAATAAGAATCTATGGACTAGTTTATTCACTTTGCAATGTGGTGGAATAAGTATGATATTAATGGCAATCTTTTACTACTTCATAGATGTTCTGGGCTATAAAAAATGGGCATTCTTTTTTAAAGTAATCGGCATGAACTCTATACTAATATATATGTCATATCAATTTATTGATTGGTCATATACTGCATCAGCTTTATTCGTATGGTTAGGACAAATCATTGGGGAGCCTTACAATGTCGTTGTTTTAATTATTTGTAGCTTAGCTGTCCAGTGGGGGTTTTTATATGTTCTTTATAAAAAAGAGATCTTTTTCCGGATTTGACTTCCTTTTGATTGATAAGTTTTAATAGATAAATATCATTTTAAAAATGAATTGTAAGGCGTATAAATTGGCTAACACAGAATAAACGCCATTAAAACAGGCATTTATTCAGACCGTTGGGTATAAATACAATATAAAACAAATAATCATGAAAAAACTATTATGCTTTTTTTATATAAGTATTTTTTTGTTACAGGCAAATGCTCAGGATGAACAAAAGGGGAATATTGCTGAAATCAACGGCATTGAGATGTATTACGAAGTGTGTGGTTAATTTAAAATAATTCTCGATCTTGAGTAAATCCACGCCAACTTAAAAGTGCAAAACCATTCCTGCCTACGGCAGGCAGGTCAACGGTGCTTTGCACTTAACGTTCAAGCAAAAACATGTTGTTTTGATTAGAAAGCTTACTATGGCAGGCTGGTATAATCCGTTAAAACGGTTCGCAGGAAGCTGGATGGCCCAATTATTTTTCCCCAAACATCTCCATCACTTTTTCAGCCACCCGCTCCCCGTCGACTGCAGAAGAGACGATTCCTCCGGAAAAACCCGCACCTTCCCCGCATGGAAAAAGGTTTGATATCACGGGGTGGTTCAGCATAAGCGTGTCCCTGGGTATTCGTACAGGCGAGGATGTCCTTGATTCAACTCCAAGGATGATGGCTTCATCTGTAATAAAACCTTTCATTTTCAGGTCGAAAGCCAGAAATCCTGCTCTCAACCGTTCCACCAGCGAAACGGGAAGCCAGTTGTGCAGATCGGAGGGAACCACTCCCGGTGTATATGAAGAAGCAGGCAGTGTACGCGAGATTTTTCCTGAAATGAAATCAGACAAACGCTGAGCCGGTGCAGTTTGCTTTTTCCCGCCGGCGATCCATGCCCTTCTTTCCAGTGCCTCCTGGTATTTCAACCCTTTCAAAGCCCCGAACGCTTCAAATTCCCTGATATCTTCCGGTTTGATCTCAACGACAATTCCAGAATTGGCAAAGGGAGAATTTCTTTTTGAAGGTGACATGCCATTGACCACCACTTCTTCGCCGGAAGTAGCAGAAGGAATAATAAATCCGCCGGGGCACATGCAGAACGAGTAAACACCCCTTCCTGCTGCCTGATGGGTTAAGCTGTACATTGCCGGCGGAAGGTACTCATCCCGTTTCATGCCATGATATTGTATCGAATCAATCAGGGATTGAGGATGTTCAACACGTACACCCATGGCAAAGGATTTCGCTTCCAGCGGTATCCCGATCTTCTCCAGGTGAAAATAGATATCCCTGGCAGAGTGACCTGTTGAGAGAATGAATGCCACACCCGTTATTTTATCGCCACTGCCTGTCGTTACGCAGGTAACCTTCCTGTCTTCTATTTTTAATCCGGTGATCCTGGTGTTAAAATGGATCTCTCCTCCTGCGTTCCGTATGGTTTCCCTGATGTGTCTGATGATCACAGGCAAATTATCGCTCCCGATATGGGGATGGGCATCGTATAGTATTGAGTCGCCGGCTCCATGCCAGTGAAGTGTATTGAGGATTCGCCTGTGATCGCCTCTTTTCTTTGACCGGGTATAGAGTTTCCCATCTGAGAATGCTCCTGCTCCTCCCTCGCCGAAACAGTAATTGGAATCCGGATTTACCCGGTGTTCCCTTGTAATCAGGGCAATATCCTTTTTCCGTTCGGAGACCTCTTTTCCCCGCTCCAGGATCACCGGCTTGCCTCCAAGCTCAATCAGGCGCAGAGCAGCAAACAGTCCGGCCGGTCCTGAACCAATGATGACCACTTCATCACCGGCAGATACATCCTGATATTGTGGTTCGGCTGCAACAGCTGTCTTCTCCTCTTCGTCAACAAACAAACGAACGAGGAGATTGATCCTGACATGTTTACTCCTGGAGTCGATGGACCTGCGAAGAATCCGGATGGTTTTAATTCGTTCCGGAGAGATCCTTAGTTCCCTGGCAATAATCGGTTTATAAAGATCTTCATGGGAAGCATTCTTTGGTGAAAGAATAAGTTGGAGCTCCTTTTGCATGCGATCTGTTCTCTTATTGCCTGTAGGGATTCATTCAAAATGAAAGGAAAGGATCCAGAGGGTTGACATAAGGCGGTCAATGGATTCGGCATATTTTCTGTTTTCACCGGCTGCCGGTTCATGCACCATGATATCGCGAAATCCGACAGCCATTTTCAATTCGGGACTGAGCTTGAAGTATTTCAGGTAGAGATCGATCCCAAATCCGATCTCTCCATACACATCGGATCGTTTCAGCCTGACGTATTCATCCTTTCCTCGTTTACCCTGATCATATTCCTTCCGGGCTGAGAGATCGATCCGATAAGTTACTCCGCCAACCAGGTAAGGCCTCCAATTATTCAGCCGTTTTGATTTATATTTTACCAGCAACGGAAATTCAACGAATGAAGACTCGAGTTTATGATTGTCATTCTCCAGTTTCCTATCCATATCATAAAACATCAGATTCCGCTGTCCGAAGGAGATACCTGGCAGAAATCTGAGATCAAGGTATTCTGTGAGCTTGAGGTTTGATACAATTCCCACACTGAATCCGGGGTTTAGCTTACTCACATCTGCATAGAGGAAAGCAGTATCGATCGGGTATTTATCCCCCGCATGATATACCGTAAAATCCATGGTATTGATACCGATGGTAAAACCGAAATGCAACGGTTTTTTATCGTATGCCGGATCATTCTTTAGCTTTTGCTTTTGTGCAAAAGTGACGGAAGATAAAACAAGTAATATGGCAACAAAATTTTTTCTCAATTTTTCCCGATCATTATACAATAGTAACTGATCAATCCCGATTTTATTATTCTATTGTGGCTGGGGTATGGAGTTATCACAAGCTGTCTGCAGGTATTCGAAAAAAACTGAAATGATCCGGATTTAATCCTTCTCTTATTCAACTGCCTCCTGTAAGGCAGAATTGTATTCCTTCATGAGGTCAAAAATAAAGCCATACGAAACATCATCGATCCGGCAATCGCCACGGGTGACATGGCCAAGCACAGAAAACGGTACTTCGGTCTTTATCATATAGTCGATGAACTCGGTTTCCCTGGAGGGGGCAACAGAAACCACAATCCTGCCCTGCGCTTCTCCAAAAAGAAAAGCATCTCTTCGAATTTCAGCATCTGTTGTTATATCGAATCCAAGGCCTCTGGGTATGCCACACTCCACCAGGGTAATAAACAACCCCCCTTCTGACACATCATGGGCTGACCGAACCAGGCTGAAACGGATAAGGTCTTTTACAGCCTGTTGAACCATGTATTCAACATCCAGGTCAAAATGTGGAGGTGGAGATTTTTCTATCCCATGACAGGAGACCAGGTATTGGGATGAGGCAATATCATTCTGTGACCTGCCAATCAGGTAGATCATGTTCCCTTTATTACTGAATGCCATCGACATCTGGTTGTTTTTCTCTTTCAGCAAGCCCAGCATCCCGATAGTGGGTGTTGGAAATACCGGTACCACCTTCCCATCGATTGATGCCTGGTTATAAAAGCTGACGTTTCCACCGGTGACGGGGGTTTCAAATTTCCGGCATGCTTTACCCATGCCTTTGACAGCCTGAACAAACTGCCAGTAGACCTCCGGATTATAGGGATTGCCAAAATTCAGGCAATTTGTAATGGCAAGGGGCACACCACCGCTACAAACGATGTTTCTGGCTGCTTCCGATACGGCAATCTGCGTACCGATATTCGGGTCCGCCATAACATACCGTGAATTGCAATCTACGGTCACTGCCAGAGCACTCCGTGTCCCTTTTATATTTACCAGTCCGGCATCGGAGGGGAAATTAGTACTCATGTTATTGGTTCCGACCATGGTATCATACTGTTCATACACCCATTTTTTACATGCTATATTCGGATGCCTCAGGAGGGTATGCATTACCTCCTTTATATCCTCCGGTTCCGGAATATCATCAATCGAGAATTTTTTTGTCTCCTTATAGTATACCGGAACCTTGTATTCCCGGTCATACACCGGAGCTCCACCTCCAAGGACAAGGCTCTTTGCCGGAACTTCAGCAACCGGTTTACCGTGCCTGTAAAAATAGAGTTTGTCTTCCCTGATCACCTCACCGATGATGACACAATTCAAGTCCCACTTATCAAAAATCTCCTCCACCTCTTTTTCCCTTCCTTTCTTAACAACCACAAGCATTCGTTCCTGTGATTCGGAGAGCAGGATTTCGAACGGTTCCATATTCTGCTGACGAAGCGGCACTTTGTCAAGGTCTATCTTCATGCCATGGTTTCCTTTGGCTGACATTTCGGATGTTGAACAGATGATACCGGCTGCTCCCATGTCCTGCATCCCTATAACAGCACCTGTCTTGTTCAATTCGAGGGTTGCTTCGAGCAGCAGCT
Organism: uncultured Rikenellaceae bacterium; assembly: GCA_964640125.1. Lineage (GTDB taxonomy): Bacteria > Bacteroidota > Bacteroidia > Bacteroidales > VadinHA17. Next base: position 25,969 of record CAZXGG010000019.1, read on the forward strand.
TCTCCTGAAATGGATCACCCACCTGAATGGAGGGAATATCATTGGCAGAATCTTCTGTAATATCGGCAGATGCAAAGGTTGCTCCATGTATACCGTCTTTTCCTGTTGAAGAGCCAACGATATAGACGGGGTTGCCGGCACCCTTCGCAATGGCTGAAATCATGCGGTCACTTTTCATGATCCCGACAGACATTGCATTTACCAGGGGATTGCTGTTGTAACACCGTTCAAAATAAACTTCGCCAGCGACAACAGGTACCCCAAACGAGTTTCCATAGTCGCCAATACCCTTTACAACGCCTTTCAACAGGTATTTAGTTCGTTCAAGCGACAGGTCACCAAACCGGAGTGAATTGAGCTGGACTATAGGCCTTGCACCCATAGTAAAAATATCCCGGTTGATGCCCCCAACTCCGGTTGCTGCACCCTGGTAGGGCTCCACAGCACAGGGATGATTATGGGATTCTATTTTGAATGCACAGGCAAGATCGTTTCCTATGTCCACCAGTCCGGCATTTTCTTTGCCAGCCTCCGCCAGTAAATGCTTTCCCTTACGCGGTAATGTCTTTAACCATTTGATCGAATTTTTATATGAAGCATGTTCAGACCACATTACCGAATAAATACTCAATTCTGTAAAATTGGGTTTCCGCCCAAGAATCTGCTGGATCTCTTTGTATTCCTGTGGTTCCAAACCAAGGTTTGCCGCCACTTTTTGGTTCACCTCAATGTTCATCATAAAACGATGGATTGTTTTTGAAATGATCAAACAAATATAATTAACTAATCATTGTTCGCCCCATTTCTGGTTGATTTATTCGATTATTTCATACTGCATCCGCATTTTTACTACTTTTACACTCCTGACAAAATCGATCCGGCTCATGAAGAGTGAGATTGATTGAATACACCTTGCTTTTACTGACCCTGATACAACAGTCATAACCATGTATACGCACGAATACCTGAAAAAATTCACATCCGAGCTGTTTCAAAAAATGGGGTGTAGCCCGGGGGATGCCGATGCCATTTCCGGTGTCTTTCTGAGGGCTGAATTAAGGGGCCTTCCTTCTCACGGGATGATCCGGATCAAAGATCATTACGAGTTATGGAAAGCACATCGGATCAATACAAAGCCGGACATCAGGATTGTTTATGAAAGTCCTGGAACCGCGGTTGTAGATGCCGACGGAGCGATTGGTATGCTCTCGGCACGACGCTCGATGGAGATCGCGATCTCAAAGGCACGGAAAACGGGCACAGCCTGGGTGGCAACAAGAAATTCAAACCACCTGGGTATTGGAGCCTACTATTCTATGTTGGCACTCGATTACGATATGATCGGGATAACCATGACCAATGCCAACCCCCTTGTGGCACCGGCAAATTCAGTAAGCCGGCTGCTCGGCACAAACCCCATTACCGTTGCCATACCGGCAGGAAAAGAACCGCCCTTTGTTGCCGACTTTTCAACCACGCCCATTGCCAGGGGTAAGCTGGCAGTAGCGGCGAAAAAGGGAGAAGAGGTCCCGCTGGGATATGTACAGGACAAAGAGGGCAATCCTTCATCCGATCCGGATATCCTTACCAAAGGGGGTGCCATGCTGCCCCTTGGAAGCGACCTGGAGCATGGGAGCCATAAAGGATATGCACTGGGTGCTATTGTTGATATTCTCAGCGGTGTGCTCTCCGGTGCAAATTTTGGTCCCTTTATCCCCCCGAACCTTGCCTTTATGCCCATGCCTGAAATACAGGTCGGGAAAGGAATGGGACACCTCTTCGGAGCCATTCGAATCGATGGGTTCATGCCCTCCGGAGAGTTTAAAAAAAGAATGGACCAATGGATAACAACCTTCCGGAATGCAGAGCCCATAAAAGGGAAAAAAGTATTGATCCCGGGTGACATCGAGCGCGAAGCGGAAGTACGGATCAAAAGGGAGGGGATCTGCATTCTGCCGGGTATCCAGAAAGAGCTGAAGGAGGTGGCCGAACAGCTGGGTGTTGATTTTGAGGTTAAGGATGAATAGAGAAAATATCAGGGGCTGGCTGGCAGGGATTGAATATTAATACTCTAAATAGCAAAATTCAACCCCTAAGGGTTGTAATCTTCTCGTATATCCTAAGGGGCTGTCTCAAAAGTCCCAAAGATCGTCATTCTGTCCGCCATCGGCGGATCAGAATCTCAACATATTAATAATCAATCGTATAAGATCCTGAATCAAGTTCAGGATGACTAAAAATTTGGCTTTTGAGACAGCCCCTTACTCATTATTCTACCCCTGTCGGGGCAAAGTTTACTGGTTAAAATTGATTATTTTCGTTTATTCGTCCTCCTGATTCATAAACCCCTGTTTCCTGATTACATCCAAAAACTGTTTTGAGAAAAAGATGTTGTCCTTTTTTGTATAGCGGTTGTCTGTAAAGACCTGCGCCAGGGTCTCTTTCTGATTCTCCTCCAGCAGGTCGGCAGTCTCAGGCAATGCTTCCTTCTCAGCGTAGATCCTGTCAATATCTGTCTCCGAATAATCGCGATAGGTCTCGTGATGAACCACACCATCCAGGGGAAGACGGTCCGTCAGTCCGGGATCCTCATCGGGGTAACCCACCACAATCGCAGCAACCGGGACCACCCCCTTCGGCAGGTTGAGGATCTCGATCAACCGGTTTGCCATGTAGGTCGCTGTTCCCAGGTAGCAGATACCCAGTCCATGTGCTTCGGCTGCCAGGGATACATTCTGGGATACCAGCAGGGAGTCAATGGCTGCTGTGAAGAAGGAGAGGAAGTTATCGAACCCCGGACCGGCTTTCCGCTGCCTGCACCATTTGTTGAACCGGTTGAAATCAGCACAAAAAGTAATGTGTACCGGCGCCTGCAGTACCATATCCTGTTTAAAATGCGCTTCCCAGAGCTGCTTCCTGATCGCCTCATCTTTTGTAACGATCATGCTGTATACCTGCATGTTCCCGGTGGTTGATGCCCGGATACCGGCTTCGAGCAACCGGTCCAATAATCCATCATCAATCGGTTCGGGCTTATATTGACGAATGGAACGGTGAGATAAGAGGGTGTCAATCATGATTGTGCTCTGTTTGGTTGAAAGCGCAATATTACGAAATTGTAACTTTTCAACAAGGGTAATCCAACCGGTTTTCTAACATGTATGGTTATCTGTTTGAAAACAAAGAAGTAAACTATGGCTGTTCAAAATTCGTTATTAACAATCGGTTCCTGTGAAAAAATTATACCCCCCGTTCCCTTCCATTTTCCTTCAGCATTCATTACCTTTAGTTCCTCTGTTTATCCAATTGAATAAACCTTATTTATTAACCTTAACTCTATGCATATGAAAAAAATTCTACTACAAAAGGTGTTCATTTTTTGTTCTTTGTTCTTATTCGTATCATTCTTTGGGCAATCCCAAACGGTTTTTATCAATGAGATCCATTATGATAATGATGGCACTGATGCGGATGAAGGAGTTGAAATAGCTGGTCCTGCATCTACTGATCTAACCGGATGGCAGCTGGTACCATATAATGGGAATGGGGGTACCACCTATTATATAACTGACCTTTCCGGTACCATCCCCGACCAGCAATCAGGGTTTGGAACTTTGTGGTTTGCGATAGTGGGTCTGCAAAACGGGGCGCCCGATGGAATTGCTCTTGTCGATGATGGGGGAGTTGTTGTTCAGTTTCTGAGCTACGAAGGTTCTTTTACAGCAACCTCAGGACCTGCATCGGGATCGACAAGTGTAGATATTGGTTTTGTGGAATTATCATCTACACCGGTTGGGCAAAGCCTGCAGCTTACAGGCACTGGTTCGGTTTATACGGATTTTACCTGGACAGAACCATCCACAAGTTCCCATGGGGCGATTAATTCAGGACAAACATTTGAGTCGACTGGTCCAGACACAGATCCCCCGGTGGCTACCTTCGATCCCGAAGATGCTGCTACTGATGTTTATGTAAACACTGTGATCACCATTACCTTTGACGAAGCCATCCGAAATATCGATAACTCAGAAATTACCGATGGCAATGTCGGGAGTTTACTGGTTTTTAAAGAAACCGATATTTCCGGTACCGATGTTGCTTTTACGGCAAGCATTGATGTGGTAAAAAAAGTAATCACCCTTGTACCGGATGCTCGCCTGACAAACGACCAGGTATACTTTGTAGCTATTGCACCGGTTGAAGATATCCAGGATAATGCAACCACGGGCGAAAGCATCACCTTTACAACCATTGACGGAGCTGGCAAAGAAATTCACGTCGAAGTACCGGAAGGTGGAGAAACCTATTATGCCGGTGACCAGGCTACCGTAGAATGGTACTCAGCCAATGTGACCACCGTGAATATTGATGCATGGGATCCCATTGGTGCAGAATGGGTTACCCAGCTCGAAAATACCCCATCCGATGGAAGCGAAACCCTTACCGTCCCTGTGGATGCATGGGGCAGTGATCTTTATAAAATCAGGGTCATTGATGTAAGCGATCCCCTGGTTTTCGATGAAAGTTCAACCTTTACCATCATTGCCACACCAACCATATATGATATTCAATCCACCATGACGGTACCTGATGCAAGTGACTATGCCGGGCAAAGAGTCCAGGTCACAGGAGTGGTAACTGCCATTGACGGGGGAAATTTCTGGCTGCAGGACGGAGCGGGTGCCTATAACGGGATCATGGGTTACGACTACGATGCTGTGGAACTGATCGCTGTTGGTGATAATGTCACCCTGGATGCTGACGTTACTGAATATACCACTTCGGGAAGCAGCGAAACGGAATTGCACACCGTATCAAACCTGGTGGTCAACACCTCCGGGAACCCCCTCCCTGAAGCAACAGTAATCACTACTGGGACCTACAGTGAAGAATACGAGGCGGTGCTGGTTAAAATAGTCAGTGCTGCCGTGGTAAACCCTGATGCCGGATATGGAGAGTTCATCATCAATGACGGATCGGGCGAACTTGTCGTGGATGATAAGATTTATCTTTACACCGCCACTCTCAATGAGACGATCGGCGTTACCGGGATCGGCCACGACGAATACGGTGATAAAATCTTACCAAGATCTGCAGATGATATTGTTGATCTGACGGCACCAACATTTACAAGCGTTCCGGGTGATACTGATGTGGATGTGGCCATCGACGCTTCCATTGTCATCACATTCAATGAAGCCATCCGGAACCTTGATGACAGTGAAATTACGGATGCAAACGTTGCCACGCTCATCACATTCAAGGAAACCGATGATGCAGGCGCCGATGTTGCATTTACAGCAACCATCGATGCTGAAAAGAAGGTCATTACCATAGTACCTGATGCCAGTTTTGACTTCTTACAGCTGTATTATGTCGGAATTGCTGCGGTTGAAGATGCCAGTGACAATGCCTCGACAGCTTCCAGCCTGACCTTTACCACCGTGTCCGACCAGGTAGCTCCGGTCTTTACTTCTGTTCCGGAAAATGCTGCAACGGACGTAGCAGCGGATGCATCCGTTACGATCACATTCGATGAAGCAATCCGGAATATTGACGACAGTGAAATTACCGATGCAAACGTTGCCGCGCTCATCACTTTCAAGGAAACCGATGATGCCGGAGTGGATGTGGCATTTACCGCCACAATTGATGCGGGTAAACAGGTGATCACAATAACACCGGATGCCGATCTGACTTACGCTCAGGTGTATTACGTTGCCATTGCACCCGTTGAGGATGCTTTTGATAATGCTACTGTGCTGGGCAGTTTCACCTTTACTACTATGGATGATCCCTCTTCCATAAGAGAAATCCAGAGCGGTTCGTTCATAGATGTTTATCCCAATCCGAACAACGGCAAATTCATGCTCAGAGTGGGTGTTGAAGAAGGGAAACTGGTTGATGTTGAGATCATGAACATCCAGGGGCAGATCGTTTACAGGGATCGTATCCAGGTATCTTCATCCAAGGATGAACCGGTTGATATTTCAAGCATGCCTTCAGGTTTGTATTTTATCCGGGTCACCGACGGAGAACAGATGAAGTTCAAAAAGATCCTGATCAACTGATCCGGTTCATGTACCACCGGGTCTGTTTGACTGAGATGATGTAAGCTTAGGGGCTGTTTCAGAAGCATGTCTGCAAGGGCTTTTGAAACAGTCCTTTTCATTCACTACAGGTAGTGTCAGGCACCATTTCATGTGTTGCCTGACATATAATCTTTCTGTAAAGATTCCTATCTTGTCATCAAAATAAACTAAAATCAAAAACACTATGAAAATTATTTCACACAGCCGGAGTGTTGCAGCATGCAATATTCTTCTGGCCATGTTAATTTTACTTACTTCAACAACACTTGAAGCACAACGAAAAAAAGAGGAGCCTGCTGCAAAGAGCTCGCTCTCCTCATCTACTTTTTCCGGGTTAAGGTTCAGGAGCATCGGACCAGCATTCACCTCGGGCAGAATCGGTGATTTTGCCGTTAACCCGGACAATCACAGTGAGTATTATGTCGCCGTTGCATCCGGGCATATCTGGAAAACGGTGAATAACGGCACAACATGGTCCCCGGTTTTTGATAATTACGGATCCTATTCCATTGGCTGTGTTGTCATTGATCCCAATAATCATTATGTGGTATGGGCAGGGACTGGTGAAAACAACAGTCAGCGTGCTCTCGGTTATGGAGATGGTGTGTACAAATCGATCGATGGAGGAAGATCCTGGAAAAACATGGGGTTAAAAACTTCGCAGCACATTGGTGAGATCATTGTTGATCCAACCAATTCCGATATCGTCTTTGTGGCTGCTGAAGGATCTGTATGGGGACCCGGAGGCGAGCGCGGTTTGTACAAAACCACCAACGGCGGAAAAACATGGGAAGCCGTACTTACCATCAGTGAACATACCGGAGTAAGTGATATCGTCATGGACCCGAGAGATCCCAATGTTATTTATGCTGCCGCTCATCAGCGGAGACGCCATGTGTTTACAAAAATCGACGGCGGTCCTGAATCGGCCATTTACAAAACAACCGATGGGGGAAAAACATGGGAACAATTGAAATCGGGTCTCCCCGGTGGAGATATTGGAGCGATCGGGCTGGCTATTTCCCCGGTTAACCCGGATTATGTCTATGCCATTATTGAAGCGGCCGGTGAGAGCGGTGGTTTCTTCCGTACCATAAATCGCGGTGCAACATGGCAGAAAATGAGTTCCCATGTAGCGGGCAGTCCTCAATACTACAACGAGATCTTTTGCGATCCGAAAGATGAGGATAAGGTCTATTCCGTTGAAACACGAACACAGGTAACAGTCGATGGTGGAAGAACCTGGACCGGAGTTGGGCTTAGTAACAGACATGTGGATGATCATGCACTGTGGATTGATCCGGATGATACCCGGCACTTCATGATCGGAGGAGATGGGGGTATCTATGAAACCTTTGATGATGGTGAAAACTATATCTTCAAATGCAACCTGCCTGTCACCCAGTTTTACCGTGTAGCTGTCGATAACGATTATCCGTTCTATAATGTTTATGGAGGCACCCAGGACAACAACAGCATGGGTGGACCATCGAGGAACACAAGTTCACTTGGGGTAGTGAATGATGACTGGTTCGTTACCAATGGTGGCGATGGATTCTGGTCACAGGTCGACCCGACTGATCCCAATGTCGTTTATGCAGAATCCCAGCACGGTGGATTGGTCCGTTACGACAAGAAAACCGGTGAAAGCATTGGTATTCAGCCTGATCCCAGAAAAGGTGAATATACCTATAAATGGAACTGGAATGCCCCCCTTATCATTAGTCCCCATTCACATACCAGGATCTATTTTGCCGCGAACAAACTGTTCAGAAGTGACGACCGGGGAGATACCTGGAAAGTGATCAGTGATGATCTGACCCGCCAGATTGACAGGAACACGTTGCCTGTAATGGGTAAAGTCTGGAGTGTGGATGCCGTGGCAAAAAATGCCTCCACCTCCCTCTTTGGAACCATTGTTGCCCTTGATGAATCACCTGTCCAGGAGGACCTGATCTATGTCGGCACAGACGATGGACTGATACAGGTAACTGAAGATGCCGGTGAAGCCTGGAGAAAAATTGCCTCCTTTCCAGGCATCCCGGAGATGACCTACATCAGCCATCTCCTGGCATCCCGCCATAATCCGAATGTTGTATATGCATCCTTCGATAACCGCAAAAGAGACGATTTCAAACCCTACCTACTGAAGAGTACCGATAAAGGAGTGACCTGGACATCCATCTCCAATAACCTCCCGGAAAATGGCACAGTTCATTGTATTGCACAGGATAAAGAAAAGGAGAACCTGCTCTTTGTCGGTACCGAATTTGGAATCTTTGCCTCAATCGATGGAGGAAAGGAATGGGTTCAGCTAAAATCGGGATTGCCCACCATACCGGTCAGGCACATTGTTACCCAGGACAGGGAAGTTGATCTGGTAATCGCTACATTCGGCAGGGGATTCTATATACTTGACGATTATACACCACTACGCAATTTCACTCCGGATATCCTGAAAAAAGATGCAGCGATTTTCCCGGTTAAGGATGCCTTGATGTTTGTGCAGAAGAGAGGGGGAGACAGCCAGGGATCAACCCACTTCGCAGCTGAGAACCCGGCCTATGGCGCAACCTTTACCTACTACCTGAAAGATGGGATATCTACCCTGAAGCAGGAACGGCAAAGGAAAGAAAGGGAGCTTATCAGAGCGGGGAAACCGGTTCCCTATCCCAGCTGGGAAGAACTGAGGGCTGAAGATAACGAGGAACCTTCCTACCTGACAGTTACCATTAAAGATATGGAGGGCAATGTGGTTAACCAGCTTACACAAAGAGCAGGAAAGGGAATTAGCCGGATAACCTGGAACCTCTACTGCCAGGTACCACGCCCTGTTAACACCCAGGAGTTTAATCCGATGGGCAGAGAAGGCGGAAGCAGACGTTATGGCGGAGGAGGCGGAGGGGGTTTCCATGTCCTTCCCGGAACCTACCAGGTTTCACTGTCTAAAAATGTCCGCGGGGAAACCACCGAACTGGCCGGACCGGTTGAATTCAAGGTGGTTCCTCTGAACAATTCAGCCATACCGGTGTCCGATGAGAGCAGGAAAGAGATTGTTGAATTCCAGAAAAAAGCAGCTACACTTTCCGCAAAAGTTCAGGGTACACTTTTTGCTACAAACGAGTATGTAACCCGTGTGGCCAGTATCAGACAGGTACTATTCACAACTCCTGATTCAAACCCGGAATGGATGGCCAGAGCGACTGATCTGAAAAAGGAACTGGATGCTGTGTTACTGGTCTTCAATGGTGACCGTACCATCAGTAGCCGAAATGAAAATCCACCAACCAGCCTGATGAGCCGGGTTTATGGAATGAGTTCAAGATCATTCAATTACCTGACACAAACCTCAATCGATGCCTATGATATCGTTCAGGAAGAGTTTGTTGAGGCTCATGCCAGAGTGAACCAGATCCGCAATGATCTCGAAGCCCTTGAAGCAGAACTTGAGAGAGCCGGGATTGTCTGGACCCCGGGCAGATTCCCTGAATTGTAAGTGATCGTAACAGATCCTTTCTAAATAACAAATGGCGTAGAAATCAAAACAAGCTGCATTCACCGGGAGAAGCAAATCCATCCGGTGAATGCAGTTTTACCTGAGTTTCAATCATTCTTTCTGCCAATCTGAATATACCAGAAAGAAGTTTAGCACCGTTAGTACTATCGGGTATTGATTATAAATTATTGTTAAATATCATAACCTGTTTGTTTTTCCATCGAAATAATATATATTTGTTTTTCCATATGTTATAAAACACCTCTTAATTATACCTATGAAAAAAATAGTTGTCATAATAGCCCTGTGTCTATTCATCGGCACCATCATCTCTTCATGTAACAGAGAGGTCTGTCCAGCGTATAGCCAGGCTGATGTTGAGCAACCGGAAGAGATCGTTTAGTACTGTTGCTAATACCCACTCCAATGCTGTTTCTTAAGTAAAAGCTTTTTGGTACCTTTGCTTAAGTAATGCTTTATTCTATCCATGAAAAAGACCGTATTGATTTTTGTGGGATTGCTGTTCGTTGTTCCCCGGATATCCGGGCAGGGAGAAATTGATGAGCAGCAGAGGATCTTTTACCGGAACGAACAATCGTTTGGTCTTTTCCTTAATTCCACCGGCTGGGGGCTAGGGTACCGGTATGGTAAACGGGTCAATTATCTCAACAAACGGCTGATCGAAGTAGACTTCAACAACATCAAACACCCCAAGGAATATAAAACGACGAATCCCTACTTTCCGAACACCAAAGGATTTGTTTTTGGGAAGAAGAATCTCTTTTTTAACCTGAGAGGAGGTTATGGGTTTCAACATGAAATGTTTAGAAAGATCGACCGGGGGGGTATTTCCATACGCCGCTTTATCTCCTTTGGTCCATCCTTCGGATTTTACAAACCCATCTATTACGAACGGCTTGTCCAGGTTTCACAGAACATTTATGAGATTGAGGTTGAAAAATTCAATGATAACATCCACGGACCGCTGGATATCTATAGCAGGGCTTCGTTCTTTAAAGGATTTGATGAAATCAAATTTCTTCCCGGTCTTTATGGGAAAGTCGGAATAACTTTTGAATACAGTAAATACGACCGGCTTATTCATTCCATTGAATTGGGAGGTACCATCGATGCCTATCCAAAAAAAGTACCTATTATGGCTACTGAGGATAACCAGCAGATCTTTCTAGCCCTGTTTGTCAGCTATCGTTTTGGGAAGGTCGTTGACCCGAAAATGAAGAACAGGGATAAAGAGGCTCAACCTTTTGAAGACTCATTCTAACAGCCCTGAATCTTGAGTTGACAAAGTTTTTTCAGGATTTTATTAATGATTCAATTTTTTGACTATTTGAGTATTAATCTCTATTTTTATGCTACAATTTACTAACCCATAATACGTATTACCATGTCAAAGATAAAAGTTGCAATAAATGGTTTTGGTCGGATTGGCCGGACCGTTTACAAGATAGCCCTTGAAAGATCCAACCTGGAAATTATCGGGATCAACGATCTCACCGATAACAAAACGCTGGCTCACCTTCTCAAATACGATTCCACACAGGGGAGGTTTGACGGGACGGTAGGTTACGATGAAAACGGGATCATAGTAAACGGGCAACCGATAAAGGTTTCAGCAGAAAAAAACCCGGCTAATATTCCCTGGGCAGAGAAACCCGACATTGTTATTGAATCCACCGGGATTTTCAGGCAAAAGGAGAGTGAAAAAGGGGGGTATGGCGATCACCTGAAAAACGGGGCAAAAAAAGTGATCCTCACCGTTCCTGCGAAGGATACCATTGACAACACCATTGTCCTGGGGGTCAACGACGAGGCATTGAATCCTGAAGACCAGTGCATTTCCAACGCTTCCTGCACTACCAACTGCCTTGCTCCCATTGCAAAGGTACTGAACGATAACTTTGGTATAGAAAACGGTTTAATGACCACTATCCACGCCTATACAAATGATCAGAGACTGCTGGATTTCCCGCATTCCGATCTCAGAAGAGCCCGGTCTGCCGCATTATCCCAGATACCAACAACCACCGGTGCTGCCAAAGCTGTTGGTGTGGTCATTCCTGACCTGAAAGGGAAAATGGATGGTATGGCGATTCGGATACCTACACCGACCGGCTCACTGGTTGACCTTGTAGTCAACCTGAAAGTGGAAGTTACCAAAGAGGAGGTGAATGCCGCAATGAAAAAGGCTGCTGAAGGGCCAATGAAAGGTATCCTGGAATATACCGAAGACCCGATTGTTTCGGTTGATGTCGTTCATAATCCTCACTCCTCCATCTTTGACGCCCTGTCAACCATGGTCAATGGCAAAACCGTCAAAGTACTATCATGGTATGACAATGAGTGGGGATATTCCTGCAGGGTGATTGACCTGATTGAAAAACTGTTGGCCTGATTCGAAAATTCACTGTAAACCGGGTTAAAATCCGGTAATAGAAAGTTTACTAATAAGGCTGTATCAAACGCATGTTTCTGATACAGCCTTTTTTCTTTTAATGGATAACATGCATATTGAACGGGAGCTCGGTGGTTGATGCATAATGGGTACCCAACTCCATGATTCGTTCATCCTCTTCTTCATAATACCAATCGACTACACACTCATGTCCCTGGTCATGATACCGCTTCATAACCCTGAAGATTTCCAGTAAAAATTTGGATGACCCGCTGTTTACGTATTCAAGCATAGCAACTACCCGGGTAAGATCGCACGGATCTTTGAAATATTCGTGGATCCATTCAAGCATTCTCAGATAGATATCATCCGGATTTTCGGGTATCGATCTTCCTCCTAGCTTGAACTCTCCGGTTGTCGGGTTAAAATTAACCTCGGGTGAGGAGAAGCTCTTCTCAATAATTAATTCCTTCATAAATAAGGTATTATCAGTTTCATTCAATAAACAAGCGTTTCATTCATAATGCAGGGCAACAATCGGATCCAACCGGGCAGCTTTCTCGGCAGGGAAATAGCCGGAGGCAAGGCCAACTAAAAAACAGACGACAACTCCGGTAAAGATCCAAAGCCAGGGAATAAGAAACGACGATCGCATCAACAGAGACATCAGGTTCCCGATCAATATTCCAAGGAAAATACCAAATACTCCCCCTAACTGACCGATCAAAATGGCTTCAAATAAAAATTGCTGTTTGATCGTATTTCGTTTTGCACCAATCGCTTTTCTGATCCCGATTTCCCGCGTTCGTTCCGTGACCGATACAAGCATGATATTCATCAAACCAACGGCCGCTCCAAAGAGGGTGATCACACCGATTAATGTTGCAGCCAGAGTAACGTATTTGATATTCTCGATTAAGAGATTTACCAGGTTATCGCTCTTGGTAATGTTGAAATCGGATTCATCCCTTGCGGTTAACCCCCTGACGATCCTGAATAATCCTTCTGCCTCACTTACCAAAATATCGAGAAGCCTTGGATCATCAGGCATAACATTGATCTGATGCGACATGCTCGGCCGTGAGAAATATTGCCTGACATTGGACACAGGTATGATGCAGATATTATCATTACTCATAAAACTTGCACCCTGAGCTTCCAGGACACCAATGACTTTGTATTTCCCGCTTCCAATGGTAATGACTTTATTCAGTGGATCAATCCCCTCTTCGAAAATTGAGGAGACAATATCTGAGCCAATGATTACAAAATTACGATTCATCTCATTATCCTGGGCGGTAAAATTTCTCCCGATACCCAGATTCAGGCCGGAGACATTTAAATAATTCTCATCACCCCCTATTACCCTGATATTGGGATGGGTTTTTTCTGACTTGTACTTAACGGTGGCTATTCCGGTCGCAGTTACCGTAATCGAAACTTTCCCCGGAAAGTTAAAGATCTCCTTAAATTCAGAAGCTTCCCGATAGGATATGTAGGGATGATTTTTTGTCCGGTGATGAGAATCCCCGATCTGAACATGCATGCCCCTGGATTCAATAACAAATGAATTGGCTCCCATCCTTGTAAACTGATCGGTGATTGAATGTTTAATCGCATCAATCGCTGTCAGGATGCCAACCAGCGCCATGATCCCAAAGGCAATGATACAGATGGTAAGGACAGCTCTGACCTTACTTGCTTTAATGGACGAAAATGATATTCGAAAATTGTCTTCAACTAAACTTAATTTCATGGCATATATTTAATCAGGCTGCGATCAGGCACGATTGACTTTCTACCCTTTCCCTGCACTGTAAATGACTTCATAAAAGTAAGAAATTTTCCTGATACATCAGGTTTTACCTTTAAATCTCTATTGTCCGACAAACTAGCCCGCCGTTTGGTGGAATCGATAGGCGGACTGGTACAGTAGCCTTTTTTTTATTAATATTGCAGAAATTCTAAAAAACTCAAAAATTATTAAACGATGGCATTCGATATTGAAATGATCCGATCCGTGTATGCAAGATCCCCTGAACAGGTTGACACCATGCGGAAACGATTAGGAAGACCACTGACACTCACAGAAAAGATACTCTGTTCCCACCTGAATGCAGGCAAACCGGACCAACCGTATACCAGGGGAAAGGATTACGTTGATTTCCGGCCCGATCGGGTCGCCATGCAGGATGCAACGGCACAGATGGCACTGCTGCAGTTTATGCAAGCCGGTAAGGATAAGGTAGCTGTTCCTTCAACGGTCCATTGCGATCATCTGATCCAGGCTAAGCTGGGGGCAGTGAAGGATCTTCAGGAAGCTCAAACAACCAATAAGGAAGTGTACGATTTTCTTGCATCCGTATCAAACAAATATGGTATCGGATTCTGGAAGCCGGGAGCAGGGATTATCCATCAGGTGATCCTTGAAAATTATGCTTTCCCGGGTGGAATGATGATCGGCACAGATTCCCATACCCCGAATGCAGGCGGACTGGGAATGATTGCTATTGGAGTCGGAGGTGCCGATGCTGTGGATGTCATGGCCGATATGCCATGGGAATTGAAATTCCCAAAGATAATCGGGGTCAAACTTACCGGCAAACTTAGCGGGTGGACATCAGCCAAAGATGTTATCCTGAAAGTCGCCGGTATACTTACCGTAAAAGGTGGAACCGGTTCCATTCTTGAATATTTCGGGGATGGAGCCCTGAACATTTCGTGTACAGGAAAAGGAACCATCTGTAATATGGGAGCTGAAATCGGAGCCACCTCCTCCCTGTTTGGCTTCGATAAGAAAATGGAAGAGTTCCTTCGTGGAACCGGAAGAGACGATGTGGCTGATGAAGCCCTGAAGATTGCCGGTTACCTTACAGCAGACCCGGAAGTGTATCAAAATCCTGAACCCTATTTTGATGAACTGATTGAAATCAACCTGTCAGAACTTGAACCACACATCAATGGACCCTTTACACCCGACAAAGCGTGGCCACTTTCCCGGTTTGCCGATGCTGTCAGGGAAAATGACTACCCGCAAAAACTGGAAGTTGGACTGATCGGATCATGTACCAATTCATCCTATGAAGATATCAGCAGGGCAGCCTCCGTTGCAAAACAGGCTGTAGATAAAAAATTGAAAACAAAAGCCGAATATACCGTTACTCCCGGATCAGAAATGGTTCGATACACTATCGAGCGGGATGGATTGCTGAAAACTTTCCAGAATATCGGAGGGATCGTCCTGGCAAATGCCTGTGGACCCTGTATCGGGCAATGGGCAAGACACGAAGCCAACAAAGAACGGAGAAACTCGATCATCACCTCCTTTAACCGGAATTTTGCAAAACGGAACGATGGCAATCCTAATACTCATGCATTTGTCGCCTCACCTGAGATCGTTACTGCCTTAGCAATAGCCGGTGACCTGGCCTTTAATCCCATGACCGATACACTCATCAACGAAGAGGGAAAAGAGGTAAAACTGGATGAACCTCAAGGATTGGAATTCCCGTTGAAAGGATTTGACGTGGAAGATAACGGATACCTGGCTCCTGCGGAGGAAGGCAGTTCAGTTGAAGTGAATGTTAATCCCGAATCCCAGCGACTCCAACTGTTGAAACCGTTTGCGGAATGGAACGGAGAAGACCTGAGAGGACTGAAGGTGCTGCTTAAAGCCAAAGGGAAATGTACTACCGACCACATCTCAATGGCAGGACCCTGGTTGCGTTACCGCGGACACCTGGATAACATTTCAAAAAACATGCTGATCGGAGCCGTGAATTTCTTCAACGAAAAAACAAACCTGGTGAAGAACCAGCTGACCGGAGAATACGGTCCCGTGCCCGACACAGCAATCCATTATAAAGAGCATGGCATCGGATCCGTTGTGGTTGGTGATGAGAACTATGGGGAAGGCTCTTCACGCGAACATGCCGCCATGGAACCCCGTAACCTCGGGATCAAAGCCATCCTGGTACGGTCATTCGCCCGGATACATGAAACAAACCTCAAAAAACAGGGTATGCTGGCACTTACCTTTGCCAACGGGGAGGACTATGATAAGATCAGGGAGGATGACACGATGGATATCGTCGGCTTAACCCGCTTCACACCGGGAGAGAACCTGACTGTAATTGCACACCATGCTGACGGAACCAACAATGAAATTCCGGTTAACCATTCCTATAACAAAAACCAGATCGAATGGTTTAAAGCCGGATCCGCCCTTAACCTCATCCGAAAACAAAACCGGTAACCCTCGTCAGACGACTAACGTTCGTCTGACGAGTAAAAAAACTGGCCCAATAATCTCCATTCACCGGGTGAATTGGAATCACCCGGTGAATAAATAAACCCCTTAAATATGACAGGTCTTTAAATTGCTGTAAGGCTTTTTTAAAAATAACTAATAATTTAGTTGTAAAACTAAACATTTAGTTGTATATTTGATTCGGAATGGAATGAAATTTGTTTTTAACCAGATCAGCCATGCTAGAACTAACCAAAGCCGAAGAACAGATCATGCAGATCCTGTGGGATCTTGAGAAAGCATTTGTCAAAGACATCATCGAACAGTTGCCCGATCCGAAACCTGCCTACAACACGGTTTCAACGATCGTCCGGATCCTGGAAAAGAAGGAATTTGTATCATACAAGGCATACGGGAAAACACACGAGTATTTTCCGATGGTGAGCAAGGAGGAGTACACAAAGGCTCATCTGGACAATTTTATCAAGAATTATTTTTCCAATTCTTTTGAAAAGATGGTCTCCTTTTTTGCCCGGGAGAAAAATCTCTCGGTTCATGAGATGGAAGATATCCTGAAAATAATGGAAGAAGAGATTGAAAAACAAAACAAAGCGCAAGGATGAATGATCTCTGGAAGTACCTGATCGAATCAGCTGTAAGCCTTTGCCTTTTCTATGGGATATATTGGATATTCCTGAGAAGAGATACCTTCTTTACCAGGAACCGGTTCTATCTGGCGTTGACCATTTTCCTGTCGATGATTATTCCTTTGCTGTCAGTTTCTATCCGTCAACCTGCCCCCATTTACACCATTGAAGCAATGCTTGATGAAGCAGTCATAGCTCCTGCCTCCTCCCTCAACGTCCCAACAGGAGATTCACCCCGAAATCTGTTCACATGGTTTTACCTGGCTGGGGCCGTATTCTTTTTGTTGAAATTTCTTGTCAACACCGGGCAGATAGTATGGCTGATTAAGAGATACGGGATCACAAGGGAGAATGGACTACGAATCGTTTACATGGACAGGAACCTTTCCCCTTTTTCATTTTACAACATCATTTTTCTGAACGGATCCCTGACCGGAAACGATTACAGGGAAAAGATCATTGCCCATGAGATGAATCACATCCGGAACATGCACACTCTTGACCTGGTCGTTTTCGAATTGCTGACCATCATTCAATGGTTCAATCCGGTTGCATGGCTTTACAAATGGTCATTGAAGGAAGTTCATGAATATCAGGCCGATGAATCGGTTATTCGGGGAGGTCACAATGCCCTGAATTACCAGGAGTTGGTCCTCAGCCAGGTTTTTGGGAACCAGTTTTTCAGGGTAGCCCACAACCTGAACAGTTCACTCATTAAAAAACGGATTGTCATGATGACAAAATTTAAATCGTCAAAGGTTGCCCGGTATAAAATTCTTCTTGCCCTGCCGGCAGCATTGCTCGTTATTGCCCTTTTCTCATTTTCCAATAATTCCCCGGACCATTCAGTTGGGACCACTCCTACCCTCTTCCCTGACCCGTCCATCAATGCACCACAGGATACTGCCGTTTATATCAAGGTGGATACAATGCCGAAGTTCCAGGGTGGTGATATGGAAAAATTCAGACGATACCTAGCCCTGAACATCAGGTACCCTGAAGAAGCCAGGGAGAAAAACATTACCGGTACTGTCTACGTCCAGTTTGTTGTTAATCAAAGGGGGAAAGTCGATAAAGTTCAGGTTATTCGCGGGGTTGATCCTTTACTGGACAGTGAAGCACTCAGGGTAGTGTTAGGCAGCCCGGTCTGGGAGCCGGGTATAAAAAACGGGGAAAAAGTGTCCATCGCGTTTACCTTTCCTGTTGCATTTGTTCTGAGCGAAAAAGAGAGCCAATCACAGCCACAGATTCCCAGTGTGGATCCAGACAATCCCGATGTCTATTTCCTGGTTGAGGAGATGCCCATGTTCCGGGGGAGTAAGGGAGAGGCTTTCCGTGATTACGTGAGTGAAAACCTGAGGTATCCCCGAGAAGCAATGGAGAAAGGCATTTCCGGTAAAATCTTTGTTCAGTTCGTGGTGAACAGAGAGGGATTGATAGAGGATGTTACGGTAGTAAAAAGTGTGGATCCCCTGTTGGACAAGGAAGCAATCAGAGTAGTAGCCAATAGCCCGGCCTGGACACCCGGCAAGCAGGGTGGGAAATGTGTAAAGGTGAGATATACCTTCCCGATCGTATTCACTCTTCCCGACGAAAGCAGGGTACCAACACAAAATAGCATGACTGATTCCGAAACAGGATTACCGGTATTTTATGTCGTTGAACAGATGCCCAGGTTCCAGGGATCGGATAATATAAATGCCTTCAATCACTATGTTACAGAGAACCTGGTGTACCCGGAAGAAGCGTTGAAAAAAGGCATCAGCTGCACCGTCTACATCAGCTTTGTTGTGGACAGAGAAGGAAATGTACGGGATGTGAAAATGGAGAGGGGCATAGCTGAATTTGAAAAGGAAGCGATCCGGGTTGTGCAATCCAGTCCGAAATGGGAACCGGGCATTCAGCGGGAACATAAAGTGGATGTCGCTTTTACCATCCCTGTCACATTCCTTCTTCCGGCAAACTGGGAAAAGCAGCCCCTGCCTGCCGATATAAAAAAGGCTGATGAACAAGTGTTTTTTGTTGTGGAAGAGATGCCAAAATTCCAGGGTGGTGATTTCTCAACCTTCAGGCAATACATTGCTGAAAACCTTGTTTATCCTGATGAAGCTAAGAAAAAGAATATCTCAGGAACGGTCTATGTTCAGATGGTTGTGACCAGTGAGGGGAAAGTCGACAATGTTAAAGTAATCCGCGGGGCAGATCCCCTGC
>CAZXGG010000019.1:45176-49066 GCA_964640125.1 uncultured Rikenellaceae bacterium
ACCAGTGAGGGGAAAGTCGACAATGTTAAAGTAATCCGCGGGGCAGATCCCCTGCTGGATAAAGAAGCCCTCCGGGTGGTGATGAGCAGCCCGGAATGGGAACCGGGCCTGCAAAAAGGGAATAAGGTCAATGTAGCATTTACATTTCCCGTTATTTTTGAGCTTTCCGATAAACTGGCGAAAAATACTCAGGACGAAACGGTTGTTGTTGGACTCAAATCAAAAATAAGTGACGATGCCTTATACCTGATCGATGGCAAAATTGTCAGTCATGATATTTTTTCGACCTTGAATCCTGATCATATTGAAAGCGTTGAGGTCATAAAGGGAGAATCTGCAATTGAAAAGTATGGCGAAAAAGGAAAAAACGGTGTCATATATGTTACGATGAAGAGTGGGGATAATAAACCCGGTGGTTTGTCATTCAGGGTAATCGGCATTCAACCGGGATCGGATATCCTCTTTTTGATTGATGGGGAAAAGGTTAAAATGGAAGAGGTCAAGTTACTGAATATATCAGATATTCAAAGCATTGAAGTGTTAAAGGGGGAAAAAGCCGAAAAGGAATTTGGAGATGCTGGTATAGGGGGTGTAGTTAAGATCACCATGAAATAGAACATAACCAGAGCCAATATGGAAAACATCAGCATAGCAGAAGGGAAAGGGCAATAAAAAAACAGACGATCCATCTGAATATAAATAATATTCAGAGCATTACAGGTGCAATTATACCAATCAATGGTAAGAAAAAGTAAAATCCTTCAACTGATTTTGATTACTTCTCTTTTTAGTTATCATAGTTGTGTACAAAAAACAAATGTCACAACAATTCAAGTTGAAGTTAACAACATTGAAGCCGATACAATCAATTACTATGTAACAAAAGATGGAATTGGTGCATATCCTCTCTGGCGATGGAATTCTGTAAGCCTTGATTCCAACATGAATGCGGTTATTGAGATTGAAAATCCTGGTCTGAATTCCATTTTAATAATGCCGGATTCAAGAGATTTTGGGAAATCAGCTTTTCTTTTAATACTACCTGGGGATTGTTATTCTGTAACTTTGGATCCTTCAGACTCAATTCAAGTGAAAATTAATGGAAACTATGATGAAGGCCAACAATTTATTACGGATTTCTATAATTATTTCAATACAAGATATGAAACAGAGAATGAATACATTGGACATTTATACTCTGATACGATCCCTGAATCAATCAGTAAAGATTTTGTAAAAAATAAGTCTCAGCATATAGAAAAAATTGAGTCAATATGCAAGAATAAGGGAATTGATAAAAGGAGATGTAATGCAATTAAAACCCATATAAATTATTCATACTTTGATAATATGCTCTCAGTGTTGTTCAGAAAATCACGAATGAAAGAAATCGACACATTGGAGTATTACAACAACGCTATTGCTTATCCGGTTAATCTGATGCAGAACGATTTTCAAGAACTACTATCCGACCTGTTCAACGAATTCCCTAATAACCAGGAATATGTTAACCTTTATTTTGATTTGAGTCAACACTTATACTATTACATCTGGTATGAATCGATGAATGATTCCCTTTCGATACATGACAGGACTGTGGAACTTCAATTGGCTGAGAAGTATTTGGACCCATTTCTATTTGAATTATATTTTGCTTCACAATTCACAAAAATATCCATGAAGGAATCATTCGAGGCTGTTGAAATGAGGTATGAAACCTTTATAGCAAGGTATCCGGATAGCAGATATTTGCCCGGCATTGAATACATCATGCCTTTTTTAAAGCAACGATATTACATGTACTACCCTCCTGAGGTGAGTTCAGACATTCAAGATCTAAGTGAGGATGTTATGCTTGTTGAGGAATATCAGGAAATTATGTCACTTGATCAAATTATAGAAAGATACAAAGGCAAAGTGATTTATATCGATTTCTGGGCATCCTGGTGCGCTCCATGTATTGGGGAGTTTGAATACGCTCCTCAACTGCATGAGTTTGCAGAAAAGAATGCAATTGTTTTACTTTACATTTCAACAGATAAGGATGAACATAAATGGGTAAACGCTTTAAACAACTATATGTTGGATGGATACCATGCACGGATGGTTACTGATGAATTCCGGTCTGAGCTTGAAAAGTATGATATCTATGGAATTCCCAGATATATGATTGTTGACAAGGAAGGAAATGTAGTTGAACATGAAGCAAAAAGACCGAGTTCTGGTAATGAACTTTTTGAACAGCTACTGAAATATACCAATTGACTCAAGTTGCTAGTTATCGATAATAGGTTGATATTTTACTGAAGATATAAAGTTTTTCATATGGAGAGCGACTCTCTGAGTCGCTTCTCCCGCTGTCAGCGGGAGGTTAAAAAGCGCTCTGGAGAGCGCAAACGACTTGGAAAGTCGTTCTCCAATAGAAAAACAAGTTCCAGTAATATGTTAAATATGACTGGCATTTCACTCATAACTGACAAATTGAACTAATTTACTGTTCTGCCAATAAACAACGATAAATCAACAGGCAATGAAAGCCAGGATAATTCTTATTATGCTTTTTGCATTTTCAATGATACGACCGGTCGTATCACAGGAAGATGACATCCACCAGAAAACTGAACTCTATTTGTTGAACCGTCAATACACGGAAGCCATAGAGGAAGCGCAGCGGATCCTGACTGAAGATTCGTTGAGCTCCCGGGCAAATTTCAACATGGGACAGGCTTACATCGGGTTGCTCAAATACCCGGAAGCCCTTGAGGTGCTTGAGCGGGCAATCCGGCTGGATCCTGAAAACATTACCATCCTGAATGCCATTGGAGAGACCTGGTCGGCATTGGGAGCATTAAACAATGCCATTAATACCTATTATACAATCATTCAGCTCGATTCCACCAACTATTATGGATACATCCAGTTGGGTAAACTGTACCAGAGAAAGAATGATTTCCTGCGTGCCATACCCATATACCAGTATCTTACCAGCCTCGACTCCACGAACTTTTACTATTACAAGCAGCTTGGTATCTGTTTTGAAAAGATCAATGACCCCACCTCTGCTGCATGGTTTCTTGACCGGGCACTGAAACTCAATCCGAAAGATATTGGTCTGTACACAACCCTTGCAAACATTTACATCAGAACAGGGATCTTCCAGGGAGCCATTGATCTTCTGGCTACAGGACTCGAGCAGGATTCTACCGATGCTGCCATAATCAAGGTAAAATCGTATGCTCATGTCCTTGCACACCAGAACGAAGAAGCCATCGGAGGGTTCATGAAGCTACTGGAAATGGGTGACTCCTCCCTGTTTGTCTGTAAATACACCGGGCTTGCCTATTTCGGGAACGACCAGTTTGAAAAAGCAGTACATTACCTTGAAAAAGCCTATTTCGCAGATACCACCAGTGCAGAAAACTGTTACTATTATGCTCTTGCCCTGAGTGAAGATTATCACAAACGGGAATCAACGGAGTACCTGTTAATATCGATCGACTTGCAGCAACCTAATTTTGAGTTTTTGGGAACCATTTACAAAAAGATCGGTGACAATTACAACCACGTTGCTGACTGGGAAAACACCTTGAAGTATTTCCTGCTGGCATTTGAAAACAATCCGGGTGACCGTGAATTGATTTTCCGGATCGCAAGCCTGTATGATTACCGCCTGGAAGATCCCCATAAAGCACTTCACTATTACACCCTGTTTATGGAGGGTGCCGGAGAAATAACAGAGACCGGAGAAGAGAGCAATGTTGTTTCCCTGGCTGCTGTTGCCGCAAAACGAATTGAAGCCATCCGGGAAGAGCTCCACTTCAGGGGAGAGCTGGATAAGTAGAGGGTGTATCAAAAGTCCATAAAATCGTCATTCTGAATTCCTGCCAGGC
>CAZXGG010000020.1:0-48092 GCA_964640125.1 uncultured Rikenellaceae bacterium
AAACGGTCACGCAGGAAATTGAGATTATTGTTGCTGAGTGAAATGAGAAGTGAGTTGTCCCGAAAAAACAGAAATCTTCGATTTCGTAGTTTTTTCGAGGATCCTCGAATTTCTAACCAAATCACAGATTTGGAGAAATTCGGGATGAGTTGTGAGTTGTGAGCAGAAGAAAGTCCACAGTCTACAGTCCTCAGTCAACAGTCTCCAAAAAACCATTAACCATTCACCATTAACCAATAACTAATAACTTTTCACTTATAACTTATAATATTATCTTTATTCATTCGCAAACCAATTTCCTTTATCATGAAAAAACCGATTGCTTTATTACTGATCATAGCACTCCCCGGGCTGGTTCTTCTTGCCCAGGAGGAGCGCAAGGTTCCTTCGTTCGAAGAGGTGTTGTCCCTTAAAAGGGCAGGCATGCCCTTCCTTTCCCCGGACGGGAAGCACGTGGTCTTTACCGTGAGCCAGACCGACTGGAAGGAGAACCGCACCGACACGGAGATCTGGATCTCGAAAAACGGGGGCACGCCCTTCCAGCTAACCAATAACCCGGAAGGAAGCAGTTCCAGTCCCCGGTGGTCACCCGACAGCAAATGGATCACCTTTACCTCGGAGCGTGGAAATAAAAACCAGATCCATGTGATCCGTGCGGATGGAGGCGAAGCCTTCCCTGTAACCCGCACGGATGAGGGGGTGGGTGGTTTCGAATGGTCGCCCGATGGAAAAATGATCGCTTTCACCATGACAGAGAAAGAGGAGAAGCGTGACAAAACCCGGAAAGAGCGGTACGGAAGCTATGCCGTGGAAGACGAGGAGTACCGCCTCACACGGTTGTGGGCTATCGGGTTCGATCCGGCATTCCTGGAGTTTTATCCCCTCCCCTGTTACGAAACGGATTCTGCAAAAAAAGCGGATCTATGCCGGAAATGGCCTGAACCGGAACCCCTGATCGACAGCGTTGATTTTACCATAACCGGGTTTGAATGGTCACCCGACGGGAAGATGATCGCCTTCAACCACCAGCCTGATCCGCTGATCAACTCCTGGACAAAATCGGATATTTCGATCCTGCATGTTGATACGAAAAAGATCATGCCGCTGGTTCAGAATCCGGCTGCCGACGGATTCCTTGACTGGTCACCCGACAGCAGATCCATTCTTTACAGCAGCGATGTGGACAACGCTACCTCCAATTTCTACATGAACAGCCGGTATTTCCGGATCGATATTGACGGCTCAAACGGGAAGGAGCTGGCAACCGGGTTTGATGAGAATCTCTCGAGCCTGACCTGGACGAAGAAAGGGATCTACTGCACTGCGTACCAGCAAACAGTTCGCCCGCTTTTCCTGATGGACCCTGACAAGGGCAGTATTAAACCGATCCTGGCCACGCCGGCCCGGATCTATGCGTTCACGCTTTCAAAAGCAGGTGATAAAATGGCAATCATGGGAGTGAATGATGAGAGCCTGACCGAGATCTACCTGGCGGATCTTACGAACAATCCGCCCAAAAAGATCACCGATTTCACCGGTCAGATCAGCAACTGGAAATATTCCAGGTCGGAAGTGATCACCTGGAAGAGCAGGGATGGCGCCACCATCGAAGGGATTCTTCACAAACCGATGGATTACGATCCAATGAAAAAATACCCGCTGCTGATCAACATTCATGGCGGACCGACCGGAATATCGGTGCCCTCCCCCGTACCAGCCTATGTCTACCCGATCCTCCAGTGGCTTGATAAGGGTGCGCTGGTGCTGATGCCCAATTACCGCGGGTCAGCCGGTTATGGAGAAGATTTCCGGAAACTGAACGTGGAGAACCTGGGTGTGGGGGACATGTGGGATGTGATGTCGGGGATCGATTACCTGGACCAGGAGGGAATGATCGACACCGATAAAATGGGTGCCATGGGTTGGAGCCAGGGGGGATACATTTCGGCATTCCTGACCACCAACACGGACCGCTTCAAAGCGATCTCGGTCGGTGCGGGGATCTCGAACTGGGTGACCTATTACGTCAATACCGATATCCACCCTTTCACCCGGCAATACCTGAAAGCAACACCCTGGGAGAACGATGAGATATACAGGAAAACATCGCCGATGACCAACATAAACAATGCCTCGACACCAACGCTGATCCAGCACGGGGAATTTGACCGCAGGGTTCCCATTCCCAATGCCTTTGAACTGTTCCAGGGACTGCAGGATGTCGGTGTGGAAACCAGACTGATCATTTACAAAGGTTTCGGGCACGGGATCTCCAAACCGAAAGAACAGCTGGCAGCCATGTGGCACAACTGGCAGTGGTTCGGGAAATATGTCTGGGGCGAAGAGATTGAGGTGCCGGTTGGGAGGAATGAAGACAAGTTATAAGTTATAAGTTATAAGTTAACAGGGCATGGAGAAGGATGAAGGGTGAAGGAAAAGAGTGGGACGGCAGCAGGCAGAAGGCGGCAGGGAAAAGAAAGCAGTGAGTTGTGAGAGGTGAGTGGTGAGTTTAAAAAAAGTTGCTCGGTCCCCTGACGTTCGCTTCGCTCAGTCAGGGTCTCCGATCATGACGTTTGCATGGCAAAGTCATGATCTTCGACTTGGTTCTCGTTGCTCGGTAAAGGAGAGACTATGAGACTTTGAGACTGGGAGAAGTAACTCAATTGAAATTCAATAGTAACTCGATGGTAACTCGATTGTCGGACAATGGTCATTCGATGGTCAAACCATCGTACATTTAACTTTTAACTTTTAACATTTAACTTTTCCCGAAGGGATGCTCTTGGCATAACATATAACTTTTATCTTTGTGCGGGTGAACGTTTGAATCTGCGGATGAGGAAATTTGTTTTATACCTGGTTTTATTCTCTCTCTCCCTGACCCTGGCAGGGGCGCCCTTTTCCTTTCTACCCCACACGATCACCCAGCCGGATGGTACGGAAATAACCTGTTATGTTTCAGGGGATGAGTTTTTCAACTGGATACACGACGCCGAAGGGTATTCCATCATCCGGGGTGATGACGGGTACTGGTATTATGCCACCAGGGACGGGGAAGAGATCACCAGCTCGCCATACCGTGTGAACAGCGTATCGCCTGCAACCACCGGGCTGGAAAAGTGGGTAAAAATATCCAGGGATGAATACCTGAAACGGCGGAAGCGGCTTGAGATACCGGTTAAGGGAGAAGCTGTCAAGGCGCCCCATGCCGGCACGATCAACAACCTGGTGATCTACATCCGCTTTTCCGGGGAGGGTGAAATCGAGACCACCCGGACAGAGTACGACGACAAGCTGAACAAGGTGAAGGATCTTTCCCTGAAAACCTATTTCCAGGAGGTTTCCTATGATCAGCTTACCATTGAGAGCACGCACTACCCTGCCTGCAGCGAACCGGAAACAACCAATGCGTCATACGAAGATTCCCATCCGAGGGGTTATTTCCAGCCATACGATGCAACAACCAACCCGATCGGTTATCAGACCGAGACGGAGTCACGCCTGCGGGAACACCAGTTGCTGGTGGATGCCATAAACTGGATCAATGAGAATGACCCGGTCCCGGCCGGGCTGAACACTGACATGGATGACGACGGGTATGTTGACAATGTCTGTTTTATGATAAAAGGGCAATCGGACGGATGGGCTGAACTTTTGTGGGCTCACCGCTGGGCGCTCTATACCTACCCGGTCTTCATAAACGATAAGCGTGTGTGGGATTACACCTTTCAGCCCGAGAACCAGGTGAGAGTCAAAACCCTGTGTCATGAGATGTTTCATACGCTGAGTGCCCCCGATCTCTACCATTACGACGACGGCGGGCTGAACCTGGATCCTGTGGGAACCTGGGATATCATGGAACAGGGAAGCGGTCACATGGGAGCCTGGATGAAATTCAAATATTCGGATTCGACCTGGATCACTTCGATCCCGGTCATTACCGAACCGGGAACCTACACCCTGAATCCGCTGACTTCTTCCACCGGTAACTGCTACAAAATACCCTCTCCCTTCTCATCGAACGAATTCTTTGTGGTGGAATACCGCCAAAGAACCGGCGATTTCGAAGGGACCCTTCCCGGAGACGGGTTGCTGGTATACCGTATAAACTCTGATTTTCGCGGGAATGCAAATTTCGATAACCTGTACGTTTTCGATGAAGTATATATTTACCGGCCGGGGGGGACGGTTGCCAAAAACGGGATACTGGGCAATGCCCATTTTTCATCCACTGTTGGAAGAACAGTGATCAACGACATGACCGATCCCAACTGCTTCCTGCATGATAACACGGCAGGCGGACTGAGAATCAGTTCCGTTACCGCTGCGGATGAAACGATATCCTTTTATGTCGGGATGGAATCGTTTGAGGTATCCGCTGTTGCTGATCCACCGGAAGGGGGAACAATAACGGGAAGCGGGGAGTATTATGCCGGAAGATGGGTAAACCTGGTCGCGACACCTGCGCCTGGTTATGAATTCGTTCACTGGACCGAAGAAGGAGAAGTTGTTTCGAGTAAAGCAACCTATAGTTTCGCCGCTTCTGAAGACCGGTCACTGACAGCCCATTTTGAACTGCTCAATTTTACAATTAACACTTTCATACAGCCTGGAAACGGGGGAACAATCAGTGGAGCAGGAACATACACGTACGGTGAAACGGCATTTATTTCAGCCATCTCATCGGAGGGATTCGATTTCCTGAACTGGACGGAGAGCGGAACGGTAGTTTCAGCAGATCCGGATTACCAGTTTACCGTTACTGCAGACCGGATTCTCGTTGCCAATTTTGAAGCCCGGATATATGAGATTACCGGTTATCCCATGCCATTTGCAGGAGGAACGATAACGGGAGGAGGCAGTTACCGGTACGGTGAAACAGCCACACTCATTGCAACCCCAGGACAGGGGTATGATTTCATTTCCTGGATGGAGAACGGCATGATCTTCTCCCACCAGCCTGAGATTCATATACCTGTCACCAAAAACCGCACCTTCGGCGTCCATTTTTTACTGTTATCAGCACTTTCTGATCTGCCGGGTACAAAAAAGTCAGAGATCTATCCAAACCCCACCAGCGGAATAGTATACATCAAATCCAAAAGCACGGATGCCTCCCCCTGCCGTATCGAGGTATTCACTTCCGTGGGAATCCTGGTCGCTCAAAAAGAGCTGGTGTCAGACGGTATTGAAGAACTGAACCTGCAACACCTGGCAAAAGGGATCTACATTATCGTGATTCGCGGAGAGGACTGGTATCACAGGGGAAAAGTTATTATCCGGTAAAACCACCCATCCATGAAAAGAAACATTCGTTCCACCCTGTTGCTGTTACTGGCATTTCTCATCACCCAGTGTGGTAGTGATGATGAAAAGAACCTCAAGGTTCTGATCGTTCAACCAGATGGTCAGGTCGGTAAAGATGCCATTATCCGGAGCAGTGATCCGGATCAGAATTACGGTGGCGAAATTGAACTGGCTGCCAATGTAACCACAGCCCAGGGACCACCGTTCATCCAGCGGGCTCTTTTTGATTTTGACCTGTCGAAGATACCTGCCGGTTCAGAGATACTGATGGCAACTTTATCCCTCTGGTATGCGGAAGGGTCTGATTCGGTGCACAGTGTGGCTACCGGACCCAATACAGCCTTCTTGCAACGAATTACCTCGACGTGGGATGAAGCAACCGTCACCTGGAACAACCAGCCTGCGAGCGTGATCACCAACCGGGTAATCATCAACAGCAGCTCGGAGCCGGAACAGGATTACCCGGAAATTGACGTAACACTGTTCGTACAGGACATGATCGATAACTGGGAAAGCAGTTACGGTTTCATTATGTTTCTGGAAACAGAGGAGGGTATCCGCGGACTCTATTTTGCATCCAGCGATCATCCCGATCCGGAATTGCGTCCCAGGTTGCATATACGGTACCTCAGGTAACTCCAGCCCTGAATCGGTTCCCCTAATCAGAACAGAAATTTTATTCAAAAGGTTAGAATAAAGTTTCAACTCCATCGGAATTGGAGTTGAGACAGTTCTAGCGCGGCAATAAATTGTCCGACTGCAATCTATGTTGAATGGGAAGGTGTATCATGGATCAGGGGCCACAGGAGTTCTTTTCAGCACCTGATCCTTCCGTCGAATGCGAGTATTTCCCATCAACAGGGAATGGTAGTTTCGGCGGTTTTTCTTCGATTCTAATCCGCCAATACCTGATTCAGATGGTATTCACCAGGTCTTCGCTCAGATCCCAGAGCCGCCTGGCAATATCCTCATCATAGGATTCCCGGTTGGATCTTCGCTCTTTTTTATTAAAAAAGTATTTTCCACTGATGCCTTCCGCCTCAGGTGACGAGGCGAGGTATATTGAAGTCTCAGCGCCTTTTTCCGGGCTGCGTGCGAAGCATTGTGCCAGCCTGACCATCGGCCTGATGAAGGAGTATGTATTGTTCGCGAAATTTGTATTGACAAATCCCGGATGCAGGGCATTTACCGTAACCCCGGTTCCCTTCAGTCGCCTGTCCAGCTCGTAAGTAAAAAGAATATTTGCCAGTTTTGCCTGGCTGTATGCCATCCAGCCAATGTACCGTTTCTCCCCCATCAGGTCATTGAAACGGATGTGCCCTGTCTGATGTGCATTGGAGCTGACGTTGATGATCCGTGCCGGAGCCTTGTGCCTGATCAGATCAATCAGACGATTCGTAAGCAGGAAATGACCGAGATGGTTCGCGACGAATGTGTACTCATAGCCATCCGGAGTCACAATTCTTCTATCAAAATAGCCCCCGGCATTGTTCACCAGGACATCCAGCCGATTGTACCGAAGAAGAAAATCATTGGCAAAAGTATGTACCGAATCCATGCTGGAGAGATCACAGGTCATCAGGTCCACCTTCTCATTGTTGCTTTCACGGATGATCTCATTTTGGGCTGCTTCTCCCCTCTCCCTGTTTCTGCAAAGCATTACAACATGAGCTCCCATCCGGGCAAGGGCGAGGGCAGTGACTTTACCGATCCCTGAATTGGCTCCGGTGACCAGGACTGTTTTTTCTTTCATATTGCTACAATTATCCAAGGCCGATGGCCTTGTTAAAAATTAGATTAAAATTTAATACTGCTGTTGTTTTGTTATTCTAAAAGCTACGAATTTATTATCTTTCCCTGAATAAACAGATTATTCTCCACTTAGTTCAAAAATAACACATAAAAAAGATGGGCTCTACCTCAAAAATTTCACTATTCGTTAGCCTGATTGTTTTATCATCCTGTCTTTCCCCGGATAAAAGGAAAGAGGATTACCAGGCAGAAGTTGACAGTTTAATCGCCGCACAGGTGCCGGAAGATGGTCCGGGTTGTGCTGTTGCCATTGTCAGGGATGGAACGATTTATTACACCACGGAACAGGGTCTTGCCAACCTGGAATATGAGATCCCTGTAGCCCGGGAAACACCGTTTCATGTCGCTTCGGTATCGAAACAGTTCACGGCCTTTGCCATCCTGCTCCTTGAACAGGAAGGGAAGCTTTCGCTTGACGATGACATCCGAAAGTACCTGCCAAACATTCCTGCATTTGATCAAACCATTACCATCCGTCACCTGGCGACGCATACCAGTGGTATGCGGGATCAGTGGGAGCTGCTCGCCATGGCAGGCTGGCGGCTGGATGATGTGATCACCAAATCACAGATCATCCGGATGCTGGAACACCAGCAGGATCTGAACTTTGAACCGGGTGCCGAGTACCTCTATTGCAACAGCGGCTTCACGCTGCTTGCTGAAATCGTGGCAAAAGTGTCGGGTCAGTCATTTCCTGAATTCTGCAAAGAAAGGATATTTATACCGCTGGAAATGACCAACACCCATTTTCATGATGATCACCAGATGGTTGTAAAGAACCGGGCATACTCCTATTACCTTTCGGAAGACAGCACCTACAAAAAGAGTGTGCTGAGCTATGCCAATTGCGGTGCAACCAGCCTGTTTACTACGGCTGAAGACCTGGGCAAGTGGCTTATCAACCTGGAGGCAGGGAACCTGGGTGGTGAGGAGCTGCTTGAGAAAATTCATGAACGGGGCATCCTGAACAGTGGCGATACCATTGGCTATTCCCTGGGGCTCAGTCATGGAAGATACCGGGGATTGCTATTGATCGGGCACAGCGGCGGGGATGCCGGTTTCCGCTCCTATGCCGGACGGTTCCCGGATCAAAGATTGGGAGTCGTTGTTTTGCAAAACGCTGCTTATGCTAATCCGTCCGTTTTATCCAGGGAAATTGCAGCCGTGTTTCTTGAGCAGCAGATGGATCCGGTTGAAGAGACAGAGCCAACTGAAAAACCCGATGAAGAGGATTTTATTACCGTTGATCCGGAAACGCTGAAAAAATATGAAGGATTTTATGAGCTGCAGCCATATGATATTTATGCAAAAATCTTCATGCAGGATGATCATTTATGGTTGGAGCAGGGCTGGAATGGAAGGAAAAACGTGCTCAGGGCACTGAGTGAAAGCAGGTTCAATATTGAAAAAGAGGATGCCTATGCCGTTTTCAATGAGAATGATGAAAGAGAGGTAATCCTGACAATTGAATTCGCGGAGCTTACGGTGACCGGGAAAAGGGTTGCCAGTGTGACTGAACTTTCAGAAGGCCTTGAGGCTTTTGAAGGAAGGTATTACAGTGAAGAGCTTGGGACCTTTTACGATCTTACTGTCCAGAACGATACCCTGGTTGCCTTGCACAGGAGGCATGAGCCAATTACGCTCACACGGATCAGGAAAGATGGATTTCGTGGCAATGCCTGGTGGTTCCAGAAGCTGGAATTCCAGCGGGAGGGTGGTGAGATCACCGGTTTTCTCCTGTCGGGAAGCCGGGTGAGGAACCTCAGGTTTGAGAAGAAACAATATTAGTAAATCTTAATCCTGGATCTTTTAAATATCGAATATCGAACAAGAAATAACGAATGTTGAAGTGTAAGGACTCATGTTCTTATTTTCTTTTCGCTTTAAAGGATCCGTTGGGTTGTTCGGAGATCAGTTCAGTGGCTTCCCCTTTTTCATTTACATTGAAAATGATCCGGAATCCGTCGAGTCCTTTCAGCGCAAATACATGTTCTTTTACCGGGATCAGTTCGTATTCAGGTTGTCCCTCGATGAATGCATTCAGGGTTTTTTCGCCGGTTATGTATATTTTAATGATTGCCCCTCCAAAATCATAATCACCGGTATACTTCTCCAGTTCTTCTTTTTCCAGTTCTTTAACGTGAGGTTCCTTGACGAATTCGATATCCGATACGCCCGTTTCCAGTTCCATGGTTAACTGATCGACTTCTCCCTGGACGTTGTAATGAAATTTTATTTTTTGTTTCCCGATATTCGGGTCTTCACCCTCAAAGATATCCAGGTGATAATGGTTCAGCTTCATTTCAAAAGGGGGTAATGCAGCTATCAGCTGGCTGTCCGGCAGGGATATGGTCACGGTCCCGTATGCCGGGTGCGTGTAGCTGCCGGTATACTCCTCGAGGGGAAAAGATGGTTTTGTATTTTTCAGCCGGCTGACATCCTCCACTTCCGGTTCTTCACCTTTTTCTCTTGCTTCCCTCACCGGTCCGAACTGTTTCTCCTGCCAGTCTATCTCTTCCAGTCCAAGCAACCGGTCCACAATATAATTCCGGACCACACCCGTGATTGCAGCGCCATCAAAATTGGTCAGCACAACAACGCCTATGCCATCCCCTGGGTAGAGACTCACGTCTGAGATGAAGCCGTCAATCCCTCCACCGTGCTCGCACCGGTAATGTCCGCGGTATGAGGTGATAACCCATCCAAATCCGTAGCTTGAGAAGAAAACCTCGTCTGACATGGTTTGGGAAGAGACCATTTGCGGCGCATGTGCCTGTTTCAAAAAGCTTTTTGAAACGATTTCTTTTCCATTAAATTTCCCATCGTTCAAATGCATGATGATCCAGTTGCTCATCTCCAGAACGCTTGAATTAATATTGCCTGCCGGGCCAATGGCATCGATATTCCGGAAGGGTACCCGTATAATTTTCTCATCCTTTTTCGAATAGGGGTAAGAAAAATTATCTGCTTTCTGCATATCGTTCACGGAGAAATTCGATTTGTTCATCTCCAGCGGATTGAAGATCCTCTCTTTTACAAACGTTTCCCATTTCATCCCGGAAACTTCCTCGACAAGAATGCCGGCAGTCATGAACATCAGGTTCTGGTACTGGTACGCAGACCTGAACCCTCTTGACGGTTCCAGGTACTGAAGTCTGTCAAACAGTTCTTTTCGTGACAGGTCCTTACCATACCAGACAAAATCATGCCTTGGTAAACCCGAGCGGTGGCACATCAGGTCGGTGGGGGTCATGTGGTTGGTAACGTAATCATCATACATTTTAAAGGTTGGAATGTATGTGATGACCGGTTCATCCAGATCCACTTTATCCTCATCCACAAGTTGCCCGACTGCAACGGATGTGAACGCTTTTGTGCAGGATCCGATGGCAAAGAGGGTTTCCCCGGTTACCGTCAGCTTCTTCTCCACATCCCGGTATCCAAATCCTTTCATCCAGACAACAGAAGAATCTTTTACAACAGCCACTGCAAGCCCGGGAACCTCCCATTCCTGCATGGCGTTCTCAATGTATTTATCCACTCCACGGAGTGCTTTATCGACAGATGTTACCTGAGCCTGTGCTGCAGGAAACATGATCTGACAGATAATAACTGGTAACAGATAAACAAATATCTTTTTCATAATGGCATTGTATTATTTAAAAGTATTCATGATTAGCAGGTAATCCAAATCTTAAAAAGGACAATAGTATTATACTCAGTATCATGTTCATTTCGTAAAATCAAACTCACCGGTACATTTCCCGGACCAAAAATACTTTTTTCCCCGGATCTGTTGATTCGATGCATTCCAGGAAGGCACGGGTGATTCTTTTAAAGGCTTTGCCGTTCGGATGCAGTTCATCTGCCCATTCGTGGTCCTCCAGGGCACCCCGGGAATCGATATGGTATACCTGTTTTCTCCCCTTCCCCACCCCGATCAGCATCTCATTGAACTCATGGATGAGTGCGGCAACAACACTTCGCTGCTCTTCCTTCTCTGTTATTCCTTTTAACAACAAAGGGTAATAGAGCCATTTGCCATTTCCCATCAACAGGCGTATCGGAAAAACAAAGGGATTCCTGTTGCAGGAAGGAATGGCAAAGTCATACCCCTGGGTGATGATCTTCATATCCGGGAATTTCCCGGACAGCTCTATTCCCCGGAAAACCAGGGAATACATGATGCGGAAAAGGTTTATCAGTGCTGTAAAATCCTTGTTCATGAATTTCCTTCCAATTGCGATCCGCTTTGCCTGAACATCCGTATACCCATCCTGCATCAATCTCCCGATCAGGGTTTCGTCTTCCGGTAAACGTGTTGCATTCACCTGTGAACGTTTGTGCACCAGTTTTGCCAGGCGTTGTTCACCGACAATGTCGTTTCCGCCTCCACTGATCAGGAATACTTCGGGCTGGTAGAGGCTCAACTCATCGATATATTCTCCTTCATAGAGTATGTTTGCAACCCAGTCGCCACCGAAGGCAAGGCTGTACACCGGGTAAGGGGTTAGTTTCAGCAGCCAGTCGACCAAATCCCTGATGAACCAGGGGTATTCGAACCAGGAATCGCCTTCAGCCAGGATAATTTTTCTCCCGGTCCGAAAAGATTTCTTTTTCTTCATCCGGTTAAATTTCCGGTTTTTCAATCGCTTGCCTGAACGGTTCAGGAAACCTGCCAGTCCCCTGTCTGCCGATGAGTGATTGATCACATCACCCTCGTTGATGTCAAAAATCCGTTTGATAATGCGGCGAAAGTCGTATTTATCGATGAGATCCATCAACGATTCCAGCTCTTCAGCAGAGATCTCTCCCCTGCAGAGGGTATCGATCAGTTCTTCCTTCATTATTCAAATCCCCTTTTAAATGAGAAGGAATGGAAACGGTAGGCTGCATTCAGCAGCACAAGATAGTAAACATCGAGCGATTTTGAATTATCCGATGTATATCCGTCAATATAATCGGTGCGTACATACCGTCCTCCCAGTTCAATCCCGATCATCAATTTCCTGGCTATTCCCACCTGTATTCCTATTCCAACAGGAAATGCAATGGCAACATTCCGGAAGTCATCTTCAAAGTCTTCCTCCAGGTTTCCTCCTGGAATGGGTTCGAAGTAAACTGCTCCGAAACCTACGAATCCATAGATACCGAAACGTGGAACTTCGAGCCTGTATCCTTTGCGGTTATAACCTGTTCCCCTGGTGCGATAGAAATGATATTCTGCCTGGACCGATGGTTCGATCAGAAAGGTATTGTATGTATATCCCCTGTTTTCATTATCGGATCCTTTATCCGTGCCATATCCCCAACCCAGGTTCAGGCTTCCCTTAACGCTGATGCGATATTGAATGGTGTATCGTAATCCGGCAGAGAGTGCTGCACGGGTGGATAATCCTCCGATATCGCCGAAGATGGTTGTAGTACCCACCCCTGCAATGGCTTCATACCGGTCAAACTGGTATTGCTGAGCACTGGTTGGCAGCAGCAGAAAAAGAAAGAGAACCCAAGCAACGATTGTTCTTTGGATGGATTTGTTTCTCATGGTAGTGCAAGATAGTAAATTATCACCTTTAATGACGAACTTAAGAAATAGTGTGGGATGTAAAAATAACGTTTTTCGGTTATCGGTTACGAAGCCCGCCCTGTGAAATAATCTTGAAATATTTATGCTTAATCAGATCGAAAAAAACTATTTCACAGGGCCCGTATCGAAGTTCGGTAATCGGTAACGTGTTAAAAGCCGAAAGGCGAATAACAAATACCAAAACGGGCATCGTGACCGAACATCGTTTGACGTTTTTAGTTACCCGTTAAATCCCTGTTTTCGCAGGCGGATCAGTGTTCGGAACATCGGTTCTGTCAACTGTTCTTTTCTCCTTATCCGCATGGCTTCTTCAAGCATTTTTTTTGAAGGGGTTGATTCCTCTGCAGGGATCCAGTTTGGACGAGACTTCACCGCCCTGGAGATGATCCGGTCCATTTTTTCTTTTCCCAGTGCACCGGATATATAAAACCGGGGTTCCAGCAACGGATCCTCTTTCCTTACCTGTTTTTCCTGCAGCGCAATGTTGTATAGCGGGGTTCCCGGGTAGATTCGCAGGCCTGTTGTCATGTGGACCATATCCTTCTTACTGATCCATTCATCGATAAACCGGAAGGTTTCTTCCATTGTTTTTTCGGTTTCACCGGGCCCCCCGAAGGTAAAGAACCACATGGCTGGCAGCTCTATCTCACGTAGAAGGGAAGCTGTGTTCTTAAGCTGTTCGATCGTAAAATTCTTTCCCAGGTTAACCAGCATTTTTTGCGATGCCGAATCCGGGGTACAATCGATCTGTGAAAAACCTGCCTTGATCATCAGCCTGAAAAGCTTACTGCTTGTATGTGCCGGGTTGATGCCCATGGTTCTGAATTTCGTTTTTATCTTCCGCCGGATGATCTCCCGGCAAATTGATTCTGCCCAGCCGGGAGGGTCGTTGAATGTAGAATCAACAAATTCAAAAGTCACTTCACCCATTCGCTGCAAAGCCTGGCTGATCTCTTCCACAATATCCTTCACGTTCCTGAACCGGTACTGCCTGCCCTCGATCATAGGGTAGGTACAATAGATGCATTTGTGATTACATCCCCGTTTGGTCTGGATGGAATAAACTCCCCTTGTTCGGTAGGGTAAAAAATCAATGTGGCTGTCGATTTCGGAAAAAGGGAGGTTATCCAGGTCAAAATCAGGTACTGTAAGGGCATACCGGCTCCGTTCAACTCCTCCTGTCAGCACTCCCGGGATAGTGGTAACATCCATACTGTTCTCCAGTTTTTCCAGCAGCCTGGGAAATGACTGCTCCGCTTCACCAACGATCCCGTAGTCGGCTTCAAACCGGTTCATCAGTTCATCCGGGAAAATGCTGAATCCACTTCCGCCAAGGATAAGGGGAGCCTCAGGGTAGTTGCGCAGGGGAAGAATAAAATCCCGGAAGATCTGATCGACATAATAATTGAGTTTGCCAATTACCATATCGTCGATATTCCGGATACTGACACCAATGTAATCCGGCCTGAATGCTGCCACTTCATCGGACAGGTCTTTCCCTTCATCGGCTATCCCGTCGAATAACCTGATTTGGAAATCTTTCCGGAGGATTGAAGCCAGGAGGCACAATCCAATGGGAGGAACAGGGTAAGGGTATTTTTCAGTACTGGCATTCACCAGAAAAAGCTTCTTCATTGAGTGGTCACATTCCGGTTATACAGGTTTGCTCATCGATCACAGTTATTCTCCAGAATTGAAAGGATTCGATCGAACGGCTAAAAATACGCTTTTCTACCGGAAAAATGATACGATGCGTAGGATTTCAACAGGCAATGGAAGGGTTTCACCATGGGATCTTTCGCTTCTGGCAACTTCCGTAGTCAGGCAGTTATCTTCTCAGGAGCAGTGTGACGTCGCCGGCAACATAGAATGGTTTCCCGTTATAGAATTTACCAACTGCCTTAAATACATAAACATCCTGTTTGCATACTTCTCCATTGTAGTACCCATCCCATCCGATCGTAACATCATTGCTTTCAAAGAGGAATTCTCCCCAGCGGGTAAAAATTTTCAGGTTGTATATATCCACACCTTTGTAGAGCGGATGGAATATATCATTCGCCACGGAGGTAGGAGAATAGTGTCCACCACTTGACTCATCCTGGTTCGGAAAGAATGCATTCGGAAAATAGATGTATCCCTCACCCTCAACGGTCACTGCATCCGGCATGATAAGTGTATCCATGCAATCGTGGATCGTCCAGGCTGTCAGGGTGATATCGTAGGTCCCCACTTCTGTATACTGGTAAGAAAGTTCCCTCTCAGTGGAGGTTCCACCATCGCCAAAGTCCCAGAGATAATGGTCACCGTACTCCGTGAGGTTATAGAGTTTTATGGGCTGGTCCGGTAGCATTACCAGATCCGGTTCCACAATAAAATTAACATTCGGTTTGGTATAGACCACCACCGGCATAAATGAATAATCAACTCCTCCCTCTCCGGTTACCCTGAGCATTACCTGGTAGGCACCTGGATCGGTAAACGTATGTGTCGGTTCAAATTCGGTAGAGGTATTTCCGTCAGCAAAATCCCAGTAGTATTCATTCCCATAATCGGAATTATTGGTGAATGATACCGTTAAAGGCTCGCATCCTGCACTGATATCCGGGACAAAATCGGAGATTGGCAGGGGAGGAAAGATCCGTATGTTGTGCTCAATGGAGTCGGCACAATGTGCACTGGATGCGTTCAGAGAAATGGTATATTCTCCCCAGGTCGGGTAATCATGGCTACCCGGTTCCTGAAGCATGGAAGTGTTACCGTCTCCGAATTGCCAGTAATAATTCCATGAGCCCGCATTGGTTTCATTATCAACGGTTACGGTAACATCCGGGAAATACTGATACACCGGTATTGTATTGAATTCAGCTACTGGAGAGGGGTATACAGTCACCGTTTTGGTGATTGAATCGATACAACCGTATTTCGATGTACCCACCAGGGTTACATCGAAGGTAACATCCACCACATCGTCATTGAAGAATGTATGGGACGGTTGTGTTAACATACTGGAAATTCCATCCCCGAAATCCCATGCAAAGGCAGAAGCCCGCAGTGAGTTGTTTGTAAACGAAGAGAAATAGGGGCTGCAGCCTGCAGAATCTCGTTCAAAGTCAACCACGATGCTGGGATAGACGTTAATGTTCTGGGATATGGAATCGATGCATCCGTGTACCGTTTCCGCAGTCAGTTTCAGCGTGTAGGTCACCATATCATCCATGGTATTATCATAGGTATGGATAACTGTATCCAGTATGTTGGTTATGTAGATTGGTGATCCATCCCCGTAATCCCAGGTGTAGATATCTCCTGCTGTTGAATTATTCTCAATGGTCAGATCCAGTGGGGGGCAGTCAACGGTATTATCTGCCACAAAACTTGCCTTTGGGGAAGCAAAGACGGTGATTTGCCCTGAAACGGAGTCACGGCAAAGATCTTCGGATGTAGCGAGCAGTTTTACATCGTACACACTATCCACATTGCTCAGGTTGGAATAGGTATGGCTGGGTGATTCAACAACGGAAGAACCGTTATCACCGAATTCCCAGTTGTATTCCACGCCTCCCTGAGACGTATTGGAAAAGTCCACCTTCAATGGGTTACATCCCTCAGTAATGCTGGTATAGCTGGCCTCAACCTGATGGAACACACTGACGTTTCTTGAAAGGGTGGAGGTACAACCCTGGGGGCTGGTTACCAGGAGATCGATTGTAAAGGTCTGGGAATTCGTATAGCTGTTGTTAATGAACTGCTGGTTTATGGGAGCAGTACTCACGGTGCTATAAGGTACACCATCGAAAGTCCAGTCGTATTGCTGCCCGTTGATGGAGGAGTTATATATTGTAACATCGAACGGTGTACATTGTGACGTGTATTCAATGGTAAAATCTGCTTCAACGAAAGGATGGACCAGGATGGGAACGACAAAGGTATCGGTACAGGACTGGCTGTTTACAGCTACCAGTTGAACCATAAAGGTTGTATCATTCAGGCTGAAGTTGTCAAAGGTCATTGTTGGATTAAGGGTATCGGAGGACTGACCGTTGCCGAATTCCCAGTTATAGCTCAGCGCACCGGTGGAATTGTTTGTAAAATCAACGGTTAAGGGGTGGCAGCCCGACAGGACACTGGCAGAGAAGTTTGCAATCACTTCGGGGTACACCACGACATTCCGTCTCAGTTCCGACATGCAGTTATCCGCATTCCAGACGGTTAACACCACTTCATAGGTAACGGGATTGGTAGGAGATGGATTGGTATATTGGTGTATCACCGGGTTGGTGTTGAACACCGTTGTGTCGTCACCATCTCCGAAATCCCAGTAGTGTTCTACTGCGCCGAGTGAGGCATTAATAAAGGTAACGTCAAATGGTGTACAATTTGCG
The DNA here is from genome assembly GCA_964640125.1 of uncultured Rikenellaceae bacterium. Taxonomy (GTDB): domain Bacteria; phylum Bacteroidota; class Bacteroidia; order Bacteroidales; family VadinHA17. The sequence goes on from CAZXGG010000020.1 coordinate 17,092, forward strand.
CTAACATCAAAGGTAAAGTCAGCTTCCACGTAATTATAAACGGTAATATCAATTTCTGATGTATCGGTACAATTGTGATCGGAATAGGCAATCAGTGTGGTGGTATAGGTTTCGTTCACCAGGTTAAGGTTTTCGAAGAGGTGGTAGGGATCCTGTTCGTTTGAGGATCCTCCGTCGCCAAACTCCCAGACAAAGGAAGTTGCATAGGCATTCGATTGATTGGTAAACTGCACACCCAGGGGATTACATCCCTCCGTTGCATCCTGTGTAAACTGGGATATAACGACCGGGTAAACCGTAATATCACGGATCAGCGTATCGGTACAGCCATCGGCATTCTCAACGACAAGTTGCAGGGGATAAACCGCCGGTACGGGGCTGACATTGTGGTAGGTGTGTGTCAATACAGGAGCGCTGGAAGCTGAGCCCGGTGTTCCGTCTCCCCATGACCATTCATACCTTGTAATGGCACCGGATGATGCATTGTTCACTTTTATGTCAAAGGGTGCACATCCCTGGAATTCATTGACGGTAAAGTCTGCCTCAATAAACGGGTGGACCCGGATTGTCTGGTAGGATGTATCCCGGCATAGGTTGGGCGTTGTACTCACCAGCCGGACATCGTAATCGACATTATTTACCGTCATGTTTTCAAACAGGTGAACCGGATCCGTCTCTCCTGACGAGCCACCATCTCCGAAATCCCATTCGAACATGGTTGCTGTTGCGGAGGACAAATTGGTGAAGTTTACCTCCAGGGCATGGCATCCGATCGCATTATCGACAGAAAAAGCGGAGGTTACTTCAGGGTACACGGTGATCACCCTCCTGAGTGTATCAGTACAACCATGGGTATTGTTCTTTACCACCAGTTGAACCGTCAATTGCTGAGGTGCAGCAGTAGCATTTATGTACGTATGTGTAAAGGTGGGTGCTGAGGTGTTGGAAAAGTTGCCATCTCCCAGGTCCCACTCGTATTCCTCGATATACCCTGCAGCGTTATTATCAATTCCCAGGGTAAAAGGGCTACAGCCCCTCACCGTATCAACACGAAAGTCGGCTTCGAGGTAGGGATAGACGGATATATCCGTTTCAACTGTATCGGAACAGTAGAATGGGGATATGGCAACCATCTCCACGTGGTATATACTGTCTGCCATCCCTATGTTGAAATAGGTGTGGGAAGGTTCTATATCATTGGAAGAATTCCCATCGCCAAAATCCCATTTATAGCGGTCGGTATTCCCGGTGGAGGTATTGGTAAAATTCACGGTTACCGGCTGGCAGCCATCCACCACATCGGGCATGAAGCCCGCGTTTATTTCAGGCCTTACCATAAGATCTCTCTGGAACTGACTGATGCATCCATCCGTATTCCAGACCACCAGTTGTATTGTTGTTCGTTGAATGGTATCGGAGGTGTTTGTAAAGGTATGTTGAAAGACGGCATTGGTATCGTAAACATAGCCATTAAACGGATCATCAAGGTCAAAATCCCACTGGACATTTAATGTATCCGACACATCAACACCAAACGATTCATTAGTGATGGTAACCGCATCCGGAGCACAGAGGTACCACTTATCCATTTCAAAGTAGGCTTCAATCTCATCGGAGATTCCCACGATGATGGTAAACGTAGTATCCGGGAAACAGGGTCTGGTAATGGTAACGGTATAGTTATATACACCCGGTGGAGGTGCTGCAATGGGATTGGCAATAAAGGGATCGTTGAGGTAATCGGAAGGTGACCAGGTATAGGTCAGTCCCCCGGATGCCCTGAGTTGTACAGTATCGCCGAAGCATCTTCCGATAGATTGCGATCCCGATTCCACCACCAGTGCCTCTCCCCTGGATTCAGCGTAATCTGAGAAATAGCCATATTTACACCCGGATGTTGGTCCACCCTCTATCAAACCAAGATGAAAAACGCTTGCCGAGTTTGTAATTTTCACCACCTGGTTCTGAGGAACACCACCTCCTGTAGCATTGGCAAATTCCTTATTGTTGTTTTTCAAACAGACAAAACCTGTTGCCCCGACCGGTTCGAACCAGCTTGGAGGGATGTCAAACGTTGAGCCATCCTCGTAATGCATGGTAAAGGCATCCTTGGCGGCATCGAGGGTCATCAAATTCAGGAAAAACCGATTATCTCCTCCAGCCGTTGACCGTGTAAAACTAACCTCAAGTGAACCGGTACAACCGTCAATGGTAGGCAGTACTGCTCCGCCAAATTCACATCCAAACCCGGACACATGCAGGACATATATGGGTTTGTCACCCATGACATGGGTGGAGTTATTGCGCAGCTCGTATCGTACCTGCTGGCCGGCAGAAGCAATATTTGCATAAAAGACACCATCGATAAAGACCTGGGTGTTGGGCTGAGTTGCCATGATAAACACCCGCTCTCCGGTGGGTACTCCGACAGGATCAGGAGGAACTGCAGTCGGATTGATCAGGTTGATCTTGCCCCTCATTACAATATACTCATACCCAATGATCCTACGGCCATCGACTCGCTGAACAGGAACCATCTGGTCTCCGATAAGGTCTTTACAACCCTGGGGCTGGGCCCATGTCGAGTCATCTTTAATGGAAACCGCTATGGGTTTGTTTGATGTAATGTGTGTTCCTCCGAGATGGTCGGCTGCAAGTTGTGTGACAGCCCGGGCGGAATAGGTTTCTCCGCGGTTCAGGGTTATCATGTAAGGGATTCCTGCAGGATGATCTACCGGATTTCCTTTGACGTTTGCCGTCGGTGTGATCCAGATCTGAGTATTATCCTCTGTGGCAACGATATCAATAGCTGAATAGGGTGAAATTGGATTGTATATTCCATTCCTCCACATGTTATTAAATGGAGTATAAAAGTTATACCCAAGGCCGTTTCTGCCTTTCAGCGCAAAAATATCCCGGTTGTAAAACTCATCCTCATCGTAATAGACCGTGATCAGGTTTGTTGAAGTGATGTGTACTCCCTTGTTCAGGGGAGTATCATAGATATCGTTCTCAAGGTCATTTACGAAAGGAGTGACATCAATGGTTACCGTACTGTTTGCCGGGACAAAGAATGTTGTATCGAGCCCGGCCGGTCGTGCCGGTTGATAGATTCTTACTGTGCTGGGTAAATCCATGGCTGATACCCGGAAATACATGGGTTCACCCCCGGGAAAGATACCATGACTTTCGGTTATCTCAGGAGCGACAAACCAGAACTCAACATCGGTCTGGGAAAAACCGGTGAACGAGTGCAATCCAAACAGGAACAGCAGGAGTAATTTATGTCTGGTCAGGATCTTCATCAGATGAACAAATATGGTTGTTTATACGGACATATTTGAATTTGGTTCAGTTAAAATTCAAATTTATCCATAGATTTTAGCCATTGGGCTCACTCACAGTTTAATTCATCAAATTGACATAACTTATTTGAAACAAAAACCACTTTCCTTCGTATAAGGACGCATATTTTAGACCTCTTTTTAGACCTCTGAATCATGAAAAGAATCATCTTCATTACAGGATTGACACTTATATTGTCACACTGGTTGCATGCGCAGGACACTCTTTTCTTCGAAACTTTTAATGATTATCCCGATGAAAAGCCTCCCGGGTGGACAACGGAGCTTGAGGTATCCCCCAACAGGGTCTGGGAGTTTGTTAACGGCGGAGGAACGCAATTTCCCGAGATCCCGGGCAGCCGGAGACCCACCAATGCGTACAGCGGGACAGTCAATGCACTCTACTGGTATGAAAGTCTAGGGAATGAATCTGTTATACTTATAACCCCACCCATTGACCTGGAATTTTCAGTATTAACAGAGCTACGATTCCGGCATGCTCAGATGACCTGGAACAGTGCTACATTCGGGGCACACAACGACGAGCTCAGGGTTTATTATAAAACCCATCCCGACAGCAGCTGGGTTGAAGCCAACAAGATTGCAGAGTATACCGAAGCGGTGGAATCCTGGACAGAACAGACGATACTGATTCCTGAAGAGGCGTTCAGTCCAACCTGTTATTTCGCATTCAAAGCCACCACAAAGCGTGGATGGGGAGTATGCATTGATGATGTAACTGTAGTGGAAACCGGCGAACTGGAACGGTTTGTCGATGATGTAACCATTTCCCAGGAAAGCACGGATCCGGTAGCGAGCGGCTCAAAATACAATCCGCTTCTTCAGGTTGATGTCAAGGTAAAAGGAAATACAGGCAGTGTTACATTAAATTCCCTGGAAGTGAAATCGCTTAACAGTTCGGATGGTGATATCGAAACGAACGGGGCAAAACTATTTTTTAACCATTCAAGCAAGGATTTTTACGCTTCAGCGCTTTATGATTCGGCATCTTTCTCTTCCGGTAAAGCCCTCTTTTCCGGCCTGAACCTGAACCTTCCCACCGGATATACATCCCTTTGGATCACCTGTGACGTAAAATCAGGGGCATCACACCTCAATACCATAGATCTGGCCATTGAAGCGGATAAAATAGACATAAACGGAACCACTTATCCTTCGGTTGAGGCATCACCCTCCGGTGAGCGGATCATTTATGAAGCGGTTTTTTATGATGATTTCGCTACGGATAAGGGATGGGTGCTGTCGGGTGATTTTGAACGAAACAGGCCTCATGGACTGGGTGGTATCTATATCGGGAATAAAGATCCGCTCTATGCGGCAGGAGATACGATGATCCTCGGGAACGACCTTACGGGTCTGGGTTTCCTTGCCGGTGATTATGAACCCAACGTTGCTAAATATGTAAACCTGGCTGTCACTCCCTCTTTTGACCTGTTTTACTATAACAATATAAAGCTGAATTTTTTACGGTGGTTGAATGTAGAAAACCAGGATACAGCCTCCATTGAACTGAGTCTGGACAACGGAAGCACATGGAGCGAAATCTGGTCCAATGACAATAACCTGGTCACCGATAACCAGTGGACCTTCTTTAGCTTAAATATTCCTGCTGCATACCGGAAATCCGATGCAAAAATCCGGATCAATCTGGGTCCCACCACACTCAACAACCATTTTTCAGGCTGGAATATTGAAAATTTTTCCATAACAGGAAATTATGTTGAATATGACATTGGTCCCACGCTCATTTCCTCTCCCGGAAACGGATGCGGTCACACCTCCGCTGAAACTGTTTCCATCAAGGTTGGGAATTTTGGCCCGGGTGCAACACCCACGGGGATCCCGGTAAGGTACTCTTTCAATGGAGGAAGCAGTTATGTAAATGAAACCATCCCCGGATCGATACCTTTTGAAGGAGAAATATCCTATGATTTTACCAATAAGGTCGACCTTTCTGTACCGGGCACCTACGAGGTCATCATCGAGACATTGCTGGATGTGGATGAGGAGTCATCAAACAATATCCTGACCACTACCCTTTATGTTGATCCAACCTACACCCTTCCATACCGGCAGGATTTCGAGAGTGGAAATGATTTCTGGAGAAAGACCGGTACAGAGGCTTCATGGGCATATGGAACACCCGCCGGACCAGTTATTCACACTGCCGGATCCGGAACAAAAGCATGGGTTACAAACCTTACCGGAAGTTACAATTACAATGAAAATTCGCACCTGACAGGTCCCGGTTTCGATTTTAGCGGTATCGATTTCCCCGTTTTTGAATGCAAGATCTTCACTCACCTGGAAAAGGATATCGATGGGGTTAACCTCGAATACTCTCTTGACAATGGGGATACCTGGGATCGGGTTGGAAATAAGGGAGATGGAGATGCCTGGAACTGGAACTGGTATAACTCAGATGTCATCACTGTTCTCGATGGAAATCATGGGTGGACGGATGAGATTGCCGGATGGAGAACCGCCAGGATACTGCTTGATCCCCTGGTATTCAGGGATCAGACGAGCGTCAAATTCCGTTTCCATATGGCATCCAATGAATCGAATTCTTCCGATGGGATTGGCATTGATGATATCAGGATCTATGATGCACCCAGGGATATTGGAGTCATTTCGATTAATAGCCCGGTTACAGCCTGTGCTCAGGATATTGCAGATCATGTAGTGGTGACCATTCAAAATTTCGGATTGGATACCCTTATGGCAGGCGATACCATAATAGCAGGGTATGATTATGAATCGGATCCCACTGTAATTGACACCTTCATCCTGGCAAGCAATGTATTGAAAAATGCCACATTCCAACATTCATTCAGTCAATTGTTTAACGGTGGTTCTTCAGGAACAAAAAACATCACGGCTTTTACGCTCCTTCCGGATGATGCCAGGTTCTATAATGAAACCTTTACAAACGATAGTTCCTCCAAATCGTTTGATATTCTTGAAACACCCTTTGTGGACCTGCCCTATTCAATTTACACGGTCAGGCCGGATACCATAGTGCTGGATGCCTATACAGGCAATCCGGGGGATACCTACGAGTGGCAGGATGGATCAACAAGTGCACAATTTAATGTAACCGACATAGCTACTGCAGTATATTGGGTAATCATTGATAACGGTTCTTGCACCTTTTCCGATACAACTTATGTATACCGTCTTATTGCTGATGCCGGGATTAGTGATATTATCTATCCTGTTTCCGATTGTGAACTCGAGGATGCTGTTCTACCCAAAGTTGAGATAACAAATTATGGTACAGATACACTGCTTGCCGGTGACCAGCTTACCGTGGGTTATCAGCTGGACAGCGATCCGGCTGTTGAGGAGGTACTGGTATTTGACAGCACCCTCTACCCGGATAGTACTATTGTTTACACCTTTACTACAACTCCGGTGGATATGTCGGCAATAGCTACCTATTCGTTGACCGCGTACACTATATTAGCCTATGATGATAACGCCGGCAACGACTCCTTTAACACTGGTGTTACCGTATACGGTGTAACCTCGATCGATCTTGGACCGGCAGTTGTTATCCGATCACTTACCTATGTCATCGATGCCGGTCCCGGTTATGATTCGTACCTCTGGAATGACGGCTCAACCAACCGGACACTTCTGGTTGATTCAACCGGATGGTACTCGGTAACCGTGAAGCAGGGGACCATGTGTGAAAACACGGATTCCGTTCATGTCACACTGGTATTTCCGGATATCAAGATAGACCAGCTATACAGCCCGGTCAGTTCCTGCGGCTTGTCAAGCAGTGAAATCCTTTACCTTTATCTGAAGAACAGTGGATCGGATACTGTGCAGGTTCAGGACACCATCGCTTTTACTTACCGGATGGATGCCGGCCCACTCAAATACGATACATTATTTACCGGAGCCAAGGTATTTCCGGGTGATTCCGTCTTTTTTGCTTTCAGTGATCCGTTTAATATGAGCTCGATAGGATCGTATGACTTCACCATTGAGGCTTTCTACAGGCTGGATTCAGTATTGACCAACAACACGATCAACCAGACCGTTCATGTTTACGGGTATCCAACGGTATCTCTGGGTCCTGATCAGATCTCCTATGAGAAGGAATTGATTCTTGATGCCGGACCCGGTTATGCTTCTTACCTCTGGCAGGATGAATCAACCGACCGTTACTATACGGTAGATTACGATGACCAGACACCGGATCATATCTATTCCGTAACGGTAACCAACGCATACGGATGCCCAGCTATGGATGAGATCCAGGTAACCTTTGAAAATATTACGGATGTCGTTATCGATAGCCTGGAAAATCCGGTAAGCGCCTGTTATCTGGGCAACCAGGAACTGATGAAAATACACATCCGGAATGTTGGGACCGTTACCCTTTCAAATCCACAATTCCAGGTTACCGCTACTGTCGACGGGGGATCTCCTGCCACAGAACAGATCCTGTTGTCGAAGGATTTTCTGCCAAACGATTTCATTCTTTATACCTTCACCCAAAAGTATGATTTTTCTGCTAAGGGTGATTACAACATCCGGGTTTCTGTAACCTATGCGGATGATGATGATTCATCGAATGACACACTGGTCCGTGTGATATCACATTATGTCAATCCAACGGTTGATCTGGGTGGAGTAAATGATACCATTAAAACAACCCTGCCCTATCTGCTGGATGCCGGAGCGGATTTTGCATTTTATGAATGGAATGGAGCGGAGGGGAGCCGGACATTCGAAGCAACAACCACCGGTTGGTATGTGCTTGTAATCATTGACATGAATGGATGCACCGCGACGGACTCGGTGTTTGTTGCCTCACTGACCTCGGTTCCGGAAACCAAAGGAATAGATGACAACCTGCTGGTATATCCCAATCCGACGGGTGGTTTTCTGAATATTGCCCTGGAGATCGAAAGCATTCAGGACCTTTATCTTGAAATGATCAATGGAATCGGTCAAAAGATCCTGATCCGTGAATACCCCTCAACCAACCAGATTCATGACACTTTTGACCTGTCCGGAATGTCCAAAGGATTCTATATCCTGAAGGTTTGGACGAAGGAGGAAGAGGTGTTCAGGAAGATCATCATCGAATAAAGTTCTGATTAACAGGCTATTTCCCATTTTTCGGCATCCCCATTTCCAATTGAATGGAAGGGGATGCTCTGTTTTTTAACCTGTCCATAATCGCACACCTATTGTAACGGTTTCGTGCAAAACCAATTGACCATGATTCAGGAGGATGTTATGCTATTTATCTAAATTTCATTGATTTAGAATGTTTGGTATGTAAATTGAAATCATTAACTGGAATTCATGACAGACCTTTTTTTATGTTTCAGAACTACTTAAAAATAGCAGGGAGGAATCTCTCCCGTTACAAGGGTTTTTCCTTCATCAACATTGCCGGGCTTTCTATCGGGATGGCATGTTCCATATTGATATTTCTGTTTGTCGGGGATGAACTGAGTTATGACCGGTTTCATGAAAAGGCAAACCGGATCTACCGGATCGGGCAGAAGGGGAATATCGGTGACAGGAAATTTAATGGGAGCACCACACAGGCACCTGTTGCCAGGACGCTTGTGGAGGAATTCCCGGAGGTGGAGGCAGCAACGCGGATACAACCGGGAATAAATACGGTCATTACCTATGAGAAGAAGAGCTTTTTTGAAAGCCGTTACCTATACGTTGACTCCTCATTTTTTAATGTGTTCACCTTTCCCCTGGTCATGGGAAATCCTGAAACAGCCCTTTCAAATCCGCATACCATGGTATTAACAGAATCCACTGCAAAGAAATACTTTGGTGATGAGGATCCGATCGGTAAGGTACTTCATGAGGCCGACGGGAATGATTTTATGGTAACCGGTGTAGCCCAGGATGTTCCTGAGAATTCCCATTTTCATTTTGATGTTCTTGCATCGATCAAAACCTTGCCACACAGTGAGGAGGAAAACTGGTTAAGTGACTATCTATATACCTATATTGTCCTCAAGGAAGGTTATCCATCTGCCACTTTTGAAGCCAAACTGCCGGCATTTATAAAGCGGCATATGGGGCCGCAGATTCAGGAGGGTTTAGGGATCACGTTTGATGACTGGGCTGCATCCGGAAACAGCTTGAATTATTACCTGGATCCACTGACAAAGATCTACCTGCATTCAGAAGCAACACATCAGGTTGAGCCCATCGGTGATATTACGTACGTCTATTTTTTCTCGGTTATTGCCTTTTTCATCCTGCTGTTAGCCTGCATAAACTTCACCAACCTCACCTCCGCAAAATCAAGTATACGAGCCAGGGAAGTAGGCATGCGGAAAGTAATGGGATCCAGTCGAGGGAAACTGATCATACAGTTTTTAGCTGAATCCATCTTCCTGACAACCGTAGCTCTCCTGTTTTCGCTGGTCATTGTTGAATTAATGCTACCCCTGTTCAATAATCTTTCGGGCAAAGAATTATCCATTCATTATTTAAGCAACTTGTACGTTCTTCCCGGCTTCCTTTTACTGATCATTGGTGTAGGTTTATTGTCCGGGAGCTATTCCGCTTTTATGATCTCCTCCTTCAAGATTTTAACGGTTATCCGGGGTGAGGTTAATACAGGGGCAAAGAAAGCGTGGTTCAGAAGTGGCCTGGTTATCTTCCAGTATGCCATCTCGATTGTTATCATCATTTGCACCATTGTCGTATATCAACAACTCGAATTCATCCGGAACAAGAAACTGGGATTTAAGAAAGAGCATGTGCTGGTCATTGACCGTGCCTATGGATTGGAAGAAAAAGTTACGGTATTCAAAGAGGAGATATTAAAGCATCCCGGAGCATTGAACGGATCAGTAACTTCTGCCATCCCCGGGATGTCGGGTTGGAATGGAACTATCTTTCAACGTGAAGATTCACCTGCGGAGGAACTGTTTCATTTCAGGCTTTTACGTGGAGATTATGAAGTTCTGAATACATTCGGTTATGAGCTGGTGGAAGGCCGGTTTTTCTCAAAGGAATTCCTATCGGATTCGATGGCGTTTGTCATCAATGAAACAGCCGCTAAAGATCTCGGATTCAAAAACCCGGTAGGCAAGAAGATCGTTGAGATAACGGAAGGGGCAGATGAACGGACGACACACGAGATCATCGGGGTGGTGAAGGATTTCCATTTCAACTCCCTTCGCGATCCCATTGAGAATCTTGTCATCTACCTTCCCCAACACTATTTCCCATTTTATATGTCTTTCCGGATCGATTACAAAACGACCAAAGAGATCCTGAAACATGCTGAAAAAACCTGGAAGAAGCTCGTGCCCAATCAGCCGTTCAGCTACTTTTTCCTGGAGGATAATTTCAATGCCCTGCACCAGACAGAACAGAGGACGGGAAAGATTTTCGGTGTATTCTCCATACTTGCCATTTTTATTGCAAGTCTGGGCCTGCTGGGCCTGGCATCGTTCATGGCTGAGCAGCGGACCAAAGAGATTGGCATACGAAAAGTATTGGGCGCTTCCGTACCAGAGATTGTCAGGTTATTCTCGAAAGAATTTATCCTCTGGGGGTTGATGGCCAATCTCATTGCCTGGCCGGTCGCTTATTTTGTTATGAAAAGCTGGTTGCAAAATTTTGCTTACCGGGTTAACATGCCCTACTGGGCTTTTTTCGTGGCTGCCCTGATCGCCCTTTTCTTTGCCATTATAACCGTCAGTGTGCAAACCATTTATGCAGCCACGAGAAATCCTGTGAAAGCGATTAGTTACGAGTAGGATGGTTCCTGGTTCCTGCCCGCCCGACTGAACGACTTCAGTCGTTCGGGCGGGGTTCCTGGTTTCTGGTTCCTGGTTTCTGGTTTCTGGTTTCTGGTTCCTAGTTCGGCTTGGCTTCCAGTTTCCGGATCAGGTTTGAGAGTTGAATCCGGTTTTTTACACCGGTTTTGAGGAATATCCTGTAGACATGATCTTTCACCGTCTGAAGTGTAATAAAAAGCTCCTCACTGATCTCCCGATTCGATTTCCCCAGGCAGATCTTCTGAATGATCTCTTCTTCCCTTTTCGAAATCCCAAATTCACTGATAAACTGTTCCATATTTCCAATACAATCCAGCTTACTCTCGGGAACAGGGATGGATTGGATCAGGTAGAATCGGATAGATATCACGGGTAGAACGGACGAGGTAAAAAACAGGAAAATAAAAGCTGCTCCAATGTATTGATGCTTATCGGCAAGCAGCAGTAAGGTGATTACACCGGAGAAGATGATCAGGTTCAGGACAGCAAACCGGAACAATGCTTTTTTTTGGGGTTTCTCCTTTCCGTGAAGGGACATCAGTATGGTAATGGTACCATGAACCAGAACAAGCAATCCCAATCCTCCAATAATAATACCGATCACTTTGGAGATCAACTGAAAGTATCTGTAGCTGAAATCCTGAAAAAAGTAGAGGACAACCCCATATCCTGTAAAAAACAGGAACCAGATTACCAGGTATGAGAAGGTTTTGCACGCTGACAGGCTGGTATCAACCAGTTCATGGCAACACCTCAAGAACATATACCAGGCAAGGACCAGGAAAGGAAATCCGAGAAAGGTAAAGAAATGGCTGATCTTCTCCACGTCATCGGCAGAGATCTCCTGGTTAGCGAGCACTACGCGTATGATCCCGGGAACCAGGATGCCATAGGTTCCGAATATGGCAAGAAAGATCTGAAAATAAAGGTAGCTGGAGAGAAAGGGCAGCCTGTACTTTTTGTTCATCATTGAGGTAAGAAAGATGGTAAACAGGATACCAGCCAGTGAAAGGTTTATAATGCCAATGTAGATCAGTTCCATTGCTCAAAGGAAGGGTCTGATACCCAAAAGTAGAGAAAATTCTTCTTATCACCTGCAATAACGAATTTTTCATGCGCCTAATCGTCCAACTTAAGTCGTGTTTTATAAGAATCCAACTTAAGTCGCTAAAATGGATATGAATTCTACCCTATTTTAGCATCAGATTCCGGAATCAAAATGATCCGGTCAAGCATCAACTATCATTTTTTAACTTAAACTTGGAGGATTTAATTATGAGCGAACAGGTAAAAACAAACCAGGAATCCAACGGCATTCCAAGGTCAACCGTTGGAGATTCATATGGATATGGTTGGAAGCAGTTTATAAAATATTTTCTGGAGCTTTTTCTGATCAGTATTATTGTCCTGCTTGTTCAGGCACCGCTGGGGGGATTAGGCGCCATTACCAATGGCCATGGTCCGGCTATCATGTTTTTTGTATTCTTTCTCCAGCTGTTTGTTCTTGCCTATGCGATACTTTTCCTGGCTCCCATTGATTATGGTGCAAGCTATGCGTTTTTGAAGGGTGTCCGAAACGAGAAGCTGGAGATCAGGGATATGTTCAGCGGATTTGAGAATTACCTGAACGTGGTTCTCGCCAACATACTAACCGGTTTTTTGATCAGTATTGGTTTATTTTTTCTGATCGTACCGGGTATCTTTGTAGCCTGCCGGCTGGCTTTTGTGCGATACCTGGTCATTGACAGGCAGCTTGATCCGATAGAAGCGATCAAGGCAAGCTGGCGGATGACCAAGGGACATGGCTGGACCATTTTCTTCATGGGGTTGTTAGCCATACCGATTGTAATAGCCGGTTTGATCTGTCTATTAATAGGGGTGATTTTTGCTGCCATGTGGATCCGGTGTGCTTTTGCAACTCTCTATTACTCTGTCAGTCAGGATTATCCCGTTGGTGAGGAGCTTGCAGCTTAATAACAGGCTGTTCCGCACCTGCCGGCCTCCGGAGCGATTTTTTTGGAATTGCCTATATATCATGCTTGTTCAATTGGTTCATAAATAATGTACAGGCAACCAGATCAGTCGTGTCTCAGGGCTTTTACCGGATCAATGCGTGCTGCCCGGATAGCAGGGTAGAGTCCTGCAGCAAGGCTTACAACCATTGAGAAGGCAACTGCTCCAAGGATCAGCCACAATGGGAAATAGAAAAGATCAATTGGTGCTTCTCCCTGCGGTATCAGTTTTGTATTGGCAACGACGTTGGCTACACGGGTTACTCCCCAGCCCAGGATCAGTCCGAACAGTGCTCCCAGGAAACCGATGGATGCGGCCTCGACAAAAAAGATCTTTCGAATATCGCTCTCTGCACCACCGATCGCTTTCATGATACCGATATCCCTGGTCCTTTCCAGGATCGACATGATCATGGTGTTTATGATTCCCAGGGAGGCTACAAAGAGGGCAATGGTTCCAATTGCCCCAAGGATAGTATCCATGATCAGGAATCCACGCTTTAGCTCTTTGAACTGATCGGTGATTGTGAATACTTCCACCCCCATCTCCACCAGTTTCATCCTGACCGGTTCCAGATCTTTTATCTCATTTACCCTGACATGGATGGTCTGGTATTTTCCCCTGTTTTCGCTGTTGCTTAAAAAATCAAGAACCGTTTCAAAACTGACCCTTGGTATCTGATCAGCGGTTTTCATGGGTATCAGAATACCACCACTGAAGATGTTACTGGTAAAGGGTGAGGAGCGTTTTAATATCCCTGTTATCCTGAGTGGTGTGACCTTTTCAGTGAACGGATCCTCTTCGAAAACCTGCATCACACGGATTGGATTTAATGGCATTCGCGGTAAATGGATTACTGCTGAGATGAGGTTGATGTTTTTTCCAACAATGGAATCAATAGCAATAATTTTTACGCCATCCAGCGAATCCTTAGCAGTAAGGGTAACCGGGTTTTCCGGGTCATCCGCCACCAGTTTCATTCTTCGAAGGGTTTCCCACCGAATCACGGCGGCAGCAGCGGAATCATGGGAGAAAAATGAACCTCCGAGAAGATCATTGTAGGGTTTAAATTCCCCGAACTGTGCAGGCACAGCCTGCACTGTTGTGTTTGTTTCTGCATTTCCGAGTCGCAGTTTTGCCGGAAAGGTAACTTCCGGAAAAGCAATCTCAACCCCGGGGATCTGCTGTATTGCCAGAACCAAGGAATCGGTAAGGGGGACAGCGTCTTCAACGATGGTATCCCTTTCAAAATTTCCACTCATCATCTGCTGTATATCGATTTTCTCCGAAGTAACAGTCAGGCTGGTAAAGAGGTCGTTATTCCTGAAGGCATCGGTAATGTTTTTCTGCATACCCGTGCCGAAGGAGATCATAGAGGTCAGTGCTCCGATACCCACAACAACCCCAATGACGGTAAGCGTGGTCCTTAGCTTTGTGCGCCAGAGGTTTTCAAATCCAAGGATGATCATATCCAGCAGGTTCATCTTCAGTAGTTGTGTTTATCGATTAACAATTTCTCCATCTTTCAACCGGATGACTGCTTTAGAGACCTTTTCAGCAGTCTCCTGATCATGGGTAACCAGCAGGATGGTAATTCCTTTTTCCTGATTCAGTGCCAGCAACAGTGCAATAATCTCTTCAGAGGTAATGCTATCGAGATTTCCTGTTGGTTCATCCGCAAGCAACACTTTAGGATTGTTTGCAAGTGCCCTGGCAATGGCAACCCTTTGGGCTTCTCCACCCGACAATTCGGAGGGTTTATGCGTTAAGCGTGCTCCCAGTCCGACCTGATCCAGTAATTCAATCGATCGTTTTTTCCGCAACCTTCGTGGTATTCCCCCGAAGGTGAGGGCAAGGCTGACATTCTCAAGGGCTGTCCGTGAAGGGATGAGATTGAACGATTGAAAGATCATTCCAACCGAGAATCTCCGGTGCAGGGCAAGTTCAGCCCTCTTCATCCTGCTCAGGTTCCTCTCTTCAAAAATAATTTCACCGGAAGTGGCATGGTCTAATCCTCCAATCAAATTCAGCAGGGTTGATTTTCCGGAACCGGATTTGCCCACGATGGAAAAAATTTCACCCCGGTTCACCGCAAAGGTAACATCCCGCAATGCCGGGATCTCAACTTCCCCTTTGAAATAGGATTTGGATAAGCGGGAAATCCTGATGAGCGGTATTTCAGGTGTTCCATTCATAAATCACCTAAAGATGAAGAAAAAATTTCATTGAAAAAAAAATATGGCAACGAGTTATTCGTCTCCAGTAATGAAAGACAATCACGAATAAAATTTTAAGTCATGAATAACGAAGAACAATTGAGCAGCTGGGGAGTGATTGGGATCCTGTTTCTCTTCCTGGTACTTTTCGTAGCCATTCTCATCTAAAATATCCGGTACTTTGATGAAAATAATAACGAACCAATGTTGGCAAAACAGGATCCGGATTATCTTCTGGATCCTCTTGGTAACCGGGATGATCATCATCTCCATTTTTCGTTTTGTCACTCATGATTTTCAATTTTTTTATTGAGGAGTGTTTACATTCCTGTTGATTTGAAATGAGTCTACACACCTCCTGAATGCCTGAATTCCGATCAATATCTTGGAATCTTTAATCGAATCGGTTATATTGGTAGAAAGAAACAATCCCAAACCAATGAAACGAAGAGCTTTCTTTAACCGTACACTTTCTATCACCCTTGCATTATCCGCTTTGCCATTTGGAAAGGTTTTCGGGAAAACAGAAAAAAAAGATGTTGGAATTTCCCGCAGGGAACTCGGAAAAACCGGAGAACAATTGTCCATTATCGGATTCGGTGGTATCATGTTGAATAACCAGGAGCAAACGTTTGCCAATGACCTGGTTGCCAAATCCTATGATTCCGGGATAAACTATTATGATGTCGCACCCACGTATGGGAATGCTGAGGAGAAGCTGGGGCCGGCGCTGGAGCCTTACCGGGAGAAGTGCTTTCTTGCCTGCAAAACCACCGAAAGAAAATCTGAAGGAGCTAAAAAGGAATTGCACCAGTCCCTCAAAAACCTGAAAACCGATCATTTTGATCTTTACCAGTTGCATGCCCTGAGTTCGGTTGAAGATGTAGAGACCGCGTTCGGACCGGGAGGTGCCATGGAGCTGTTTTTGAAAGCAAAGCAGGAAGGGAAAGTGCGGTTTCTCGGATTTTCTGCGCATTCCGAGGAAGCGGCATTGCTTGCCATGAGCAAGTTTGATTTCGATACCGTCCTTTACCCGATCAATTACGTCTGCTGGTTCCAGGGAAATTTTGGTCCCGGGGTTGTCCGGATGGCAAAAGAAAAGGGAATGGGTATCCTGGCATTAAAAGGCCTTGCCCACAGACCGATCCCACAGGGTATGGAAAAACCTTACGAACGATTGTGGTATATTCCGATCGAGGATGAGGAGATACAGGATCTTTCATTACGGTTTACCTTATCGCAGGGCGTTACGGCTGCCATACCACCGGGAGATCCTCAATTCTTTCCCAATGCTCTTAATATCGCCCGCGGACCTGTTGCCATATCCTCGGCTGAACTAAAAAAGATTGAATCCCTTGCATCTGGAGTTAATCCGCTTTTTTCGGCATGAAATGTTATTTTTAGGCAGTTAACCATTTTTTTATGCCCAGTTTTGTAATTACACAGAAATGCGATGGGTGCAAGGCACTCGATCGTACTGCCTGCCAGTACATCTGCCCGAATGATCTGATGCTCCTGGACAAAAAAACCGGGAAAGCATACAACCGTGCACCGGACATGTGTTGGGAGTGCTACAGTTGCGTAAAGATCTGTCCCACACAGGCAATTGAAGTGAGGGGATATGCCGATTTCATGCCGATGGGTGCAGTTGTTCATCCGATGCGTGGAACGGATCACATACTCTGGACGGTTAAATTTCGTGATGGGCAGGTTCAGAGATTTAAGTTTCCTATCCGGACCACCGAGGAGGGGAAAGCTATTCCGGATGCAGGGTACCCAACAGGAACTGCAGATTTAAAAAGTCCGTTGCTGCGCACAGAACCGGACTCTACCGGCATGTCTGACCTGGCTAAAATAAAGGAGTAATGGAAAAAGCTAATCACTTCGAAACGGTTGAAGTCAACACCGATCTGCTCATCCTGGGAGGAGGGATGGCCGCCTGTGGTGCAGCATATGAAGCTTCCCACTGGGCAAAACAACACAACCTGAAAGTTACGCTGGTCGATAAGGCTGCTATGGAACGAAGCGGTGCAGTTGCCATGGGGCTGTCTGCCATCAACCAGTACCTGGGATTAAAAGATGGCAGGAACAAACTGGAGGATTATATAACCTATGTCAAGAATGATCTCATGGGGATTGCCAGGGACGACCTTGTGGCAAACATTGCCCGTCATGTCGATTCGTCGGTGCACCTGTTTGAAAAATGGGGACTGCCGATCTGGAAGGACGAGCAGGGGAAGTATGTAAATGAGGGGAGGTGGCAGATCATGATCAACGGTGAATCCTATAAACCAATCGTAGCCGAAGCAGCGAAAAATGCCCTGAACGAGCTCGGAGAAAACGGAAGTTATTACGAACGAATTTTTATCACCGGTCCCCTGCTGGATGGGAACCGGTGCATTGGTGCAACCGGGTTCAGTGTGCGCGAGAACAAGTTTTATGTTTTTAAAGCGAAAAGTGTCATTGCTGCCATGGGTGGAGCAGTACATGTTTTCCGGCCCCGTTCTGACGGAGAGGGTATGGGACGATCCTGGTACCCTCCGTTTAATTCCGGAGCGAGCGCATATTTTACGCTGAAAGCAGGCGCTGAGATGACCTGCCAGGAGATTCGTTTTGTTCCGGTCCGGTTCAAAGATGCA
Source organism: uncultured Rikenellaceae bacterium (assembly GCA_964640125.1). Taxonomy (GTDB): domain Bacteria; phylum Bacteroidota; class Bacteroidia; order Bacteroidales; family VadinHA17. The sequence goes on from CAZXGG010000020.1 coordinate 35,118, forward strand.
TACGGCCCGGTTGGTGCCTGGTTTTTGCTTTTCAAATCGCGGGCAACCAATGCCCTCGGTGAAGATTATATGGAAACCAGGGCAGATGAATTAAAGAACTGGTTGCCTTATGGGACTGCAAAACCCACACCGGCAAACCTTCGCAACTACCTGATGATGCTCGAGGTGGAAGAGGGCAAGCATCCGATCTACATGCGGACAGAAGAAGCTATCCAGAACATTGTCCGTATGTCGAGCGATGAAGAGTCCGCAAGAAAAACACTGAAAAGGCTGGAAAATGAAGCCTGGGAAGATTTTCTGGATATGACCATCAGCCAGGCATTGCTCTGGGCATCAACCAATGTCAAACCAGAGCAAAAGCCGTCAGAAATAGCCGCCTGTGAACCCTATTTTATCGGTTCCCACTCGGGCGGTTCAGGTGCCTGGGTCAGTGGTCCTGAAGATCTTGCCCCTCCGGACTACCGGTGGGGATACCCGAACATGACCACCGTGCAGGGGCTATTTGCCGCAGGGGATGCATCAGGAGCCTCAAGCCATAAATTCTCCTCCGGTTCGTTTACCGAAGGAAGGATTGCCGGAAAAGCTGCCATATCATTTTGTGTGGATAATCCGGAGATACCGGTTACACAGAAAGAAAAACTGGAAGAGATCAAGGAAGAGACACTCAGACCGCTCCAACTTTTTAACCAGCACAAAGACTATACAAATGATCCCAATGTCAATCCCCACTACATCAGACCACAAATGTTCATGTTCAGGCTTCAAAAGATCATGGATGAGTATGCCGGAGGTGTATCAACCCTGTTCAGAACCTCACGCCCCCTGCTTGAAAAAGGGCTTGAATTCCTGCAATTCATGAAAGAGGATGTGGAAAAACTTGCAGCAGAAGACAGTCATGAACTGATGCGGTGCTGGGAAAATATCCACCGCCTGTGGCAGGCAGAATCACACATCCATACCATATTGTTTCGCGAAGAAACCCGGTGGCCCGGATATTACTTTCGGACCGATTTCCCGGCAATGGATGAAAAATGGCATTGCTTTACAAATTGCCGCTGGAATCCTGAATCGGATGAGTGGGAAATGATGAAGAGGAAGGTAATCGACCTGGTTTAGAAGTTGTCAATGTGATGCGAAAATGTCATTTTGATTATGATTAAAATAACAAATTACAATGATCAAATCACAAATAATAATCAAATTACAAATAGTAATGATTCAATAACATGCTTATTATGGGATTTGAAATTTGAATGAAGGCAACTATTTTATCTGATCAAGGAAACGATGAGGGACAGGTATGACATTCTGGTTATAGGAGGCGGGATCAGTGGCATAACGGCATCGCTTGAGGCTGCTGAAACGGGATTCAGCGTGCTGCTTGTTGAAAAAGAAGCCTTTGTTGGAGGACAGGTGGCTGGAATGAACCAGTATTTTCCAAAACTTTGCCCTCCGTATTGCGGACTGGAAATCAATTTCCGGCGAATCCGTGAAAATCCAAACATTGATCTGCAGACCTCCTCCATAGTCAAAACAGTTGAAGGTTGTGAAGGAGATTTTCAGGTGACACTCGAAACGTTACCAACCCATGTGAATGAGAATTGCACCTGCTGTGGCGAATGTACACTGGTTTGCCCGGTTGAAAGATCCGATCCATTCAACCTGGGGTTAAGCCAGACCAAAGCGATATACCTCCCCCATGACCTGGCGTTTCCTTCACGCTTTACCATTGATCCCGTTGTATGCCTGAAGGAGGAATGCGGGAAATGTGTTGATGCCTGTACATACCAGGCGATCGATCTGACTGAGAAATCCAATCAAATAACCGTCCACACCAGTGCCATTGTTATTGCAACGGGCTGGAAATTATACGATGCAGCGAAACTGACCGACCTGAAATTTGGCGTTTTTCCCGATGTGATAACCAGCATGATGCTGGAGAGAATGGCTGCACCAAACGGGGCGTTCCATGGCAAGGTTGTCAGACCCTCGAATGGAAAAACACCCGCGAATATTGCTTTCGTTCAATGTGCAGGATCAAGGGACGAAAACCACCTTCCCTACTGCTCGGGTATCTGTTGCTCAGCATCGATGAAACAGGCACTTTTTCTTGCAGAAAAATATCCGGAAGCAACGATCAGTATCTTTTATATCGACCTCCGTGTCATGGGAAGAAATGAAGATTTCCTGAACACGGTAGAGAGCCACCCGTGTATTGAACTAATCAAAGGAAAAATTGCAGGAATAAAGCAATCTGAGAATGGAGAACATTTGATTCTTGAAGCCGAAAACATCATGTCGGGGAAGAAGGAGACAACACAGGCAGACCTGGTTGTTCTTGCCCTTGGTATTCAACCGAATCCGGTTGAATTGAAGGAAGTGATTTTTGATGAATCAGGTTTTGTTTCTCAGAAGCACCTGATCCCCGGTTTTTATGCAGCCGGGTGTTGCAGAAATCCGATGGATGTGTCCATGTCGGTAAAAGATGCTACCGGAACAGCCTTGAAGGCAATACAATCGGTGGTGAAGACGAAACGGAAAGTAGTACGATAGTAACTCAGTTGTAACTCAATAGTAATTCGATCGTAGTTTGATCGTAATTGAATTGTTCACACAGTGAACCAGAATGTAAACAGGATAGGCGTTTTTATATGTACCGGTTGTTCGATCGGTGACAGGCTGGATATTGATTCCCTGCGGGAAATCTGTTCCAGAGAGGAGCAGGTTGTTCTTTCAGAAGTACATTCCTTCCTTTGTCATGCCGGCTTCCGCAAAGAAATTTCAGATGCCATAGCAGCGAATAAACTGGATAAGCTGGTCATTGGCGCCTGTTCACCCAGGGTTAAGCGGAAAGAGCTGTTTTTTGAATCCATTCATACGGAAAGGGTAAACCTCAGAGAACAGGTAGTATGGTGCCATTCTTCCGGAGATGAGGATACCCAGATGCTTGCTGAAGATTCGATGAGGATGGGGATTGCCAGGGCAAAAACAACAGGGATACCTGATCCTGAGATAAAACCCGACCTTACCACAGACATCCTTGTCTTGGGTGGGGGGATAACGGGCATGTCAGCAGCCATTGAAAGCGCCAAAGCCGGTTACCGTGTGTACCTTGTGGAAAGAGAAGAAAAGCTGGGTGGGAAAGCCGCATTACTTTATAAACAGATTCCTGCTCAGGCACCCTATGATCAACTAGCAGAACCAATCGTTCATCAGATGATCAGCGAGACCGAAAGCGAACAGGGAATAGAAATATTCAGATCGACTACGATTCAGAGCATATCGGGCCAGCCGGGAGAGTTCGATATTTTGTTATCTAAAAACGGGACAAAGAAACAGATCAAAGCTGCGAGCATCATCATGGCAACCGGTTGGAAACCATACGATGCCACTCGATTGAAGGAATATGCCTATGGGAAAAATCCCAATGTGATAACCAGCCACGAACTGGAAGAGATGGTTGACGGATCAACAATTCTAAGGCCATCCGATAAAAAGCCAGTACAGCGTGTTCTGTTTATCCAGTGTGCCGGTTCCCGCGACAGGAATCACCTCCCCTATTGTTCCACCTATTGTTGCGGCACCTCGCTTAAACAGGCAAAATATTTCAGGGATATGAATCCCGATTCACAGGTATTTATAATATACCGGGATATCCGCGCGTATGGGACAATAGAGTATTTTTATAAAGAGGTTCAGAAAGATGAAGCCATCTTTCTGACGAAAGGAGTGGTATCCGGTGTTTTCGGCTCAAAAAATGAATTGGTAGTTGAAGTTAAAGAATCATTGATTGATGACATCTTTTGTGTAAACGTCGATCTGGTGGTTCTTGCGACGGGAATGGTACCGAACGATGCGGAGGATCTGAACCTGACCTACCGGCTCGGAAAAGGGCTGCCTGGATTAAAATATGATTTCCCCGACTCCCATTTTATCTGTTTTCCTTATGAAACCAGACGTACAGGAATCTATGCTGCCGGAAATCTGCGTACTCCGGGATTTATCCCCATGTGTATGGAAGATGCTGCCGGTGCTGCGATGAAGGCCATACAATGTGCCGAATTGACCAGGCAAGGAAAATCGGTTCATCCCCGCTCTGGAGACTGCAGTTACCCTGAATTGTTTATGCAGCGCTGTACCGATTGTAAACGATGTACGGAAGAGTGTCCTTTTGGTTCCTATGATGAAACAGAAAAAGGAACACCCCTGCCCAATCCGAGCCGCTGCCGGCGATGCGGTATCTGTGTAGGTTCATGCCCCGAACGAATCATCAATTTCCAGGACTTTTCCATCCATGCCATTTCCTCGATGATCAAAACCATTGAAGTACCCGATGAATTCGAAGAAAAACCAAGGGTGCTTGCTTTTGTCTGCGAAAACGATGCATATCCTGCATTCGATATGGCTGGAATACAGCGGCTTGAATACAGTGCATTTCTGCGGATCATCCCAGTCCGTTGCATCGGCTCAGTAAATCCTGTTTGGATTTCCGACGCCCTGTCAAAAGGATTTGACGGGATCCTTCTGGTCGGATGCAAACCGGGAGAAAATTATCAATGCCACTATATTCATGGGAGTGAACTGGTTGAAACACGGGGCGAAAATATCCGGGAGACGCTGAAGACCATGATGCTCGAACCGGAAAGGATACGTACAGAATTTTTAGAGATCAATGAATATTACCGGATACCGGATATTGTAAACGGTTTCCTGGAGGAAATAGAAACCATGGGGCCGAATCCGTTTAAAGGGATTTGAAATGTAATTCTCCCAAGGAGTCCTTCGGACAATGGTAATTCGATAGTAATTCGGTGAATAAGGGGAAAACAATGAATTACCATGAATTACGTGAACCACCGAAGGTGGTGAACAAATTACCAGGAATTACTAAGAATGAGATGAACGAAGTGAATAAAAAGATGCAGTTTATCGAGCCTGATACAAGTCTGATCGAGTATCTCAGGAGGGATTGCAACTCGGCTATTTCCACCTGCATGCAGTGTGGTTCCTGCAGTGCCGTTTGTGAGCTTTCTCCGGAAGATAAGCCATTTCCGAGGAAAGAGATGATCTGGGCAAGCTGGGGGTTACGGGAGAAGATCCTGGGAGATCCGGATATCTGGTTATGCCATCAGTGTGGTGACTGCACGGTAACCTGTCCGAGGGATGTACGGCCCGGAGATGTCATTGCCTCCCTGCGCAGCTACCATTATCTGCATTATGCCCGCCCCCGGTTTCTTGGTAAGTGGCTCCATTCACCGAAATACCTTCCGCTGGTCATCTTACTTCCTGCCCTGATCATTACAGGGATCATTGCATTAACCGGGAGCATCAAAATGCCGGAGGGCCCGGTCAATTATTCGATTTTTTTTCCTCACCTCTGGTTGAATGTTTCCTTCTTCTTCTTTGTACTTCTATTTTATGGATTCTTTATTTCAGGGATCGTGCAGTTTCTCAGGGAGATGAAACAACGATCTGACCTTCCCGTTTCATCGGGAAGGCTATGGAAAAACAGCTGGCAGGTTTTAAAAGAGATCCTGACACACCGGCATTTTCGCAAGTGCAGCACCAACCGTTTCAGGTATACCGCTCATTTTTTAGTATTCTGGGGATTCGTACTGCTGCTGGCAGTTACACTTTTTGCTATCTTGTCAACCCTCTTTTTCGAATATCCCCTCCCCTTTCTGAACCCGATCAAAATCGGAGGCAACCTGGGAGGAATGATGTTGGTTATTGGGATTTCAATTATGGTGTTTATACGGCTATTCAATCGCCGTAACCGTGCCGGTTCGAATTATTTCGACTGGTCATTCCTGATTACACTTTTGTTGTTAACTTTATCAGGAGGTTTGGTCGAAATGGCAAGGTTTATGAACTGGACGGCAGCATACCTGGTCTATTTTATCCACCTGGTGCTTGTGTGGATGGTCATCCTGTACGCACCGTATACAAAATTCGGACATTTTCTTTTCCGGACCGTAGCTCTTATTGCGGCGAAGCAAAGAGGCCGTCAGATTTTAAAAAACAAGCCCCAACCGAGTAACGCTGAATGAACAATCGAATATGGTTCAACCATATTCATACTATATTTAGGATTGATTGCATATTGAAATACGTTTGGGACAGACATCACTTTTCCTTCACTCAATAATAATATATTACACCGCCACCGCTTCCAAACCTTGGATTCACCACATTGTTATAAATTGAACCAAAGGTATAGGAGAGGCCAAAGCTGGTATAATACCGGTACTGTGTTTCCAATTCTTTCCGGTGCAACAATATTTCCTCTGTCGTTGCACCCCCTTTCACCAGGGAGAGCTGGTCATGCACCATTCCCCCACTTCCCCCGATCCGGATGCGCAATCCTTTGGCAATCCTTAAGTTAAAATACAAGGATACATAGAGGTTATTCTTCTTCCAGTCATGGAAATAATTACTCCAGCCGATTGAAGTATCGATCGATCCCCACTTTTGAACCACCTCCAGGGCAATATCGAGGTTTTGCTCCCATAGACTCTCATGCATCTTGAAGTAAATGGTAGAATCGGTATAATTATTAAAGACATATCCTGCACTGTATAAAATCCTGAATTGTTTTCGCGTGGATTCAGAATAAGGAAAAATATCGTATTCAATTCCGGGAGCAAAAGTAAAATGGAGATCGTAATTGCTGTATGTTGATGTTCCGATAAAGGTTGTTCCGCCAATTGACCAATGCTCCCCAAGGCTTTTCACAATGAGGGCATCAAAAGATTTGGATTTGTTTGAGCTATAATAGGTCCCATCATCGAATTCATATTTCTCTTCTCCATAACTATAAAAAGCATCCATGTCTATTTTCCATTCTGAGGTCACTTTCGATGCAGAGAGTGATCCATAGAAATCGAAGTAGTTATAGATTTTCTGACCACTTAGATATCCATTTGCACTGGTGCTAAAAACCCAGTTCTTCCACCGGTCGCTGCTTACTTCTTCCTTCAGGGGTTCGGTGAACCGGATATCCATATGTTTAGCCAGCGGTGTCTTAAGGACATAACGCATCAATCCCATTTTCAATGTTTTTACCTGTCCTTCTCTCCGCTGATCTTCAGTATCATCGGGAGAACTTGGATAAATCAGGGTATCTTTCATGCCTTCAAATCGTTTCTGCCCAATCAGGAAATAGGTGTACTCCCAACCTCCTGCTCCGGTTGCCTGAGAGGTCGAGATAATATAAACATCGGCATCCTTGATGTCGCGAACATAATTAACAAAATTAATTTCCTTGCGGATATAGCTGGTAGCATCCATAAATACATTCAGGGCGTCTTTTCGGAGGGTATCGGGGGATTCGGTTTGATCCTGTCCATAGGAAACAGCAGCGATGCAGAATCCGCAAAAAATCGTTACAATTTTTTTCATTTTCATTCAGGGTTTTGACTGCCATGAGTCAAAATCAAATTTGGGCAGGTATATTTACTGGTTTCACTTACATTCTGGTATCTGATTCCGGTCGGTTATTAGAATAACTCAGTAGGATCGGGAAATATTTTCTCCCAGGACATAATTTTTACAAGGTTCTCGTTATCGAACAGCCTACCGGAGAGCAGGTATTGTGCCCACCGTTTGGGTAAATTAAACCGAAATTCCAGGATGGTTGATTCCTCCACATAGATAAACGTAGTAAACTCTTCCCTTATTTCCCGGAAATATTCCTTATAGGCATACCGTCCACCCTCTGCGATGACATCAAATTGAATCTCAAGGGATTTACCATCCATGCCATAACATTCATAATGATCTGTTTCCCATATCATTGCGACATCCAGGGTTTCCGGATCCTCATTCAGGTATTCGAGAAAGACATCGCCACGGTATTTCGACCGCCTGATGGTCAGATCCCATATTCCTTCCAGCGGTTTCATGTCATCTCCCCTTTTTTCAAAAAATGACTGAAACGCTTCGCCGGATTCAATAAGCAGGGAGTCGGGCAACGGCCTGATCTCTTTTCTGTCCAGCCATACACCGAAGAAGTTAAATCCTGAAACCGGTTTTTCAATGATATCCATTTTCTGTACGGACGTATCGATAGATGGAAAATAGAGCTGGAACTCATAATCCTCACCTCCGGCATAGACTTTCTTTTGATCCGGACACAAGGGGATCTCTTTTGCCATGATCAGGTATTTTCGTTCACTGCTCTTCTCGGGTTGTATATAATAGTTTTTATCCGCACAGATCCAGGCATCTTCTTCCTCCGGAATATAAAGCATGTCGACAATTGTAAATAAGTCCGTTATCTCAATCTTGAGAATCCGGACCGATTGGTTGGTTTTCCTATCGACATCGGGAAAAATAGTAACCTGGGACAGGGAAAACTGGTAAATGCTGAGGTAAGCGATCAAGGTGAACAGACCATGTCTTTTCCGCATAGCTGGCAAATTTCACATCCAAATTAATCAATTTCGATGAGATGATCAAGCGATAACCGATCTTGCCCGGGTTATATGGATTATAAAAGGCTCCGCTTAGTATTTTCCAGACAATATCTTACCATTGTTGTGGTTATTTTTTATTTCCTTTTTGAGCTTTTTCAAGCCTTTTAATGGCTCTTGCAGCACTCTGGCTATACGGGTTTATTTCTAATGCTTTGCGGTAGTTTTTCAAGGCCTCTTTCGTATTATTGTTTTTCGCATAAGCTTCACCAAGGCTATCGTATGAATTTGATATTTCAGGATATTCTAAAACAAAGAGCTTGAATATTTTAATAGCATCTTCAATTTTCCCTTCATCCAAAAATTCATATCCCAATGAATTTATTTCATCTTCATCAAACAAAACAATTTCAGGGTCATTTCCCTTAGCTTTATAATAAACCTGTAATCCCTTTTCTACCCCTGCGTTTTTTATATATTCACAAAAATTCTGCCCTGTCGGTGGTATTTCCATTGATTTTCTAAAATCAATTTTTAAAATTCTCTTCGATATTCCGTTTTGTTCTGGATTATTTTGTATGAATGAATAAGCACTGGAATCATTCTTAATGTAAGCATCGAGGAAATAGAGCGAATATTGATATATAAGTTCATTATCCGGGCCAATGCTTGTTAAATTTTTGTTTTTGCCACTATGAACATTATCGAAATCTCTTATTTGGGGAGTCGATTTAAAATCCTGGTGGTTCATTTTATTAAAATGTAATAAATATGCATCTGCGTACTTTATTTTATCATAAAACGTAAAATCCTGTTCCGCATGAATCTTCCTGGCCATATTCATAAATGGCGTTTTTAATTTACCGGGATTAAAATAAGGGAGGTTTTTAACAGCACGATCTCTATCTTTCAAACATATACTTCCATCAAGGCACAACACTGCTTTTATATCAAAATTCCGAAGAGCAAACAGAACATTAATTATCCCCCCGTAACTATAACCCATTGAACAAATATTGTTAATATCTGCATTGGGGAAATTTCTCATATAGCTCATGGCAAACTCCATATCTCTGATCTGTGATTCCTCATCCATCAAATTATAGGAAGGTTCTTTGTCAAACATACCATTCGATGGAATTGCTGCTATTACATATCCATGTCCTGCCAAATATTCAAAGAGTACATCAAATGATTCCGGAGTATCTCCGCCTCCAGGACAAAACAAAATAAGTGGAAAGTTACCCTCACAGGGGATTGCGTTTTTGTAAGCTCTGGTTTTACGATCAATAAGGAAATCGCTTATTTCTTCATTTTTATCCTTCGATTGATTATACCAGTTAATATGATTTTTGTATCCATCAAGGATTTGTTTCCGATTTTCTTCAGAACGCAGAGAGAAATTGAAACGGGATTCCCGGGTCATTAGATATTCTGAATAAGGCATTGGTGCACTACCCTGTTCAACGTCTGCCGGGTACCAGATAGAAATTTGTACAGGTCTGAAATTATTATCTGTTACAAGATCATTCTGATAATTATATTTTGATTTAACAGTTCTGCTATAGTCATATTCGCAAGCCACGGTATAACCCACAAAGTATTGCCCGGGAGTCAGGTTACCCCAGGAATATGCATACGTCTCTTCAACCTGCGGAATAGAACCTCCGGCTTGAAGTTTAATAACGGACCCTGGCTTATATTCCTTTCTGGGAACATACCACAAATAATCAATATCTCTGGGTCCGTCATCCTCTGTTTTAGCAAATAATATTGAACCATCAACCGTTGTATTTTTCCCCGCAATGAAAACCGTACATTCTTCGGGCACATTGCCAGCGGGAGTGGAAACAGGAGATAAATGATTTCCTTCCGCAGATGAATTCATCCCCGGAGCAAAAATCTCCCCCATTATCCCCGGCAATTCCTGACCGAGGCAGGAGCCATTGATTATTTGGGAGTCATTTTGCCGGGCGCTAATGGTTATTGCCGTTAAGAGTAATAAAATCCAGGTAATTTTTTGTTTTCTCATTTTAATCTCGACTATTTTATTTAGAAAATAAAGGACCAGATCTTTTTCATCCGTATCCAATCCCTTGATCTCTATTCACTGTCATTATTCTGAAGTAAATTCAAGGATGATCAGATCTTTTTTCACAGATGCAATGAAAAGGAGTGTTCCCACAACACAAATATCATGGGTGCAACCGAGACCTGGAAGTTCTTCAACCTGCCGGGGATGTGCAGGATCATGAATATCAAGCACTTCAACACCAAAATTATCAGCAACAAAAAGATAATTGTCGTCACCCCACACACTGAGAGCCTCACCTCCGTCATCATCATTGAAGCTTCCTACAAGCCGGGGTGTTTTTTTGTCAGCGATGCTGAAAATATCGATCCCGTTTTGATGACGGCCAAGAAACAGGAAATCTTCATGAACATGTATATTCCACGCAGCCTGCGTCCCGGGGAGTGTTGTTATTTTTTCAGGATTGGCGGGATTTGTAACATCGATAACCTCAAGTCCGTTAATCCTGTTTGCTACATAAGCGAAACCCTTAACGCATACTACTCCACGGGAAGGGCCTTCACTGCATTGACTGACAGGAGTTGGTCTGGCAGGGTCAGCAACGTCAATGATCTCCAATCCAGCCGAAGTAGCGATGTAGGCAAGATTATTTTCCAGCCAGATGCAATGCCCGGTGCCCTGTAGTGGCAGCTTACCTAATTTTCGGGGATTTGAGGGATCGCTGACATCTATTGTGTATCCGTATTCACCCACAGTATAGGCCAATCCGCTACTTACAATCAAATTAAAAGTAACTCCAGTAAATATTTCTCCAATCTTTTTCGGATTTTCAGGATTACTGACATTGAAAATCAACAGCTCATCATTATTTGTGATGTATGCATACCCATTCTCTGCGTACACCCCATAGGGTACATCACCTGCTTTTGTCGTACTGATGATTTTTAAGGATTCATGTTTCTCAGTGACCCGTTCTTCGCCAATTTGGGAAAGTGTGGTATTCATGCACAGTGCTGCGCACATGAGTACTGAATTCTGGATTAGATAAGGTGCTATTTTCATTCTATTTCCCCATTATTTATAATCCTGTCATTCCTGATCAAAGCCGCATTGCTGACTTCCCGCCAGAAAATCAGTCGTTTCCTTTTCATTTTATGAAAACGGAACGGATAGGTGATCCTTCCTTCGGGATCAGCAGTTGGCTTATTCTGAACGTGTATGTGAAGGTGGGGAAAAGATGTGTTTCCGGAATTCCCTACGTATCCCAGAATATCTCCTTTATTTACAATCTGTCCTTCCTCAACCGCAATATCGTCTTTCATCAGATGGGCAACATAAAAATAATAGCCACTGCCAATATCCAGGATCACATAGTTACCTCCAGGATTTTCCGTATCCGGTTCACCAAAGACATCACTGGTCAGGCTGTCTACCACTTCGGTTATCCGTCCGGCTGCCGGAGCATACACCGGTTCACCATACGAATAAAAATCGGCAACCTCTTCTTCTGCTTCTTTAAAAAAGCGCCCATCTGGTCCAATTTTCAGGCAGTCGATAGCATACCTGTTTTTAGAATGCGCATTGGTCAGTGTCGTTGCTCCTGCATGACCTGCCAGCCATTCCCCATGGACCGGAAGGTCGAGTAAAACACAATCAGCTGTTTTCGGGAAAGGATATGTTTGTATGATCTTTGGAAATAATAATACAGCTATGGCCAGGCAAATCAGAACTGTTAAAAAGTGAATGATCCTGCGGAATAACGAGGCTTTGGGTAAATTTTCAGGTACAGAAAGACTCATACAGGTTTCCAGAATTGCCCAGGTGATGAACACCACAATAAATAGTGTCTTCACGTACGCATGGAGTACGGCTGTAAATATGAGGATAATGAACAGGCAATAGATGATACCCGCTGCCATCAACGGCAATGAAATGGCTTTAAAAATCCCAGATATCCTGTAGGTCAATCCAATATCGCTTTTCCAGACAGGAGCCCTGGATTTCTTTTTAAAGAAAATCCCTCTAATACGCAGACTGATAAAGATAAAAAATAACAAAGTCAGCGTTAAAAGAATAGGATTTAAGATAATCTCTCCTTGTTTGAACATAGTTTATTTCGCCGTTATTTTGATTAATTAACTCAAGTTGCTAGCTATTGCAAAAAGTTATATGATTTGCTTAAATTATAGAATTTCCCATTGGAGAGTGACTCTCCGAGTCGCTCCTCCCGCCATCAGCGGGAGTTTACAGAGCGCTCTGGAGAGCGCAAACGACTTGGAAAGTCGTTCTCCAAAGGTGTTTTCTATACATACAATATGTCTGGCACTTCATCTGTAACTAGCAACTTGAGTTAATTAAATTTTAATTCTTCTTTCCTATAGTAGAATCTGTCACCCGGATTTCCGGGGATGCCTGTCTGTATTTGCGGAAATATCCGGGCGGCACCCTCCGTGAACTTCCGGAAATATTTGTGGGTACTCTTGTGCCCCATGGGGAGCATCACCTTCGGTTTTAGTTTTTCCAGGATAT
>CAZXGG010000021.1:0-8459 GCA_964640125.1 uncultured Rikenellaceae bacterium
CCGGTTCAAGGATGGTCATGTTCATGGTGCAGTCGAGGCTCAGGGGATCTCCGGGTTTATCATACTGGGTTCTGAAACGCGTTCCCTCCTTGTATAACCGGATCAGCGCCTGTTCATAGGTTTCTGCCAGCGATCGTTCAGCGACGGTTAGGACCGGGATATTTTCCATCGTGTTTGAATTTGGTCTTTGGATCATGTTAATTTACAGAATATCTTTTGTAATCCTGTCTTTTCATGTGAAAGTTATTCAAGAAATTTTAAGAATTTGATACCCGGATCTTGTCATTAAAATGGATCAGATTGAACTTGCAGATTGAATAAAGTTAGAGTAACTTATACTAAAAGCGGTATGGCAGATCTAAATTCGAAAAAGAGCAACCGATCGAATGCCTATTTATTCCTAATGATGTGGGGCATGATTACGGTTATTATTCCTGTGTCGCATACGCAAGATCTGGTGATTAACGAATTTCTTGCCTCCAACTCAACCATCATATCTGATCCTGATGATGCAGAATTCTCTGACTGGATTGAAATTCTTAATCACTCGGGAGCTCCAATTGACATGGGAGGATACTATCTCACGGACAACCTTACAGATACTACAAAATGGCAATTCCCGGCAGGAGCCATTATCCCGGCAGGAGGATATCTGCTGATCTGGGCTGATGGTAAGAATAAAAGTGCAAATGCTCTACATACGAATTACAAACTGGAAAAAACAGGAGAGGAGATAGGATTATTTTCTCCTGCTAAGGAACCCATTGATTCAGTAATATATCAGATGCAGGAAACTGATATTTCTTTTGGCAGGCAACCAGATGCAGATACATCATGGTATTTCTTTTCAACTCCCACACCTGGTGAATCAAATAATACATCTGGTTTTCTCAGGGCTGAGGCACCGGATTTTTCAATTGTGGCAGGATTTTACACTTCAGCGCAATCCCTTGAATTGTCGACCAGTTCTGAAGAAGCAGTGATCAGATTTACAGTAGATAATTCCATTCCTGATGGATCTTCTGAAGCATATAGTGGTCCGATCACTATTGATAGCCGGGCAGGAGATCCGGAAATCTATTCTTTGATACGAACGAATAAAGATCCTTTTTTATGGCTTCCAGACTGGGTCCCTCCAGCAGGGGAAATCTTCAAGGCAATGGTTATCAGGGCCCGGACGTTTGAAGCGGGGAAAGAACCCAGCAAAACGGTTACGCATACCTATTTTGTCGATCCGGAAATTGATCAGAGGTATCCAACGATTACCGTGATCTCGTTGGTTACCGAACCGGAAAATCTCTTCAATGATGATACGGGGATCTATGTGCCCGGTGTGTACCATCAATCAGGCGAGAGTGAATCGGGGAACTATTTCCAGGACTGGGAAAAACCGGCTCATATTGAATTTTTTGAACCGGGTGGGGTAGAAGCTTTTTCGCAGGATGTAGGGATAAAAATTCAGGGAGGGAGCTCCCCGGCAAGTCCGCAAAAGGGGTTGCATGTTTTTGCACGCAATGCATATGGAAGCAATCGAATTGATTATCCGATATTCTGGAATAGCAAATCTGAAGCAAATCGTCTGGATGAGTATAAACGATTTATCATCCGTGCATGGGGAAGCATGATCTGTGGTACACTCTTTAGTGATGCCTATGCACAAAGCTTGTTTGAAGAAAGTGATCTCGATATTCAGGCTTACCGGCCTGCAGTGGTTTTTATTAACGGAGAATACTGGGGCCTTCATGAAGTGAGGGAAGCAAATAAAAATTCCTGGTACTACCAGTATCATTATGGAATCGACCGGGATAATCCGGGATTCGATCTGCTGGAACATGAAGGATCAGGCACAAATCCCTATGTTGATGTAGATGAGGGTGATGCGAGCAATTGGAATTCCATGGCCAATTTTATCCTGACAAATGATATGAGCGAGTCTTCAAATTACAACTACATAAAGGGTAAGATGAATGTAGAAAATTTCATTACTTACCTGGGGCATTGCATCTATACATGCAAGTGGGATTGGCCAAATAATAATGATGCGAGCTGGAGGCCCAGAACAGTAACCGGCAAGTGGAAATGGATACAATTTGACATGGAAACCTGTTTTGGGGTGGCTAAAGAACTTGGACCTGAGTATGCAGAGCTGGATGCCGAATACAATATGCTGGAACATGTGTTTGAAGGGATTGATCTGCCATCGTTTGGACAATACGGACCACATCATATTGCTCAAAAACTTTTAGAGAATGCCTCCTTCCGTAGCTCATTGATTCAATGGTTTGCCATACACATGCAGGAAGAACTCTCACCTGAGAACATGAATGCCCGGTTAGATAGCATGGTGGCAGAAATTGAACCGTATATGATTGAATATCGAAACCGCTGGCCTTTCGTCATGTATTTCAATACCGATTGGGACAACAGCATACAGCTGATCAGAAATTTTATACAATTACGGCCGGGCTATATGAACCAGCACCTTCTGGAGATGTTTGGAACCACATCAATTGAACAGGATGAATTATGGGATGGGCAACAGGGTCAATTCTTCCTGGACCAGAACTGGCCGAATCCTGTGAAAGACTATACTCAGTTTCGTTTTGGACTGTCTCATCCCTGTCAGGTAATCCTGACACTGCATAATCTGGCCGGTCAGGAAATCGCTGTACTGGTTGACAGGCATTATGTAGAAGGAGAACATCTGTTGCACTGGGATTCACGGGATCTTCCCCCGGGAGCCTACTTTTACCGTCTTACCGCCGGGGCATTCACGCAAACCCGGAAACTGATGATCCTGAGGTGATCACCTGCTCCTGGCGGGGAATGGGCAGGCCAGCCCTTTTCCGGATAACGCGTTCCCTCTTAGTATAACCTGATCAAAGCCTGTTCAAAGGTTTAGTCTGGCAACTGATCGGATAGATCAATCGAATTCTATAAGGTTAGTAAGCTATAGATTCTGTAATACACACCTCAAGGAAACCTAAATCCTCCTCCATGGTTTGGAGTTCCTGAAGTTCTTGTGGTATATCGCCAAAGAGGTCACCGAAGACTTGACGCAAGAATATATCAAAGCAAATGACAAAGTCGCTTATGGGATTGTCGAATGGCAGTAGAGATTATTAAGATTTTTGTAGGTGGCGGTTCAGGACTGTCTGTTATATTTTCTTGACTAACATAAGATTATTCATTAACTTGTAGGTAATTTTTTATTAACTAACTTAAGAAATGAATAAAATTAAAATCAGATTTGTCCTGCTTTTCAGCTTATTATCAGTTACGGTAGCGATTTTGAATTGTAGTAAGGAAGATTCTCCCGAATCAGTAGTTATATCTCAAATAACGTGTGACAAATCAACAGTCACTGTTATTGATACAGTAAAACTTGAATGCGTAGCCACTTCTTCCGGTACTCTACACTATCATTGGAGCCTTAAAAAGGATAACACAGTTTATGAATCAAATATCATTGATAGAGAAAATATTTCTGGTTCTTTTGATTCCGGAACATGGTTAAAATGGAATCCCCCAAGTTCAGGAACCTGGACAATAGAAGTATTAGCTTATCTCAGTTCGGCAGATCATTCTGACTATGGTTCAGGCAGTTGGGAAAATTATTTTGAATACGATATATATGGCAATCTAGTAGGACTACATTGTTTTAATCTCGCAGAGAAAGGTGAACTTTGGGATAAAAAAAATATAACAATTACTATTGATAATTACAGCAAGTTTTCATTTACTAAACATATAATAGAAAGTAATCTTTCCTGGGCACAAGGGGTATATACCATAGATCTTGATGGAGATGGGGATACAGATATACTTGGAACGGCAGAACAGGATAATGTTATTGTTTGGTGGGAAAATTTGGGATCCAGAAATTTTAGCAAACATGTCATTGATGATAATTTTTCTGGTGCCACATCAGTATGCGCTAAAGATATGGATGATGATGGCGATATAGATGTGATTGGTTCAGGAGACTATTCCGATAATGCTTGGTGGGAAAATGATGGATCGAATAACTTTACCAGGCACAATATTGGGTATAATGGTGCTGAAGAGATTTGTGTGGTTGATTTAGATTCAGATGACGATATAGATATTGTAGGAGCATTACAAATGGAAAGTGAGATTGTATGGTGGGAAAACAATGGCTCCTTTGTTTTTACAGAGCACACAATAGAAAACGACTTTAATTTTGCATCTTCTGTATATACTGAAGACATCAATAATGATGGGCATGAGGATATAATTGGCGCCGCAGAGTATGGGAAAGAATTGGCCTGGTGGGAAAACAATGGGGATAAACTTTTTACGAAACATATTGTCGATAATAATAGTTCCTGGCCTTCCTCTGTTGTTGCAATAGACCTTGATGGTGATACGGACATTGATTTAATAGCTGGTGAAGTTTTAAGTACCGGAGACGGAATAGTGTATTATGAGAACGATGGTTCTAATAGCTTTACAAAGTATTCTATTGATGATAATTATGATTGGGTAAGTTCAGTCTATGCAATCGATATGGATAATGATGGTGATGTGGATGTGGTAGCTACAGTCAACGACAACGAAATTTCATGGTGGGAAAACAAAGGTTCAAAGAATTTTTTGAAAAGCCTCATTGAACCAAATTTTCAAAGTGCTAATTTTATTCATGCGGCTGATATTGATGGGGATGGGGATGTTGATGTCATTGGAACTGCTAGATTTGGATCCGAAATCTGTTGGTGGGAAAGTAAGATGATCCAATGAAAATACTCCATCTCACTCTACAAAGGAAATTCTCGATAAAAAGGATTATCCTCGTCAGGTGCTCCGGGAGCTTTTCCCACTATAGTTTAAAATGATATAATAGACTAATCTTAAATAACAATTTCGATCCGAGAAATAAAAAAGGAGGTAACGTATGGCAGAAAATAACAGTTCGGGATTTTTAAAAATTGTTTTGATAATCTATGCCATTGTTTGTTTAGTCTATGGTTTAGCTTATTTCTTTGCCCCTGATACTTTAGTGAATATGTCAGGTGGAGAACCAGTATATCATGGTTGGCTTCGTTGGTCTGGTGGGGTTTTGATTGCCCTTGGAATTGGATCCATCCTGGTATATCTGAAGCCAAAAAATCAGGGTATCTTTGTAACAACGATGGCTTTAGGAACTCTATTAACTGGTATTGCATTGATATGGGCATGGCTTACAATTGAAGAAGGAGCAAACGTATGGTTCACAGCCATGCCAGCAATTGTTATATTGGTTCTTTCTGGGCTCCTATGGTGGAGCCGACAACAGGCAAAAGGAATTCTCTATTCAGAAAAAGAGGAATAGCCTGTTTTAATTCCTGTTGACTAATCAATTGAATTTTTAACATTATTGCAAATTATTGTCGCTAAATTCGGGTCGAAATTGTTTTTTATGAATCTGAAAATATAAGCATGAAATCAATAGTTAAATTAATGGTCTTCATGTTGGCAGTGGTTTTTTTGATTCAATGTGAGAAAGATGAACCAAAACCTAAAGTTTTTTTCCCTGATGACAACTTTTTAAATGCGCTGATTGAAGAGGGAGTTGATACAAATGGAGACAGCATTATTAGTCCTGATGAAGCTGAAGTTATAACATTTTTAAATGTCAATTCATCAGGTATTTCAGATCTGACAGGTATTGGGCTCTTTATCAACTTAGAAACTCTTATTTGCACTAAAAATGAATTAGTCACCGTGAATCTTTCAGCTAATACCGCCTTAAATGAATTGGATATAAGTGAAAACCTATTAACCCTTTTGGATGTTTCTAATAATACTGACTTAAGATGGTTGAATTGTAGTCATAACCGATTAAGAACATTGAATGTTTCTACAAATAATTCTCTAATAGAATTGACTTGTACTGACAACCTTTTAACAAAAATTGTTGTTTCTAATAATCCTGTCTTAGAAGTGGTGATTTGCAGAGAAAATAGATTAAAAACTTTGGATTTTTTTAGTTGCCCTGCTTTATTAATGTTAGATTGCTACCATAACCAGTTGAACACATTGGATGTTTCTAACAATATTACCTTATCATACCTTGATTGCAATGTCAATCAATTGACTAGCCTGGATGTTTCAAATAATGTCGCTTTAGAAGATTTGTGTTGCGATAATAACAAGTTAACCCACCTGGATGTTTCTTATTGTACTGCTTTAAAATATTTGGGTTGTAACAGTAATAATCTGACTACCCTGGATGTCTCAAACAATACTGCCTTAATAAGTTTTGGTTGTGCGGGAAACCAATTAGACTCTCTGGATGTTTCTATTAATACTTCTTTAGAGGGTCTATATTGTCCTTGGTGCCAGCTGACAACACTGGATGTTTCAATTAATACTTCATTAAAAACATTACATTGTGGTAATAATCAATTAGTTAATCTTGATGTTTCAAAAAACATTGATTTAAGTTCCTTGAATTGCGAGTATAACCCACTAAGCAGTTTAGATATAACTAATAATACTGCTTTAACTAATCTGAGTTGCCGAGCTAATCAACTAACCACCCTGGATGTTTCCAATAATACCGCTTTACAATATCTGTTATGTTCATCAAACCAGCTGACCCGACTAGATATTTCCTTGAATGGTGAACTGAAATTGTTATGGATTGAGGATATGCCAACTCTTCATGAGGTCTGTGTGTGGACTGAACCTTTTCCTCCCCCTGGCTTTCAATTAAAAGATTTGCGCAGTCCCAATGTATATTTTACCACGGATTGCAATTAGTTAATTCCTTCATTGAGAAATCATTCTATCATTATACTTTTTACTTCGTCGTCAGGATTATTTATGAATAATCCGGGTTAAGTCAGTAACTATTAACTTATCAACTTATAACTTTTAACAAAAAAAGCTGGCGAATGCCAGCTTTTTTCCCGTTGTCCCACCAGGGCTTCCTTCGCCGCATGCTCCTAAGGATAAACTTAAAGCCCGCAGGTGCGGTACCAAATTTCGTTTATCATGTTGTTCGGGCACGTTTGATTCGTTTCCAGCTAAAGCTGATTGTCACTATAAAGTTACTCTGAAAGTATTCGGTAGAGTTCAAGGTTTAGGTAATAGTGATGGCCTTCAATTTCTTTCTTTTCCAGCACTTGCATAGCAGTTAATCTGTTTAAATAATCTCTTGCGGTATTCTCTGCATATATTCCTGCATCAACAAAGTGTTTTACTTTTGTAAAGGGTTGAGTAAATAACGATTCAATTAATTTCTCGGGATTTCGGAATTTCCATTTACCATGCTTCACGTATTCCAGAATTGAATCTTTTGCAAATATAATTTCATTGATTTTATGAAAGGTAATATTAGATGTGTTTTCAACAGCTCTCAGCATAAACAATAACCAATCTGTCCAATTACCCCTTTGAGATACGCCCACCAATCCAGAATAATAGTCTTCCCTATGATCCAAAATGTATCTGCTAAGGAATAATATTGGAACATCCAATAGTTTTTTGTAAGTCAAATAATTGATGTTCAACACTCGTCCGGTTCTGCCATTTCCATCCCGGAATGGGTGAATAGCCTCAAACTGAAAATGAGCAATAGCCATTTTCAGTAAATGATCAATCTTGAATTGTTCATCATTATTTAAGAAATCGATCAGGTTGTCTAACTTTTTTTGAATTATACCCTGCCCTCTTGGAGGAGTAAAAATAACTTGCCCGGCGTTAGGTCCCGTACCCCCTTGTTTTATCGTTGTGTTCGAAAAATCCGGGCGAATCCCATCTTTTGTTTGCTTTATTTCCTGAAAGACCTGAATGAAGTAGTTTAGATCAAATTGTCCGGTATTTTGTAAATAGTAATAACCGGACCAAAGAGCTTCCCGATATCTTAATACCTCTTTCGATGCTCCATTTGTTTCAGCGCTTTGATCACTAAAGGCTTTGTATAGCTCGTCATCCGTTGTGAATATATTTTCAATTGCACTTGAGGTTTTCGCTTCTTGCAGACTTATTGTATTAATCAATACTCCCTGATTTGGAATTACAGCACTGCGACCATGGAGCCTTGCTAATGCTGCTTTTGCATCCCCAAGTTTTTCAAATATTTCAACCCGTTGATAGAGTTCCGGTCTGATTGGTAATGGTGGAAGATCATTCCATGGAATATTCCTTTCAGGATTAACCGGATAGAGTATTTCATTCATTAATCGAATATTTAATGTTTGCTCTGATTCCTGCCTTAAATTTACAATTTTTTTCTTTGCAAACATTAAAAATATTGAAAAATAATGTTTACTGAATATTTTGACATTAAAATCTTTCTTTTACAAGCAACAAACATTAAAAAAGCGAATTTTTAATGCCCCTATGGTAAGACTGTTTTTATATTAAATCTCCAACTGAAAACTTCAAAACGCAGGACCGAAAATCCTCCCCCTGATGGGCTTTGTCGAACTATTAACTTTTCGACATTTAAC
>CAZXGG010000021.1:8559-30400 GCA_964640125.1 uncultured Rikenellaceae bacterium
CATTAACTTAGAAAGCCGGCTAGTACCGGCTTTCTTCTGTTGTCCCACTAGGGCTTCCCGCCGTTGGCGGGATAAACTTCTCGCCCTGGTGGGCTTTGTCGAACTATTAACTTTTCGACATTTAACCATTAACTTAGAAAGCCGGCTAGTACCGGCTTTCTTCTGTTGTCCCACTAGGGCTCGAACCTAGACTCTTCGGAACCAAAATCCGACGTGTTGCCAGTTACACCATGGGACAATCCGCTTTTCTTTTTCAAAAAAAGTAGTGCAAAGATAGAAAAAAATCGAAACGCCAATCATAAAATCGATCCCTTAAGCGGTGGGTATCCTGTAACGTTACACCTCCCTGGTTAATTCAAGGAAACGCTTGTAGGGGATGGCGGGCAGACTCTGCGCCTGAAACGCCCCATGGGCCTGGCTGATGATCGATACTTTGGTCGCCACCTCCTCGTTGGGGGCTTCATAAATGTCCAGAAAATCATACTGCCCAAGCAGTGCATAGTGGGCAAGGAACTTTACCTCCGGACACTTCTTCTTTACCTGGTCGAGCCAGGTCCTGCCAAGCTCCGTACGATCCTTCATCTGTTTGGAAAGATCGGGTGAAAGCTTTGTCAGCAAAATAAAGGTTTGCATGATTTCTGAAAGTTTTACTGGTTATACCTGTTCATTTCCTAACTAAGGTAAGAAAAAGAAACGGGCTTGTCAATAGGGTGAAAGAATAATGTCTGTCGGTATTGGGTTACGAAGTCTGCCCTGTGAAATAGCGAAACATGCAGACGGAGCGCCAAAAACCAGCCATTATTTCACAGGGCCCGTTTCGAAGTTCAGTTACGTAATTCGTTAAAAAATTAACACTTGGTGTCTTCCAGTCCATGAAAAGTTTTTACGTTGAATAGCTATTTAGTTGGACCGATTTTTTTGATGTTAATATAACTCACGGCGTGACTCTAAGTCACACCGTGAGTGTCGGCTGTTTCCGTATGCGCTGCAGCAGGTGAGTTCAGGGAAGCGTGATGAGTTCAGATTTACAGCAGCGCATTTGGGAACAGCCGGTTGTTATCGAACAATGGGATCAGGTGAATGTCAATGCTTCCCGTACGGGCTCAGACCCTCTTCAGTCATAATCCACATTCTGCCTGTCATGTCAAAATCCCATACATTCTCTGTGTTTCGTATGTCATAGATGATTTCATGCATCTCATCGCTGATGTAAACCACCATCCCCTCCGGGATCTTCAGCGTAAGGTTCATTTCAGGTGCTCTCCATTTTTCTCCTTCAGGCAGGTGAAAAAACTGATCCAGGTATAAGACAGAATCTTTCAATTCCCAGTTGTACATCAACGTCCTGGCATTTTCGGCTGCCTGCCTGCGGCTTTTTCCCTGTGACCTGCGCTCTATGTCAAGCGCCAGAGCTTCGGTTTCACTCATTTCAATATCAAAGGTCGGTTTGCAATAAAATACATCTTCCTGCCGGCTTGCTATGATCTCCACATCATCCACCTCAAACCGGAAATCATTGGGATAACCTATGTCAGGATAGTTTTCGGTCAGTTTAAGGTAGAGTGTGTCACCGGATAAACCGGTTACGGGATAGCTGCTGGTCAGGCGGGCTGAATCGGTATAATTCACTCCTTCCGACACACCAAAAGCTAATAATGTAATAGCACTTAAAAACCACAATATAAAAGCAGTAAGGCCAACTATCTTATCATTGGCTTTAAATCTGAAGATCAATTTTATACCACCGTATATCAGGGCAATGAGGGGAATACAGACCGTGAGCAACAGGGCTACGATGATCAGTGGAACATTTCCGGGGTCCACAAACAGTTGAAGGAAATCCGGGAAGTAGAAGATTTCCGTATCGAAGAGGGTTGGAATAAAGAAGGAATGTTTAAAGAAAAATATCCCAATGAAGCTGATAAGTACTGCAAAACCGGCAAGAATAAAGGATACACCGATGATGATCAGAATGATTTTCAGGATAGCGAGGAGGACTCCTCCGATCAGATCGACAACATCATGAATGGCACTTCTGGTTCGGTGATACCCTTTGCTTTTTTTCACATTTTTTAGGTTATCCTTCACGTTTTCATATTCCTTTTTTACCGATTTTTCAATGTTCTTAATGGTGATGTGTTCCCCGCGCATCTCCAGTTTCTGGGTGTGGGTGGTAGCCCTGGGAACAACAACCCATAGAATCAGGTAGATGAGTACTCCGGAGAGGTATCCCAGGGTTAAAAAGATAAAGATCAGGCGGAACCATAGGGGGTCAATACCGAAATAGGCTCCCAACCCGCCACAGACTCCACCAAGGATTGCATCATTCGGATCCCGGTAGAGTCGTTTTGCCGTTCTGTGCCGATAGGTTTTCTTTTTACCGGTTTCTTCGGTGAATTCCTCACCGTTGAGATACTCCTCGGGTTCTCCCATAATGGCGATCATTTTCTCTACATCTGCGATCGTTATGACCTCTTTGTTTTCATCGATATACTCCTGGAAGAGTTCAGCAATTCTCGATTCAATATCGTTGATGATCTCTTCACCCTCCTCCAGCTCTTTGAATTGTTCCGTGATGGCATGCAGGTAATCTTTCAGTTTCTGGTACGCATCTTCATCGATGTGGAAAACCAACCCTGCCAGGTTAATTTTTATTGACTTTTTCATCTTTTCAGGTTTTATCTATTTTTTATTCTGGATTACTTGTACAGCGTCGACCAGTTCCTGCCAGGAGGAGTCGAGCTCTTTCAGGAATTCTTTTCCCGAATCAGTTAATTCATAATATTTCCGGGGAGGACCCTGCGTGGATTCTTCCCAGCGGTAACTCAACAGTCCGGCATTTTTCTGCCGGGTCAGCAGGGGGTATAGGGTCCCCTCAACAACGATCACCTTTGCCTCCTTTAATCCCTTGATGATATCGGAAGCATAGCAGGAGTTCTTGGACAGGATCAGGAGAATGCAATACTCCAGGACCCCCTTCCTCATTTGTGCTTTCGCGTTTTCTACGTTCATTTTCTTGAATTTATAAAATTTATTTCAATCTTTCGTTTATATAGTGTGCAGGATCAGAGGTTCATTTTTTTCTTGATGTTTTCAAACTCCTCTTTTACTGCTTTTCCGATGTTTGAGATGGTAACCGGCTCTCCACGCATTTCCAGCTTTTGTGCGGTGGTTCTTGCTTCAGGCAAAACGATCCATAAGATCAGGTAAATAATTGCCCCGGATAGGAAGATCAGGGTGGCAACGACAAAAATGATTCGGATGATCAGGGGGTCGGCACCCCAGTAAGCACCCATTCCGGCGCATACTCCGCCAAGGATCCGGTTATCGGGGTCACGATACATCCTGCGGTAACCACTCGGACCAAACCGTTCCTTGCTGCGGTATTGATCAGAATCGCCCGGATCGATAATCTCCTCCGGCTGTCCCATGATCTCAATAATCTCCTCCACATCGTTAATGACAATCACCTGTTTGTAATCCGTGATGCGCTCCTTTAACAATTCAGCAATTCTGGCTTCAATATCTGAAATGATCTCCTTACTCTCCTCTTCATTACCAAAATGCTTCTCAATCAGGTTCAGGTAATCACTCAATAGACGGTAGGCGTCATCGTCAATGTTAAATACGGATCCGCTTAAATTGATACTCAGTGTTCTTTTCATCTGTTATGCTGTTAATTGAAGTTTATTACATTCAACACATTGATTTGTTGAATGGGTAAAAGGTTTGTTAATCTCTTTTGCTCGTTTTGAAGCTCCTCAATAAAGCGAATGATCGAATCGCTATCCCAGGGCGCTATTCCCGTATACTCACACCGTACCTGCCCCTGATGAATAATACAGGTATACGGAAGCTCGGTTTGTTGAAGAAAGCAAGGCAGGTCATCCTGATGAGTGAAAAAATAACAGGGTAGATCAACCTTCTGGTTTTTCAGGGTCCGAAATACCTTAGCAGGCTCTTCTCCGGTAAGGAGATAGAAATCAACTTCTCCTTTTTTTCTTTCATACAAACGGGAAAGAGCAGGAAGGTTCTCAACAGAGGAAATGTCCCAGCTGGCCCAGATGTAAATGAGTACTATACGGTCCGGTTCCGAGGGTACAGTGATCGGATTCCCGTTTTGATCAGTTATCCGCATGGACTCATACTTAACCGGATATCCCTGACCCGTGGTCTGGTCATTTCCCCCTTCATTATATAGATTAGCAAAGTACTTTTCCGCTTTATGTTGCTGAATCGATTGTTCTATACGGTCATACGTGAACCACATGGTCAATCCAATCAGCAATCCGGCGATCAGAAATAATCCGCTTGTTTTCATCTCTTGAGCATTCATATAGAACTGTTATTTTTAGAATACTATTCAATACATTGTAATATCCAATACAAAGATATATAAAAAAATAGGTACCATGCAATACATAGTACTAAAAAAATTTAATTATTTTTATTTATTTTTTCTATATAATTGATTAACAATAAAATAAGGTAGGAAATTTTTTTCTGTTTTTTTTAGTTATTTTTGATGAAATGATTGAAATTGCCGTTTTCATCCTGTGCGCATCAGATAATTGTAATCCAACAATCGGTAGCATACCATGAAAAGAGCGGGTGTAATCAGAAAAATGATTTCAGAAGGCAGGCAGGAATCCCCATATGGCCCATTGCAGGTGTATTATTTTTTACCAATTGGGGATGATACAATCCCGATGAACGATCTATTGAACCGACACGTTCATATGACCTTTACGGGTGAGATATATTGCATGCACTGTGGAAAACGGACGAAAAAATCGTACGGACAGGGATACTGCTATCCCTGTTTCATTTCAATTCCTGAAACAGATGAGTGTATTCTGAGGCCGGAATTATGCCAGGCACATCTTGGTATTTCCCGTGATATGGAGTGGTCTAAAACACATTGCCTGCAGAACCATTATGTCTATCTGGCGATTTCAAGCGGCTTGAAAGTGGGGGTTACACGGGCTTCTCAGGTGCCAACGCGGTGGATTGATCAGGGTGCATCCCGGGCGATCGTTCTGGCACAGACCCCAAACCGGCATCTTGCAGGGGAAATTGAAGTCGCTTTGAAAAGGAATATTGCAGACCGGACCAACTGGAGGGATATGTTGAGAAATTATCAGGATACCAGCATTGATCTGTTGGTTGAAAAAGAGAAAGCCACCGGAATGATTCCGAATGATTATGCTCAATACAGGCTTTCGGATGACCGGATTTGGGAATTTTACTATCCGGTGGAAACTTTCCCGGAGAAGGTAAAGAGCATTGGATTTGATAAAGAACCGAACTATTCCGGAATACTCAGGGGGATAAAAGGGCAATACCTGATCTTCGAAGGGGGAGATGTGCTGAATATTAGAAAGCACAACGGTTACCTGGTTGAACTGGAGATGAATTGATCATGAGTGAATCGGATCTTAACGAAAACAACAAAGTCCGGAAGGATGTTCAACTGGAAAAAAAGCGGTTTTTCATCAGCATGGTTTTTCCGGCGCTTTTCCTGCTTCTCCTTTGGATGATCAAACTGGTTGAAACCACATTGGACTTGAATTTTGCATTCTGGGGGATTTATCCCCTGAGCGTGAAAGGATTGAAAGGCATTCTGCTCTCTCCATTGGTACATGCTGATTACAAACACCTCATAAACAATTCAATTCCCCTCTTCATTCTCGGTGTCTCTATTTTCTATTTTTATTCCAGGGTTGCTTTCCGGGTTTTTTTCCTTACTTATATCATGGTAGGGATCTGGGTATGGTTTGGGGGACGACCCGCTTACCATATCGGTGCCAGTGGACTGGTGTATGGATTCGCCTCTTTTCTTTTCTTCAGCGGGATCATACGGAATCACATTAGCCTGATGGCCATCTCTCTCCTGGTGGTATTTCTTTATGGGGGAATGATATGGGGTATTTTCCCGATTTATGAGAAAGTTTCCTGGGAATCCCATATGCTGGGCAGTATTGCAGGACTTTTCCTGGCGTTCTATTACCGCCATGAAGGACCACAGAACCCAGACTATTTTTGGGAAGAAGAAGAAGAGGAAGACAAGGGGGAAAGTTAATTGTTAATCGGTTAATAGTTATTGGTTTAATTCGTTGTGCTATTGAACTTCCCTTCTATTAAAGGATATCCGATTATTATTATGATTTAAATATTCAACCGGAACGTATCTTTCATCCGTCAGACAGAACGCATGCCGAAGCAGGGCTCTCTTCACTGAAAAAATGAAAAAAAACCCCTAAAATGCTGATCAATTCATTTTTTTTTTATTATTGCAGTGTTTTTTAATTATTATTTATGGGACATACCATCGAATAGATCAATCTCAAATTTTATATAGTCAGACAAGACAACAAGGATGTAACGGCTCACTTTAACGGGTATAGAAAGAGAGATTTAAATCTGGCAACATTACATACAATGAATCCACATCTTTGTCTTTTGGTTGACTGGGATCAGAAATTCTCTCTTCCTCCAACCTTTTTCCGACACTTTATTAGTTACCAGCTATTTTACAAGCTGTTTAAAATTGTTATTTGATAACGGATCCTCCTTGTTTTATCCTCCTGGATTTTATTCGGTAAGAAAGGACTAATCCATTCGATCCGATTACAAAAGCAAGGATCCAGATTTAATGTTATCAAATAATGTAATTAGTAAAGGTCACGTATCATGAAAAATAATACATTACAATATAAGTTTACCAGAGAAAGAAACAGAAGCGAAACCGGGGGGTTCTGGGTAGGAAACCGGATTCCCTGGCAATTTTTTGAGACAAGCGGAACCGGTGAAAGCGACATTACTATTCATGCCGGATCGTATCATCTGGCATTACGAAATGCCAATATTGAACGGTATAATATCATGACCTATTCCTCCATTTTGCCAGGGATTGCTGAGAAAACAGGATTTCCGGTGGATTTTACCCACGGAGCTGTGATGGAATCGATCATGTCTGTCTGTCACTCCAACAAGGGAGAAAGGGCCACTGCAGGTATCATTTATGGCTGGCTGTTTGACAGGATAACCGGTGAAAAGTATGGAGGCCTGGTGTGTGAGCATTCAGGAAATTATGATCAGCAGGAGTTGAGGTATAGATTGGGTGCAAGCCTGGAGGAGCTGTACATCAACGGGTACTCAGATCAATATGAAATGAAAGATATTGAAGTGCTATCAGAGAGTTTTATTCCGAGAAAGAAATTTGGAACTGCACTGGTTGCGCTCTGTTTTACATCATACTACTACCCGATTATTCATAACTAACCCGGAATGAATCATTTTGGAGGTTTACCGGAGCAGTTTACAAACCGGGATAATGCATCAATTGTTGTTCTCCCGGTAGCTTATGATGGAACATCTACCTGGATGAAAGGCGCCATTCAGGGACCAAAGGCATTATTGGAAGCTTCAGTAAACCTTGAGTTATATGATATTGAAACAGGATTTGAAGTCTATAAGAAAGGAATTTTTACAGACGATCCGATTGAGGGATACGAGTTACCGGAAGATATGATAGAAGCGGTGTTTCAGCGTTCCTCAACATGGGTGAATGATAACAAATTTTTGGTTACGGTCGGTGGAGAACATACTGTATGCCTGGGTCCCATTAAAGCTTTCAAGCATAAATTTCCCGGATTGTCCGTGTTGCAGATTGACGCACATGCTGATTTGAGAAATGTGTATGATGGAACACCTTACAACCATGCGTGTGTCATGGCACGGGTAAAGGAAATATGTCCGTTTGTACAGGTCGGTATACGAAGTATGGATATTGAGGAGAAATCTGCAATGGATGAGAAGAGGGTTTTCTGGGCCCATGAAATAGAGGGGCATGAAGCATGGATGGAACGGGTAGTTCATCAACTGATTGATCCGGTTTACATTACAATTGACCTCGATGGATTGGATCCATCCATCATGCCATCGACCGGGACACCTGAACCGGGTGGGCTGGGGTGGTATCCATTGCTGAAATTAGTGAAGCACGTTATTTCTGCACGAAATGTAGTGGGTTTTGATGTGGTGGAACTTTGTCCCGATGAACGGAATAAAGCCCCGGATTTTCTTGCCGCTAAACTGATCTATAAAATGTTAAGCTATCAATTTCAACCCTGAGAAACCATGAAGAAAAGAGATTACCTGAACCAGCCCATACAACACATTGACATCAAATCGTTTGATGCCAGTCCCATCATCCATTCCATGAGGGAAATGTCTTTTTCTTCCAGGGAAACAGCCATTGCAGCCGATCTGTATAACCGGATGATCAGGGAGAAAGATGTTACCATTATATTAACCCTTTCCGGCAGCACCAGCGCAGGAGGTTGTATGCAGATCTATGTTGATCTGGTTGAAAACAACATGGTCGATGTGATCGTTGCAACCGGAGCATCCATTGTCGATATGGACTTCTTTGAAGCCCTTGGGTTCAGGCACTTCAAAGGGAAAAACGGGATAAAGGATAAGGAGCTGAGACACCATTACATTGATCGGATATATGATACCTATATTGATGAAGATGAGTTGCAGGTCTGTGATTCAACCATTAAGGACATTGCTGATTCCATTAAACCAGGCGTGTATTCATCCCGTGCATTCATCATCGAAATGGGAAAATACCTGGAAAAGAATTCGGTAAAAAAAGAATCGCTGGTTGAAACCGCATACAGAAAAGGCATTCCTATTTTTTGTCCGGCCTTCAGCGACAGCAGTGCCGGTTTTGGACTGGCGGTCCATCAGTGGAAAAACCCCAGAAAACATGTATCCATTGATTCTGTAAGGGATTTACGGGAATTAACCCGTATTAAACTGGCTTCTGAAAACACCGGATTGTTTATGATTGGAGGAGGTGTACCGAAGAATTTTGCTCAGGATATCGTCATCTGTGCTGAATTGATTGGAGAATTCTCACCCATGCACAAATACGCCGTACAAATAACGGTCGCAGATCAACGGGATGGCGGATGCTCTGGTTCTACACTCCAGGAAGCATCCTCCTGGGGGAAAGTGGATAATCAGTTTGAGCAGATGGTTTTTGCTGAGGCTACTACGGTGCTCCCATTAATTGCCAGCTATGTTTACCACCAGGGTGACTGGAAGAAAAGGAATGAAAAGAGATGGAATTCTATTTTTTGATAATCATTGTAACTTTTATTATTCATGAAAAACAAACGATCTTTCAGAAAATCGAAAAGAAGAGATAGAGACAATGAGTTCCGGGAGAAAAAAATAAAGGATCCCAGGAAAGATAAATCGAACAGGGATTACTCTATCTATAAAGAACTGGAGGAGCTTGATCCACAGGAATTGCTTAATGATCTTGATAGGACAGATGAAGAAGAGGATGATGACTAACATCAAATTATTTTAAAAAGGAGGCACCTATGGACCGAAGGAATTTTGTCAAAAAAACCGCTGCAACTGCAGCAGCAGTGACCGTGATCCCGCGTCATGTTATGGGCGGGAAGGGATTTATCGCTCCCAATGACCGCATCAATCTGGGTTATATCGGTACCGGAAAACAGAGTTATTCATTGCTTGAATCACTTGGTCAATGCAAAGAGACCATTGTCCTTGCGGCAAGTGATGTGTATGGGCTGAAACTGGAACGATTTATTGAAGAAGCTGAAAAGAATAACTCAAAAAAGGTGCAGGCTAACGTTGATGGATATAACTATTACCGTGAGTTGCTGAAGCGGAAAGATATTGATGCTGTGGTCATTGCCTCACCGGATCACTGGCATGCCCAGATGGTGGTCGATGCCACAAAAGCCGGGAAAGACATCTACTGTGAAAAACCATTGGCACTGACCATTGCTGAAGGACGCGCAATGGTGAATGCAGTGCGGAAATATGAACGGGTGTTGCAAACCGGCAATATGCAGCGGTCCTGGAGGGATTTTCGTCACGCCTGTGAACTGGTTTATAATGGATATATAGGCGAAATAAATGAGATCAATGTTAGTGTGGGTGAACCCGTGAAGCAGTGTGATCTGCCAACCGAAAATGTTCCTGATACCCTGGATTGGAACAAATGGGTAGGACCTTCGCTGTACAGGGGGTATCATCACATTCTGGCACCATTACCCGATGATGACCGGTGGGCCTGGTGGCGTGGTTACCGGGATTTTGGAGGCGGTTATATTACCGATTGGGGAGCTCATATGTTTGATATCGCTCAATGGGCTCTCGGTATGGATGAGTCGGGTCCCGTTGAATTCAATCCACCGAATGTTCCGGCAGATACCGGATTGTCGATGAAATATAAAAATGGCGCTGTAGTCAACCATAAACAGTGGGGAAAACCCAATGCGGTTCAGTTTATCGGGTCAGATGGGACCATTGAGGTAAGCAGGAGTTTCTTAAAGACCACACCCAAACATCTGGCTAAAATGGAACTTACGGATAAAGACAAGCGGTTATACTTTAGTGATAATCATTACCAGAACTGGATCAATGCCATAAAGAATCGGACAAAACCCGTTTCTGATGTGGAGACCGGACACCGGACTGCCTCCGTCTGCAATGCCATTAACATTGCGTATGAGTTGCAGCGTTCGTTGAAATGGGACCCGGTAAACGAAAGATTTGATGATGATTATGCCAACATGATGGCTTCAAGACCCTATCGCGGTAAATGGGATTTTACGGAGTTCTGATGAGGGGATTTCAATTAAATGAGTCAAGGTGCAGGTAGCGACTTGAGTAGTGGTTTCTGCGGCTCTTATTCCACAACAGCAGGCAGTGCCTTCAGTGTTTTTTCCACCCGCAGGGCATAGTCATCGACCTCTTCCGGTTTTTCAAAACCGATGATCATAGTATCCACACTACCCAGGCTTAAAACATAACGAAGCGACTCATCAATTTTTTCCGGATCATTCCTGAAATTGCCATTACCGATCAGTTTCATCCCTACAATTCCCTTCCCCTGATCGTGCAGCTGTTTAATGACACCGGCTACAACTTCAGGGTTCCTGTCATCCATGGCATCACCATAAGCGTTGATCCGGGTGTGGACAAAATCGACCCAGGGATTATCCAGGCAGGCTTTCAGCGCATTGAGGGAATGAATGGAA
Organism: uncultured Rikenellaceae bacterium; assembly: GCA_964640125.1. GTDB lineage: Bacteria > Bacteroidota > Bacteroidia > Bacteroidales > VadinHA17. Next base: position 19,656 of record CAZXGG010000021.1, read on the forward strand.
ACACCGTGTGCCCGGATCAGCCCTTTCTTTTTCAGCTTCTCCATTATTTCCATCTGTTTTTCAAATCTCTCCGGCCAGTTTGAATCGGTGAGGCAATGGATCAGGAGCAGGTCGATATAATCTGTCCTGAGTTCTTTCAGGAAACGTTGGACAACAACATCAGCACCCGGCCGCTCCTTTTCAGGAATACCACCGGAATGAAACCAGATCTTTGAACTCAGGACGTATTTATCCCGGGGTTTCGATTGTAAAACACTGGCAACATAAGGATGGGTTCCATAAGTGTCGGCACAGTCAAAGAAACGGATACCCCGTTCAAATTCATAGTTTAACAGTGCTTCGAACTTTTCTTTTCCCAGTCGGGTCTGGTTGGATTGCCGGTTTCCTCCACTATACCCTGTTCCGGAGCTGACCAGGGGAACCGTTATCCCGGTATTCCCCAGTGAAACCAGCTGAAACGGATCCGTCACAGGAGGATGAACAAGTTTATTTGCCAGCAGGGAAGGATAAAGCGTTAAGCCGGTTACACCGGCAATACCGGTATTGATGAATCTGCGCCGTGTGATCTTCATGGGTTTGTAAGGTTAGGTTTGATCATGCATTATTCAAATTCGATGGTGATCACCCTGGGGTGTTGCCCCTCTTTTCTGAGTTTATGTCTTACATCACAATCCCAGGGGGAAAGAACATCGGTGATGTTCCGGCCAACCGAATCACTGTGATCGATCAGATGCTCAAGGACGATATTCAGAAATTCACACACGAACAGGTTCCGGTAGGAATAGATTTTGCCCTCCGTACTTCGCTTGTATTCAACCAGATAGGGGCAACGGCTATTCCCTGTTGTGGTCCTGCAATCGATATGTGGCATTTTTATCATCACCGCTGTTGCTGGAAATACCTGTTTCTGATGAAACAGATAAAAGCAGCATTCCGTGTGGTTTGAACCATTAAATTTAACAGAAAAATTTTCAAAAGCAAGGAAGGAAGTTATGCCATAGGCATCCCTATGGGATAAGTTATTGGTTAATGGTTAATAAGTTAAAGAGAATTGCTATTATCGAAGAAAGTCATCCAATGGATAGGGGATGAGGGGGAAAGGATTTTATGTTTTGTCAACTTGTTACAAATACCCATGAACTTTACAAGAGCGTGGGCGACGAATCACCATGTTATCTGTCAAGCGCGTGTTTAACTTCCTGTAGCAGTAAGTAATGGTCATGGTCATACCGGAGCCGTAAATCCCAGGCTTTGTCAATGATTTCATAGGCTTCCTGAATCCTTCCCTGTTTGTAATACCCTGATCCTTTAACATATAAGAAATTTGCATTATCGGGTTCAATTTCAAGTGCCTTGTTAATAAGCTCCATCCCTTCACCAATATCCAGTTCCCTGTCAATGAGAATGAATCCCAGCCTCCATTTACTCAAGGGCTCCTGTGGATTTGCGGCAATCAACTCCCTGAAAATATTCATGGCTTTATCAAACTTTTCAGCATCCAGGTGGATCATTCCAATATCGTAATCGATCCAATAATCCTCCAGATCTTCGGCTTTTTTATTGGATCTGTATTTTGCAATGCGTTCATTGGCTTTTATCGTATCATCCTGGGAAAGGGCACAAACAGCCTGGGAATAAATAATATGATCAATGCTAAAGGATGTGTTAATATTCAGAGCCTCTTTGTATAACTCGTTTTCTTTCTCATGGTTACCCAATTTGTGGTACATAGATCCAAGACGTCGCAGGAATCCTTGTACTATCAGATCAAATCCCACTTTTTTATACAGTTCGATGCCTTTTTCATAAGCGATCACAGCCTTTTCATATTGGTGGGCATGATCATAATCCAGTGCAGAATACTGCCAGTGCTGGGGAGAGAGGGGTCTTAAGCTTACCAACTGCTCATTCGCCCTGATCAATTCCTCCTGATTCTTTTCAAGATATGCCCGCTGTTGATTGATACTGATCTGATCATACAAAGAGATCTTCTCTTGACTTGCAGCGGCCAAATCCAGATATTGCATTGATTCCCTGTCGCGGAGCAGCAAACCATAATTTACAAACGACCAGCCATATGCCCTGGAAAGGAGAATGTATGCTTCGGTGAAGGCCGGATCATTCTCAATGGCTGCTTTAAGCGATTGCACTGCAAGATCATAAGAACTTGCATTAAAAGAATACAAATACCTGAAGCCTTCAAGATAATGCCGGTATGCTTCCGGTGAATTTGTTATAGCAAATTCACCGAATTCACGGCCCAGATCCTGCTCATACGATTTAATTTCAAGGTAATTTCTGATCCGTTCGGATAACAATTGTACTGCATGAATAATGCTGTCACGGTGGGTCTCTTCAGAATCTGTCGTTATTATCTGATTGGTTCCCGTATCAATTAGTTTGAGGTTAATCAGTAACTTTTCTTTCGTGGCAATAAAATCACCCCATATGTAGGATTTTACCTGGATGCTTGATGCCAGATCATGAACAAGTGGTGAAGTCATGGAGGCGTATTGCAGGTTTTCCATGTCTTCAAGAATATTGAACATGGTTTGATTGTCGATCACAGAGATTTCAGAAGAGAGGGACAATCCATTGATCAAAATGCTTGAAATTCCATTACTGTACCAATTGTAGAGGCTGTCACCGGTGGTATTTTTAAAGGGCATTACGGCAACCGAAATTCGTCCCTCTTCATCCCGGATATCCTCAAATTTATCTTTCCTGAATAGTTTGGGATAAAGCAGAATACAGACAACAATGACCAGCGCTATAATGATTCCATCACTTATTTTAAATCTTCTTTTTTTAGCAGTAATGGCTGTTGTTTCAGATGATTCAGTTTCTTTGGCTGATTTAGTTTTTTTTAGTCCTTCCGGTGTGACATCAAATATCCACGAGAAGATCAGGGCAAATGGAAAGCCAATTACAAGCAACACGATAATCAAAGCAGGAACCCATTCAGGGAGATTTAAGGGGAGTACGATGTTATTACTTAGTTCAATGATCACATAGGCAGCAGCTGCATACATGGCGATAACCCTAAAGACCTTTCGTCGCTTTAGCTCGCTCCAGAATTGTGATAGTTTATTGAATTGTTCAGGCATCGGGTTTAATTTGGCTTAATAATTGGCTATATAAATATAGATCAAGTAAATATCAAACGCAAATTGGAGATTCAATCCATGTCCCCCTTTGGAGGGGGAATTGAAGGGGGAGGATCGTCTATAAGTCAAATTGAGTTAGTGCATTCCGGTCCATGAATCGCTTTCCCGGTGAAAAGTAGTATGGTTGGACCGGCATTTTTGTGTCTATCTAATCCAGGGGCTCAAGCCCCTGGATATTATATTTCATCCCCTCCGGGGATTGTTTGTCTTTAAGTTAAAATAGGATATTAATTTTCCTTTTTGGTTGTTTAGCCTATCACCCAATCCCGAAGCCCCAAAGGTGGCATAGCCATGCCTATGGCAGGTCCCAACGGGAGGATGCCTACAGCAGAACCGATAACTTTTAACTTATTCCTTCTTTATCCTCTCAATCTCTGCTTGCAATTCCAGGATCAAATGCTGTTGCTCCTGTACCTGCAGGATCAGTTCCTGGACTGCTTTAATGGTGATCACCTGTGCCGGATAGCTGTCCATCTGAAGGATCTCGTCCGGGTCACCTTCAATGTACTCACCACTTCCTTTTACAGCCTCGGGAAATACTTCCCGGAACTCCTGTGCAATGAAATTGTAGTAGGTTTTATCCTCAACACCCGGATGTTCATTTCTATAACTCTCTGAATATTTGAATGAAACAGGTCTTAATTGAAGTATCGTTTCATATGGGTCTTCGATATCACGAACATCGGTTTTTATCCGGTAGTCGGAGTTTGCCAGCCAATCCCCGGCGGTAGTTTTTGAGGCATCTCCTTCCACCTCAAGCAGATTGGTCTCAGGTGTGCGTCCAAGTCCCAATTTGCCATCTTTAGCCAGGGTCATACCCACCAGCCAGGAGCTCAAACCGTCGTGATACACAAAGTTGATTTCATTATTGATAGTATGGTTAATTTGCCATAGTTCATGGGGTTCCGATTCGACCGATTCAAGGTAAATGCTGGCAAAATGCCAGGGGCTTCCTGTACCGCTTAATTTCAAGATACCGGCTCCGTCCTGTTGGAGAGCGGATATCTTTTCGGCCCCCGGATGGGTACCCACGCCGATGTTTGCATTAAACCGTAAGCGCTGGTTGTCGAATTCTCCGAATACCAGGGCTTGTGAACTATCGGCAGGTGTGTTTGCGATGTAGAGTCTGTTGGAACCGGTTTCATTCATTCCGGCTTCATTTCCAAGGAACAGATTCCCATTTCCATTCAGGTTATTCAGTCCTGTTGAATTACCGACAAAGACATTGCCTGTTCCGGTGGCATTCCGTCCTGCATTATCTCCGACAATTACATTAAAGTCTCCCAGTTCAGCCAGGTCTCCTGCCCAGGCTCCCACAACGGTATTTGACCTGCCACTGGTATTTTGCTGTCCGGTATGTGTTCCGATGAATACATTATTAAATCCTTCCGTATTTTTTTCTCCGGTGAAGGGGCCAATGAATACGTTCCCATACCGGTGTGTATTGGAAGCGCCGCTTTGATTGCCGATAAACACGTTTTCATATCCGGTGGTATTGTTATTGCCACTCAACGAGCCCAGGAATACATTGAAACAACCGGTTTCATTGAAATAGCCGCTTTCAAATCCAAGGAATACATTTTCGTAGGAGAGCACATTCGAGTATCCGGTACGGTGGCCGATCATTACATTTGAGTTGCCTCCCGTGCTGTTCCATCCCGCTTCATTTCCAATAAACACATTGGAGTAACTTTCTTCTGTGTTCATGCTATTATTATATCCGGTAAATGCACCGAGAAAAACATTCTTTTCGCTGGTTGCAGCATAATATCCTGCATTGTCACCCATGAAAGTGTTGCAACATAACGTATCGAGTGAATACCCGGCATTAATTCCGATGAATGTGTTGGAAAACCCTGCCTTATTGGAGAATCCTGCCTTTGTCCCCAGAAATGTGTTTGCAAATCCGGTGGTTAAATTCTCACCGGTTTTAAAGCCCAGACAAACATTACCCCAGGCAGAGGTGCTTGAATAACCGCTCCGGTTGCCAATATAGATGTTTTCATTCCCGGTTTCATGGGAATAACCGGCATTGGTCCCCAGGAAAATGTTGTTGTGCCCACTGTAGTTGGAATAGCCTGAATTAGATCCGATGAACACATTTGAGTTCCCGGAGGCATTGCTGTATCCACTCTTGAAACCCAGGAAGACGTTTTCGAACGATGTTGCATTTTCCCGTCCTGCATGATGCCCGATCATCACATTTGAATTTCCTGCTGCACTATTGAATCCGGCTTCATTACCAATATATATGTTGAAATGACCTTCAACATTGGACCAGCCGGAGTTGGATCCGATAAATACGTTTGAATAACCCGTAGTGTTGTTAAAACCGCTCTCAAAACCCAGAAAAACATTTTCGAACGATAATTCATTCTGGTGGCCTGCCCTGTGACCAATCAGCACATTTGAGTTGCCTCCCGTGCTATTCCACCCTGCTTCATTTCCAATGAACACATTTGAATAGCTGAAGTTGTTATCCAGGCTGGCGTTATATCCTGAGAATGCACCCAGAAAGACATTCTTCTCGCTGGTGGTGGCAAAATAGCCGGCATTATCACCCATAAAGGTATTACAACAGGTCGAATCGATGGAATATCCTGAATTGATCCCGATGAAGGTATTTGAAAAGCCTGTCTTGTTTGAATACCCCGTGTTGGCTCCGACAAAGGTATTTGCAGAACCTGTTGTTGTATTAAATCCACTCAAAAAACCAATATTCACATTTCCCCATGTATCGATACTGTTTAATCCACTAGCACTCCCAATAAAAACATTTTGTTTTCCTGTTTCTTCGAGGAACCCGGCTTTATTACCGATAAAAACATTTTTAAAACCGGTGGTATTGTTGTATCCGGACTGGTTTCCAATGAACACGTTGGATTCACCGGAAGTGTTCTTGTTTCCGCAACCGGTACCCACGAAGGTGTTGAAGTTCCCATCGATATTGGAATATCCGGTCGAGTCACCGACAAAGGTATTGTTGTTACCGGCTGTATTGCTATATCCTGAAAAGCTGCCCAGGAAGGTATTGTACACACCAAATGCATTGGAATAGCCTGCCAGGTATCCCAGGAAGGAGTTGTAGTTTCCATCCGTATTGGTAAATCCGGTCTGGTAACCGAGAAACAGGTTGCCTGTTCCGGTATTGTTCTGATAACCGCTCTGGTATCCCATGAAAGCATTGCTTGATCCTGCATTAATATTCAGTCCGCTTTCATACCCTATGGCAGCGTTATACATTCCGGTGGTGATGTTTTTACCGCTTTCGTGACCGATGAAATAATTTTCACGGGTGATGTGCATGAAACCATCTGATATTCCTTTCTTTCCGGGATGAAAGCCCCCAACGGCAAAGCCCCCCTTGGTTCCTTTTCCGGGATTGTCATCAACATAGATTCGTGTGCTGTCGTTGGTAACCCTGAGGAATTCCTGGTTGTTCTGTTTGCTGATCGGGAATCCCCCGATGGCAAATCCCCCTTTGGATTCATTCCCTTCTGTATCATCAATGTAGATCCTAACACTGTCGGGAGTGATCCGCATGTATTCGTTGGTCGTTCCCTTGGAGGGTTTGAATCCTCCGATTGCAAAACCTCCTTTTGTTCCTTTACCGGCATCTTCTCTGACATATATCCTGACTCCCTCATTGTACACTGCAAATACGGTTTCTCCCTCCTTTGTCTTCACTTCAAACAATGCTTCATCGGGATCTGACAGGGAATTTTCCACGATACCCAGTTTATTCATGGGCGTATCAACAGCATGTGCATATAAGGCGTAAGGAACAGAAAGCAGCTGTGTGGTTCCCATATTCTGGTAGCTTGTTCCTCCGGCAGGATCCAGTTCCACCTTCATATAGTATTCGTCTGCTCCCCAGTCGATGGATGAGAGATCTCCCGATTCCACGGTTCCGCTTCCGATCTCCAGGGTTACCAGCCCGAATGCATTGGTTGTTGCAATGTGGCTTTCGGTGTAAACGGCAGGGCCTCCAATACTTCCCTGGAGGATACTAATTCTGATACCTACGTTCTGGGCAGCGATCGTAGTTCCGTCTCCATCGCGGACAACGGATTGGTAGTTGAATTTTTGGGGAGCTTGAGACCGGGCAATTACTGCAAGCAACAAAAATACACCTGCGATCATCATTATTCGTTTTGTTTTCATGGGGATGATTTTGGATTAACAAATGATTTTCATAATCCATACAAGTTACACCAAAACAAGTGAAAAGTGAAAAGATGAAAGTAAAAAGTAAGGGAGAATGAGATTTTGATTTTTAGGCTGGCATCTTATTCAACAGAGAAGCTTTGGGTCTAAAAGACAAAGGACTTAAAACTCTGTTATTGGGTTAGTGGGTAATTAAATTATTGAGTACAATGGTGTAAAACAAGAGTTTTCCAATTTCCCTTCAATACAAATATCATACAGTTCATTAATCCAGAAACAGTTACCGCGATTCCTTGAGCCGCTTAATCTCATTAAAATGACTGACAACAAGTTTTTCGTACCGTTCGCGGGATGACGTTCGGTATACATCAAACTCTTCCCTGACTTCATTCAGGTCCTTCCGGAGTTGAACAGTGATGGTACGGTTCCTGGAAAAGGTAAGGAACAACAGTACCAAAATAATAGTTAACGCAATGATCACCAACCACATGATGGTATTGTAGTAGGTTTTGCTCATGGTTATACCAAGGAATGACAGGTTGTTTTTATTTTTAATGGCAAGAGCAAGCTCCTCTTTTGTTGTTTGAAGATCCCGGTTGAGGGAATCAATTTCAGCGTTGCTTTCCGATAGTAATATGGTTAAATTATTGATATTCAATTTAACAGCCTCAAGGGAATCCATGGTATTCCTTCTCATCTTTTGGAATATATCCTCTCGGATGGCCCTGTAATTCTCATAAATCCTGGTTCGTTCGTGAATGTAATTTAACTGATCCCCCAGTGTCCCGGTATCCATCACTTCAGGCATGGTTGTCTGACCGGTAACAACAGATATTCCCGAAAAAGCAGAACATATAAAGATGGCCAGGGTTACTTTTATTAGTTGAATCTTATTCATTGATCTGATTATTTATAAACACTCTTTCACCAAGTTATTATTTGAACGGAATAACGCAAATATAATTATTTGAAGATGATAATATTTACACTAGATGCGCAGTGGAATATCCTATTGATACCCAAATCTGCTGACACTGGTGGTAGAGGCTGATGAATTATGTTGCCAGCACAGGTACCGACGAACTTTATTGTCAGCACAGGTTCTCGTCCAATAGTAGAAATAAAACTTTCCTCCCCCTATCCTGACGATCCCGACAGAATCGTCGGGATGCCAGGATTTTCCCCCTCGGTGAGGGGGACATAATAAGTCACCATTAACTTATCAACGATTAACTAATAACGAAGAAAGCCGGCAACAGCCGGCTTTCTTCGCTCCCTCCGCCTCCGCCAAGGCTACGGTGGACAGGCAGGTTGGACTCCCCGCCGTTGGCGGGATAAACTTCTCGTCCAGTATTAGTTTATTCAAATCCTCCCCCTGATTCTGTTAATAAAGATCAGAATCTGTCCCCCTCCGAAGGGGACATGATTGGTCCCTATTAACTTATCAACAATATATTAAGATTCTGAACTAAATTCAGAATGACGGTTTTTTGGACTTTTGATACACCCCTTTCTTCGCTCCCCAGGTTGGACTCGAACCAACGACCCTCTGATTAACAGTCAGATGCTCTAACCAACTGAGCTACTGAGGAATAGTTTAAAGTATTTAAAAGGTCATTATACAGTCAAATGCTCTAATCCCGAAAAAGCCGAACGGTTCAATTTCGTTTCTGTTTTCAGAGCGTCGCAAAAATAACGGGTTTTCATCAATTAAACAATATATTTGTGATATTATGACAAAAATCCTCGGAATGGGCAATGCACTGGTGGATATCCTTGTCCGCCTGGAATCCGATCAAACCCTGAAACAGTTTGCGCTACCTAAAGGGAGCATGCAGCTGGTGGATGCAGAAAGATCGAGAAAAATACTCACCGGAATTACTCATCTTAACACTGCGATCGCATCCGGAGGATCCGCAGCAAACACCATACATGGACTGGCAAAATTAGGAATAGACACCGGTTTTATCGGTACGATCGGACGTGACCGTTGGGGAGATCTTTTCCGGAACGATATGGAAAGTCATCACATTGAGCCGATACTATTTACCAGCCAATCAGAAACGGGAAGGGCGATTTCACTCATATCCCTGGATTCAGAACGGACCTTTGCAACCTATCTGGGAGCAGCCGTTGAACTGGCTCCCGATCGGATTACAGAAGAACTCTTCCGGGGATTTACCATGTTCTATATGGAAGGATACCTGGTTCAGAGCCATGATTTGGTGCGAAAGGCATTTCAACTGGCAAAGCAGGAAAAACTTCACATTGCCCTCGATATGGCAAGCTATAATGTTGTTGAAGAGAACCTTGATTTCCTGAGGGAGATGGCTCAGGAATATGTCGATATCATCTTTGCGAATGAGGAGGAGGCAAGAAGTTTTACCGGGAAACCACCGGAAGAAGCATTGATCGACATGGCCGGAATGTGTGAAATAGCGGTTGTTAAAACAGGCAGAACCGGTTCTTGCATAAAGCGGGGGAGCGAAGTTCATAAAGTTGGCATCGTAGAGGTTGATAGCATGGATACAACCGGTGCAGGAGATCTTTATGCTTCGGGTTTCCTATACGGACTGGTCAATGGATTTTCATTAGAACGGTGTGGAGAAATCGGCGCCCTGTTAGCCGGGAAAGTGATTGAAGTGATCGGTGCAAGAATGGAAGACACCCAATGGGATATTATCCGGGATCAGTTATCCTGGGAGCAGGGAGCGTAAAGAGATCCCCTCTGGGTAACCGTTAAAACAATCCGTGAATCTCAGCATTGATTTTATCAATTACCTTACTCAGATCTTCTGTATTGTCCGGGAAGTTATGATCATCCGCTTCAATGATCAGTAGTTTGCCAAGATTGTACGTTTCGATCCAGGCTTCGTACCGTTCATTCAGCCTCTTCAGGTAGTCGAGCCTTATGGTCGCTTCATATTTCCTTCCCCGTTTCTGTATCTGGTTTACGAGTGTAGGGACCGTTGCACGAAGGTAGAGCAGCAGATCGGGAGGCTGGATCAGGGAACTCATCAGGTTAAACAGGGTAAAATAATTTTCAAAATCCCGGGTGGACATCAGCCCCATGGAGTGAAGGTTCGGTGCGAAAATGTATGCATCCTCGTAAATGGTCCTGTCCTGGATTACCGTTTTGCCCTTTTTCCGGATTTCCAGGATCTGGCTAAAACGGCTATTCAGAAAATAGATCTGTAAATTAAAGGACCATCGCTGCATATCTTCATAGAAATCATTCAAATATGGATTGTCTTCAACATCTTCATAGTGTGCTTCCCAGCCAAAATGTTTGGCTAACAGACCGGTAAGCGTTGTCTTCCCGGATCCGATATTTCCAGCTATGGCAATGTGCATGGTGAATAATTATTTTGGTTCAAAGGGCAATTAAAAGTAAGAATTATTTTCAATGAT
>CAZXGG010000021.1:30500-48077 GCA_964640125.1 uncultured Rikenellaceae bacterium
TGAATAATTATTTTGGTTCAAAGGGCAATTAAAAGTAAGAATTATTTTCAATGATACCACAGGGTTTAGGAAAATGTCATTGTATCGTTGATCTTTTTTACCTCATCAAGGTATCGGCGGTCATTAGCAAGCCTGGGCACTTTGTTCTGTCCTCCGAGTTTGTTGTTTTCCCTAAACCAGTGGTAAAATACTCCCGGTTTCATACTGCGAACCACTGGCTTAGTCAGTGTACTATTCTTATACCGTTTGGCTTCATAGTCTGAGTTAATGGACATTAATGCCTGATCCAGCTCATTGGTGAACAGCTCCAGATCCGAAGGGTGTGTTTCAAATTCGATAAGCCATTCGTGACTTCCATTCTGATCATCTTTCATGTATATTGGGCCAGCGGTATATTCATTGATTACGGCACCCGTTTTGTTACATGCTTTTTGAAGTGCCAGGGTGGCATTATCGATTATGATCTCTTCTCCGAAAGCATTGATGAAATGTTTGGTACGACCGGTAATTTTGATCTTGTGAGGATTAAGGGAAGTAAATATAACGGTATCTCCAATCATGTACCTCCACAAGCCACCATTTGTAGAAATCACCATAGCATAGTTCCGGTTCTTTTCGATGTCGGCTATTGGAAGCACCGTGGCATTATCGGTATCAATTTCTTCCAGGGGAATGAATTCATAAAAGACACCATAGTCGAGCATCAAAAGCATATCGTCACTTGCCGGATCATCCTGGATACTGAAGAATCCCTCCGAGGCATTATAGACTTCCATGTAATTCATGTTGTCCGACGGTATGATTTTTCGGAACTGCTCACGGTAGGGGATAAAACTGACCCCTCCGTGTGTGAACAGTTCAAGATTGGGCCAGATCTCAAGGAGGTGCTTTTTCCCTGTCACGCCAAGAATGTGTTTGAGAAGGACCAGGTTCCAGGAGGGGACGCCGGCAATGTTTGTAACATTCTCTTTTACCGTTGCTTTTGTGATTTCATCCATTTTTTCTTCCCATTCCTCAAGCAGTGCAATTTTCCTGGAGGGTGTTCGAATAAGATCGACCCAGAGGGGGGTATTTTCAAGGAGAATCGCAGAGAGATCCCCATAAAATGATTCGTTGCTGAAGTTATTGATCTGTGTACTGCCTCCCAGGGTTAATCCTTTTCCCTGGAAAATTTTTGTATCCGGGAAATTAGCTGAATAGAGCACAAGCACGTCCTTCCCTCCCCTGAAGTGACACTCCTCCAGTGCCTCCCTGGTAACGGGAATGAATTTGCTTTTATCGCTTGTTGTTCCTGAGGATTTTGCGAACCACTTTATTTCACCGGGCCAGAGGATGTTTTTTTCTCCATCACGCAAGCGCCGGATAATGGGCTTGAGATCATCATAGCTTTGGATCGGCAGTCGTTTCTGGAAAACGGTAACATTGTTAATTGAGGCGAAATCATGTTTCAGCCCCCATTCAGTATCTTTTGCCCTGTCCAGTAATTTCATTAATACTTCCTGCTGTACTTCAAAAGGATAGTTTCGGAACAGATCAATCTGCTGCATCCTCTTGCTGTTCAGCCGGGTTATTATGGAAGGAAGAATAGGCATTGCCTCTTAGCAACTTGATGAAAACAGGTGTTTATTTCAAAGGTAAATATAATTAATGAAAGACTTCCTTTAAAATTTGAAGTGAATTTACCTTCCCGAAACCACTGACATGAATCTGATAATACTCGATTATTTTTTCAAGCAAATGGTATCGTTTCCCGGAGGATATCGTCCACTCATTGAGATTGTTAGAGTTTAGCTTCAATGCATTGTTCAGGTCGTTGCTCATATCGGGTCTCATATAATCCGGATGAAAGGGAACAGCAGGAATAAATGTTCCGTTCCGGAGGTCAAAAATTGGGTTCCCCTTACTATGGGATTTCTCCGGATAGAATCCCAGATACTTTGTAAGCTGAAGCAGAAACATGATGTGAAAATTGGAAGTACCGCTTTCCGTCATATCCAGAAGCTGGATGGTATGGAACAGGAATTCAAAAAGCTCTTTGTTGCTTTCTTCTTCCCGGATCGATTTGTACAATACTTCAGCAATAAACAGGGCAAGTGTACTCTTGACAACCTGGTAAGGAATGGCGTTGAACGCAATCAGGTTTTTCATTTCCTTCACCCGTTGGATATCGCGGTTTGGTCGATAATATATATCCATATCAAGGATGAAGAGTGGTTGAAGAATATTTGCCTTCTCAGCTGTTCCCCTGCCCCTGACACGGTTTATCATGAAAGATCTCCGCCCGTAGTTTTCCGTGTATATGGTAGCAATGACACTGGATTCGGAGAATTTAATATGATGCAAAACAATTCCTTTCGTTTTTGAAAGCATGCCGGGTGGGAATTCAGTTAACTTAATTTTTGAAACATAGCAAATTTATATAAATTAAAGGTGTATTTTTATATCAAACAAGGATGACTATGGATAAAAACAAGGAAAGCGAATTGGTAAAACGAATTGCCAAACTGGCAAAACAGAATCAGGATCTGGAAAATCAGGTAAAGGAGCTATTAAAGGAGAATGAAAAACTGATCCAGGATCTGGAAAAAAGGAAGGCGTTACTTGATTCACTTACCCCTGAACAACGTGATCTGGAAGGTAAAATTGAAAGCCGACCTCCCTCCATGAAGTTTAAAATGGCAACTGTTCTGTTTGCTGATATTCATGGTTTTAATCGCATATCCAGTGAAATGGATTCAGAGGCTATGATGGATGAGTTGGATGGGATCTTTTTTCAGTTCGACTCGATTGTAAAAAAATACAACATTGAAAAAATCAAAACCATTGGTGATTCCTATATGTGTGCAGGAGGTATTCCCGTAAAAAACATCACCAACCCCATTGATGTCGTTATGGCTGCACTGGAAATGCAGGAATACCTCAAGCAGGTCCGAGAGAAAACCAATCCGAAAGCCGGCCAGGTTTGGGAACTGAAGTTGGGCGTTCACACAGGTCCGGTGAGTGCCGCGGTTGCAGGCAAAAAGAAAATCTCATATGATATTAAGGGGGACACGGTGAATACAGCCACCCGGATCGAATCTACTTCTGAAACCGGTAAGATCATCATTTCCGTAATGACCTACGAGCTGGTGAAAGAATTCTTTGTATGTGAGTATTATGGCAAAATGCCGGTAAAATATAAAGCCGATCTTGATATGTATTCGGTAAAAGGATTGAAACCGGAATTTTCTGAAGGAGGGGATGGTATTACACCAAACAACGCCTTCTGGATAAAATTCGGACTGATCCAGTTTACTGATATTCAGGAGATTATATTGGATAAACTGGAAAAGGAATTACCGGCTTACCTTTACTACCACAATGTAAAACATACCGTTGATGTAGTAACAGAAGTTGAACTGATCGGATGGGGTGAAGGCGTTTCGGATGAGGAGATACTGCTGTTAAAAACTGCAGGTTTGTTCCACGATGCTGGTCATACCGTTGATTATGATACGCACGAGTACCAGGGTACATTGCTTGCCAGGGAGATGTTACCCAAATACAACTATGCTCCGGAGCAGATCGACCTTATCTGCGAAATCATCATGTCAACAAAACTTCCACCAGAACCTCAAAACCTGCTGGAAGCAATCATTTGTGATTCTGACCTTGATTACCTGGGTCGAAGCGATTTTATCCCGGTCTCAAACACCCTCTACCAGGAGCTGAAAGAACAAAATAAGATCGGGAGCCTTAACGATTGGAATAAATTGCAGGTGAAGTTTATATCCGGGCACCAATATTTTACCAAAACAGCCCGTAGCCTTAGGGAAGTTAACAAGCAGAAACAGATTGAACGAATCTCCAGCCTGATTACGGATTAGTGGAGAAAAAGAAGCTTGGCTATATGGGTTTTTGATCCGTCTTCGTTGGTACAGAGAATGAGGTAAACACCCGAGTGTACGCGATCTCCGGAAAAATTCCGGCCATCCCAAATGGCTTGTCCTCCCAGGGAGGTTGTCTCGAAAACAATGTTCCCACTGATATCCGTTATTTTCACATTTACGTTTGACACCAGACCGGTGATGGTAATGGGTCCTGAATAATCCTGCCTCACCGGATTGGGGAATACATACACATTCCTGAAATCGCCGGCACCCCCAGTAGCAGTACTTCTGAAAGAGATAACACCTTTCCCGGTACCAAAAAACACTTCACCGGAAAGGTGGTCAATGGCAATGGAAACGATTTGATTTGAAAGCAGCGGAGAGTTTGATTCATTGAAATGGTGAATTTCCTGGAGCCCGTCTTCTGTCAGCAGGAAAACTCCGGCATCGGCCGTTCCGATCCACTTGCGATTGGCTCCGTCAACAGCAATGGAGGTAATCGTCTCTGTTCCAAGGAGATAGTCTGCCAGACCGCTTCCATCGTTTCGTGGAACCTTTATTCGTTGAGCGGTAAGCGTTCCCTCAAGAAAAATATTTTCTGGATTATAATATACCAGAGGACCCTGATTGGTACCAACCCAGATATCGCCCTCCAGATCTTCAGCAATGGAATAGACATCATTCAGGGTATTCCCATCCTGATCGATGATTGAGAATTTTCGAAACCGATCGTCATTTTCGTTATCTATTGTCCCGTTGTTATCGAACGCAAACAGCCCGAAGCCACGCGGAAGGACCAGCCATTTGTGATCGAGTTGGGTTACGATTATCTCGGTAATGGTTGGAGCATTTATCAAGGTTCCATAAGGGAAGCTCTTCCATGATCCATCCCTCTTTTTTACAGAAACCGGGCTTGAAACCCCCGAATTTGTTATCCAGAGATTATGTTCAGAATCAAATGCCAAACCACCGATGCGGATATAATCATCACCCGGATAAATACTTTGAAGGGTGGAAGGATCCGATTCTTTATAGTGATGCACCAACTCGCGGTTGTAATATTCCATCAGACCATGCCCCCAGGAACCGGCATACAACCGTTTTGGATCAAGGGGATCGGAAAGCACAGAAAGGATATCCCTGACTGAATAATCAACGATTGATTGCCATGAATCATCGCTATAAATGTATACTTCCCCGGGATTGAATACACCTGTATTTATTTTCATACCCCCTCCTGCCACATAGAGGGATCCATCATTGACAGTCATGTTGAAAACATCATCCGTAAACGGTCCATTGGGTTTGATGCTTTCAAAATACCCGGGAGCTGAACGTTTGATGATGCCTGCATAGTTATCAGCGATCCATAAGATCCCATTCTCATCCAGAAGGGCGTCCATAGCTGAGGCAGGTGAAGAGCCATAACTATCAATTTCCTGCTCTATCTGAAAGGCTTTATCAACGATACGAAGAAGATCGTAACTGGCTATGATGAGTTTATCCTGGGATCTTTCCAGTGAATAGTTCTTAATCCCGGATCGGGTATCAAATGCTTCCCAACTTGATCCGTTGTACATATACAGGGTATCGGTTTCCATTTGATCGTCTGATCGGTTAACGAAAATACGGTTGTTAAACGAGATAATTTCATTGAACCTGCTTGTTGAACCGGGGATGTCAGAAATCCGGTTCCATGCGCTGTAATAGATAAGATTTGGATTGTTGATGTCAGCTTTTAAAATTCCATCCTTTGTTGCTGCGTAAAGAAAATTCCCATCAAGAGCAAGGCTATAAACCTCTGTTTGAGCCCCGTTATCACCAATATAATAGGTGTCTTTGATCTCTCGTTTTTCAAGATTTACAACGACGATTCCAAATCCACAGGAGAGGTATGCATCCGATCCAATAAAAAGAATGTGATTGATGCCCTTGACTCCTGTAATGTTTTTGCGTTTTATGTCTGAAATGTTGTGGATGTAGTTTCCACGAATAATATCAATGTTTGCATTGGCATAAGCTATAAACAACAATTCATTTTCCGGTGAATAGCGGATGGTGCTAATGCCAATGTCGGACAGGCCTGTTATTTTAGTCAGTTTTTCAATACTTTGATCACTCTTATTCACCAGGAATAAGGAACCACCCGTTGCGCAATACACTCTTGCAGAAGAAGCCGTGATTCTGGCAGCATGGGAATAGGAGAGATGATCCCTCCATTCACCCACTTTTATCTGTGCTGATAAAGGGGTCAACAAGGTCAAAAGAGACAGAAAAGCAAACAGGGCGACAATGCGCATCATCTGGGTTAAAGTATAGCTTGTCGTGATTCCGTGTGAATATTTCAAAAACAGATATTGCAGGGGTTTTAGTATAAAACAGGACATTGATTTTATGCAATGAGCAGGTATTCTATCAGTTTTTGGAATGCAATAGCACGATGTGATACCCTGTTTTTTTCAGTAAGATCCATCTCTGCAAAGGTTTTATTGAACCCATGAGGCAGGAATATTGGATCGTAGCCGAATCCCGCACTTCCTCGTTTATGATCCAGAATGGTCCCTTTCACTATTCCTTCAAATTGGGTTTCTGCTCCGCTCATAACCAATGAGATCACAGTCCTGAATTGAGCCTCCCTATTCGTAACGAGTTTCATTTTTTCAAGGACTTTGTGCATGTTTTCTTCCGAATCTTTTCGTTCACTGGCATATCGTGCTGAAAAAACCCCTGGTTCTCCTCCCAAAGTGTCAATTTCCAGCCCCGTATCATCGGCAAAGGTATCATAACCAAACCGGTTAAAAACATACCAGGCTTTGCATGAAGCATTTTCTTCGAGGGTATCGTATTCCTCAGGAATATCTTCAACACAACCAATATCATTCAGCCCCAGAAGATGACATTCTGATCCCAGTTGTGAGCTTAACAGGTCCCTGATTTCCGATAATTTATATTCATTATTTGTAGCAAAAACCAACTTCATGCGGTCATAAAAAAAAGGCTATCTCAGTCGTTTTTGAGCTAGCCCCTGAATGAAAATTTTGGTCTCTTTTCTGAACGGGTCTGATGTTATCCGCTCATGGCTGCAAATCCCTGACTTTTTCTCAGATCGGATCTTGGATTTACACACATAACCGGGACTTTTGCCTTATTGGCGATAATCTGTTGTTCATTTGCTCCCAGAGCGTAATCTGCCAGTGAAATATCCCGGGTTGTCATAATGAGGATCAGGTCTGCCCCAATTTCTTTGGCATAATTAACGGTTTCGGTAGAAAACTTGTTTTTCCCCGGAGCGGTATAGATCTCGAAATCGATCTCTTTATTTTGGAAATACTTCTTGGCAAAAGTGAGGTTTGACTGGACCCTCTGTTTAAAGGTTTTATCTTTAACGTCCTGTTTAATGATGTAAAATTTTGCTTTGTAATATTTGGACAGGTAGTTCACCCAATGGTGTTTTTCTTTGTTCTCCTGTTT
This sequence comes from uncultured Rikenellaceae bacterium, assembly GCA_964640125.1. Lineage (GTDB taxonomy): Bacteria > Bacteroidota > Bacteroidia > Bacteroidales > VadinHA17. Next base: position 37,841 of record CAZXGG010000021.1, read on the forward strand.
AAAATTGATCGGGAAAACAATTTTTTCAAACTTTTTATGTTCAGGAGGAGCCTGAACGATAACGACTGGAACAGGAGAACTAACAATTACCTTCAATGCCCAACTGCCGGTAAGTTTCTGCATCCCTTTAACACCATGAGTTCCCATGATCACAAGATTGGCGTTAACTTCCTGTGCAATTTCTCCAATTGCAGTAAAAATACTGCCAACCCGGACGATCACTCTTGGTTCATGATAGTGCTCTTTGAAGGTTCTTTCAGCCAACTCTTTGCATTTTTCAGTGGCACGTTCAACCTCATCTTCCTCCTTAACGATATGTACCAAAGTAATATCGTTTTCCATTATTTTTGCTATGATCAGGGCATGCTCCAGAGCATATTCGCCAACCTCAGTAAAATCGTGAGGAACAATAATGGTATGTTTCTCTTTTTCCATAATTTTTTTATTGATTATAGTTTTCGATCTATCAATAATTATCCTATTTTTGACTAAGCTTCCTATTGTCAAAGGAATTACAAGTTATGAATTTTATAAAAAAAACGAAGCAATTTTCAATATTTTTTTTCTTGACATTCCTTCTGACTTCATTAAATACTCTTTTTTCATTGCCATTGAAGGGCCCGCTGCAATTGCCGGAAATCAAACGAATTGTTCTTGGCAGGGACTCGTTGCTTTTTGATTCAAAAGCAGGGATTTCGAATCAATCCGATCGGTGGAAGATGGCAGAGGAATCCATGATCTTTTCTCCCAGTTACAACTCGATTTTATTTGAGTTTGACAACGCTCAGGATGAAATGAAACCGTCTTATTATCAATATTATCTCCTGGGTTTGGACAATGAATGGTCTCTTTGGACATCCCATAATATCAAGGAATATACAAACCTCAATGCGGGGCACTATGAATTTAAAGCAAGGTATAAAGTAATGGATGGACCTGTAACGGATCTTTTTTCTTTCCAGTTCAGGATTTTACCTCCCGTCTATCGTACTCCATATGCTTATGTCACCTATGCTGTTTTCATGGTTATTGTCTTCTGGATGATCCTGAGAATCAGGACCTATCAGTTTGCAAAGGAAAGATTCAGGTTGGAAAGAATTATCAATGAACGGACAGAAGAGCTTGTAAAAGAGAAGGATAGATCGGAAAACCTGCTGGCTAATGTATTACCAAAGGATACTGCAGATGAATTGAAAACAAAAGGGAAGGTGACGAAGAAGAAATACAACATGGTAACTGTTTTGTTTTCAGATATCCAGGGATTTACGAAGATAGCGGAACAGATGAATCCGGAAACGCTTATTGACGAACTGGACCGCTTTTTTTATCACTTTGATAATGTTGCGGAGAAATACAACATCGAAAAAATTAAAACTATTGGTGATGCATACATGTGTGCGGGAGGCATTCCGGACAAAAACCGGACCAATCCGGTTGAGGTTGTTTTAGCCGCGTTAGAGATGCAGCAATATATGAAAGACCTTCAATTGCAAGCAAAAGCAGACAACCTGGAATTTTGGGACATCCGGATTGGGATCCATACAGGATCTGTTATTGCAGGCGTTGTCGGTTCAAAGAAATTATCCTACGACATCTGGGGAGATACTGTAAATACAGCCAGCCGGATGGAATCATCGGGAGAGGCAGGAAAGGTCAATATCTCAGGCTCAACCTATGAACTGGTCAGGGATTTTTTCATCTGTGAATACCGGGGTAAAATGCCGGTAAAATACAAGGGGGAAATCGACATGTACTTTGTAACCGGTATCAGACCTGAACTATCCGTTGACCTGAAAGGATTACCCAATAAAAAATTCATCACACATTTGCAGATCCTGAGATTGAATGATTTCGAGGAAAGTCTTATAACCCGACTGGAAAGCGAATTACCCGAAAACCTCTCTTTCCATAACATAAAACATACCATGAATGTGGCTACGCAGGTGGAACTGATTGGTCGGGCAGAGGGCATTTCAGAAGAGGATATGTTGATCATAAGAACGGCTGGTTTGCTTCATGACACCGGATTTATTAAAGAATATGAGAATCATGAATTGGCGAGTTGTGATATTGCCAAAGAGATATTACCAAAATTCTACTATTCCGACCAGCAAATTGAAAAAATATGCAGCCTGATCCTGGTAACCAGACCTTCCGTGGTTCCGGAAACATTACTCGAGAAAATCATTATTGATGCAAACATGTCTTATTTCGGAAGAATCGATTTCATTCCTTCTCTTCAAAACCTCTGCAGGGAATTACAGGCGCGGAACATGATTGATTCTGTGAAACACTGGTATGAAAAGCAGATTGCCCTCTTTTCAGAACATGAATTTTATACAAAAACTGCCCGTTTGTTGCGGGATATTGAAAAAGAGAAACAGATCCAGGGAATTGAAGAATTGATCAATCTTCCATCATGATATCACAATCCGATGATGGGTTGCGAAGAATAGATAAAAGCTATACCTTTAAAATTTGATTTAACGTTAAGATTACAAAAATGGATACAATTGACTGGGGTCACCTGCCCTTTGGTTATCAAAAAACGGATTATAACGTCCGCTGTTATTATCGGAATGGAAAATGGGGGGAGTTGGAAATATCTTCATCTGAATTCGTGAATGTTCATATCGCTGCCACTGGCTTGCATTATGGTCAGGAAGCATTCGAAGGGATGAAAGCATTTTGCGGGAAGGATGGTAAAGTCAGGATTTTCCGTTGGAAAGAGAATGCTAAGAGATTTCGTTCATCTGCAGCGGGGATACGAATGGCTGAAGTGCCGGATACTATTTTTAAGGATGCCATCTGGAAAGCCATCAAATTAAACCGGAAATACCTTCCACCCTATGGTTCCGGTGCTTCTCTCTATATCCGGCCCTTGCTTTTCGGAGTGGGTGCTGAAGTTGGTGTAAAACCCGCTAAAGAATATCTGTTTCTGGTATTTGTTACGCCGGTAGGCCCTTATTTCAAAGAAGGAATAAAGCCGGTTGAGATGATGATATGCAGAGAGTGCGACAGAGCTGCTCCCTTGGGTACAGGGCACATTAAAGTCGGAGGCAACTATGCTGCCAGTCTATCCGCCATTGAAAAAGCACATTCTAACGGGTATGTAAATGTTGTTTTTCTGGATGCAAAAGAGAAAAAATATATAGATGAGTGTGGCCCAGCGAATTTCTTTGGAATTAAGGGCAGCACTTATGTCACACCCGATTCACCATCCATATTACCGTCAATCACCAATAAAAGCCTCATACAACTTGCGGAGGATATGGGGATGAAAGCGGAAAGACGCCCAATCTCCGTGGAAGAACTATCTTCTTTTGAAGAGGTTGGTGCCTGTGGAACAGCTGCTGTAATTAGCCCCATAGCAAAAATCGTGGATATTAAAAAGGGTGACATGTATTCATTCTGCAAAGACGGGAAACCCGGGCCAATATCAATGAAACTATATAATAAGCTTATTGCAATTCAGGCGGGTGATGAACCAGATCTACATGGTTGGGTTGATATTGTTGACTGAAGGTACTATACAATTTCAATGAAGAAAAAGGAATCCCGGATTACCCGACGAAGACTACGAAGTTCGTATGTTACTTCAATCATAAGCATCTCACTTGTTCTCTTTCTATTGGGTTTGTTAGGATTGTTGCTCCTGAATGCAAAAAAATTATCTGATTACGTAAAGGAGAATATTGGGATCTCAATTATCCTGAAAGAGGGGGTTAAGGAGGTGGATATAAGAAGACTTCAAAAAGATCTGGATGCTGCACCATATGTGAAATCGACAGAGTATATTTCCAGAGAAGAAGCAGCAAGGAAACTGCAGGAGGAACTGGGTGAAGACTTCATTAACTTTCTTGGGTACAACCCATTACTGGCTTCTATAGATGTTTACCTGTTTGCCGATTATGCCAACGTGGATACCATCGCTGAAATTGAAACCAATATCGGAAGATTTCCAGAGGTAAAAGAAGTTTTTTATCATAAATCACTGGTGCATCTGATCAATGAAAATGTTCGCAAAATCAGCTTCTTTATACTATCATTCAGTGCATTACTTTTTATTATTGCCCTGACTTTGATCAATAATACAATTCGCCTATCTGTCTATTCACGGCGATTTCTGATCAACACCATGCAACTGGTAGGAGCAACAAATGGATTCATTCGCAGGCCATTTCTGATGAAAAGCATCATGCACGGGTTGTATGGTGCCCTGATCGCCATCGGAATCCTGATTGGTGTTATCTATCTTGCACAGAGAGAATTTTCAGAGATTGTTAGTTTCAAAGATGTCGAAATTCTGGGAGTTTTATTTATCTTCGTGCTGTTTTTAGGAATCTTAATTACCTGGATATCCACCTTTTTTGCTGTGAATAAGTTCCTTAAAGTCCAGGAAGACGAACTCTATTATTGATAAACAGTTAGCAACATGCCGGAAAAGAAAAAAGAAGAGAATCAAAAACCCGGGTTTGCACTTGGGAAGGAGAATTATAGATTACTGATCATCGGGTTTGTAATTATCATTATCGGTTTCCTGCTTATGATTGGTGGCAAAGCAGAAAATCCCAATGAGTTTAATCCTGAAATTTTTAGCTTTAGAAGAATTACCCTGGCACCCATCGTAGTTCTTATTGGGTTTGTTTTTGAGATCTGGGCCATTATGAAGAAACCCAGGGAATAGTATTCCATTTTATATTTCTATGTTTTATTGTTGTATTTACTATTCCGGACATAACAATGATCCGGAACATTCTTTGTTTTACAAATGAACTGGATCGAATCTTTCGTTTTGGGTGTTTTGCAGGGATTGACTGAGTTCTTGCCGGTCAGCAGCAGCGGACATCTCGAGTTGGGTAAATATTTTCTGGGCATTGAGGGCCAGTATAACCTGACGTTTACAATAGCCGTGCATGGGGCAACTGTCTTGAGCATTATTGTTGTATTCTGGAAAGATATTTTGCTCCTGATAAAAGAGCTGATAAGGTTTGAATACAATGACGGCACAAAATTCGTCCTGAAGATCCTGATTTCCATGATCCCGGTAATGATCCTGGGACTGTTTTTCAGGGACCATGTCGAAACTCTTTTTACCGGTCGAACGAAACTGGTTGGAGCAATGTTACTGGTTACGGCACTCCTGTTAATTGTAGCACAATATTCCAAACAAACCCGCAATACGATTTCCTATGATCATGCACTGTTTATTGGTATAGCACAGGCATTTGCCGTAATTCCCGGAATTTCAAGATCTGGAGCTACAATTGCCACCGGTTTAATGCTTGGGAACAACAAGGAAGAGGTAGCGAAATTTTCTTTCCTGATGGTTTTAATACCCATTATCGGTGCAAATATTCTTGATCTGACCGGCAGGCATCAATCGTATGGGGATAGTATCGGGACATTACCAATCCTGATTGGATTTTTATCTGCTTTTTTTGTGGGATTGCTGGCATGTAAATGGATGGTCAATCTTGTAAAAAAAGGTAAATTGATTTACTTTGCGCTCTATTGCTTAGTGATTGGTTTGGTTGCAGTGATTTTTTGATTGTACGTTAGCATGATAATTGAGGAGAATAATGAGTTCATCCAGGGAAAGGTTCTTTTGTTTGATAAACCCTATTCCTGGAGTTCGTTTCATCTGGTAAAAAAGGTCAAATACCTGATTGAAAAGAACCATAATACAGGAAAGATAAAAATTGGTCATGCCGGAACGCTGGATCCCCTGGCGACAGGATTAATGATCCTCTGTACCGGAAAGGCTACAAAAAAAATAAGTAAATTTCAGGATCTCGAAAAAGAATACATTGCCACTATTGAACTGGGAAAAACAACTCCATCCTTTGATAATGAAACTGCGGTGGATGTTGTTTTTGACAGTTCACACATTACGGAAAAACTGTTCACCAAGACCCTGAATCAATTTATTGGTGAGATCAGCCAGGTTCCACCCATTTATTCAGCCAAGAATGTGAAGGGTGAACGTGCCTATAAATTGGCGCGGAAAGGAAGAAGTGTACATCTTGAACCGGTCGAAATTTTTATTCACGGGATCGAGCTATTGGAGTATCGCTTCCCGGTGGTAAAGATCAGAGTTGTATGTAGCAAAGGAACCTATATTAGAGCACTGGCAAGAGATATTGGTATTGCACTAAAAAGCGGTGCCTATCTTACCGGTTTAGTCCGGACCAGAATAGGAGAATACAGGCTTGAAAATGCACTAACGGTTGAAGATTTTGAAAAAAAAGTAAATAAAACATAACAAAAACGAGTTTATTACGTATAAGGTTACTGCTTCAAAAGAATCATAACTTTTCCAATCATGAAATTATCCCAGTATAAATACAACCTGCCGCCTGATTTGATTGCTATGTTTCCCAAAGAAAACAGGGATGAGTCCAGGTTAATGGTATTGGATAGGGAGAGCCGGAATGTTGAGCACCGGATATTTAAGGATGTACTGGATTATTTTCATGACAACGATGTCATGGTCTTTAACAATACCAAAGTTTTTCCAGCCCGATTGTTCGGGAATAAGGAGAAAACCGGAGCGGAAATTGAGGTATTCCTTCTACGGGAGTTGAATCGGGAGCAGCGATTATGGGATGTCCTGGTTGATCCGGCCAGGAAGATCAGGATTGGGAATAAACTCTATTTTGGAGAAAATGATGTCCTGGTTGCTGAAGTGATCGATAATACCACCTCGAGGGGCAGAACCCTGAGGTTTTTGTATGACGGCACCTATGAAGAGTTCAAAAAGACATTGTACAATCTGGGTGAAACTCCGCTGCCTAAATTTATTAAACGGGAAGTTCAGCCGGAAGACAGGGAAAGATACCAAACGGTATATGCAAAGCACGAGGGAGCGGTTGCTGCACCAACTGCAGGTATGCATTTTAGCCGGGAACTATTAAAACGGTTGGAAATTAAAGGCATTGAGTTCGCTGAGATAACCTTGCACGTTGGATTGGGAAATTTCAGGACAGTGGATGTTGAGGATCTTACCAAACACAAAATGGATTCAGAGCAGATCCTGATCACGGAAGAGGCAGCCAATATCGTAAATAGCGCCAAAGATAGAAGAAATGATGTTTGTGCTGTCGGAACAACGGTTCTTAGAACTCTTGAAAGCTCAGTTTCAACCATGGGCTATCTGAAACCGTTTGATGGCTGGACCAATAAGTTCATTTTTCCACCGTATGAATTCAATGTACCGACCCGAATGATCACCAATTTTCACCTGCCTTATTCCACCCTTCTGATGATGGTATCGGCATTCGCCGGATATGAATTTCTCTTTGAAGCATACAAAATAGCCATAAAAGAGAAATACCGTTTTGGAACCTATGGGGATGCCATGCTGATCCTGTGATGGTGATGGTTCTCTATAAATTGTGTTCTTTCTTCCTATAAATATTGTGAAAAGTGTTGAGGGTTGACCAGTTCCCGGTATTTCAGAATGATCTTTTTAAAATCCTCCCAGGTATCTCTTTTAAGGGAGGGGTTTCGTAGGAGTGCGGAAGGATGATATACCGGCATGATCCATCGATTTTCCTGGTGGAACCAGTTACCCCTTTCCCTGCTGATCTTCAGGTTTTTATCAACCATGTTAGCCAGCGCTGATGCTCCAAGCAATATCATTATGGTTGGGTTTATCCATTCGATTTGTTTGTAGAGATAGGGAAGGCATTCCGTGACTTCTGCGGGTAGTGGAGTTCGGTTACCGGGAGGCCGGCATTTGATGATGTTCCCAATATACAGGTGTTCATTCCTGTCAAAACCACAAGCACTGAATATTTTATCCAGCAACTCTCCTGAACGACCTACAAAAGGATGTCCGGTAAGATCCTCGTCCCGCCCGGGAGCTTCCCCGATGATGAAAATTTTTGCATTCGGATTGCCTTCACCGAATACGGGTTTGTTACGTGTCTTACCCAGGGGACATCTTTTGCATGATAAGACCTCCAGCCTCAGTGCTTCAAGATCAGCGTATGGTTCCATATTATTTGATCTGTAGAGGTTATGAAGTAATGGCACCATTCGAAAAAAACATAATGTAATTTAACTCAAACGGTCATTATCTATAAAATTAATTTTAATTCGTGGAATATTTTAGTGATTTCATCAATAAATCAAAACAAACGGAAGCAATGCATCGTAAAATAAATTAAATTTTGGAGGTTTATTTTATCTCTCACCTCTGAAATGAGAGGTTGTTTGAAAAATGAACGGTCTATCAATAATAAATGGTTTTCAACGAATATTTATATATTAGAATCATCTAAGATTGCATTAAACTAAGAATGAGTTAAATAATTTATTCATTTAGAGACTTTTGGTGCAACCAAAAGGGAAGAAATTTAGTCAGTTAAATATTCTGTCAATTGGAAAGGTTAACGACCCTGACCGGTTGATCGGGGAAGAAGTTAACCGGGTTGATATAATTACATCTTGCAGGAAGTACCTTGCATTGTTTTAAAGCACAGATCCTGTTATGTTATCGATGAAGATTCAAGGATTGATGGGGATTTTGAGGAGGGGAATAAAACAAATTGCAAGGTTGTTTCCTAAAGGTTTTTTATTGCCTTAACGCATATGAATATTGTAAGTCCAAGTAAAATGGTATCAATAGTAACCTCTTACAGGAAGATGAGGTCTTCTACTTGGATAACAGTTTTCGCTTTAATTTATCTCCTATTCTTCAACCTAATCAATGCATTTGGACAGTGTGGATTTGGATATGTCCAAATGACCATCAATGGTTCCGCAAGAGTTGTATTTTTTGAAAATGGAGTTGATAATGAATACAATGCTCTTGGAGATCCAGATGCTGCTGGTGCTGAGATTTTCAATAATGGAGATTATATTGAGCTTGATTTTATTTATACTTTATTAGCAGGGGAACAATATACAATAGCTTGGAAGCAAAGACCCGGTGCGAGTGGTACCTCAACAATGACTCTGTTTGAATCGGATGACGGATCTTCCTGGACTGAACATCCATTATCAATTTCTTCAAGTATAACAACTACAAATGAAGCTACCTACGAAAACGTTAATATCAGTGCTAATATAGATACAAGGTATATTAGAATCCGAAAAGATATTTTTCCCGATTTTTTAATTGATGCTGTCACTTTTAATGCTGCTGTATGTCTCATTGATCCAAGTTGTAATCCAGTTTCTACTGAAAATTTAATTTCCGGGTATGGGAGCTCTATTGATGGTCAGAATGGAATTGTTGGGGCAGGAAATTCATTAGGAGCTCCAAATGGGAATGGAGCAGAACTTGACGATTCAGGTGATTGGCTTGAAATTCAATTAGATGATACGATTCCCGCAGGACAAGAATATCATGTAGTTTGGAAAAGACGAAATGGGACCTTCGCTCCAGCAAGATTGTTTTTCGATGAATCGATTGATGGATCATCCTACACCGAGCACTCTCTGTCTGGAACATTAGAAACGGCAGACAATATTTATTATGTTGTTGCATCGATTACTGCTGAAATCAATACATATTACCTGAGATTTAGAAATCCGAGTGGATCTTTTGGGGACTTTTGGGTTGATGCTGTAGTCTTTAGCGCGATTGAATGCTTACCAACTGCAAGTATCACACCTGATCCGGCGGAAGTGTGTGAGGGTAATGATATTGTTCTTGACGGCAATCCTTCAGGAGGATCCGGATCCTATACACATGAATGGTCTGGTCCGGGTTCAGGATCTTTATCCGCAACAAATGTCCAGAATCCAACATTCAATAACGCAACACCTGGTTCATATGATTTAACCTATAAAGTGACAGATAGTGATGGATATTCAGGAACAGATGATATTACGGTTTTTGTTTATGATGATACAGATCCTCCTGTCGCTCTCTGTAAAGACATAACAGTTTACCTGGATGGAGCTGGATCAGCGACCATTGTACCCGGAGATGTCGATAATGGATCATATGATCCCTGCAGTGGTATTACGCTTTTTTTAGATATTACATCTTTTGATTGCAGTGATATTGGGGATAATACAGTTACGCTGACTGTTGAAGATGATTTAACAAATACATCAACCTGCCAGTCAACAGTTACAGTAGTTGATAATGTGGATCCAACAGCATCCAATCCTGTACCAATAGATGTACAATGTATAGGGGATGTACCTGCTCCAGATATTAATGTGGTAACGGATGAAGCAGACAACTGTACCGTTGCACCGGTCGTAGCGTTTGTCA
>CAZXGG010000022.1:0-41470 GCA_964640125.1 uncultured Rikenellaceae bacterium
AAATCAGAAATGACTGAAATGCGCTATGATTGGAAAAATAAGCTGATACTCGTTGCTGAAGATGAAGAAAGTAATTACAGTCTCCTGAAGTATGGCCTGGAAAAAACCGGTGCCACCCTTCTGTGGGCTAAGAATGGGAAAGAAGCAGCTGAAATGTGCCAATCCGATTCTTCAATCGATCTTGTTCTGATGGATATTAAAATGCCCGGGATGGACGGATTGGAAGCTACAAGAATGATCAGGATAAACAGACAGGATCTTCCGATCATTGCTGTAACTGCCTATGCAACAAATGATGATATGAAGCAGTGTAAAGAAGCGGGTTGTGATGAATTCATATCAAAGCCAGTCAACTTTGAGGATCTTTTCGTGAAAATAAACAGTTGTTTTGATAAATCCTGACAAGATCTTTCAATATATCTTATTAATTTGTACCTTGGTAAAGCAAACATCGGAACAGATTAATAGTCAAATAATATGCCCGTTGTTCTTATCATTGATGATCATCCCATTATCAGAAGAGGAATCAGGCAGATCCTGGAAGACAAGGCAGGTGATATTCAAGTGCATGAAGCAGGTACGGTTTCTGATGGACTGAAAAAATTCAGGGAATACGACATTGACCTGGTGTTGCTTGATATTAGCCTGCCAGGCAGAAGCGGACTGGATATGATTGAGGATATGAAGCAGCTTAAATCGGACGCAAAAATCCTGATGATCAGTATGTACCCCGAAGAACAATACGCTATCCGGGCCCTGAAGTCCGGTGCTTCCGGCTATCTGACCAAAGAAAGCGCACCGGATGAACTCCTTCTGGCAGTGGACAGGATCATCAAAGGCGGGCGTTATATTACCCAATCTTTAGCTGAACAGATCTTCGATACACTGGACACGGAAGGACCTGTACACCGGAAACTATCAAACAGGGAATTCGAAGTGATGATACAGATCGCAAAAGGGAAAGATATTAAAAAAATTGCCATTGCTCTTTCCCTGAGTGAAAAGACTGTCAGTACCTACCGCAGCAGAATACTCGAAAAAATGAACCTGCTATCCAATACCGACCTGGTAAGGTATGCTTTACGAAATAAATTGATAGAATGATGATTATCGCTTTGGAAGTTATCCTGGCTGCATAGCATCATCAGCCTTAGCCCGATCAATGTAGGATTTTCCCTACAAACATTTTCTTTTTTCCCTATTCTCACTTGCGCTTTTTCCTGAAAATTTTATTAAAGTATCCCACACGTTTTATAATCCTTTCTTTACACCGGGATTATTGATTATTGCTTATTTTTCATAATAAAATCATTTTAAATTCAACTACTAACTATTGAGTCCACTCCGAAAAGTATGAAAATAGAAAAATGCCACAAAAACACAAAGGCACAAAGTTACACAAAGAATTCATTTTCAATAATTTATACTTAGTGCATCTTCGTGTCTTGGTGCCTTAGTGGCGAAATTATTACTTTTCGGAGTAGGTTCAACTATTTAATGTTAATTATGGATATAGCTATCGTTGATAAATCGGAATTATCTTCTCTCAGACTGGGGAGTATTGTTTCCGGTATTAAAGGAGTAAATACAATTATTCAAATCCTGCATCCAGGGACATTGCTGGAGATCCTTAATAAAACAAAACCGGCTGTGATCATTTATGACCTGAATTCGAATGGTCAGAAAAATCTCCCGGATCTTCAAAAAATCCGGGAATTATTACCGAATACAACGATCATTGCCCTGACAAGTTCTTCCCTGGAGCAGTATCGCAGAAAATGCAAAGAAATGGGAATCATACATTGCCTGGATAAAATAAATGAGTTTGAAAGAATACCTGAGATAATCACAGGATTAAGAACTAAGATGCTGAAACAATGAATGAGGAAGGTACAAATAACAACCTGATAATCATTGCTGAAGACAGCCTGACACAGGCTGAAAACCTGAAATTTATCCTTGAAAATAACGGGTATAAAGTTGCCCATGGCATAAATGGGCAGGAAACCCTTAACCTGGCAAAAGAGATAAGACCCATCCTGGTTGTTGCCGATATACTTATGCCTGTGATGGACGGATATGAATTGTGCAGGCAGGTAAAGGCTGATGAAAATCTGAAACAGGTCCCCGTTATCCTTTTAACCTCCCTGACAGATGCAGAAGAGGTATTAAAAGGTCTGGAATGCGGAGCCGACAGCTACGTGATGAAACCATATAATGAGCAGTATCTTCTGAACCGCATAGAAACCATACTCACCAATTGGCATTCCGCACGGGCTCAAAATGTAAAACAACAGGAGAGTATCGATATATTATATTCAGGGAAAAAATACTGTATTAGCACTACACGTTCCCAGATCCTGAATATGTTGTTATCTACCTATGAGGGAGCTGTACAAAAAACACAAAAACTCACGGAAACTCAGGCCGCTCTTAGTATTCTGCGTGCCTCACTTGAAAAGAAAGTGGAAGAAAAAACGAAAGATCTTTCATTAAAGATCATTGAACGGGAAAAAATTGAAACTGCCATCAGGGCATCTGAAAAAAAATACCGTAGCCTGGTTGAAAATGCACTTATTGGGATCTTCAGCGCGACCTTTAAGGGTCGCCTGCTTTTTGTGAATGAGGCTCTCTCCTCCTTGCTTGAATATGACTCTGTTGACGAAATGATGTCATGTCCGTTCACATCCTTATTTAAAACACAAGGTGAATATAAAGTGTTTATCAAATCATTGAAAAAAGACCGGCAGGTGCGGAATTTCGAGATTGAGCTGGTTCCAAATTCAGGTCAGAGCAAATGGGTAATCGTTAATGCCCTGGTGAAAGGAGAAATTTTATCGGGAATGATACTGGATATAACTGAAAGAAAGAAAACCGAAGAAAAAGAAAAGGAATATCAGGAGGAGTTAAAAGTCGAAAAAGAAAAAGCCGAAGAATCAGACAGGCTGAAATCCGCTTTTCTTTCCAATATGTCCCATGAGATCCGGACCCCAATGAATGCCATTACCGGTTTTTCCAGCTTACTTGCCGATTCTGGCATTTCATCTGAAAACAGGAGAGATTTTGTCAGCCGGATTTCGGAAAGCTGTTACAATCTTCTGAACCTGATTGAAAATATGCTGGATATTGCTAAGCTGGAAGCTGGCAAATTCAAGATCTACGAAAAGAAATGCTCACTGAACATTTTGTTAGCAGGCATTTATTCAGCATTTACCAAAGAGAAAAAGAACAGAGGCAAAGATCAAATATCGTTCCGTTTACAAACAGCCATTCAGGAAAAAAATTTCGGAATCCTGGTTGATCCTGTGAGAATACATCAGATATTATCGAATCTGCTCGATAACGCTTTTAAATTTACAGAAAAGGGATCGATCGAATTTGGATATGATGTTCAGGATGATACGTTACAATTCTTTGTCAGGGATACCGGGAAGGGATTATCCGGGGACCAGAAAGAATTCATTTTTGAAAGGTTCAGGAAAGCGGAAGACGCAAGAACAAAATTGTATGGTGGTGCCGGATTGGGTCTGGCAATCTGCAGGAAGCTAACAGGGTTGTTGGGTGGGGAAATATGGGTGGAATCAGATCTGGGGAAGGGATCAGCTTTTTATTTCACCATTCCACTGAAAGTTACTGAAAAACCTGTTGAGGATGTAAGGAAAAAGATTCAAACACCTGTAAGTTATTCCCTGAAAGGTAGGAAAATACTTGTTGCGGAAGATAACATGCTGAACTACAAGTTAATTGAAGCTATCCTGGGCAAGACAGAAGCCGGGTTGGTTTGGGCCAAAGACGGTATGGAAGCGGTGAAATTATTCAGCTCAGGTCAGGTGTTTGATCTGGTGTTAATGGATATCCGGATGCCTAACATGGATGGATTTCAGGCAACACAGGAAATAAGAAAGCTAAAAAAAGAAGTGCCTGTGGTAGCCATTACAGCATATGGGATGGGGGATGAAAAAGATATTGCCTTGAAGTCAGGATTTGATGATTACATTACTAAACCTGTCAATGCTGAAAAATTAATTGAAACTATACATAATTATATTCATGAAGAAAGATAGGCTAAGGATGAGTGATGATTGATGAATGATGAATTAAAGGGAATTTCGTCCGACCACTAAGCAATGGACTGTGCGGGAGCAAGTTGGTCTGACGAATAAGGCTGACATTATTGTGAAAAAAGAGTTTAAAGATTGCTATAATAATATGGAAAGGGAAGAAGCAATATTGAAACTATTTGAGAAGTCAGATGATGCATTTCTTTTTATAGAGGATAATGTTTTGATAAAATGGAATGAAGCAGCTTTAAAAATGATGAAAAATGCTGTTTTAAAAAGCAATACCAAATTCAACCTGACAAAATTCTCCCCCAAACTTCAGCCTGGCGATGAGCCGTCAGCAAAAAAAGAAAAGGAACTAATAAAAATAGCAGTCAAAAAAGGATATCACCGGTTTGAATGGGTACTTAATAACTCGAAAAATGAAGATTTTTTCGTTGAGGTTACCATCTATTGTGGTGAAGAAAAAGAAAAATCACTGTTGTATATGATCATCCGGGATGTCAACCTGGAGAAGAAAAACAAACTGCTTCAGGAATGGCAAAAGAATGAAATAATTCAGAAAAGTGAAGAAATAGAAACACAAAGCGATGAGATTGAATCGCAAAAAGAAGAAATTGAAACCCAGCGCGATCTGGCTGAAACACAAAGGGATGAGATTACTTCCCAGAAAAAAGCAATAACCGATAGCATCCGGTATGCAAGCCGGATACAATCGGCCTTATTACCTGAAAGTGAATCTTTCAGCAAGATATTTTCAGACTACTTTATTTATTACCAGCCGAAAGATATTGTAAGTGGAGATTTTTACTGGATTTCTACAATAGGCAACCAAACGATTCTTGCTGTTGCCGATTGTACCGGTCACGGAGTGCCGGGAGCATTCATGAGTATCCTGGGTATGGAATACCTGAACGAAATTGTGAATAATCTTGGAATAATGCAGCCAGACAGGATATTAAACAATATGAGAGGCCGGATCATCAAAACGATGGGGCAGACAGGAAAGATTAATGAGACTCAGGATGGAATGGATATAACCCTTGTTTTAATTGACCTCGAAAATTACACCTTGCAGTATGCCGGGGCTTTTAACCCGTTATTCATTATCAGAAATAATAACCTCAGTGAAATCAAAGCCGACAGAATGCCTGTTGGAGTTCATGCAAAAATTGTTAAACCCTTTACCAATCGCGGAATTCAAATTAAGGCTGATGATTCGATATATCTTTTTACCGATGGGTATAAAGACCAGTTTGGCTGGAGAAGTGATAGAAAATTTGGTTTGAATAATTTCAGGGAACTTTTGCTGAGTGTACAGAACGTACCAATGAAAGCCCAGAAATTGCTGCTTGAAAATAATTTAAAAAACTGGATGGGAGATGTGGAACAAATAGATGATGTATTGGTAGTGGGATTGAGGATTTGAAGAATGATGAGTGATGAATGATGAGTGATGCCTGCCTGCCATGCCTACGGCAGGTAAACCCTGCCCGCGGCAGGCAGGATTGATGAATTAAAGGGAACTTCGTCCGACCACTAAGCAATGGACTGTGCGGGAGCAAGTTGGTCTGACGAATAAGGCTGAAAGAAGTTAGTTGTGAGTTTCATTTAATGATTACCGTGGTATATTGTTTTAATTGTCCCGGAGGGACTAACAGATAATAGGCAGTCACTTTAGTGGCTGTATTTTGCACCGTAGATTTTTTTCCGTCCCGGAGGGACTGAAAGAAGTGATTGATGCCTGCCGGCCATGCCTACGGCAGGCAGGGCAGGCAGGAAGGATGAACCTGCCAGCGTTCCGGGCAGGCAAACGAATGACAGGGAACGGAATAAGCGAATAACGGTGAAGCAAATAACGTTGGGATACACAATACCAAATCCACAAGACAATGATTCAAAATCAATTCAGTAACAATCTAATCGTAATAGCCGAAGACAGTCTTACCCAGGCTGAGAAATTAAGGTATATGCTTGAAGGATTTGGTTATAAAGTCTCACATGGTATCAATGGCAGGGAAGCGCTTGCGCTGGTCAGGAAAAACCCCCCTCTGATGGTGATAGCGGATATTTTAATGTCCGGAATGGATGGGTATGAAATGTGTAACCTGATTAAGACAGACGAAGAACTGTGGAAAATTCCGGTTATTCTGATAACTTCCCTGTCGGATACTACCGATGTAATAAAAGGAATGGAATGTGGGGCAGATGGTTATATTATGAAGCCGTATAATGAAGGTTACCTGCAGTCAAGAATAAACCATGTATTGGAGAACAAGCATTTAATTCTGGGCAAAAGATCTGAAAAGAGTCTGGATATCCTTATTGCCGGCAAGAGTTACGCGATCAATTCAAATCCTTTGCAGATACTTAACCTGCTTTTTTCTACCTACGACTCGGCAGTACAAAAAAATCTTGAACTGGCTGAGAGAGAGAAGGATCTTATTTTGTTGAATCAAAACCTGGAGCAAAAGGTTGAAGAGAGAAAGAAAGAATTGAAAGCTCAGATAGCCCAAAAAGTAAAAGGCGAAAAGACCCTGAAAAAATCGGAAGAAAAATACAGGGAACTTGTAGATAATGCCCTGACCGGGATCTTTATTTCAGACTTACAGGGTAACATTTTGTTCGCTAATGATGCATTTTCAGCTATGTTGGAGTGCGGATCTGTTGAAGAATTGGTGACTGTTAAATCATGGAAGTTCTATAAAGACAAGAACGATAGAAATACCCTTATCAACCTGCTTCAAAAAACCGGAAGGGTAAATGAATTTGAAACGGAGTTTATTACAAAAAAAGGGAAAACAAAACAAATAATCTTAAGCGCAACTATTGAAGGGAACATACTTTCGGGAATGATCCTTGATATTACCGACCGGAAACTGGCGAATGAAAGATTAAAAAAGTACCAAAATGAATTATTGCGTGCGAAAGAAAAAGCGGAACAGTCGGAAAAACTAAAAACAGCTTTTCTTGCAAACATGTCTAACGAGATCCTTACACCGATGAATACTCTTATCGGTTTTTCCGAACTGCTTTCTGATCCTGATTTACAACCGGAGAAGTTGATGAATTACACCAAACAGATCAATCTCAGCGGCAATTACCTGATAAACCTGATTGATAACATTATTGATATTGCAAAGATCGAATCAGGAGAAGTAAAAATTCACCTTTCTGACTGTAAAATTAATCAAATGTTACTTGACCTGTACGCAACCTATCGCCGTGAAATAAGTGAAACAGGAAAAGAGCAAATTCATTTAATCCTGAAGAGAGCCAGTAAAGAAAAAGATTTTGCAATGCTGTCAGAACCTTACCGGTTAAAACAGATCTTTTCCAATCTTTTAGGTAATGCTATGAAATTTACAGATTCGGGGACGATTGAATTTGGATATAGCATACTGGAAGACGGTGATTTAAAAGCCGGACAGACCCTGCAGTTTTTTGTTAAAGATACCGGGAAGGGGATTCCGGAGGGAAAGCTGAATTTTTTATTTGACAGATTCAGGCACGAAGATGATTCTTATATAAAACAATATGATGGAGCAGGATTGGGTTTACCCCTTTCAGAGGCATATGTCAAATTACTCGGGGGCAGGATGTGGTGTAAATCGATAGTTGGCAAAGGCTCAGAATTTTATTTTACCCTGCCATATAATCCGGTTGAGCCTGAAATGCCAAATGAAGGGGTTATTCTAATACCATCGGATAACATTAATTGGGAAAACCTGAATTTTCTGGTTGCTGAAGACGTTGAAAGTAATTTCCAATATATAAAATCGGTATTGACAAAAACAAAAGCCAGGTTACTATGGGCAAAAGACGGAAAGGAAGCGATTGAAAAGTTCAGAAATAATAAAAATCTCCACCTGGTACTGATGGATCTCCGGATGCCGGTAATGTCAGGATATGAAGCTGTGGCTGAAATAAGAAAGATGGATAAGGACATACCTATTATTGTCCAGACAGCGTATGCACAAATAGAAGATATACAGAAGATCCGTGAAACAGATTGTAACGATTATTTAACAAAACCAATCAGTGAAGAAACACTGATTAAAACAATATCAAAATGGATAAAGCCCGGATAGACAAAATGAAAACTTCAGAAGAGAGATTTAGAATCCTATTCGACTTTTTAGTGAAATAGTATTTTAGTTTGTGAGAGTGTTGGAAGGGATAAGGCTGAGGAAGAAGTCATGTGAGAGTGAGAAGGTGGGAAGGTTTGAAAGTTCTGCCGGATGTCATCCGGCAGTTGTCCATCCCGGGATGAAACAGAAAAGTCCGGTTGTCAACCGGACTCTTTGGGAACTGGGATTAATCTAAATACTGACGAATCATGCCGGATGTAAACGAAAAATCTTTTATAAAGCATATTCTGAATGCCATACAGGCTGTAACTGCCGGTGATCTGTCAACGGTAATGGTAGCACCATTCCGGTTATGAAAAGGTGATCGGGATAGAATATCAGGGAAGGAAATGCCTGCTGGATAGTGTGGTGGATATTTCGAAGGTTAAGGAAAAAGACAAAAAAGTTGTAATCTAAACCTATCACTCGAAACCTGGAAAAAGAAACATCTAATAATCAAATGGAAAAACTAAGGAGAAAGAAAAATGGAAAAAATTGAAGGAGAAATATGGGTTGGGGAAAATAGGATTTATCTTGGTGAAGATAATATACTAAATTTTATCAATGTTGGAGAAATTGATGAGAAGATAGCACTTGAGAGTTGTGAGGTTATGTTAAAACTCATGAATATGGGTGAAGGGGAGGTGGATTTTTTAATCGACGTTAACAAAGGGGGGAAAACATCATCAAAAGCAAGAAAGATATTGCAGGAATTTACTAAAAAAAATATTCAGGGAAAACTTGCATTGTGGGGATTGCATCCAGTTGCAAGAGTTTTAGCATCCTTTTTTATGGGCATCACCCAAAAGGAAGAAATGCGTTTTTTCAAGACAAAGGAAGAAGCCCTGAAGTGGCTGAAAGAATGAACTATAAAACATCTGGGAGGGAAACGATAATGCCAGGATCAGAACTTGAACAATATAAACATCATGTCTCTACTCGTTTGAGACGGATAGTACCCTTATTACAAAAATACGCTCTGGGTGATTTTTCGGAAAGCCTTGAAATCCCCAAAAAGGAAGATGAGTTCACCGAACTGTTTGTAGGATTGAGCCTGATGATGGATGATATTAAAGAATTAATTAATACTGAGGCAGACAGAACAACCAGACTCACTGTCAGAGTGGATAAAATTAATGAAACTATCTGTAAAGTCGCCAGAGGTGATTATTCCAGTCAGGTTGAAGTAACAGAACAAAATGATGAACTTGATTCACTTGCTATGGGCGTAAACATGATGATTGATGATGTCAGAAACACTGTTGAAGAAATTGAAATCCTCCAAAAGGAGCAACTGCAAAAAGCACAAAGGCTTGAGAAAACAGTAACAAAACTAGAGGTCACCAGGAGAGAAATTCTAAAGGAGAAAGAAAAATACCGCACCCTTATCGAAAACGCCAGTGAAGCAATAATAGTAGTTCAGGATGGAGTGATTAAATTTGCCAATCCCAAAGGGAAAGAACTCTATGGTTATTCTCAGGAAGAATTAGTTTCCAGACCCCATACCGATTTTATCCACAAAAAAGATCGGGAAATGGTTGGGGAGCGACTTGGAAGGCGGCTTAAAGGTAAAAAACTTCCTGCCAGCTATTCTTTCAGGATTGTTAGCAAAACCGGAGATACCAAGTGGGCAGAGCTCAGGGTGTCACCATACTCCTGGGATGGGAAGTCGGCAATATTATGTTTTATGACGGATATCACTGAACGCAGGCAGGTAGAAACTGCACTGAAAATATCAGAAGAGAGATTTAGAATCCTATTCGACTTTGCCCCTGATGCCATGTATATCAGTGACCTGAAAGGAACCTTTATTGAGGGTAATAAAGCTGCGGAGAAAATGCTCGATTATAATAAAGAAGAACTAATAGGTAAGAGTTTCTTAAAATTGCATATCCTGGACAAAACCCAGATTCCGCGAGCGTTAAAACTCATGGCACAGAACATCCTGGGAAAACCAACCGGGCCGGATGAATTTATCTTGCAGAGAAAGGATGGTCGAAAAGTCACAGCCGAAATACTTACATATCCGGTGAAGATAAAAGGTGAAACCCGGGTGCTTGGAATTGCAAGGGATATCACCGAACGTAAGAAAGTAGAAGAGACACTTGAAGAGCGTATGAAAGAACTTCAATGTCTTTACAGTATCACTAAAATTTCTGAAAGGCAAGGGATTACTTTGGAAGAACTCTGTAAGGAAGTGGTAAATATGGTTCCACCAAGCTGGCAATACCCTGAAATCACATGTTGCCATATTAGAATTGAAGGAAAGAATTATCAGACAGATAATTTCAGGAAGACTAAATGGAAACAGGAAGCAGAAATCAGAGTTGGAACTCAAACCATTGGCTCAATTGAAATTTATTACTTAGAAAAAAAACCAGATATTTATGAAGGTCCTTTTCTGAAAGGGGAACGTGATTTGATAAGCGCTATTGCGATACGACTGGGCGAATTCACCACACAAAAAAGACTACAGAATGAAATTATAGAGAGTGAAGAATTATTGAATAGTATTACAACCTCTGCCCAGGATGGTATTATTGTAATTGACCATGATGGAAATGTTATCTTCTGGAACGATTCAGCCGAAACCATCTTTGGATATTCGGCGGAGGAAATAATAGGAAAAAACTTTCATGATACAATCGCTCCGGAAAAATATCAACAAAGTTACCGGAAAGGATACAACGAATTCAGAAAGACCGGTACCGGAGCAGTTGTTGGTAAAACACTGGAACTATCTGCTTTAAGCAAAGATGGCAAAGAATTCCCTGTTGAGCTTTCTCTTTCAGCAACAAAAATCAATAATAATTGGCATGGGGTTGGTATTATCCGTGATATTACAGAACGGAAAGAAATTGAGGGACAGCTCGAAGAGGCTAAAACCCAGGCCGAGCAAGCCAACCGGGCAAAAAGTGAATTTCTGGCAAATATGAGCCATGAGATACGAACTCCAATGAATGCTATCCTGGGTTTTGCCGAGATTCTTGAAGATCAACTTGCAACAACCCCTGAATATCATGATTATGTCACAGGGATAAGGAATAGTGGTAAAGGATTACTTGGGTTGATTAATGATATTCTTGACCTGTCGAAAATCGAAGCAGGTAAACTGGAAATTAACTATGAACCCATAAATTCTTATACTATTATTGATGAAATAAGGCAGATATATAGTCTGAAAACAAAAGAAAAGAAACTGAATTTTGAAATAAATGTTGATCCGGAACTTCCAAAAGGATTACTGTTTGATGAAACAAGGCTTCGCCAGATCCTTTTCAACCTGATCGGGAATGCTATAAAATTTACCAGTGAAGGGGGCATTACGGTTAACGTAAAGAGTAAAGATGGGTATGAAGAAGGAAGTCATATTGATTTATTTATTGAAGTAATTGATACCGGAATAGGTATCTGTGAAAAATCGCAACAAATCATTTTTGAACCATTTCGTCAGAAGGAAGGGCAAAGTACCCGTAGATACGGGGGTACCGGACTGGGATTAACCATTACCAAACGCCTGGTGAATTTGATGAACGGAACAATAAGTTTGAAAAGTGAAGTAGATAAAGGTTCAACTTTTGAAATATTTCTGCCCCATATCCAGGTTTCAGCTTTAGTTGAGAGTACTGCTTCTGAAGCTGAGAATGTGTCAGGAATAGAATTCAAAAACCCACAGATACTGCTGGTTGAGGATGTCGAATCAAACCGCAAGGTTGTTCGTGGTTATCTGGAGTCATGCAATGTGAGAATTATTGAAGCGGAAAATGGAAGCATTGGCATAGAGAAGGCTGAGAAATTTATGCCTGATCTGATACTGATGGATATGCAAATGCCGGGAATGGACGGGTACGAAGCCACCGGAATAATAAAAGCGGAAAAAGAAATGAAAAATATCCCCATCGTAGCGTTAACATCTTCCACGATGGAAAAGGATGTAAGTAAAATTGAAAATCTTTGTGACGGATATCTTAGAAAACCTGTTACAAAATCCAGGTTATTGTCAGAACTTATAAAATTCCTGCCTTATACCAAACTGGAGGAACCTGAAGAAAAAATCGTTCAACAAAAAACTGATTATCTTCATGAATTAAAACAACTTGCTTTGCAGAAGAACCGGATTCCAAAAGAGCTTGTGGATATTTTTCGTACTCGTATTATCCCGGAACATGAAAATATCATGAAAAACAGGTCAAATAAAAAGATCAGGAATTTTGCCGCAATGGTTTTGGAAACCGGGAAAGAATACAACATTGAGGTATTGGAGGATTATGGTAAAAAACTACATGAATATATTGATTCGTTTAATGTGAAAAATATAAATGCTTTGCTTGCTGATTTTAATGAAATGACAGAGATAATTAGTTAGCAGTCGGCAGTCGACTTAAAATATATAAAATATAGTATTATGTCAGAAAATGAATTAAATCAGGATTACGATTTTCAATCAAATGTATTGATCGTTGACGATGTTGCCGAAAACATCCAGGTACTTGGGAATATACTGGATGAAAACGATATCGAGTTCAGTTATGCTACCAGTGGTAATGAGGCTCTGGAAGCAATTGCTTATAGCAAACCGGATCTTTTACTTCTTGATATTAATATGCCGGAAATGAGTGGTTTTGAAGTATGCGAAGAACTTAAAAAAGATCCGGAAACAAAGCGAATTCCTATTATTTTTCTAACGGCAAGAACCGAACAGGAAGATATTGTCAAGGGGTTAACAATCGGGGCTGTAGACTATGTTACCAAACCTTTTAACCCGAAAGAGCTTATATCGAGGGTTAAAACACATCTTGAATTAAGCAATTCCAGGAAAATGATAGATGCTCAGAATAAACGGCTAAAAAAGGCATATACGGATATGAAAGAAACAATCAAAACAAAAGATAAGTTTTTTTCAATAATAGCCCATGATCTGAAGGAGCCGTTCAATACCCTTCTGGGATTTTCAGAATTGCTCTTGAAAGAATATGATAACAGGGCTCCGGAAGAAAATAAGGAAATGATCCAATATATTTACAATTCATCTATTCATGGTTTTGATCTGCTGAATAACCTTTTGGAATGGTCAAGGTCTCAGACAGGAAGGATCGAATATAAACCCTGCGATTTCAGCCTTACCGATCTGGTCCGCCAAAATATCGTATCAATTTCCAGTGCAGCAAATAAGAAAAATATCGATGTACAGAATGAAATAAAAGAATATATCATGGCTTTTGGAGATCAAAGAATGATCAATACAGTGGTCAGAAACCTGATTGTTAATGCCCTGAAATTTACCGGATCCGGAGGGGAGATTGTATTGAGCCAGAAGGAAGAGAATGAATTCATCATAGTAACAGTTACAGATACCGGTGTGGGTATCAGTGAAAAAAACTTATCCAAACTGTTTAAATTAACAGAAAGTATCAGTACTCCGGGGACAGAAGAGGAACAGGGTACAGGGCTGGGACTTATTTTGTGCAAAGAATTTGTTGAGAAAAACGGAGGGAAAATATGGGTTGAGAGTGAATATGGAAGAGGCAGTAAATTTAGTTTCAGCCTTCCCCGGGGAAGTGACACATCATGATTTTCAGAAAACGATTCATTACAGCAGCAATTTTGGCTTCAATACATTAAATAAACATAATGAAATAATCAAAAATAAAATATCATGAAAAAAATTCTTGTACCAATTGATTTTTCGAAAGATTCTATGAATGCATTTGAATTTGCCCTGGAGATTGCCAGATCAACTGAATCATCATTGAAGTTCATTCATGTGAGAAAGCAAAAGGAATATGCAAATCCATTTGTAATTCAAGGCCTTGAGAAAAGTTATGAGCAGAAAATAATTGATTTCTGCAATAAAATCCTTAAAGAATATAAAAGCGGAACCGATCTCGATTATCTGATCCGGAATGGCAAAATTTACAAAGAGGTTGTCAACCTGGCCAAAAGTGAAAATACTGACCTCATTGTAATGGGAACCCATGGTGTTTCCGGTTTTGAAGAATTCTGGATGGGAAGCAATTCCTATAAAGTGGTTGTCCACTCATCCTGCCCCGTATTAACAGTCCGCTATGGTTTTAAACAGAAAAAAATCCGGAGAATTATCTTACCCATAGATGCTGTTTCCAATACCCGGCAAAAAATTCCGTTTACGGCTGATATTGCTGCAGGAACAGGAGCAATGGTATATATTGTGGAAATAAGAACTACAAAACAGGAAAATATCATAAAGAGACTGAAACAATATGCAGACCAGGCCGAAAATTATTTGTTGAGCAAAAATATTACTGTTGCCAGAGATCATCTTTTTGGATCTGATTTCGTTGAAATGGCAATTAATTATGCAACTCATAATAAAGCGCAGCTTATTTCTATTGTAAGTGCCAGAAAAGGATCACCATTAACTATTAGTTCCGTTTCTCAGCTGATGGTGAATCATTCGCCGATTCCGATACTAACTGTTCCACCGATTAATTAATAACTTGGTTAGAAGGGATGAGAACTTAGTCTAAATAATACAATCAGGATTAATTAAACATTTACTATGGAAAATCCGGAAGCCCAAAAACCAAAAGTATTGTATGTAGATGACGCGAAGGATTATTGTGTTCTTTTTACCAGCGTGCTAAAAAGTGATTATGAAATTTTTACCGCTCTCACTGGCAGGGAAGGTTTAAATATCCTTGAAAAAGAGGATATCCAGGTTGTAGTCTCAGATCAGCGTATGCCTGAAATGAGTGGGGAAGAGTTTCTTGAACAGGTAGCTAATTTTTATCCGGATATTTTACGTTTTATGATTAGCGGTTTTTCCGATTTTAAAGCTGTTGTTGATGCAGTAAACAGGGGGCAAATTCAAGCTTACTTTCATAAACCGATAGAACCGGAGGAAATCCGGATTTCTATCAATAAAGGTATAGAAATTGCTAACCTGAAAAAGAATAACAAAGAGATCCTTGAGGAGCTTGAAACCGCAAACACTGCTTTAATAAACACTGACAGGAATAAAAATGTTTTTTTACAAATACTAAGTAATGAATTAAGTACACCTTTAAATGAGTTAAGAGCTACAGTACAGGTCTTCAAAAATAAATCCATTTCAGAAGACCTGAATAAACTGGTCAATTTGCTTGACCAGAATGTTACAAAATTTGAACTGCTGTCCTCTCTCGCAAACCAGATCACCTTATTAAAAACAAATGGAGGAAAGCTAAAAGTTGATGGTACTGATACAACTGAGGTAATAGAAAATTTATTTATTGAAATTTCTGAAAAGCTTAAAAAGAGAAAAATTAAGATAGAGCTGAATGAGGAGAGTCCAAATCTTTTGATTAAAGGCGAACTCAGTCTGGTAATTAGTTGCCTTGAGAATATTATTGACAGCGCACTTGACCATACACCTGATGAAGGCAAAATAACCATCAGAACCGGGAAGGATAAAGAAATGGTCTATATTGAGGTAATTGATGAGGGAATGAATTGCCCAAAAGAATACATCAAAAGCATCACGGATTTTTTTTCAACCAACAAAGAGTTCCTGGATTTAAATCTGAACCTGCGATTGGTCCTTGCTAAACAGATTATGGATGTTCATATGGGAAGAGTAGAATGCCAGTTTAATGAAAAGGAAGGAAGATTCAAGTTGTTGTTTCATGTTCACAAGGCTTGATACAAAACCAGCAATGCTGAAAATTTTGCAGAGATCAAATCAACAATCCGTTCCATCAGAACAGAAATCACAACCATTTAATACCTAATTCGCCGGATCATGATACATCGTAAGAATATTACCCTATCCCTGGTTTTGTTACTCTCTTTTTCTGTTTTGGGATTCGGGCAGTTTTGTGCCGACTTCCATAAAACAGGTGACTGCAGAAAGGATTTAATACCAAATTTCAGGTGTTATAGCCAATCCCGAAGTGATTTGATCAAAGTTGGATTTACCATAAAATATGATATCGTGTTTTATGGTGAACAGGAATACATGGTCTCATTCTGTACCATGAAGAATTTTTACCCGGTGCATTTTAAACTAATCGACGGAATGACCGGGGAGGCTTTTTATGATAATAAGGAGGATGATTACCTGGAATCGATTGGGTTTGCAGTGGAAAAAACACGACGGATCCTGGTCGAGGTTGAAATTCTGGCACACAAGGCAAGCGACGAGGAAATTGAAGAGTATTACCCGTGCATTGGCATGTTGATCCAGTTCAGGGAATATAAAGAATAAATCCCCTGACAAGTAGTTGGTCATCCGCACATTAGCTTGCATCCCTCATAACCTTCAGGTTTTCGACCGGGGTATTAACCGTAATTTCGCAGCCTCCGGAGAGAACAAACCGCCTTTCTTTCTCTTTTTCACACAATGATCTGACGCTTTCAGCAATTTCTGAAACCTTCTTTTGCTGAATGACAGAAACCGGGTCCAGGTTCCCGCATCGTACAATTTCAGTCCCCAGCAACTCGTAGGCTTTTTCCATATCGACCATGTGATCAATGTCGACAATATCCGGTTTGAGTTCTTTGATGTCACTCAGTAAATGCGTAATGTTCCCGCAGATATGTAGTTTGATTCTTGCTCCCTCATTATGAATGAAGTCAAACAACTCACGGTGTTTCTCCTTTACAAATTCCTTGTAATCTTCTGTTGAGATCTGGCTGCAAATGGCATCACCAACACCGATAATATCACAACCAGCATCAATCTGGGCTTTGGCGAAGGCTTTTGCTGTTACATTTACTTTCTCGATCAGTCTCTTTACGAAATCCGGATCCAGTAATATTTTCATAAGCATTTCATTAACACCTGCCAGATCGCATGCTTCTGCCAGGTGCCCTTCTACCCAACCGATAACAGGGACTTCACTTCCCACTTCCTTGCTCAGTAGTCTGGCTCCATTGATCCTGTCCAATGTACGTTCCGATTTATAGACATCCGGATTTTTCAACTGGCGGATATCATCCTCTGTTTTTATTAAGGTTTCAAGGCACTGTGGAACACTATCCTCTGGGAAGGTAACCTTTGCTCCAAAGGCAGCGGTTTCCCGGTAAGGGTCTGAGATCAGTCCGACAGCATCCATGTCAAAATCTTTCAGGCACCGGAGGTTACTTTCCACCAATACCCGGTAATCGGACGCAAATTCCCGGTATGTTTTTCCGATGTACCGGGCGGCGAAATGCATCAGGATTGGCCGGAAAAGAATGCCGCCATTGGTTTTACCATACCGGAATAGTTGCTCAAATCGCTGTTTGCTGTTCATCTCTTATTTGTTTTTACCGGTTGTAGTATTCGTTTGAAAACTCACTTTTCTTAACACCGTACCACCCATGGGTTGAAGTGTGACCGCTTGTTCTGTTTGGCTGATGGGATCAAACAGCATGGTTTCTAACGATAAGCAACCCCATGGGTTGTCGCTGTTAATGTCTGATCGAATGAGTTGAAATTCAGGTTCCGGAACCATTTGATAATGCCTCTTCTCATCCTGTGTTAACGAGTAGTGCAGATCGCGGAAATTATTCAGTGCATATCTTTTCACTTCGATCTCTTCTGCATCCAGTTGAAGGGCAAAAACCAGCGGGCCGTAACTAACAAAACGCTTTTGTTGAAAATCTATGTTAAGTTTAGGTTTCGTTTCAAAGCGCAATTGGATCTGGTCTCCTGTTTTCCACCTTTTTTTCAGGAACAAATAGTCCATGCCCTCCTTCATTTCTGCATTTGTTTCAACAACCACCGTGTCAGCCCAGGATGGTTTACGAATCGCGATTTCAAATTCATTTTCTTCCTCCAATGCAAAGGCAAACAGGATAGAAAAGTCAAATGGGTAATGGGTTTCCTGTGTGATGGTTACTTTTCCCCCGTTTACTATGGTGTGGATTTCCGAAGCTCCGAAGAGATTTGCCACCAGGCCATCTTCTGTATGCATCCACATCGCTTTCACATAATAGGGATAGATCCGTCCTGCATTGGGGACACAACAGACAGCAATATCCTGATGGGTGGGTGAATATTTATAACGATTCTGGTATTCCTTACGGGGCCGGTTGACATCAAGGGCCCCCAGCATGTGATAGGAATTATCTGTTTTGCAGTAGGCAATGGAGTGTTCAAAGGGGTGTCTTGCTCCCTGCCCGGCATTGAACAAAAGCCATTCCATAGCATCTGCCCAGTGTGGATTACCACTCTTCTGTAGCAACAGGCTGTAGGAATCCAGCAACTCGTGAATGGAACAGTATTCGTACCCGGTAGAATCGGGATGGGCAGACCTGCCCCCGATCCATTCGTCCCCGAGGGGTCCCCCGCTGGGACATATTGTCCTTTCAAGCTTTTCAAGGTACCCGTCAAGAGCCTTTCCTATCAATGAATCTCCGGAGTAACAGGCAGCATGAGCCAATGCCCGCAAATGTTCGTAGGTATGTACCCCGTGTTCCTTGAATTTGTATTTCGGATTAAGCAGGTTCTTAACCCGGACATCCTCCATGGAGGTTTCGTGTTTGCAATAATCGGTGTAGAGAAAAACAGCATAATCTTTATACCGGGGATTGCCGGTGAGCTGGTAAAGACGATCCAGTGCATCGGTCAGGGTGAGTCCATGGCATACTCCTCCCGATGGTTTGTCAACCTTGAACGGTTCGGAGTTGTTTATGGGATAAGCCTGCATCGTTCTGTTCACAGCACGTTCAATAGCTTTCAATACATGCTCCTCACCCGTGGCTTCATAGTAAGCAAGCAGTCCGCGAAACAAAGAGGACTGTGCCCAGAGTTCTCCGTTTTCACCCTTGTGCTTATATCTCAGATCTTCATCATAAATACCAAGATAACCGTCCGGATCCTGGGTGAGCAGTTTGTTCCTTACATAGTCATCTACCCGCTCCAAGGCTTTCTGGTTTTCTGTGAGAATGGCATGGCGGATCAATCCATCCCACCAGTTGGATTGGGTTTCGCTGTTCCACCAGAGCAACTCCACCGCCCAGTCGTCAGGGCTTACAACCGTTCCAACATCTTTAGCCTGTACCTTGCAGGTTAACCGGTCAACTCCATAAATATCATCCTCCACGATCAGATCCGGAACAAGTTCATCCAGGTGTCCGACAAACCCTTCTTCAAGGTCTTTTTCCATTTGCGATTTCATCCAGCCCCGTGGCTTGATCGCACCAAACCGGATCCATTCGAACGGTTCCATCTCTTTTTCGTCCTCTTCTTTTTCGTAATGTAATGAATTACAGGAAATAAACAATAGGAGAAGGAGGAATTTGATAGCAATTCTTATACAAATATTCATCCAGTGATGGAGTTGGTTGTGCATTCTATAAATTTAGTTTAACTCTGTTTATTATCCAAGTTACACCTTTATCCACTCATCTATTCCATGCAATTTCCCTATCTTGTCTTGGAATCGCAATCTATGCACTATTCTGATGATGAAATAATCAGAGGCTTAAAACAGGATGATCAACAGATGTTGAGATACCTGTTTGATGTGTACTATGAAAAGCTGGTATTCTATTCTCATACCTATGTGATCCGCAAAGAAATTGCCGAAGAGATCATTCAGGAGTTGTTTGTCAGGATATGGGAGAATCGGAAGACTATTTTGATTACCAGATCATTTGAAGCTTATTTGTATACTTCTGCAAGGAATAGCTCGATCAATTATCTTAAGAGCAAGTATGCCAGGATACCATTCATTAGCCTTTCGAATTTCGTTGAAAAACCAACCCGGTACACTGTTGAAGATAAACTGGTTGAGAGTGAGCTTAAAGCCATGATACAACATTCCATTGATGCTCTTCCGCCGAAATGCAGGATCATTTTCAACCTGTCACGGAATAGTGACCTGTCACACCAGGAAATTGGTGACATGCTGGGCATTTCAAAAAAAACGGTTCATGCACAGATTCGCATTGCCGTTTTAAAAATCAAAAAAGCTTTAGCTGGTAAGTGGGATCAGTTTCCAGAATAAATACCAAAAATTTTTAAGCATTCTTTGAAAAAACTTGTCTTTCTTGTAAGACGACTAATCGTTTACTGATTGTTATGGATGATGTAATACTTATAAATTTCATTAAGCAGGAACTCTCTGAATCTGAAATGAGCAATGTTGAACAATGGATCAACTCATCAGAGGAGAATGAAAGATACTTTCTGAAAGTAAAATTGTTATGGGAAAACGCAGGATACGCTAATCAAGATGCAAGGATCAATAAGGAAGAGGCTTGGGCGAAGATCCACTCAGTAATATCAGAGGAGGAGGTGAAAATAAACCGGGATACTGGTCAACATCATTATGTTTTCAGACGGATTGCAGCAGCAGCCATCCTGCTTATATCCATTGGTACTATTACACTTATTCTGAGGTTCCAGGATCGGGTAAAGGAAATCAACTGGGTTAGTGAGATTACCACTACTGAGAAAAAGGAAGTAATACTTCCGGATGATAGTCGTGTTTGGTTAAACAAAAACACAAGCCTGAAATATCCGGATCAATTCAAAGGAGAAACCCGATCTGTGATTTTATCCGGAGAAGCTTTCTTCGAGGTATATAAAAAGAGTAGACAACCATTCCGGATTACCACTAAAAATTCTGTGATACAGGTGCTTGGGACATCTTTTAATGTTAAATCAGAAGCGTTTGCCTCCCGGGTCGTTGTTACAGTAGTCTCAGGGAAGGTAGCACTTTTTGATTCAATCCGGGAGGATAACAGAATTGTCCTTGAATCCGGAGATCAGGGGATTATTATAGATAGCGGGACTTTGAATAAAAAAAGGAATGTTGACAGAAATTTTCTTGCATGGAAAACTGGAGTTCTGGTTTTTGAGAACACTCCGATTGATACTGTTTGCCTTGAATTATCCGATCATTTTTCCAAATCCATAAAACCAGATGGTAGTCAAGAACTACTGGAAAAGAGACTTACAGCAACATATGATAATAAGGAGCTTGATGAGATACTTAAAATCCTTGAATTAACGCTGGATATACAATATAAATTTGATCAGGACGAAATTATCCTATATAAATAATAATTAGCGGTGAAAAAGGAATGGTTACCAATTAAGCAAAGATTTAACCATTCGAAATGTTTGAAATCCATCCGACTTGTAATCTGATGAAACCAGGTAAATTGTCCATAAGAAACCTGCTTCAACTATTGCTGGTGCTACTTCTCCTTTCAGGAAGTATTTCTGCCCAGGAGATGGGTGCTATCCTGAAAACCCCTATCAAACTCTCCATTAGTCAGGGAACGATTGATGATATCATAACAGAACTTATGAAATACCATCGGGTGAATTTTTCATATGATCCAAAAATTATACCTAACGAGAAACTGATTGCGCTGGAAAGTACAAATCAAACCCTTGAAGGCATCTTATCCCAGACATTTAAAGGAACGGATGTAAAGTTCACGGCTATGGAGGATATCATTATTCTTTCAAAGAAGAAAAAATATACCATAAGCGGTTTCATCGAAGATGAGAAATCTGGTGAACGATTGATTGGTGCCTCGATCATTGAACATACTTCGCAAAAAGGAACGGTTTCAAATAACTATGGATTCTTCAGCCTGACAACCTCGGAAGGTGAGGTGATCATCCATATTTCCTACGTGGGCTATACATCGTTAAAGGAGGAATTTGACCTCGAACAGGATACTTCCATTATCTGGAAATTATCCCCGGGGATGGAAATTGCGGAAGTGACAATTTCGGCAGATGGTTGGGAAAATAAATTTAGAAATTCGGAAGTGGGTGTTGAAAACCTAAACATGAAATCAATTACAACTTTGCCTTCCCTATTGGGTGAAGGAGATATCATGAGGGTGATGCAATACCTGCCAGGTATCCAGTTTGGAACAGAAGCTTCAACCGGATTAGTGGTTCGGGGAGGAAGCCCGGAACAGAACCTGATATTACTGGATGGGATCCCGGTGTATAATTCAAACCATGCATTTGGACTATTCTCCGTATTTAATTCAGACGCCATAAAAAACCTGAAACTCTATAAGGGTGGTTTCCCGGCGCGCTATGGTGGACGGCTCTCTTCGGTGATCGATGTAAGAATGAAAGAGGGGAATATGAATAAAATAGAGGGAAGTGTAAACCTGGGTTTAATCGCATCGAAAGTCACACTGGAAGGTCCGATTCTCAGGGATAAAGCATCTTTTATTATTTCCGCACGAAGAACATATATTGATCTTTTCTTGCCTGATACAGAAGATAATGATATTCCCGGTTTTCATTTCTATGACATCAATTCGAAAATCAATTACAAATTATCACCAAAAGACAGACTCTATTTAAGTTTTTATCTTGGGAATGACGAGTTTGCGGAGCAAGAAAAATACAATGATCCAACAAGTTCCTATAAAGAAAGGGAAAATAATCTTGCTGTATGGGGAAACAAAACCAGTTTGCTTCGCTGGAATCACATCTACAGTAGCAAACTGTTCAGCAATCTTTCCCTGTTATTCAGTGATTATGGATTGAAAATAAAAGTCGATGAAAAAGAAGAATCCTACTATGATTATAAATATGGAGCTACAATCTACAACTCAGGGATAACCGATCTTTCAGCCAATCTCGATTTTGATTATTATCCAGATCCTTCAAATGACATTAAATTTGGAATGAATTATATTTATCACTCGTTTAACCCGGGCAAACTGCGTAAAATCTCTGAAGAATACTACTATACAGCTGAAGGGAAAATCTACCCCCCAACTGGCAATATCGATGATAAAAGCAGCAATGATCCGATCTATGCCCATGAATTCCGAACCTTCGTTGAGAATGATTTTTCACTTCGCGGTTGGCTTTATGCAAATCTTGGAGTTCACTACTCCGGATTTTTGGTGAAAGGGAAATACTATTCATCACTCGAACCCAGGATTTCTGTAAGCTTCCCGCTTACCAGTCATCTGACAATTGAAGGTGCTTACTCCAGGATGAGACAATATATCCATCTGCTAACCCATTCAAGCATGGGATTGCCGACAGACCTGTGGTTGCCTGTTACGCCTGAAGTCAAACCGCAATATTCAAACCAATATTCATTTGGATTAACCTATTCCCGAAATGCTATGTACGAACTGAATATGGAAGGGTATTTCAAATCACTTCATCAGATCTATGCATATAAGGAAGGAGTGGATTATCTGTCTACAGATAATAGCTGGGAAAGAAACATCGAACTGGGAAGTGGAAGATCCTATGGTATAGCATGTACGTTGCGAAAACAGATTGGTAAATTGACCGGTTGGTTCACCTATGCGTATTCAAAAACTGACCGCCAATTCGAAGAGGTGAATTTTGGGAAATCATTCCCGTACAAATACGACCGGACAAATCAGGTGAATACCGTGGCGAAATATGCGTTTACTGAAAACTTTTCAGTCAATGCTACATGGATCTATGCTACAGGGATGGCCTATTCACTTTCTACAGCCAAATACAGCTCACTTTTTAATCTATACAATTGGAATGCACCCGATAACCCCGCCAGTTATATCGATGTTTATGAAAACCGGAATAATAAACGAATGCCAGCATATCACCGTCTCGATATCTCTGTGGAACATTTTAAACAACGAAAAAGGATTGCCCGAACGTTGAACCTTACAGTGTATAATGCTTATGGACGTTTTAATCCCTATTTAATCTATTGGGACGAGGATGTGAATGATTCTGGAATTCGAAAGATCAAACAGGTTGCTCTTTTTTCCATTGTGCCATCAATAAGTTGCCGTATCGAATTTTGACTTAATAAATGAATCCAATTACTTCAGAAAGAAACCATGAAAAATAAAACATGCTATCTGACATTCCTGCTTTTAATGCTTTTTGGTGTCTTATCATGCGAAAAAACAATCTTCGTCGATACACCGGATGGGGATAATAAAATAGTAATGAATGGAATCATAACACCGGATTACGGATTATGGCTGAACCTCTCCAGCAGCATTTCCCCTTCTGAACCACAGGCTACCAGTTATAAACCAATCACCAATGGAACAGTGACCTATTTTAAATCAGATTCCCTTGTAAATACCATATCTCAAAATAGCTCAGGGAACTATTACGATACTACTTATTTGCCGGAACCTGGTGTGCCATACAATATCCAGGTTACTGCTCCTGGATTACCCCAGGCATCTGCACGGGTTACCATACCTGATCCGGTTCCTATCCGGGAGTTTGAAACAACGGCAATAATCAGAGAAGAAGGAAATATTAACAATGGTTATCACACTGAGATCGATTTTTTTATTGATTTTAGCATCGAAGACCCGGGTTCTGCATGGAACCACTATATGCTTGGAATTTATTACCTGGATGAGGGACAGTACCAGCCACTAAAAGCAGATACGGAAGATTTACGCATGAATATTTACATCAAGGATGGCGTTAAGATACTGGCCTGGGACGACCAGGAATTCAATGGTCAAACTGGAGATTTCACGGTATTCTTCAGGCTATCTCAACCCGATGGTTTCGAAACACGGTTTCGATTCGTCCTCTATTCCATTGATGGTGATTATTTCAAATACCTGAAATCCTATTCTCAGAATTTTACAGTCCTGAATGAAGATGCCTTGCTGTTTGAAGCCGTACCGGTATATTCGAATATTGAAGGAGGATACGGCATAGTAGCTGCAGTCTCTTCTGATGTCAGAACGGTTGAATATCGGTTTTGATTATGGAAGTGTACCCAGTAGATACCTGTTTTTCAATACTATCATCATAAAATATTAACATACATAAAAAAACAGGAAGCTGTCACCATTTTTTGGTTTTTGTTTTCCATGCGTCATTTTGCAAGTTTTACCCTTACTGCAGTTGGCCCCTTGGGCCCCTTTTCTAATTCAAAGCTGACCTGATTACCCTCGTGAATATCTTCAAGAAAATTATTTACATGTGCAAAAACACTTTCATTTGTTTCTGAATCCAGTATAAATCCATAACCTTTCGACTCATTATAAAAACTCAGCTTACCCTTCCGTATGGGATCGATCTTTTCGTCAGAACTCCGTTTTGCTATACTAATTTCGATATCCTCAATTTTAACTTCCTCCCTTTTGCGATCCGGAGGAGTGGAAGTGATCATTCCATTTTCGTCAACATAAGCCATCATGTCATCGAAGCTTCTTTTATTCTCCCTATCTTTTTTTGCCAGCCTCCTCTTCTCTTTTTCTTTTCTCTTTTTCTCTTTCTTGTTTCGTACTTCCTTCTTATTGAATGTTTCCTTTGATCTCCCCATAAAGTAATTTGATTTTATCGTTAGAATTTTCTTGTTGATAAAACAAGTTGGATTTATGATTCTAAAAAAGCCTCTTTTCCTTCAAGCAGAATTTTTAATTTACCCAATCCATTGCTTCTGATTTGCCGGATACGCTCTGATGACATGCTGTATTTTAACGCTATGTCATTCAGCGAATAAGCAGGTGTGCCACACAATCCGAATGACATGATCAGTATTGTTGCCTCCCTTTCTGATAATTTGCTTAAAGTCCGGGTGATGTTTGTTGCAAGAGATTCTTTCATTATATCATTATCGGGCGAAGGGATATTTCCGGTTTGGATCATATCATACAGGTTAAATTCATCATCATTATCCTGCGATAGTGGCATATCAAAAGAAATTTGTCGCTTTTTTATAGTATTTGCCAGTATTACTTCGTCGCTGGGTAAATCGAGGTACTCGGCAATTTCAGTATCGGTTGGCTCCCGCTCAAATTCCTGTTCGAGGTAAGGAATCGCCTTTTTAATTTTATTAATCGAAGACAGCCTGTTTATAGGCAAACGCACAATTCTGGTTTGATCTGATATTGCCTGGATCATCGACTGGCGGATCCACCAAACAGCATACGAAATGAATTTAAAACCACGCGTTTCATCAAATCGTTTAGCCGCCTTTACCAACCCAAGGTTCCCTTCGTTAATTAAATCGGGGAACGATAAACCCTGATTTTGATATTGTTTAGCTACGGATATGACGAAACGCAGGTTTGCTACAACCAGCTTCTTCAAGGCATCGGTATCGCCATTTCGGATGAGTGCTGATAATTCAACTTCCTCTTCGGCAGTTACCATAGGATACTTGTTTATCTCCTGAAAGTAGCGACTTACCGAATCACCGTTCCGCTGGGTTATTTGTTTTATAATTTTTAACTGCCGCATTGAAATCGGATTAATCTTCAGATAAGCTGCCAGCAGCACCCTGGCATTACAACACTTTGGGTTTGACCCAAATGCTTTAGTTAGCTAATTTCACGTTTGTTGCAAACAGGCCTTTATCGCCCTGTTTGATTTCAAAAACGACTTCCTGTTCAGGCTGAAGTCCACGATATGAACCAGATAATCCGGTTCGGTGAACAAATATATCGTCACCATTTTCTGACTCAATGAAACCAAATCCTTTGATTTCGTTGTACCATTTTACTTTTCCGTTTGTCATAATTACATAAACTAATTGTTACTAATCGTTTTTCCTGGGTTTTGCCTCATTGACAACAATTTCCCTGTTGTGCAATGTGGTTCCGTCCAGCGCTTTAATTGATTTCTCTGCTTCATCCTGGTTTTCCATGGTGACAAAGCCGAAGCCCCTGCTTCTGCCACTATACTTATCTGTAATGATCTTTGAAGAACTTACTGTTCCATATTCCCCAAAAATTTTTTCCAGGTCATTTTCATTTACCTTGAAATCAAGGTTTCCTACATAAATGTTCATTGTTTTAAGTTTTTGTTAAAAAATGGATTTAAAAAGGTGAGCAGTGATGAACTAATCGAGAGAGTAAATTAGTAAGATGCGCAAATTCTCAAATCTGAAATTTTCACAAAGGTACGTAATTATTTCCAGCTATTTACATTTATCTGTTTTTTTCATTTAAATAGGGACAGCTACCGATTTAAAATTTTTCAATGGGACAGACAATACGATGGGATCTTTGGAACAGGCCCCAAATAATAGTCTCTTAAGAATTTCTTCAGATTTGGATTGTAGCTTTGACATAGTTATATTAACTGCTTTCAATAATCAATAAAATTCTATATCAATGAAAAATTCCAATTCCATTGCACTATTGATGCTCAGCATGAATGTATTGTTTTTTTGCAGTGGTAAATCTACAGGACAGGATATTGTTTCATCGGACTCTGTAAAACGGGAAGATGCCATAAAAATATTCATTGACTGCCATTATTGTGACATGGATTACATCCGGCGGGAGATCCCCTATGTGAATTATGTCAGAGACACCCGGGATGCCCAGGTCTATATCCTTGAAACGCAGCAGGAAACAGGGAGTGGGGGCGATGAATACACCTTTTTCTTTCAGGGGCAGCATGATTTCAAGGGAGTGAATGACACGCTCACCTATGCATCCAGCCCGGATGATACCAGCGACAATATTCGCTATGGCAGGACCAGGATGCTGAAAATCGGGTTAATGCGGTATGTGTCAAAAAGTCCCTTGATCGATGATATAGAGATCATCCATGAAAAAGGGAAAGAAGATGAGGTGGTGGTTGACCGGTGGAATAACTGGGTTTTTGAACTGGACATCAATCCGGAATATGAAGGTGAGAAGTCCTATAAGTTGTTTCACCTGGAAAGTTCCATCAATGCAAGGAAAATCACTCCGGATTGGAAATTTGAATCCGATCTTGACTACGAAATGAGGCGATCCAAATACATCTCTGAAGATACAACGATTGTAGCCATAAGAGAATCGATCCATTTTGATAACCTTCTTGTCAAAAGCCTTTCCAACCATTGGTCAACAGGAGTTTACTTTAGTTTCAGAACTTCCACCTATGGTAACCTGAAGTACAGTTACGATATATATCCCGCCGCTGAATACGATATTTTCCCCTATTCAGAATCGAATCACCGCCAGTTGAGAATACTCTATGGTCTTGGATTTAACTTTCTTACCTACAATGATACGACCATCTATAACATGATTGGTGAAAACCGGATGCACCAGCAATTGCTTCTGGCTTTTATGGTACAGGAGAAATGGGGTTCGGTTAATGTTTCCCTGGAAGCTTCAAATTACCTGCATGATTTTTCAAAGAACAGGTTGGTGTTAGAGGGGTCTCTGCATGTAAGGATCATTAAAGGGCTGTCTCTGAGCCTGTACGGAGACATTGGAAGGATTCACGATCAATTATCCCTCGTGAAAGGTGAATTGTCTGAAACCGAAGTTTTATTGCGATTGAGGGAGCTGGAAACCGAATACAATTACGATTTCGGTGTAGGCCTTACCTATACCTTCGGGGCCATATATAACAACATTGTCAATCCAAGGTTTGGAAATTAGATAATCCATTTTACAGAGCATCTCCTCTGATATGATTCAATAAAATAAATGGTGACAGCTTCCTATTTTAATAAATTTAAATAACTGGTTAACAATAGGTTAATAAAATATTAAAAATTGAAATTAAATGCTATAAATGTCAATATAACAGTTATATAAGGTAATAATATTGTATAATAAAAAAGGGGTAGCTGTCACCATTTTTGGAAAAAAGAGGTAGCTGTCACCAATTTTAGATAAAAAAAGGGTAGCTGTTACTAGCACCGGATTTTCCACATATATAGCTTATTCAAATATGTATTTCCCATTTCGTGCCGTTACATTGGGGGGATAGCCCCGTTCTTCAAAATAATCATAGCCCTCTTTCAGGTTCATCCAGAATTCATACCATGGTGAATTCCGATGTCTCTGAAGGGTATTGTCTGCGAACCGAAAAGGGAAGATGTGAATCCTGAAAAAACGCTGGCCATTTTCAAATGCTTTGACGATGATGGTCCAGATCTCCTCAATTCTTCGGTCTGTCATTGCATAACAACCAATAGAAACACAGTTTCCATGCACCATAATGGCTCCGCCGGTATATCCCTGTTCCCTGTCGTATCGGTTTGGATAGCCGATGTTAAACGATAGGTGAAAATTACTGTTTGGATTCAATTGCCCTGGTGTAACAAAATAGAATCCCTCCGGGCTCTTACCATCCCCCTGCCTGGTTTTGGTCCCAAGTCCTCCTGAATAATAACATACATCATATATCTTGAAGAGTTCAAATTGATCTTCCTTTTGAATCCACATTTCCAGTTCTTTACTCTCCTTGAATATCCGAATAAAAACAGGGTTCCCAAGTGTTAAATTTATGTTATGGAATTCATCCTCCAGGGCAGGTGTTTTTCTGCGAACCGCTTCTTCCGATCGTCTACTGCTTGGGATGGATTGAGCAACAGATTGTGAGGTGTTTAGTGCCAAAAATGAGATCAAAAGAACGATGTATCCTTCTCTTTTCATGGAATTGCAATCTAATTAGCCTTAAAAATAAGAACTTCAGCTGATAAATAATGATAACAGCTTCATCGTTTCGTCTCAATTCACAATCTAATCCAATTAATTCCAAAATTATCCAATTTGAATCATATCTGTTCAATTTTGGGATTTTAGTGTTAGAAACCAGGTATTAACATATCGTAATTTTGTTTTAGGATTAAGAAAGAAATAATACAGGCACGTGGCTTTTACTACCTAATGTATTAAACAAAATCTGGTCAAATGAAAACATTTAGAATAATAATGATTTTTGCGGTCCATTTATTCATTGTTGGTGATATAAATGGACAACCAGACAGACAAGCTTATAAGTTAATGAAAGCATTACAAAGAGGAGATATCGCAAATGCATTGGTTTTAGCTCAGAATGTGGATAATATAAATTATCAAGATGGTAGTGGAATGAGTCTTTTATTATGTTCATCTGCCAGAGGTTATTTGGATGTATGTAAAGTATTGGTGGATAATGGAGCAAAATTGAATTTGAAGGGACCTGATAACGGAACTGCTTTGATGGCGGCTTCTGAAGCAGGACATGCAGAAGTTGTAAAATTATTGGTTGACAAAGGAGCAAAACTGGATGGAAGGCTCACCGATGGAGCAACTGCTTTAATGTTGGCTTCGCAGAATGGGTATTCTGAAATTGTGAAGTTCCTGTTAGATCAAGGGGCAAAATTTGACTTAAGGAGACCTGATGGGGTAACTGCATTGATGCTAGCTTCCCAGGATGGGCGTACAGAAATCGTGAAGTTGCTTTTGGATATTGATGCCAAAGTAGATTTGATGCCAAAGAACGGTGGAAATGCTTTGATTTTAGCGGCTCAATTTGGACATGACAAGGTTGTAAAGCTTTTATTGGACAAGGGAGCAAAACTGGATCTGCAGCAATTTGATGGTGCAACTGCTTTGATTGCAGCTTCGGAATACGGGCATAAAGAAGTCGTGAAACTACTTTTAGATAAAGAAGCAAAACCGGATATTCAGGGCCCTCAAGGTGGAACTGCTTTGATTATAGCTTCACAAAACGGGCATGCAGAGACTGTTAAACTATTATTGGATATGGGAGCGAAAGTTGATATACAATGTAGTACTGGACACACTGCTCTAATGATAGCTTCTCAAAACGGTCATACAGAAGTTGTGAAACTATTAATAAATAAAGGTGTAAACCTTGAATCCCAAACAAGCATGGGACAAAACGCTCTTTCTTTGGCTTCAGCCAATGGACATTCAGGAGTAGTTAAGGTATTATTGGATGGAGGGGCAAAGTTGAATATAAAAGGACCGGCTGGTGTAACCAATTTGATTGTAGCTTCAGTAATGGGGTATGAAGATATAGCAGAGGCATTAGTGGATAAAGGTGCAAATGTAGATTTGAGGGGCTCCGATGGTATAACTGCTCTTACGTTTGCTTCGCTAAAAGGGCATACAAAAATCGTAAAGCTGTTGTTGGAGAAAAATGCAATGATTGATGTGCAATCAAAAGATGGAGCCACTGCCCTGATGGCAGCCTGTGGAACCGGGAATGGAGAAATTGTTGAACTGTTATTGAATGAAGGGGCGAATTTCGATTTGCATGCAACCAATGGAGAGACCGCTCTGATAGTGGCTTCACAAAACGGATATGCCGGAATTGTTAAACAACTTTTGGAAAAGGGAGCAAATTATGATTTCAAGAAAACTGATTTTGGCAATACTTTATTAACGACGGATCTGAGACTTGGGTATTTAGTAATAGCTGAACAGGTAATGGATGCTTTAATTGATAAAATAGACCGGGGAGAGACAGCTCTGGTGGCGGCTGCAACCGGAGGGTATACCGATGTTGTGAAGCTATTACTGGATAAGGGAGCAAGTATTGATTTAAATAGTTTTTATGGTATTACACCTTTACTGGCTGCTTCGAAAAATGGCCATAT
The DNA here is from genome assembly GCA_964640125.1 of uncultured Rikenellaceae bacterium. Taxonomy (GTDB): domain Bacteria; phylum Bacteroidota; class Bacteroidia; order Bacteroidales; family VadinHA17. The sequence continues at coordinate 31,462 of CAZXGG010000022.1, forward strand.
TGAAACTGTGAAACTTCTGTTGGAAAAATGCGCCAATGTGAATTTTTCTGATAGCCCTTACAATATGACTGCTTTAATGCTGGCTTCAATGAAAGGCCATGCAGAACTGGTTAAGCTATTAATAGTTAATGGAGCTAATATTAATCATATTAACACTGATGGCTTTACTGCCTTAATGATAGCAGCACATAATGGATATGCCGAAGTCGTAAAGATTCTTTTGGAAAATGGAGCAAATCAAGCTATGGTATCCAAAGAGGGAATAACGGCCTATGGTTATGCGAAGAATAAGGACATTAAAGATTTGTTTACAAACAACATTATGAAGCGTTAGAGAGTGGAGATTCCCTTGATTTCTTGGCATCAATTCCGGATTTTATTTTTTGATCATACCTGAACAATTATTCTCACTTTCAGATTAGGTTGTATATAGTGAAATGAATATTCAGTTGCGGTTGCGAGCCGATCGCAAGAAAAAAGCCCCTGGAAACCTGACATGGATTGCTTCGTTTGACTAACTTTTTCCAGGAATCTGAAGAGAATATTATAATTTACTTGTGTTTCAATTTAAAGGTTTGTGTATGGAAAGTAGCCGAGTTCAGAGCTCATCTATATATGACCAGTTTGATTTAAATCATTAAACAATAAAACCATTTATTATACTACTATTTACTATATATCTATGTAATTAAAATTAAAACAACTTTCATCTTAATTTCAACACATCTGGTTTTTGTAGTCAGATTCGGAATCACTTAGAATTTCCTGCACAATCCTGGTAACGCTTCTGAAATCTATCTTTCCTGTGCCCATCACTGGTAACTCTTTAATAACAATAAACTGTTTTGGAAGTGCAATATATGGTAACTCCTTTCCCATTTGTTTAAGTATTTCTGTCTTGTTTACTTCTTTGGTAACTGTTGCAATAATTGTCGCTCCTTTTATTTCATCTGGCACTTCTACAACACAACAAGAGGCTCCCACAGGAAGAAATTTCTCAAGGGTATTCTCTACTTTAACCAGAGAGACCATTTCCCCTCCTACCTTTGCAAATCTCTTAAACCGTCCGGCATGCCAGAGATAGTTATCTTCATCGAAGAATCCCATGTCACCGGTATTATACCAACCATCAACGAGGGCATCAGCAGTAAGCTCAGGATCATCATAATAACCTTTCATTACAGAATCACCTTTTACCATTATCTTTCCAACTACCCTGGTTTTACACTCCTCACCAGTCTCAAAATTCTCTATTCTGACCTGAACATTTGGAATGACTTTCCCGGTGCTTCCGGGTCTGTTAAACTCATGTGAGTTAACTGATATAACAGGGGATGTCTCAGTAGCTCCATAACCCTCAAGTAGTGTGACTCCATGCTTTTTCATGTATCCTTCCCTCAGTGCGTCCGGGCATTTATCAGCTCCAGCTACCATTATCCTGAGAGTTTTAAAATCACCTGGTTCAGACTTCTGGAGATAACCCCAGAAGAAACTGGGAGTACCAACCATTATTGTTGGTTTTTCCTCACGTGCAATATCGCTGATAGTTTGAAAATCAAGGGGATTAGCGTAAGATACCATTGTCATACCATAATAGAACGGAACCCAGAGATTTACTGTTAATCCGAAAACGTGGTAGAAAACAAGATTTGCCAGTATAATATCTGTTTCATATATTTTCACATAATCACCAAAATTTTCAATATTTGAAGCTATATTAAGGTGTGTCAACTGGACCGCTTTTGGATCTTTTTCACTACCACTGGTAAATAAAATTACAGCAGTATCATTTTCATCCCCTTTGTGAATACTGTTGAGGATAGGATTAACAGGAAGTTTTGTTTTCAAAGCAGCCTTTAGTTTATCACCTGTGGTGACATTGCCCATTATATCTTCTATCAGTACCATACCTTCAATAACCGGACACTTAATTTTTTCCAGCAATGCTTTTGAGGTAATAATAGTTTTGAAGTTGCATTTTTTCTGTGCATACATTGCATTGCTCTCAGCACCTGTTGAATAGTTTATCATTACCGGTATTCTGCCACTCATCAATGCTCCAACTGTTGCAAGTGCGCAACCTGCTGATGTGGGAATCATTATACCAATGAACCCCTTATCATACTTCTTAAATTTTGAGCAGAGGATCAGGGCACCGATTAAAGCCCTGGAATAGGTAACATTTTTCCCTGTTGTTTTATCAATAATTGCAAACTTTTTGGCATTCTTCTTTGCCATTCGAACAAATTGCTGATGAAGTAACATAAAAGATAAGTCTTAGTTAAAAATGTTATTTCCGAATGAGCAATATAATGAAAATTAAAACGAGTTCATTAAATAATTGTTTGGAAGAAGGTATTTTCGAAATTTAATGCTTCGATCAGGACTCATGATCCCTACGTAGGTGGAAGATGAGATTGCTCATCACGCTTTCAGCGTGACTCGCGGACCCGTAAAGGAGATACAACAATCCCCAAAGGCTGTATTACCTGCGGTAATACCGGCCTTATTTATTTTAACCGCTTACAAAAACAAGTTTTTGACGCTCACAAAATAAATAAGGCCGCCGCGAAGCGACAGCCTTTGGGGATTGGGTGGAAGATGGGACTCGAACCCACGACCCCTGGAACCACAATCCAGTGCTCTAACCTGCTGAGCTACATCCACCATAAAAGAGGCATTTAACCTCCGAAGAATTTTTACCACAATCCAGTGCTCTAATCCCGAAAATCTTACCAGCTTTGCTGGTTTTAGATTTTCGAGGATCCTCGATTTTCAGGCGAAATCAAAGATTTCGTGAAAATCGGGACCTGCTGAGCCCTGCCTGCCGGTTTACCCGCCGTAGGAGGGCAGGCAGGTACATCCACCATAAATAAGGATTGCAAAGATAATTATTAATTGCCATTCTTTACGAAAGAAAAATCAAAATTGTTTTTAATCTTTCGGGTTTCGGTTTATCTTTAACCGGTTTTTAACTAATGCATTGAGGAACAAATCAATTAACTCATTCAAAATACGAAACAAACCGGTCCATTGAAGCCTGAAAATTTCATCAACAACATCTCCAGCCTCCAGATCTATCAACTATTGAGATTCAGTACATTCCTGTTGATCAGTATCCTTTTTACCAAAAGCCACCTCTCAACTGCCGATATCGGAATGTATGAGGTATTCCTCTTTATTGCCAGCATCATCAGCTTCTTCTGGGTTACCGGACTCATTCAGTCACTGCTCCCGCTCTTTAACAATAACAAAAGCTTCAATAAGAACGGGGAAGAGATCAAAGGCAAATCCCCCGAGATCTTCAATGCATTTCTATTAATCACCTTCTTCAGCTTCCTGGCACTCCTCTTCGGGCTTAGCCTGAGAGGGAATTTTTCGGTTTTCGGGATTAGCGGAGATGCCCCCTTTATCAACCTCCTGCTTGCCTATATCTTCCTGAACAACCCGACCTGCCTGATCGAATACATCTACCTGCTGAACAACAAAGCCCACCACATTCTCGGGTATGGCTCCATATCGTTTTCCATACAACTGGTTATCGTTACCGTCCCGATTTTTACTGGATATGGAATTGTGTATGCCATCTGGGGCCTGATCATTATTTCCATCCTCCGGTTAATCTGGCTGTTTGTGCTGCTGTCACGATATGCTGAATTCCGGTTTTCATGGGATTTTATAAAAGAACACATCTCGCTCGGACTGCCACTGATCATTAGTGCACTGCTGAGTGGTTCAGCTCAATACGTCGATGGGATCATCGTGACCAGTAAATACGATGCAGAAGCATTTGCCAAATTCCGCTTTGGAGCGAAGGAGTTACCCCTTGTGCTTCTATTGGCGAACGGATTGAGCAATGCCATGCTCTCGGAATTCGGTTCAAGGGAAAAACTGACCAGTTCCCTGAAAGTCCTGAGGCATAAGTCGAGAAGACTGATGCACTACCTGTTTCCCATAACCATGGTATTCATGCTGTTTACCCGGGTACTCTACCCGGTACTGTTTAACGAGAACTTCATCCGTAGTGCCGATATTTTCCTGATCTACCTCCTCCTGATCATCCCCAGGCTGGTCTTTCCCCAAACCATATTGATCGGCCTGAAAAAGACCCGGATCATATTAATTGCATCCTTTATCGAGATTGTTCTCAACGTGTGTCTCAGTCTCTATATGGTCCAGCTTTATGGTCTTGTGGGAATTGCCCTGGCAACCGTCGTCGTTTATATCGTTGAAAAGGGATTTTTAATTGCCTATAATTATTTCAAGCTCCATATCAAACCCAATGAATACATCCCAGTGACAACACACCTGATCTACTCCTTCCTGACGGCTATTCTGTTTGTCCTGATCGACCATCGGATTATCGATATCCATATTTAGTTAAATAAAGTAAATTATCTTTGAAGGTTATGAGAATTGGAAGATCTTCAAATCCGGCGCTGACAAAAAATACCTTTACACAGGCAATGTACCGCGCAGCCGATGAGCGTACGATGACCATCCAGGGTACAGTCAACAAATCACTGATCCTGCTGATCCTGGTCCTGCTCGGTGCAGTTTATACGTGGAACCTGTTTTTTAATGCTATCGACTACCAGGCTGGCATTTCGAAAATATTGCCGTGGATGATCGGCGGTGGGGCAGGTGGTTTTATGGTTGCCCTGGTCACCATTTTCAATAAAACCTGGGCACAGTATACGGCTCCTGTTTACGGTGTGCTTGAAGGGCTTTTGCTGGGCGGTTTATCAGCACTGGTCGAGGTGCAGTTTGAAGGCAAAGCACTGGTGATGCAGGCGGTTGCCTTAACATTCGGAACACTCTTCGCTTTATTGTTTGCTTATAAATCCGGTTGGATCAAGGTAACCCAGAACTTCAGGCTTGGGGTTGTGGCAGCTACCGGCGGCATCGCCCTGGTCTACCTGATCTCTTTTATTGTCAGTCTGTTCGGAGTGCGGGTGCCGTTTATCTACGGGAATAGCCTGCTGTCCATCGGCATCAGCCTGTTTGTAGTGGTTATCGCAGCATTGAACCTGGTCCTCGATTTCGATTTCATCGAGGAGGGAGCGAAAGCGGGTGCCCCCAAATACATGGAGTGGTATGCAGCTTTTGGATTGATGATTACACTGATCTGGTTGTATATAGAGATTTTGAGGTTGCTGACGAAGTTAGCGAGTAGAAAGTGAAGGAGGATCAGAAAATTTCGGATTTAGGAACTTTGAGAAATAAGTTATTAACTTGTTTAAACGAATTGTATTGAGTAATACTTAAATTTCTTTGGAATTCTCATGGGAAAGGTTGATTTAGAGACATATTTCGAACAGTTCAGGAAAAACATCATTGGCATTGACCAGGAGTTTGACTCGCCGTATGGGAAGAAACGGATCATTTACAATGACTGGATCGCCAGCGGACGGTTGTACATGCCGATTGAGAAGAAGATCTGTGAAACATTCGGACCGTATGTAGCCAATACACACACCGAAGCATCGGAAACCGGTACACGAATGACACTCAGTTACCACCGGGCACATAAGTTGATCAAGGAGCATGTCAATGCAGGCCCGAATGATGTGATCATTACCGCTGGATCGGGAATGACCTCTGTGGTTTGCAAACTGCAGCGAATACTGGGAATGAAGGGACCGGAAAAACTGGTAAAGAAAAAATCCATTCCGAAGAAGAAACGGCCCATTGTATTTTTAACGCACATGGAGCACCATTCCAACCACACCTCGTGGTATGAAACCATTGCCGATGTGGTCATTCTGAAGCCAACCAGGGACCTGCTGGTTGATCTGAACAACCTGAGGAAAATGCTGAAGAAATACAAGGATCGTAAATTTAAGATTGGCACATTTACAGCCTGTTCAAACGTTACCGGGATCATTACACCGTACCACGAGATGGCGAAAATCATGCATGAACATGGGGGTATCTGTTTTGTCGATTTTGCAGCATCCGCACCTTACGTAGATATCGATATGCATCCTGATGATCCGTTGCAAAAACTGGATGCCATCTACTTCTCCCCCCACAAATTTCTTGGAGGGCCTGGAACTTCCGGAGTGCTGGTATTCGACTCCAGCCTGTATCAATCGACCGTTCCGGATAACCCGGGTGGAGGGACGGTGGAATGGACAACCCCCTGGGGAAAGTACAAGTATATCGATGATATTGAGGTTAGGGAAGATGGAGGAACCCCCGGGTTTCTACAGGCAATCCGGACGGCACTTACCATTAATCTGAAAAACCAGATGGGCACCGACAAGATCCGGAAGCGGGAAGAAGAACTGGTAAAACTTGCCTTCAAAGGGCTGAAAGAGATCCCCTCCATTCGCATCCTGGCTGATAATGTGGAAGAGCGGTTGGGTGTTATTTCATTTTACCATCCTGATATTCACTATAACCTGATCGTTAAAATCCTGAATGACCGGTTTGGAATACAGGTGAGGGGGGGATGTGTATGTGCCGGAACCTATGGCCACTTCCTGCTGGAGGTGAGCTATAACAAGTCAATGGAAATAACCGAAAAGATAATGCATGGAGACCTTTCGGAAAAACCAGGATGGGTCAGGTGGTCTCTGCATCCCACCGCAAGGGATGAAGAAGTGAAATCCTTCATCGAAGCCCTCAAACAGATCGTTCAACATATCGGAGAGTGGAAAAAGGAGTATATTTACAATAGCAAAACCAACGAATTTGTGCACCAAAACTACCGTGGAGAGATAAGGGACGAAATCAAAGAATGGTTTTCATTGGAATAATTTGCTATCTATAATAAACGGCTATGGAAATTTGTGAAGTAAGGAGCAAAAAGGAGAAACAGCAATTCTTCGATGTTGCCAGACAGCTTTATCGTGATGATACCGTCTGGGTGTGTCCCCTGGATTCACAGATTGAAAGCATTTTCGACCCCGAAAAAAATTCCTCCTTTAAAAATGGTGATGCCAGACGATGGATTCTGAAGGATGATGCCGGTGAATTGATCGGCCGGATTGCCGGATTTTTCAACCGCGACCGGATGGGAATAAACAAGCAACCTACGGGCGGTGTCGGTTTCGTTGAATGCATCAACAACCAGGATGCGGCAAACCTGCTCTTCGATACTGCGAACAACTGGCTCAGGGAATGCGGCATGAAAGTGGTGGATGGACCGGTAAACTTTGGCACCAATGACAGCTTCTGGGGATTGCTGGTTGAAGGTTTTACACACCCGGGATTTGGAATGCCGTATAACAAACCCTATTTTCAGAAGCTGTTCGAAACCTATGGCTTTCGCGACTATTTTGATCAGTTGAGCTACCACATCGACATCTCTGTAGTGAAAGAATTCCCGGAACGATTTGAGAAGATCGTGGAATGGGTCTCCAGGAAAGAGGAATATGAATTCAGGCATTTTACCTTAAAAGAGGCAGACCGGTTTGTAAACGATGTAGTGGATGCCTACAATACAACCTGGGCATCCTTTAAGGAAGATTATATCCCCCTGGATCCGGATGACTGGAGAGAATCGCTTAGAAAAACCAAACCCTTTATGGATGAGGAATTGATCTGGTTTGCTTACCATCATAACAAACCCGTAGCATTTTTTATCATTCTGCCTGACCTGAATCAGATCCTGAAACACCTGAACGGTAAAATGACCCCCTGGAACATCCTTAAATTCATGTACTATACAAGAAAACATGAAATAACCCGCATGAGAGCCATGGTGGCCGGTGTCCTTCCAAAATACCAGAATCGCGGATTGGAGTCAGTGATCTTTAAACGCCTCTTCGAGGTTTTTCAGAGAAAACCTTATTACAAAGAAGTTGAACTTTCCTGGGTGGGCGATTTTAATCCCAAGATGCGGGCAATCTATGAAGCCATCGGCGGTAAACCGGCGAAAAGACACATTACCTACCGCTATATGCTGGATCCTAAGGTTCCGTTTAAACGGTATGTGGATGAAATTATAGAGGTGAGGGGTCAATTGTAAATGCTCCCGGTTGCAGATATCCCGATAAGAATAAAAAAATCATTTTGGATATTATAAAACAATGTGTATTTTTGCACTCCGAAATCATCCAGACTTGCTGAAAGAAAGATTTTTAAAGAAAGGTGAAATGAAAAAAGGAATGCATCCGGAAAATTACAGACTTGTTGTTTTTAAGGATATGTCGAATGGATTTTCATTCTTAACCAAGTCGACTGTAGCTTCCAAAGAGACGGTCAAATGGGAGGATGGGAAGGAGTATCCATTGGTTAAACTGGAGATATCCAGTACCTCACATCCCTTTTTTACCGGCAAAATGAAACTTGTCGACAGCGCAGGACGTGTCGATAAGTACATGAGCAGGTATAAATCACATATGGATAAAAAGAAGAAGTGAAACTTTTCCTGAATATGAAAGGCTGTCTCAAACGGGGCAGCCTTTTTTGTTATAAAAACTCACCGGGTGACTCGCAGTCACCCGGTGAGTTGAAAACAGCTTTTTTTTTGATCAGGCAAAGTGTACCTTTACAGTAACTTTTGGCACGGCGATTGACAAATGGAGAAAGGGTGTTTAAAATACCCACTACTGACATATTGTCCAGTAATCCATTTTTATTTGTTTAGAAGGAGCAGAGAATGAACGGGAAGATAGATATTAAGTTTAGAAACATGCTGACTCCGGAATCCCTGGAGGAGGAAGCTGATTTTATTCCGTTAATTTCGGATGAAGAGGAAGATGAGTTGAAAAAAGTGAAGATACCTGAACTTCTGCCCATCCTTCCATTAAAAAATACAGTCCTGTTTCCTGGAGTGGTAATCCCCATTACGGTTGGGAGAGACAAATCCCTTACCCTGGTGAAGGAGATCTATAAAAAGGATCGGATCATTGGAGCTGTAGCACAAAAGGATGCGAAAATCGATGACCCACGGTTCGAGGATCTGAACATTATCGGTACACTTGCACAGATTGTCAAGATCCTGGAGATGCCCGATGGATCAATATCGGTTATCATTCAGGGGAAGCGAAGATTTAAGGTGGAAGAGCTGGTTACAAAAGAGCCCTATTTTATTGCTCGTGTATCTCCAACAGAGGATCAAAAACCCATTGAACGTACCCGGGAATTCAATGCCATCATCGGTTCGTTAAAAGATTTGGCACTGAGAATCATCAAGTTATCTCCAAACATACCACAGGAAGCTTCCTTTGCCATCAAGAATATCGAAAACACAACCTTTCTGATCAACTTCATTGGTTCCAATACGGATGTTAATGTCCAGGAGAAACAAAAATTGCTGGAGACGGATGACTTGAAGGAACGAGGGATCCTTCTTCTGGAGTACCTCACCCGTGAAGTGCAGATGCTTGAGCTTAAAAATGATATTCAAACCAAGGTCAAAACGGATCTGGATCAGCAACAACGTGAATTCCTGTTGCATCAACAGATGAAAACCATACAGGATGAACTTGGAGGAAGTCCACTGGAACAGGAGATGGAGGAGTTTAAGAAACAGGCTCAGGAAAAGAAATGGGGCAAAGAAGTAGCAAAAGCTTTTGATAAGGAATTGAATAAATTGCAGCGCCTCAATCCTGCAGCCGGAGAATATGCGGTTCAGTTGAACTATATACAGGTACTGCTGGATCTTCCATGGGGGGAATATACGGAGGATAATTTCGACCTGGAAAGGGCACAGAAAATATTGGATGAGGATCACTACGGCCTTGAAAAGGTGAAGGATCGAATTCTTGAGCACCTTGCCGTGCTGAAACTGAAAGGAGATCTTAAATCGCCCATCTTATGCCTTTACGGACCTCCCGGTGTGGGGAAAACGTCCCTTGGAAAATCCATTGCCAAAGCCCTGAACAGAAAGTACGTCAGGATGTCATTGGGAGGATTGCATGATGAGGCAGAGATCAGGGGACACAGGAAAACCTACATCGGGGCAATGCCTGGCAGAATAATTCAAAACATTAAAAAGGCCAAATCATCAAACCCGGTTTTTGTCCTCGATGAAGTGGATAAAGTGGGAACCGAT
>CAZXGG010000022.1:41570-47536 GCA_964640125.1 uncultured Rikenellaceae bacterium
CAAATCATCAAACCCGGTTTTTGTCCTCGATGAAGTGGATAAAGTGGGAACCGATTTCAGGGGTGATCCGGCTTCTGCTCTGCTTGAGGTCCTGGATCCGGAGCAGAACAATACATTTCATGATAATTACCTTGAACTGGAATATGACCTTTCCAACGTGATGTTCATTGCAACGGCGAATACCGTGAACACCATACGCCCTGCTTTGAGAGACCGTATGGAGATGATTGATATCAGCGGATATATTGTTGAAGAAAAAATTGAAATAGCAAAACGACACCTCGTCCCGAAACAGCTTGAAGCCCATGGAGTGAAAAAGGATCAACTGCTCTTTTCAAAACCAATCCTTGAAAACATCATAGAAAATTATACAAGGGAATCAGGAGTCAGGGAACTGGATAAGAAGATCGCAAAAATAACACGGGCAATCGCAAAGAAAATTGCCTTTAACCTTGAGTATAACAAAAAGCTCAACCATGAAGGTATTTTTGAAATCCTCGGGCCTCCAGAATACCTGAAAGATATCTACCAGGGTAACGAGTTTGCCGGTGTGGTAACTGGACTTGCCTGGACAGCCATCGGAGGGCAGATCCTTTTTGTTGAAAGCAGCATAAGCAAGGGCGAGGGGAAACTAACACTGACGGGAAGCCTTGGCGATGTTATGAAGGAATCCGCCATCATTGCCCTGGAGTACCTGAAATCTCATGCCGAAGACCTTGACTTGCCTGCCGATATTGCCGAGAAGCATAACTTTCATATCCATGTCCCGGAAGGTGCGATCCCGAAAGATGGTCCCTCAGCCGGTATAACCATGGCTACTTCCCTGGCTTCTTTGCTGTCTCAACGAAAAGTGAGGAAACATGTCGCCATGACCGGTGAGATTACCCTGCGGGGTAAAATCCTGCCTGTAGGGGGTATTAAGGAGAAAATTCTTGCCGCCAAACGGGCAAACATTAAAGAGATCATCCTCTCAACCGACAATAAAAAAGATATTAGTCAGATAAAAGATATCTATCTTAGTGGATTGAAATTTCATTTTGTCGATGAGATTATGGAAGTTCTGAATTATGCCTTACTTAAACAAAAAGTGAGAGAACGGCGAACAACAGGTATAAACAAAAAAAGTAATACGATCTAACCAGATCGTTTAATTAAATCATTGCATTATGGGACATGGATTGTTTTGGGGTTTGTTTCTTATCCTGGTCGGGTTGGCCCTGATCCTTAAATTCGTGTTTGACCTGGACATACCGGTTCTGCGTATTGCCCTGGCTCTGTTCCTGATCCTTTTCGGAATACAGTTGCTGATCAGAAATCGGTGGGACTTCAGGTTCAGCCCTCATGAACACGATATCATTTTCAGAGAAACAACCATTCATGGTAAGAATCTGTCTGCATCGGAATATAACGTGATCTTTGGAAAAGCACTGTTCGACCTGACAGACATCGATTCTGCGAGCCTTCCTAAAACCATTAGGATCAACACTATCTTTGGTTCAACAGTTGTAAAAGTCAAGGCAGATTTGCCCCTGAAGATTTCAGGCGATGCAGTCTTTGCCGGTGCAAAACTTGCCGGGGACAATAAAACCGTTTTTGGGGAGTTGTCCTTTACGTCCAGGGCATATCAATCCGGAGCAGATTATCTCCACCTGAAATCAGATGTGATCTTTAGTGCATTCGAGATGACAACCGATGCTGACAAATCAGATTGAAACCTTCGCGTTAACCCAATGAACAGATTATGGAAAAGATAGCAGTATTCCCCGGTTCTTTTGATCCCTTCACCATCGGGCATGAGTCCATTGTGAAACGAGCCCTATCCCTGTTCGATAAGATCATTATTGCCGTCGGCTATAATGCCGATAAAAAAGGATTTTTCCCGTTAGAAAAAAGGATGTTATGGATAAGGGAGGTGTTTGAGGGGGAACCAAAGGTTACCGTGGAACATTATGGTGGCTTGACCATCGATTTTTGTAAAAAGGTGAATGCACGCTATATCCTTAGGGGATTGCGAACATCTGCTGATTTTGAATATGAACGGGCAATAGCCCAGGTAAATAAGCAGATGATGCCTGAGATCGATTCGGTATTTCTTTTGACCTACCCTGAATACACACCGGTAACATCCTCCCTGGTGAGAGATATCATTCGCCTTGGTGGAGATGCTTCGAAATTCTTACCAAATAGTCCGGATTTGAGAAAGTTCAGGATCGAAGACCTTTCAGATAATGAATAGTGTGAACAGGGGATTAACACTTCTTTTTTTACAATTCATCTGTGCAGGGACCTTACTTTCCCAGGAGATCACCATCAGGGGTACCGAACCGCAATACGCCGGCACAGAGATCACCTTTTACAGATTTGCTGAGCGGATCGCTTTCACCAGACAGGAACTGGGAAACTGCATTGTTGATGAACAGGGTGATTTTATGATCCGTTTCCATTCCGGTTATACACTGCAGGTTTTTGCTGATCTCGGAATGTACACGGTTTATCTTTTCACCGAACCCGGAAAGGAGTATCACGTCAAACTTCCTCCGAGAGCGGATAAAACAATGGCCGATCAGTTAAACCCCTATTTCAGACAGGAGGTAGTTCACCTGGGTATAATCAATCATGAGCCGGAAGAGCTGAATGGTAAAATTCAACGTTTTGATGCCGCCTTTATACCCCTGTTCCGGAAGTATGCTTTCGGAGCCTACATCCAGAACCAGTTCGAAGATCTGGATTCTACCCTACAGGCCGTAAATGAATCATTCGGTAATGACTCCAGTACCTATTTCCGGTGTTATGTTCAATACAAGAGTGCACTCCTGAAGGAGATGTCATCGGTGAATAGAACATTCAAAGCCATTCCTTCCGATCATTATTCAACTGCAATTCTCTATCATAATCCGGCTTTTCATGATTGGTTTCAACAGGTTTACCATACCTATTTTCAATACCTGAACCGGTTGGATCCGGTTCAATACCCGCTTCATGAGATCATTGATGTGAAACGAAGTTACCGGATGCTTCTGGAGCTGATAAAGGAAACCGAAGCGTTTCCAAATGATACCATGGCAGAAATGATCATTATGAAAGGACTCTATGATGAGTATTTCTCGGATGAGTTTAATGATATGGCAATTCTTGAAATGCTGGATTCATTGATTGAAGCCACGTGCTGTGAGGATCATGTAATGATGGTGAAGAAGATAAAACAGCGGTTAGTCCGCTTGCGGATTGGTTGTATTCCACCAGATTTCAAATTAACAACATTCGACAACGACACCATTACACTGAATGATCTGAAAGGGAAATACATATACATGAACTTCTGCACACCGTTAAGTTATCTGTGCAGGAACCATTTTGGTATGCTGCAATCGATACAGGAGAAATATGGAGAAGTATTGGAAGTGATCACTGTTTCGGTTGACGAAGATACTGGCCGTATGAAGGAACTGATTCAGGAAATGGGCCTCTCCTGGAAATTCCTCTATTCCCAATTTCAATCGCAAATCATTGAAGATTATGATGTCAGGGCTTTCCCAACTTATTATTTGCTTGATCCCCAGGGAGTACTGCTTTTGTCACCTGCTCCTGGTCCGGACAACGGTTTTGAACAAATTTTTATCGGGATCGCTAAAAAGAGAGGGGATTTAGATTTCTAATCCTGCCGTTATCACATCTGCTACAGATGGAAAGGTTTTCCCTATTATCCTGTCAGCTTCCTCCGGAGAAACCCATTTGATTTTGGTAATTTTTTCTCTCTTTTCCGGGATAAGTTTTTCTTCGGAAGAGGTTCTCATAACATACCATTTGGTTTTTTTCAGGGCAATCCTGCGCTTTAGCGGATACGTATGATACGTAGTGTGAAGGTAGGAGACTACCTGTAATGATCGAAGGCCAGACTCTTCCGAAACTTCCCGGAGGGCAGCCTGCTTTATCGATTCTTTTTTACTTTTTTTCCCCTTTGGCAGATCCCAGACACCCCTTCTCTTTATAACCAGAAATTCACCCAGCTCGTTCCGGACAAATCCTCCTCCTGCTTTGATGTAATCGAAATGCCGCTTAAATTTCTTCCAAAGTTTCTTCGGGTCCGAATGAACCAGGAGCAAAGAGGGTATGCTCTTGTTTTTATAAAATTCCTTTATGATCTGATAAAGTCGTTCACTGCCATTGTATTTATAGAATAAGCCGTATTTTTGTTCCGGATTCTCAGGTATAGAATTGCTGAGAACAACAAATCGGTTATTAAAGTATATCTTGTATTCTTTGATCATGGAAAATACCGGAAAAAAAATCAGCGAGTATTTGATGCAAATAAACGCAATTAAATTAGAACCAGCAAACCCGTTTACCTGGGCGTCCGGGTGGAAGTCACCCATTTATTGCGATAACCGGAAAACACTTTCTTACCCTGTTATCCGTGACTTTATTTCAAATGAGTTTGTGCGGATCATCAACGAAAAATTTCCGGGAACCCAGGTCATTGCCGGTGTTGCAACCGGTGCCATTGCACAGGGGGCGCTGGTCGCCAATAAACTGAATTTACCTTTTGTTTATGTCCGGTCCAATCCCAAACAACACGGGCTTGAGAATTTAATTGAAGGGGTGACCAACCCCGGTGAAAAGGTGGTGGTCGTGGAAGATCTGATTTCAACCGGAGGCAGCAGCCTGAAAGCAGTTGAAGCACTGAGAAAGGCAGGGCTGGAGGTGGAAGGAATGGTGGCTATCTTTACTTATGGCTTCCCGGTAGCCGAAGAAAATTTTAAACGTGCCGAATGTACATTGTATACGCTTGGTAATTATCCTGTGTTGATTGACCTGGCTCTTGAAAAAGGGTATATTCAGAAGGAAGATATCCTGACCCTGAAAAAATGGAGGGAAAATCCCGGGGAATGGGGTGTTCAAGATAAAAGATAAAAGTAAAAAGCAAAAAGTTAAAAGGAGTTATCCGTTGATAAGTTGATGAGTTGATAAGAGAAAATAAACAGTTACTTGTTACGGCAGGCGGGCGTCAGGCAGGCGTCACTTTTTTTAACCGAGAACTGAAAACTGAGAACTGAAAACTATTCGTTATGACCACCATCGAGAGCAGAATAGGGAAAATTGAGGAGAAGGACGAAACGATCTTTCAATTCCTTTCCAATTTCAGGAATTTTGAAAACCTGATTCCACAGGATAAGATCAGTGGCTGGGAGGCAACCGAGGATAGTTGCCGGTTTACCATTTCCGGAATCGGAGAGGTTGGATTGAAAATTGTTGATAAAGAACCACACAGGGTGATTAAATATTCGGGCAATAACCAGGCAACGGTAGACTTTAATTTCTGGATACAGCTAAAACAGGTTGATGACAGGGATACACGGGTTAAAATTACTTTTAAAGCTGAACTGAATCCGATGCTGAATACCCTTGCAAAGAAACCGTTGCAGGAGTTCGTAAATATCCTGGTGGATAAATTGGAGCATCATCAATTCTGAGGGATTGGTTTATACAGAGAGTAACTCACACAAACCTCGGGAATGCACTAAAAAACAAGCAGAACAACTATCTTTCACTCAAGCATATAATCTATTTCCCGGAATCTGAATTTCCGGATCTTTCCTGTTTCCGTCTCAAGTATCAATACCCCGAATGAATCGATACCGGTAATTCTGGCAGAAAAAATATCTTTTCCGTGCCGATAAGAATAGAATGCATTGTACCTGAACAGGTTAGATAAATACTCCTGATTTATTTCGTTCACCTGGTTGCTAATTAATTGAGTGTATCGCTTTTTCAATTTTTCGCAGAGAGAGTGCAAGGCCTCTTCGAGATCAAATGTGGTTCCAGTAATTAGCTGCATAGAGGTTGGATTGGGTGCATCACTTAGGAAATGTGTCTGATTTACATTAAGCCCGATGCCGATAATGGAATGGTCGAATTCAGATCCGATGATTGAATTCTCAATGAGAATGCCTGCAATTTTGTCATTT
>CAZXGG010000023.1:0-45752 GCA_964640125.1 uncultured Rikenellaceae bacterium
TGTATGCCAAAACATTCCGGGATATGAAGCTGAAGCCGGAGCTGCTTAGCCGGACACTTGAAGATTCAGGGACAGTAACGTCTGTATTGATCCCCTGGAATACCTGCGGTGCAACCCAGTCCAGTGTTTTGGGAGTTCCCACCATGACCTATGCTCCGTTTGCTTTTTTCAACCTGATCAGTCCGCTGATGACCATTTTTATGGCGGCTTTCAACATCAAGATCCGGAGGATTGAAGAGAATGAAGAAGGATTAGGGATGAAGGATGTGCCATAAGCGTCCCTTCGATACAGGATGAGAGATTGATTCTTAATTTTCAGTTTTAAACTTCCAACTTCCAACATAGAACATCCAACATCGGAATTACAATTTTTATAAAAACACAATTTTATTAGAAATACACCTTCAGTATTATAAAGTAAGTTAGTAGGTTAGTAGGTTATTAAGTCCCGAAAAACAATCCCTTTGGGAGTAGTTTTTCGAGGATCCTCGAAAATTAACGAAAATACAAAGCATGCTGCTTTGATTTTCTAATTTTCGGGATTATTGATTACATTGTTGTTAGCCTTTTTTTGGATCCATATGAACTAATTTCAATTCATATTAAACAATGCTATTAGCTTTAAATTTTAACGTCAGACACCCCACTAACCCAATAACTCACTAACCCAATAACATTTTCCCTTAAAATTACCGTCTCTTCATAACACCATCACAAAGTCACAAAGTCACCCTGTCACCACCCCATTTACCCCCTGTGGCATTAATAGATCTCCGGGTATTTCTCCGGGTTTGTTTCGTGCATGGTCGCATAAATGGTTTCAAAGACATCCTCCTCATTCGGGTTTGAGAAGTAATCGCCATCGGTAGTGTATGCTGGTCGATGTTCTTCGGCTGCCAGGGTTCGTGGTGGTGAATCGAGGTAATTGAATCCTCCTCTATCTTCCACCACCCGTTGCATCATATAGGCAGTTGTTCCTCCGGGAACATCTTCATCAAAAAAGAGCACGCGGTTGGTTTTTTTTATGGATTCGAGGATAATATCATGGGTATCGAATGGCAGCAAGGTTTGCACATCGATCAGTTCGACCGATATGTCGAATTCTGCCAGTTGTTCAACCGCCACCTGAGCAATTTTAACACATGATCCATAGGTAACCAGGGTAATGTCTTCTCCTTTCCTGAGGATTTCGGGCACTCCGAGCGGTACGGTGTATTGCCCGATGTTGGATGGCAGTTTTTCTTTCAATCTGTAACCGTTCAGCGGTTCAATGACCAGTGCAGTATCATCGGCTTGCAGCAGGGTATTGTAAAATCCGGCTGCCTGGGTCATGTTTCTGGGGACACAGACATAGACACCGCGGATGGAATTGATCACCATGCTAACCGGTGATCCCGAGTGCCATATTCCTTCGAGCCGGTGGCCTCTGGTGCTGACGATTACCGGTGCAACCATATTTCCCCGTGTACGGTAATGGGTAGTAGCCAGGTCATCGCTGAAGGTTTGAAGGGCGTACAACAGGTAATCGAGGTACTGAATTTCTGCAATGGGTCTCATGCCGCGGAGGGCAAGGCCGATTCCCTGGCCCAATATCGTGGTTTCGCGTATCCCTGTGTCCGTGATTCTCAGCTCGCCATATTTTTTCTGCAGTCCTTCGAGGCTTTGATTTACTCCACCAATATTGCCGGTATCTTCTCCAAAGGTAACCAGCAGTGGATTATGTTCGAACAGGTAGTCATAGTTATCACGGAGTATCTCACGTCCGGGAACCATGGGCGAGTCTTCGTTGAATTCGGGTTTAACCTCTTTGACGCTGAGTGCCGATCTATCCGTTTCATTGTAAACAAATGTATTGTATCGTTGCCTGCTGTCCTCATAATTCCGTTTAAGCCAGGCAGAGAGATCTCTTTGCAGCTCTTCCCGGATTGAACAGTCGAGACATATGTGTCTCAGGATTCTTTTTGCTGAGCTGAAGTTATCCTTGCGTATTGGATTGATCACTTTTTTGAGCTCACCGGTAATCAATCCCACCTTATCAATTTTCTCTCTTTTGCACATACAGGATCGGTTATCGATAATTTTGATCAGGGCTTCCCGTTCCGTTTTTATCGGGTCCTGGAATGCATTCCAGGCATTTTTCCTGGCATCTTTCGCTTCCTGTTGGGTAGTTGCTTCGACCTCATCCAGTTCTTCAGCCGAAGCGATCTCCGATTCGATCATCCATTCCCGCATTTTTTTTATCGGATCAAAATCCTTTTCCCACTGAAGCCGTTCAGGGCTTTTATACCGTTCATGGGATCCGGATGTTGAGTGTCCCTGTGGCTGGGTTACTTCAGTAATGTGAAACAATACCGGTACATGTTCCTCACGGCAAATGGGTATCCCTTCTTCATACATTTTACACAGACCGGGATAATCCCAGCCCTTACCATGATATATAAGAATACCGGGATTATCTTTATCCCGTTCAAAACCCTTGAGGATTTCAGAAATACTTCCTTTGGTCGTCTGGTATTCAATGGGTACGGAAATTCCATATCCATCATCCCAGACCGATAGTGCTAACGGGACCTGCAGTACTCCGGCAGCATTCATGGTCTCAAAAAAGTGTCCTTCGGTTGTGCTGGCATCACCGATCGATCCGAATGCTACTTCATTTCCCTGAATGGACAGATTGGTATAACCGTGCAGCTCTTTATTTTGCCTGAACAGTTTTGATGCATAGGCAAGGCCAAGTAACCGTGGCATTTGACCTGCTGTTGGTGATATGTCAGCTGACGAATTCTTCTGTTTTGTCAGCTCTCTCCAGCTGCCATCGGGATTGATATTCGGTGTAGAAAAGTGATTATTGAATGATCTTCCTCCGTTTCCCGGGTTGAGTTTACCATCGGTATTTCCATACAATTGGTGAAAAAACTCTTCAGCAGTGAACAATTCTGCAGCCATCATCCAGGTCTGGTCTCTGTAATAACCTGATCGCCAGTCACCATTCATGAACTGTTTGGCAAGAGCCAATTGTGCAATCTCTTTGCCGTCACCGAAGATTCCGAATTTGGCTTTTCCGGTGAGCACTTCCCGTCTGCCGACAATGCTGATGTTTCGGCTAAGGTTAGCCAGTTTATAGTCACTGATCACTTCCTTTTTAAAATCTTCAAAGGAGATGTTACGTTTCTCTTTTGTCTCGTTTTCACTCATAATCGATAATGAATAAGAATTTTGTCGTGTAAAAAAATATGGGACAAATTTAATAAGAATTATTCTAAATAAGTAGGAGATTGTCGAGTTTTTTGGTTTTCGGTTTTTGTTCTATTGGGCGTATGGAGAGCAACGGTACATGTTTGGATTTCCCGGCAACTATCTTTGCAGTTGGACCGGGAATTGGATGGATTAACATTCCGTTTACAGCCACTAAAGTGACTGCCTATTGTCATTTAGTCTGCCATGGGCATGCCTATGGCACCTCCGGGACATTTCATTTGGATAATATATTCAATATACATCAATTATCCTGGACCGGTATATCTCTTCCTCCTACAGTCTCCCAGTCTTACAGTCACTTCGTTTCACTCACTACTCAACTCTCATCTCTTACCCAGGACTGAGTACCGAGGACCAAGTAACTGTTTCTCTCACCCCTCCCCACTCATCACTCATCATTCATCATTCCTTTACTCCATGCCCCATGCCCTTTGCTCTCTGCTCCCTCTCGTTACTCGTTACTTCTTTTATCGAGGACCCAGCACCTCGTTTTCCTTCGCCTTAGCCTTCGCCTCAGCCTCAAATTCTGGCTTTTCAAGGCATTTAAGGCAATTATGGCACTTAAGGCATTTTTTTTATTTGCTTACGGCAGAAATTCAACCCAATGTGTTAAGCATGGAATTAATTCATCCCCGGATTTTCCGGGAAATTAGCCCACAGCTTATACTTTTTGCCCATTTCCTTCAGGGTAGTTTTCCAGATATCATCATCCACGGATTCCATGATCACTTTTGGGGGAAGTTCGGAGATGACCCATGAATTTTCGGAGATTTCGTTTTCAAGTTGTTTTGGTTTCCAGCCGGCGTATCCTACAAAGAAGCGGATTTGATCTTTTTGTATCAAACCTGATTTTACAAGGTTTTTTACGGTATCGAAATCCCCTCCCCAGTAGATGTTTTTGTACACATTAACACTGTTGGGTATCTGGTCTCCCAGGGTATGGATATAGTGAATGGTATTTGTGCCAACCGGGCCACCCAGGGATATTTCTGCTTCAATTTCAGGAAAATCCTCGAGGACCTCATTTACCGGAATCTTAACCGGTTTATTGAGCACAAACCCGACCGTTCCCTTTTCGTTATGCTCGGTAAGGAAAACGATGGAACGTTTGAAGTATATATCGGACAGAAACGGTTCAGAGATCAATACCCTTCCCTGTTTCGGTTTGATATTTTTTCCTACTGAAAAAAAATCATAATCAAGTTCCATACTCACGCCTCCGTTCTGATACCAAATTAACAATTATTTTAATACTGTACAAAAATTGAACCAATCGCAAGCACTGGATCTCAAGCGGTAAATACGTCAGTCTGGATGTTGTTTCCGGCAGGGATCAGTGGATTTTATTCTTTCTGATTTTTTATTTTTCCAGGATGGTGATGTTTTCCGGTTTTGGATCTTCAATATCGAAGCTAACCCGGCGATTCAGTTTCCGTCCTTCGGGATTGTCTGTTCCATCCGGGAAAGAGTTTTTGGCAACCGGTTGTAATTCTCCTTTCCAGAGGGGTGTCAATCGTTCGGCAGCAATGCCTCTTTTCGTGAGGTAATCAATCACAGCGAGTGCTCTTTTTTTCGAAAGGCTCATATTGTACGATTCACTTCCGAATGAATCGGTATGACCGGTCAGGATCAGGTGGATGGTTGTATTCTGATGCAAGATTTGGATAAGGTGACTCAGTTCACGGGTGGCAGTTTTTGAAAAGCTGCAATCGTCAAAGGCGAAGAATACCGGTCTGATCGTATCGATTTTTTCTTCTTTTACCATTTCTGACGGTGGTGGTTCAATTTCTGCTATTAACAGGGCATTCATCTCAACAGGAGCGGTGAGATTTTCTGGCAGGATTGTCAGTGTATCCGACACTTTTTGAAATCCTTTCTTCTCAAAAACCAGAAGGTAATCACCCGGGGCGGTCCGGAGGGAATATTCCCCATCGCTATGTTTGATGGTATGGGAAATGAGGGTGTCCTCACGGGGCATGTTGATGAGGCTAACCTGAACATTTTTATCCAACAGATCTGGTACCCCGATCAACCCTACCTTTCCGCTTATCATGGCTTTCCTGGGGTATTCATCGGAATAGAATTCGTATTCATAGATGGTTTGTCCTGATGCGTCATATCTGGACATGAAGCCAAGCCGGAGCGGATCGATTCCGGGTGATGAACCTGGAGTAAAGTGGATATCATCATCGGTTGTGTTTACCGGGTACCCGATATTTTGGGGTTCTGACCAGGTATCATCCTCATTTTTCCGGCAATAGAAAATATCATATCCTCCCATTCCGGGATGTCCGGTTGAGCTAAAGAAGAGTATTTGTCCGTCCACAGACAGGAATGGAGTATGTTCATGGTAGGGTGTATTAACCGGTTCTCCAAGATTAGTGGGGGCACCCCATTCTCCCTCATCATCCAGTGTTGATTCATAAATATCCAATCCTCCCAATCCTCCATTTCTATTGCTGACAAAATAGAGTGTTTTCCCGTCCTGACTCAGGCAGGCATGTATTTCATCTTCGAAAGTATTCAATGTGAGGGGTGATACTGGCATCCATCGTCCGTTGAAGTAACTGCTTTCAAAAAGATCGAAATGGGAGTTCTCCCAGTGGATCAGGAACAGTTTTTTCCCGTTGTAGGAGAGGGAAGAAGGTAAGAAGTCCCCATCCGATTCCAGTTCCATCGTAATGTTCCTGGGTTTTTCCCACACACCGTTTTTCAGGTCCGATAGAAAGACTGCATAATAATGTTCCCGCTCGCTTGCGAATACCATCGTAGAGCCATCTCCGGAAAGCGAAGGTAAGAAATTGCTGGTTCCGATATTTAGGTTGCCGGCATTCCGGATGTCCAGATCAACGGGTGATTCCTGCATTTTAAGGGCAAGTTCACAACTCCTGATCTCCTTGTCTGTCTGGAGGAGGTAATCTTTGATTTCATTCTGAAGGAGCGGTTTATTTTTGTATTTTTTCTGTGCCTCTAATGCTTCTTCCTGAAAGAGGGTAAATTGTACCAGCGCTTTATTGAGTTCGTTGTTTGCGTGATATGCCATACCCAACAGAAGCCTTGATTCACCCGGGGCTTTTTTTTCAGTATACTCACCGGATTTGGATTCCCAGCTTGCGCTGATAATTGCTTTTTCGAGATGCGGGATGGCTTTCTGTTTTTCACCGGGTATATGAAGGAAGGAGTAACCGATCTTATAATGCAGGTTGGCATGATCGATTCCCGCATCAGCCAGTGAAAGAAAGAGGGGCAGTGCCTCTTCACAGCGATCGTAGATCAGGTGGAATTCAGCATCATAAAACTGTTTTTCGGGATCATAATCATCCTGTGCGGTGACAGCAGAGAGAGACACCACAGTTATCACTATGAATGAAAAGATCAGTCTCATAATCCTGGTCTAAATACACGAGACCTGTAGGAGCGTGGCACTCAGATATCTCCGGTTGAACGTAAACGGACAGAGTCCAATGCTATTTTATTTTCAATCCTTCAGGGACTTCGATCTCCTCGGTAACAATTGCTTCATTCTCAGAATGAATAACTTGTAACTCAACCCGTCTGTTCAGTTCTCTTCCCCGGGGGCAATCGGAACCATCCTGATAGGTGTTGACTGCAACTGGTAAACTCTCTCCGGCGCCGGTAATTTCAAACCGGTTTTTGTCTATTCCTTTTCCTGTGAGATACCTGACGGTTGAGTTTGCTCTGTTGTTGGACAGTCTTTTGTTGTAAGCATTGCTGCCTTTGGAATCGGTATGTCCGATGATCTCCAATCTAAGGTCAGGATTCTCACCCATGATCTCAGCCAGGTTCTCCAATTTTGGTTTTTCACTTTCTTTTATGGAATAATCATCGAAGTCGAAGAAGATCGTTCGAAGGATAATTTTCTCTACCGGTTTTAGTGCTGCGTCCACGGTGATTTGAGCCAGGGAATAGTCAAAGGGTACTGTGATCTCTTTTGTGGTTGACTGGTATCCTTCTCCTTCGAAAAGCAATTGATACTCTCCCGGATCTTTGGTTTTATAGGAAAAGATACCATCATCCGGGGCAGCTGTCAGGACAGAAACTGTTTGTTTTTCAGCTTTATCAATCACACTTATTTTCAGGTCCTTGTTGTAATCTTCCGGTTTATCGAGGAGGGTAACCACCCCGTTAACATCAACCTCTCTTGGATTCTTATCGGAATAGATTACGATCCAGTAGATATCTTCTTCTCCAACGCCTCCTTCCGGATCGTACATTGTAAAGAGGCCATTTATTCCGTTGTTGACCGGAACAAAATGGAGGTTATCGTCAGTGGTATTCAGCGGAAATCCAAGGTTTGCTGGTTCGCTCCATTGATTATCTTCATTCAATGTCGAGTAGAAGATATCGAAACCACCCATATTTTTGTGTCCCTGTGAGCTAAAATAGAGTGTTTTCCCATCTTCAGTAAGGTAGGGAGTGTCTTCGTTAAACTGGGTGTTCACCGTGGGTCCAAGATTTACAGCAGGTCCCCAGTCACCAATTGCTTCATTCCATTCTGATTTATAGATATCCAGTCCGCCATACCCCTCCTTCCGGTTACTTGTGAAATAGAGGGTTTTTCCGTCGGGAGAAATTGAGGCGTGTGACTCCCAGTATTTTGTATTGATATTTTTATTCAGTTTTTCAGCGGTGGTCCATGTACCGTCTTCCATTTTGCTGGAGTAAATATCGCTATTAAAGTTATCATTTTTTGCAAGGAGAAGTTGATTACCCGTGAAGGATAGGGCAGCGGTATAGAGATCTCCGTCAGATTGCACCTGGGGAGTCAGGTTTACCGGTGGGCTCCAATCCTCTCCATCTCTGGTAGCATAGAATATTGCATCATAAAATGCCAATCCTGACATAAAGACAAGCGTATTCTTATCACCTGAGATCACCGGGTTGAAGTTAGGATTATCATCATTTACATTTTCTCCCAGCAGGGTTCTATCATAAGGAACCGGTTTTTTCATCAGTTCCTCTGCCGTTTTACAGGCTTCGATCTGCTTCTCTACAAAGTTTACATTGGTTGTATCAGCCGGATCGAGGAATTCAAGGTATTTTGTATATGCCCGTGAGGCTTTAGTGAATTCCTGCTGGATCAGGTATGCATTCCCCAGATAATAGTATGCATCCACGGGTGCACGATCTTCATTGAAATTTCCTTCCCGGTATGAAAGGGAAGTATTTTTTGAAGCAAATTCGAGAAAAATTACTGATCTTGTTTTCTGACCCGGTATATTGAGATAACATATTCCGATCCGGTAATTGATGTTGGCATTTTCAGGATTGATTTCGTATAATTGAAGATATCCTGGCAACGCATCAACATATTCTTCATAGAGGATAAAATATTCGGCATCGAGGAAAATATTTTTTGGATCCTGGGTTTCCTGTGCGATTGCCAAAGAGATAATGAAAAGTGAAAGAATGATTGCAATTGTTCGTTTCATATCTTCAGATATTTCAGGTATAACAAATTTAGCAATATAATTGGTTAAAAAAAACAAAATACAAATACAAACCAGCAAGGTTTTGGATTCTAAACTTGCAGGTAAACATCGTTATTAATCCTGTACGGGTTCGGATTTCCCGGGTCCAGGTAAACTATTCAGATCAGTAAAATTATTCCTTTTTCTTTCTTCGACTCCAGAGTATAAGCCAAATCAGGATCAATCCGGCAGGAATGGTTATCCAGAGGATCCAACCCGGGAACCCTTTTCCGGTTTTTTCTTTCTCCTGAAGATCAAAGTACCTGTTGATGGCAGCCTCATCAATTTCAGTAGCAGCAAGATCGAGAAACAGATCCGAAATATCGGATTCTTTCACTCCATATTGTCCTGCATGTTCGTAAAGGTACGCGATAAGATCTTCGATGGTATTGATGTTTTGTTCTTCCATATCGAGTTCTTCCAGTAATTTTTTAAGATTTCCGGAAGCGATCTCTGACAACAGATCATGAAAGCGGCCGAGATCCATGTTTCCATTGATTGCCAGTGCAATCAGAAGAGCCATCAGGTCCTCTTCGCTGTAATCTGAGTCTTTCGCATGAATGCTGAGGTAGCTATACAGTTGATCAGTAGTAAAGATCCCCTCCCGATCAAGATCGAGCCCATCAATTACTTCTTTGAGGTTACCGGTAGCAAACTTTTGAAGGTTATTGTAGAGATCGGTTGTTTTCTCTTTTTCCTGATTTTCAAAGCTATTAATAAGCGCATACAGGTCGGTATCGTTATATTTCCTGTCTGATGAAGTCTCCAGCAGGTAATCCAGAAGTTCACCGTTGGTTGTGATATTCTCTGCTTCAAGGTCAAGGCTATCGAGAACAGCTTTCAGATCCCCGGTCGCCAGTTTTCTTAATTCTGCCAGGGTTTTATTTACATCATCCGTTGCGTAACGGTTCAGTATACTGGTTGCATCGGGGATTGTTTCTTCGGTGATTTCGTCTTCCACTTCAACCGTGGGTCCGGTTTCTGCAATGATCATTTCTGGTTCAACAACTGGCTGGTAATCAATGACAACTTTTTTGTTCTTCTGATTTCCGAATTTATCGGTAAGGTTAAAATGCAGCACATTTTCACCTTCTGATGGAGTATAGTTGTAGGCAAATTTCTCTTCCGGTATGTCAAACTCTTCTGTTTTCAGCAGGGATTTGTTGACATAGGATTCAATGGAGAGTTTTGAATCAGGCTCCAGAGCGAGATCGATCACGATCATATCATCGGTAGTAACGTAATAGGCTGTATCTTCTATACTCATCTCAGCAACCCGATCGGTCAGGGTCAGTTGCGGTGTGCTGAGATTAAGCTCTGACACGGGTTGATTGTTTGTAAATGCGATCTCCTGTGTGATGGTATTATACCCTTCATTCTCAAAAACAATTTTGTAGTTCCCTGCAATCACGTTGAAATGATATTCTCCTGTTTCCGGATCGGGTTTTAGAATCTGGACCGTATCTCCTTTTTCGTCTATCACCAGAATAGTATACAAGCCGTAAGGTCCTTTGATTTTATCAAAGGGCACAACACCATGGACATGAAATTTCCTGGGGTGTTCTTCTGAATAGATCTCATAGCGATAGATATCCTGTTCTCCCAGCCCTTCGTCGGAATACCTGGCATAGTAACCGAAAATTCCGTTCTGTACAGGAACGAAAAAGAGATCGTCGTCGGTTGTATTTATCGGATAACCCAGATTCAATGGAGCGGACCACTCACCATTTTCGAGCAGTGTAGAATAGAGTATATCATACCCACCCATGTTCAGGTGTCCGTAAGAGCTGAAAAACAGGGTCTTTCCATCATCGGAAATAAACGGGGACTCCTCATTATAGGGTGTATTTATTTTTGGTCCCAGGTTTACAGCAGGACCCCAGTCACCCGCAGAGTCCCGTGCGGATTTGTAAATATCGAGATAGCCATACGTCCCTTTGCGGTTACTTGTAAAGTAGAGGGTATTTCCATCCCTGGATATGCAGGCATGCGACTCCCAGAATTTGGTATTGATGTTGTCATTCAATTTTTCTACCGGCGACCAGATGCCATCCCTGAGATGGGTCACATAAATATTACCGTCATATTCATCATTTTTATAGAGATAGAGATCCGTTCCGTCGTTCGATAGCGAGGTTGAGTAACATTTTTCATCCACATCGACACCGAGCATTTCGGTCATATTGAGTGGTTCAGTCCATTTTCCATCCACTTTCTTCGAGTACATCAGGGCATCGTAAAAAGCCAGGGCACGGGTAAACACCATGGTACTCTCATCTCTGGTGATAACCGGGCTAAAATCACTGAACCTGGAATTTATCGGGTCACCAAGATTCTCATAGTCAACATAGAGCGGTTCGCTTTGGAGTTTCTTGGCATATTCACAAGCCTCTATTTGTTTATCCACAACCTCTTCATTGTATACTTTGGGATCAAGAATTTTTTTAAATTCCATGAATGCTTCAATTGCCTTATCCAACTGGTTGTTTACCCTGTAGGCACGGCCAAGATAGAAATAGGCATCGGGCGGAGCCTGATCCTCTTTCAGGGATCCTTCCCGGTACTTCGGATCAATGTTCCGAATTGCTTTTTCAAGGTATGGTATTGCTTTAGCTTTTTCACCGGGAATATTCAGATAACAGATTCCCATCCGGTAGTTGTAGTTGTCGTTATCCGGGTAAGTCTCAAGAAGTGTAAGGTAATAGGGTAATGCATCTGCATATTCTTCAAAAAGAAGCCAGGATTCTCCTTCCATGAAGTTCATTCTAATTGCATCTTTATCCAGTTCTTGTGCAACCGTTACTGTGGGAAAGAGAAACAGGCAGATTATGACAGAAAGCAGGGATTGTTTCATGGTGTATGTGAAATCATTTTGACGAATTTAATAAATTAAATCATACAATATTGAATTAAAATGATGAATTGTTAAAATGCTTTGACATAAGCAGGATTGGGGAAAATAAAAATCAGATTTTCCCCGGGAAAAATCGTAACTCAACCGGTGATGAACTTTATTCAAAAAAGAAAGTTAACCGAAATGCAGTTTGCAGGTGTATTAGCCGGGGATTTATTACCCAGCGAGGCTAAAAGGTTCTGTTTGGATCAAAATTTTCCAGGTATTCTGCGACCCTTTTCAGGAACATTCCACCGAGTGCTCCGTCCACTACCCGGTGATCATACGATAGGGAGAGGATCATCATATGCCTGATAGCAATGGCATCTCCCTGTTTCGTTTCAATCACAGCCGGTTGTTTGCGGATTGCCCCGACACCTAAAATAGCCGCCTCGGGTTGATTGATGATGGGTGTTCCGGTAATATTTTGGAAGGTACCAAAATTTGTGATGGTAAAAGTCCCTTCCGTAATTTCATCCGGGCGAAGTTTATTCTCCCGGGCACGGTTAGCCAGATCGTTTACGGATTTTGCCAGTCCAAGCAAGCTTTTCTCATCGGCATGCTTAATCACCGGTACAATCAGGTTTCCGTCCGGTAGGGCAGTAGCCATCCCAATATTTATTCTTTTTTTCAGAATAATTTTTGTTCCATCAACAGAAACATTGATCATTGGAAAGTCTCTCAATGCTTTTGCAGTAGCTTCAATGAACAGTGGAGTAAAGGTCAATTTCTCCTTTTCCCTGGAGAGAAACTGATCTTTTACCCTGTTTCTCCAGTTGACCAGGTTTGTAACATTGGCTTCGATAAAGGAAGTAACGTGCGGGGATGTTTGTTTTGATTTAACCATATGGTCCGCAATCAGTTTCCTCATCCTGCCCATTTCAATTATTTCATCGCCGGAAGGGGATACCGGTTCCTGTTTTTTGGTTTCCTCATCCGTTACCGGGGGTTTCTCAGCAGCTGCTTCCACCGGTTTGGGTTCAGAAGGGGCACTCCGTTTTTTTACATACGCGAGGAGGTCCTCTTTGGTAATTCTTCCATCGCTGCCTGTCCCCTGAACCTGATCAAGTTCGTCATAGGATATTCCTTCTTTACTGACGATACTTCGTACCAGGGGTGATAGAAATTTTCCTTCCGGAGTACGGCTTTTTAATCCGGAAGCAGTGGTCTCAACCTCCTCTTTTGCTGAGGATGTTTTTTCCATATCTTCCCTGATTCGTTCCACCTCTTTCTCCACCGCTTTTTCTTTTTCGACGGTTAACGGTTCGCCTTCCTCTTCACCTTCTGTGATAATGATCGCCAGTGTCTCACCAATTTTCGATACATCTCCTTCTTTAAAAAGCAGTTTTTCAATTTTTCCATCCCATGGAGAGGGGACTTCGGAATCTACTTTGTCGGTAGCCACTTCAACGATTGCATCATCTTCTTTTACCGAATCTCCTTCCCGGACAAGCCATTTTGTAATTGTTGCTTCAATAACGCCTTCTCCCATTGCCGGAAGTTGAATTTCTAATTTAGCCATGTGTGGAATTATTTCTGATTTTAATTTTTATTTAGTCTAAATAATTGCCAAAAATAATGATAATTTTCTTATAATCCATCTGAGGGAAGCGAAAATTAATGGTCCGTTTTGATTTCATACGATCATTCGCGTTGCCCTCCATCAGTGGATTCTCTTCTGTTCTGAAAGCCAGATAATAGATTGTGGATGTAATTTTATTCATGTCCCAGGTATTTGAATGCCTTCAGCATAATCTGGATATCGTTTATTACGCGATAGTCCTTAACGTAGATCAGGTTGATATCCCTTACAGTATCCTTATCCGGATCCTGTATTCCCTTTCCCAGAACCGGTTCAATTACGCCCGTTCGTAATTCCGGGAGATCTTTTTCATGAACCACCGGGAAGGAGGAAAACCCAATCCATGATTTTTTTCCGAGGATAACGTGAACGATATTTCGCACAAAACAGCCTTTATTTTTAACCGGGATAATGGTTACAGGGAGCAAGAGGAGAATGATAAGGGAAGATGCCAGGTCGAAAACTCTTTTTTTCCTCCTGTTTATGGGTTTGGAGATGGAGTTTAACGGGATCAGATAAATTTCTCCGGTGGTTTCGATTGAGTTGCTTCCGATAATGGATAAAGTTTCGGGTGGAGCAATTTTAAAATCGATTTCCGATGAGGTGAGTGCCACCATATTGCGGATGATTTCATATGCCGGGATATCAGCGGAGCAGAATATGATCTCTTCAATCCGGTTAATGCGGATCATCTCCCTGATTTTATTGGTATATCCTGCCAGAAACGAATTCCTGTCATCTTTTTCCGGTTTAACAATGCTTAATACATTGAGTTTGAGGCTTGTTTTTTCAAGGATTGATCTGACACGGTTTGCTTCCTGATCGGAGCCAATAATGATGATCCGTTTCCCTTTCTTTCCTTTGAGGGGGAAATAATCCGGGCTTATCCACCAGAGGATCCATCTGATGGTAAGGGTTGCTATAATGCCCCAGGCCGATCCAAAGAGGATCATGGCGCGAGAGAACCTCAATTGAACAGGAAGGAGAGCATAGATGACAAGAATAGTTCCTGTTCCGATGATCATCCCCTTGATCACATTAAGCTGATTGATTTTTCGCTCATATCCTCCTGAGAGCAGTATGGAAAAGATCAAGATCAACAGATAGCATGGAACGATAATCCGAATGAACTCTTCCGGATAATGCCCCCCTTCGGGGAACCTGTACAACTCCCACATTGGTTTTATGATGTGGAACCCAAGGTAAATAACCAGTGCATCCATAATGGGAAGGAGTAGTTTAAAGCACACTCTTTTTACGAGGGATATTGCCGCACGAAAATAGATTGCCAGGTTGATTATGCCCCCGAAGATCCTCTGATTCCGTTTGGAAAAATGTTTGTTGGCATAGATGATCATTGCCTTATAAAACTGTACCACGTAATTCAGGCTCCCCTTTTTTGTACTCTCTCCTTTATAATGAATGATTGTTGTTTGAGGGAAATAATAATTTTTATACCCACCGAGAAGCAGCCGGTATGACAGATCAATATCTTCACCGTAGAGGAAAAAATCCTCATCGAACAGACCAACGGTATCGAGTGCTTTTTTCCGCAGGAACATGAATGCTCCTGGAAGAACCTCTATTTCGTGAGTTTTTTCAGGATCGAGGTAACCCAGATGGTATTTGGAAAAAAGTTTTGATCTGGGAAACAGTTTTGAGAAACCGAATATTTTGAAAAAAGCAACCAGGGGATTGGGCAAAGCCCTTTTTGATTCGGGAAGAAAGTTCCCTTTACCGTCGATCATTTTTACTCCCAGTCCGCCGGCTTCGGGATGCTCATCCATGAATTCGATACATTTTGCGAAGGTTCCTTCTTCAACCACCGTATCCGGATTCAGGACCAGTATATATTCCCCGTTTGCTTTTCGAATCGCCTGGTTATTAGCATAGGAGAAACCTTTGTTCTCATCGTTCTCAATCAGGTTAACCTTCCCGAACTTCTCTTTTATCATCTGACAGGAATCGTCGACAGAACTGTTGTCAACGACAAAAATTTCCGATTGTATCCCCTTTAATGCCGTTTTCACTGAGAACAAGCATTGTTCCAGGAAATATTGCACATTGTAGTTGACAATTATGATGGAGAGTTTCACCCGTTTAAAGTTATTTGAAATCGAATCCTATAAAGATGAGGATTTCATCATATCAAAAATAGAAACAACTGGGATATAATCAAAGTGTAAATATCATGGACGAACGGTTATGATGAAAGTGTGGGTTCAAACGGGACTCTGTTTACAATGGATCGACCGAGGGTTATTTCATCGGCGTATTCGATCTCATCTCCGATGGAGACTCCCCTGGCCAGTGAGGATATTTTGATGGAGTATTTGTTGAATTTGCGGTAGATAAAGAAATTGGTTGTATCACCCTCCATGGTGGTACTCAGGGCAAGGATAATCTCAGTTACTTCGCCCGTTTTGATCTTTTCTTCAAGGGTATCCAGTTTCAGGTCACTCGGTCCGATCCCATCCATCGGTGAAATGATACCACCCAGCACATGATATATACCATGGAATTGCTGCGTGTTTTCGATGGACATCACGTCTTTAATGCTTTCCACAATACAGATGATGGAGTGATCCCTTTTGGGGTCACTGCAGATGTAGCAGGTTTCTGTATCGGAAATGTTGTTACAGATCCTGCAGTATTTGATCCCGGTTTTCAGTTTAATCATCGCTTCTCCGAATTGTCTGACCTCTTCCGGACTTTGTTTCAGCAGGTAGAGTACCAGTCTTAGCGCCGTTTTCCTTCCAATACCGGGAAGTCTTGCAAATTCGCTGACGGCATTTTCCAGTAATTTCGATGGAAAAAGTTCTATGCTCATCGGATCCATTTTTAAATGCGGTCAAATTTAACACCTAATATGTGTTTACGCAATATTTTTTATGTTGAATTGTTTTTATTATTCTTGCACAAATTTGAAGTTGTTCTCAGATGGATCCACGACTGGTTTTCGGTATAACTGCCGGTTATTTTGCTTTACTGCTGATCGTTTCTCATTTTACTTCAAAAAATGCAACCAACACCACGTTTTTTACCGGTAACAAAAGATCGCCCTGGTATGTGGTAGCTTTTGGAATGATTGGAGCTTCGCTTTCGGGAGTTACCTTCATCTCTATTCCCGGTGAAGTCGGGGCGATCATTTCACCGGATGAGCCAACCATTAAGGCATTCTCCTATTTTCAGCTGGTGCTGGGTTATTTACTTGGATATTTTGTGATCGCAAATGTGTTAATGCCACTCTATTACCGGTTAAACCTGGTTTCTATTTACACCTATCTGGACCAGCGGTTTGGCATCAGCACCTATAAAACGGGATCTTTATTTTTCCTGCTTTCACAAACCATGGGTGCATCGTTGAGGTTGTTGCTGGTGGCCGGTGTTTTGCAGATTGGATTTTTCGATTCATACGGGATCCCGTTCGGTGTAACTGTGCTGGTGACCATTGTATTGATCTGGGTTTATACCTTCCGGGCAGGCATCAAAACCATTGTCTGGACAGATACTCTGCAGACCTTCTTCATGTTATCGGCTGTTTTAATCAGTATTTTTGTAGTTGCAAATTCACTTGGCCTGTCATCAAAAGAAGTTTTCCGGAACCTCCATCAGCACCCCTTTTCTAAAGTATTCTTCTGGAACTGGCAAAGCAGCAAGTACTTTTTTAAGCAATTTTTCTCCGGAGCATTCATTGCCATAGTCATGACCGGTTTGGACCAGAACATGATGCAGAAGAATCTGACCTGCCGGAATATCAAGGAGGCGAAGAAAAACATGTACTGGTTCAGCATCATTCTTATTCCTACAAATTTCCTGTTTCTCAGCCTGGGTCTCATGCTTTATCTGTATGCTGAAACAAACGGTATTTCAATACCGGTTCAAACCGATGATCTTTATCCAATTCTTGCATTGAATCATTTTTCCATTTTTGCAGGTATTGTTTTTCTTCTTGGGATCATTGCCGCAGCTTTTTCCAGTGCAGATTCAGCCTTAACTGCTTTAACTACGGCATTCTGTGTTGATTTTCTGGATCTTAAGAAAAGGAGTGAAAAGACAAGCAAACAGATCCGTTTAGCCGTGCACATCGGTTTTTCAACCATCATGTTTTTGATCATTGTTATTTTCAGGGCGATTAACAACGACAGTGTGATTTCAGCTGTATTCACGATAGCAGGGTATACCTATGGACCCCTGCTGGGGCTATTTGCTTTCGGGATGTTTACCCGTATCAAGGTGCGGGATAAATTGGTTCCGGTTGTCGCCATCATTTCGCCCGTGATCAGTTACATTATCAGCGTAAATTCTGTCAGCTGGTTTAATGGCTACCGGTTTGGTTTTGAGTTGCTTATTGTGAATGGACTGCTTACGTTTATAGGGCTTTTGCTGATACGGAAAAGAACGAGGTAAAGTATTCAACGTTCAACATCGAACATACAACGTCCAACATCCATACTTATTAACTTATTAACGTATAACTTATAACATATAACTATCTTCCTCCATCAATACGTCCTTGTCATTGTCTCCGGAATAACGAGGATGTAGTTTGCCGTGTTAACATCCTCTTCCTCAACTACGTCCAGGTTATCCTGAAGCTTTGTGGTGATTGTACGGATGATCAATTCCGGATGGTCTTGCTGAATATACCAGACGATTCCCTGAAAATTATCGGAATGGTAACTACCATTAAAATGAATGATCTGTTTTCCGGGCTGCCAGTGCTTCAGGATAAAATAAGCCATCGTAGCATCTTTAACAGCCTGTGCTTTTGGAAGATTCTCATTTGTATGGGCTCCTCCCATTGGTCCCATTTTCAACATATCCTTATAACATTTCAATTCCGGATCATAGGGTATGGGAAGGGGATGAATAAACTGTTTTGCCGTTTCGGAAAGTTCTTCCAATCCTTCAAATCCTTTGCTGAATACAAGAGAAGCATAACGTCTGGGAATGTTTGAAGCAACGAACACCAATCCACTATCTTTTGCAAACTGTACCAATGGTTTATAATCGGTTTGGTAGTTCTTCCATAACCGCATTTCGCTTTCAAAGCTGCTTTCTGAAATTGCACCCTTCATGTATTCATTAAAAATGATCTGATTATCGGACTCAAACATTTCTGCAGCAAGCATAAGATCCTTTCCTTTCACTTCGAACAGATCGCTGGTAAGCTCATACTGAAGCCAGTGTGCTACGGGATTATCATGGAGTTCTCCGAAGAAGATCATGTCGGCGCCCTGCAGATCGTTAACCATTTTCGAATATGTAACCTCTTTCCCACTCTGGTTGAACAGGCGATAGGCAGGCTTATCCTTTTTGAAAGCGGTACTGATAAGTGCCAGAAAAAGTAAAACAAAAACTTTCCTTTTCATTTTTTAACCGTGTTAATGGATATTTCATTTCAAGCCAAAGTTTCTAAAAATTTTCTAAAAAACAAATCCAACAGGATATTATGGGAGAGAGAATCGATACTCCTTCAAATTATTCAAATTTGATTATATTTGATTAAACAAAAAATACAATCATGGAAGTAACCAGAACATTTGATCTTCTCGAACGGTCATTGGCAAACCATCCAAAAGAGGATGCCATTGCAGGCAAAAAAAATAACGAATGGGTCAGATACAGCACAAAAGAGTATGTTGATAATGCAACATTCATGAGCTATGGTTTGCTGGCACTTGGTTTGAAAAAAGGAGACAGGGTTGCAACCGTCTCCAGCGGACGACCCGAGTGGAATTTCGCCGATATGGGGATGAGTCAGACTGGTATTGTCCACGTCCCTATTTACCCCACAATCAGTTTTGAGGACTATGAGTATATCTTAGAGCACGCAGAGCCGAAGATTGTTTTCATTACTGATAAAAGCTTATACGAGAAGCTCAAACCCATAATCCAAAAAACCAAAACAGTGCAGGAAGTTTATACATTCAATGATGTTGAAGGAGCGAAATCATGGATGGAAGTGCTCGAACTTGGAAAAGAGAACGCATCAAAATTTGAGAATGAGCTGAAGGAAATCAAAAAGAGTATTTCTCCGCAGGATCTGTTGACCATTATTTATACATCCGGCACGACCGGCTTTCCAAAAGGTGTCATGCTCAATCACCACAACATCATTAGCAATGTCCTTGCCACAGCGAACGTGCATCCATTTGGACCAGAATCAAAAATTTTGAGTTTTCTTCCCATCAGCCATATCTATGAGCGGATGCTTAATTATCATTTCCAATACAAAGGGATGAGCATCTACTATGCCGAAAGCATGGGAACCATTATTGAGAACCTGAAAGAGGTTAAGCCCGATCTGTTCAGTACTGTCCCGAGACTGCTCGAGCGGGTTTATGACACAATCATTGGAAAAGGAAAGGATCTGACCTACCTGAAAAAACAGATCTTTTTCTGGGCCGTTAACCTGGGACTCAGATTCGAACCCCCAAAAGGGAATGGCTGGTGGTACATGAAGCAATTAGGCATTGCTGACAAGTTGATCTTTTCGAAATGGCGGGAAGCACTGGGCGGAAATGCAAAGATCATCGTCTCCGGTGGAGCTGCTCTCCAACCAAGGCTTGCCAGAGTATTTAGCGCTGCTAAAATTATTATTCTTGAAGGATACGGATTGACAGAAACTTCACCGGTTATTGCTGTAAACAATTATACCACGCAGGAGATCAAGGTGGGAACTGTTGGACCGGTTATCGAGGGGGTGGAAGTGAAAATTGCGGATGACGGGGAGATCCTGTGCAAGGGTCCCAATATCATGCTGGGATATTATAAGCAGCCGGAACTCACAAAAGAGGTTATTGATGAGGAAGGATGGTTCCATACCGGTGATATCGGTGTGCTGGTAGAGAATAAATACCTGAAAATCACCGATCGTAAAAAGGAGATCTTTAAACTCTCCAGTGGAAAATATGTTGCCCCCCAGGTGATCGAGAACAAATTCAAGGAATCATTTTTTATTGAGCAAATCATGGTGATCGGAGAAAATGAAAAGTTCTCCAGCGCCCTTATCGTTCCCAATTTAGAGTTCCTGCATAAATGGTGTACATTACACGACGTGAAATTCAGAGATAATCAAGAATTGATCCGGATTCCGGAAGTTATTGCCAGGTATCAGCAGGAAGTGAACGAGATCAATAAACAGCTTGCATTTCATGAGCAGATCAAACGGTTCAGGCTGGTGTGTGAAGAATGGTCTACGTTAACGGGTGAACTATCCGCGAAACTGAGCCTGAAGCGTAAGGTGATCGCTGAAAAATATGCAGAAATAATCCGGGATATATTTTCAAAGGAAGCGGAATAGATGGACTAAGCTTTTGAGATGATATCCTTTGCCTGTGTGATCGCCCGTTGAATGCCTGATGGGTCCTGACCTCCTGCTGTAGCAAAGAATGGCTGTCCACCACCACCGCCCTTGATCTCTTTTGCAATCGTTTTGATCATATTGCTGGCATTGAGATTTTTTTCTTTCACCAGATTGTCGGCTATCATGATAACAAGGTTCGCTTTCCCATTCAATTCGGTTCCGAGGATCAGGAAGAGGTCGTTTACCTCTTTTTTGAGCTGGAAAGCAAGGTCTTTCATTCCTTCTACGGAGTGGATCTCGATCTTTTCGGCAATCACGTTCATATCGTTTATTCGGATGATTTTGCTCACAAGGACTTTCCTTAACAGTTTAAGTCCTTCTTTTTCAAATGCTTCCACGCGTTTATTCAGCAGATTGTTTTGCTTTACCAGGTTACGAACATCCTGTATCAGATCGTCAGATCCTTTAATTTGTCTGCCGATCTCTTTCAGGAGGTTGAGCTGTTCGGTGATATACTGTTCGGCTTTCTGTGCGGTTATGGCTTCAATTCTTCTTATTCCGGCTGCAATAGCGCTTTCGGAAATGATCTTAAAAAAGCCGATCTGACCTGTTGCTTCAACGTGGATACCACCACAAAGCTCCATTGAGTCTCCGAATTTAATGGTTCGTACCCGGTCTCCGTATTTTTCGCCAAACAGAGCGATCGCCCCTGATTTCTTTGCTTCTACCATGGAAATGTTCACCTTTTCTTCCCTTCTCAGGTTTGCGCGGATGAGTTCATTCACCATGGATTCGATCTTCATTATCTCATCATCGGTCACTTTCTGGAAATGAGAAAAATCAAACCGGAGGTGATCGGGTGTTACCAGCGATCCTTTTTGTTCAACATGCGATCCCAACATTTTCCTGAGTGCGTGATGCAACAGGTGGGTGGCTGTATGGTTATTGGCTATACGATTTCTCCTTTCCAGATCCACTACAGCATGGAATTGTTCATCTCTCATACCCGGTAGCTCGGGTGCTATGTGGATTGTGAGTTCATTCTCCTTGATTGTATCGTGAATGGGATACCGCTTACCCCCCGATTCGATATAGCCTCTGTCACCTATCTGGCCGCCCGATTCAGCATAAAATGGAGTACGGTTAAAAACCATCTGGTAAAATTCTTTCCCTTTTGATTTTACTTTCCGATACCGTACTATCTGCACATCTGCTTCAGGTTCCTGGTATCCGATAAATTCACCAGCCTCATCATCCCGAATTGTTATCCAGTCATTGGTCTCAACAGCAGCGGCATTTCTGGATCGTTCCTTCTGGTTTTTCATTTCCTGTTCAAATTCATGCCGGTTCACTGAAAGATCATTCTCTTTCAGGATAAGTTCAGTGAGATCGAGGGGGAAACCATAGGTGTCATACAGTTCAAATGCGATTTTTCCATCGATTGTTTTTTGTTTTGATGTTTTGGATTCCTGAATGATCTGATCAAGCAATCGGATTCCGGTATCGAGTGTTTTAAGGAAACCAACTTCCTCTTCATGAATTACCCGTTCGATGAGGCTTTGTTGTTCATTCAATTCGGGGAATGCATCCCCCATGTTTTTTGCCAGGGTAGCAACCAGTTTATGAATAAACGGTTCGGTTTGTTGAAGGAATGTATATCCATAGCGGACGGCTCTTCGCAGGATCCTTCGAATCACATAACCGGCTTTTGTATTTGACGGTATTTGTCCATCCGCAATGGAAAAAGCGATGGCACGGAGATGGTCGGCAACAACCCGCATCGCCGTATCTGACTCTTCGTTTTTACCATATTCCAATGCTGTGAGCTTTGAAATATGTTGAATCAGGGGTTGGAAAATATCCGTATCATAATTGGATTGCTTCTTCTGCACCACCATACACAATCGTTCAAATCCCATGCCTGTATCGATGTGTTTGTTTGGCAGGGGTTCAAGTTTTCCATCCGCTTTCCTGTTATATTGGATAAAGACAAGGT
This sequence comes from uncultured Rikenellaceae bacterium, assembly GCA_964640125.1. Lineage (GTDB taxonomy): Bacteria > Bacteroidota > Bacteroidia > Bacteroidales > VadinHA17. The sequence continues at coordinate 22,534 of CAZXGG010000023.1, forward strand.
TCCAGATCTCAATTACCAGAGGGTGATCTTTGTTAATCAGCTCTCTTCCACTCACTTTTTCCCTTTCCCCGTCTGCTCTCATATCGACATGAATCTCCGAGCAGGGTCCACAGGGTCCGGTATCTCCCATTTCCCAGAAATTATCTTTTTTCGAGCCGGTTAAGATCCGGTCTTTATCAATTACTTCTTTCCAGAAGGTATACGCTTCCTCATCCCTTTCAAGGTTTTCTTCGGGGTTTCCTTCAAAAACAGTAGCATAGAGACGATTTTTGGGTATCTGTAATGTTTCAACCAGGAATTCCATAGCCCAGTGTATGGCTTCCCTTTTGAAATAATCCCCAAATGACCAGTTGCCCAGCATCTCAAACATGGTATGGTGGTAAGTGTCATGTCCAACCTCCTCAAGGTCATTATGTTTGCCCGATACCCGGAGGCATTTCTGTGTATTGGCAATGCGGGAATGTTTTACCGGAGAGTTACCCAGGAAAATGTCTTTAAACTGGTTCATACCCGCGTTGGTGAACATCAACGTGGGATCGTTCTTTATCACCATGGGTGCGGATGGAACAATATTATGTTGTTTCGATCGGAAAAATGTAAAAAAGGCTTCTCTCAGCTGGTTTGAATTCATAGAGTACTGATATTGAGGATTTTAAGTTTGAAAAATACACTTATTTTCATGAATCCTGGTGGGACTGGCTTGTAAAATTAAATTATTTAAATTAGATTTGCTTCACGTTGACCGCTTTTTTTAAGCGCCATCCTTCTAAGGATTAATAAAATATGGCAAAAGAAAAATTCAAATATAACCCGGAATCGTTAAGTTTTGATAAGATCAGACTGAGTTTCTGGGATAAAACCGTCCGGTTTTTTACCTATTTTCTGGCTAGTGTTTTACTGGCTATTCTTTATGCTGTTGTCTTTACGCTGCTTTTTGATTCTCCCAAAGAGAAAGCATTGATCAGAGAAAACGATCAGCTTATCCTGCAATATGATGTGATGAACAGGAAGCTTGCTACCGTGGAAAAAGTGCTGGAAGAGTTACAGGAGAGGGACGACAACATTTACCGTACTATTTTTGAGGCTGAACCCATTTCAACATCCATGCGTAATGCCGGTATGGGTGGAATTAACCGTTATGCAGAGCTTGAGGGGTATGATAATTCGGAAATCGTTATTGAGACGGCAAAACGACTGGATAATATTCTGAAGAAAGTATATGTTCAGTCGAAGTCGTATGATGAAGTGATTGATCTGGCGATGAATAAAGAAAAGTTTATTGCCAGCCTTCCCGCTATTCAACCCATTTCCAATAAGGACCTGAAGCGAACCGCATCGGGGTGGGGATACCGGATACATCCCATCTACAAGATCAGGAAATTCCATGAGGGCATGGATTTTACTGCTCCAACCGGAACAGAAATTTATGCAACTGGTGACGGCACTGTTGTAGCAACAATCAGTTCACGAAGAGGTTACGGTAATGAAATAAGGATTGATCACGGTTATGGATACGTCACCCGCTATGCTCATATGAGCAAATTCAACGTGACAAAAGGTCAAAAGGTGAAGCGGGGAGATGTAATCGGTTTTGTCGGAAGTACGGGATTGTCTACTGCTCCACATCTTCACTATGAAGTGCATCACAATGGAAGAAAAGTCAATCCGATTAACTACTTCTTTGATGATCTGACAGCGGAGGAATATGACCGAATGATTGAATTATCGATGGCATCCGGGCAATCCTTTGATTAGCCGGAACATCGTTTTATCATTTAAGGCAGGAAAGCGGATCAAATAAATTTCCTGCTTTTTTTTTTTGCCGATCTCAACATGAATCTTCTTGGATTAGCCTGTTATACCCTTATTATCTTCCTGTCGGTTGATCAAACTGAACTGGCTTATGAGCAACAGTTGCTGCTTGCTGATACGGTTGTTCAGGCAGATACGCTCAATATCCTCTGTGTCGGTGACATTATGCTGGGTACGGATTACCCCTCAGGGATATACCTGCCACCGGGAGGAGAGTGCTCTCCATTACTGGCAACTGTTGCTAATGTTCTGGTTGATGCAGATATTACGTGTGGAAATCTTGAAGGTACGTTTGCCGGTGAAGAAGGGGAACCCAAGAAATGCAAGGACACAACCCAGTGTTTTATCTTCCGGATGCCGGATCATTTTGTTGAGTGCCTTGTTTCTGCCGGTTTTGATTTTTTAAGCCTGGCAAACAACCATAACGGCGATTTCGGTGCAGCCGGCAGGGAAAGAACCAGGATGATCCTTGAAAATGCAGGCATTAAAACAGCAGGACTGCAGGATCATCCGGTAAGTTATATCAGGAAAGATAGCATTACCTATGGCTTTTGTGCCTTTTCACCTCATCCCGGGACAACTGATCTCAAGAACAGCAAGCGGGTACAGGAAATAATTAGCATGCTGGATAGCGAATGCGATATTGTCATCGTTTCGTTTCATGGAGGTGCAGAAGGGAAAGAGCACCAGCATGTGACCAGAGAGGATGAGACCTATCTTGGATTCAACCGGGGGAATGTGTATGAATTTGCTCACATTGCGGTGGATGCAGGTGCGGATATCGTTTTCGGGCACGGACCTCATGTCACGCGTGCTGCAGAATGCTATCGGGAGCGCATCATCTTTTATAGTTTAGGAAATTTCTGTACGTATGGAAGGTTTAAACTGGAGGGCTCAAACGGAGTTGCTCCAATGGTCCGATTATCCGTAAATAAGGAAGGTAAATTTCTGGAAGGAAAAGTATTCCCGATCGTTCAGCGGGGAAGAGGAATTCCTGAAATCGATTATTCCGGAAAGGCAATCACGGCATTGAAAGACCTGACAGAAACCGATTTTCCGGATGCTCTGGTGGACATTACAGAAGATGGAATGATCCTGCCGGCGGGTACAGAAAACGGGTTGACTGCATTGGAGTACGACCAGGATTCATTAACGGTTATCCCGAGGATCAACACTTATCTGGGTAATGAACGAAGGAATTATTATGGTAATTCTGCTCCTTCACAGCTAAAAATTATTTGGAAACTCTACCTTGGAAAGGGAAAGACCCTGCTTTCCAGGAAACTTGGAACCGCAGAGTGGGCTGGTGCAGGCTGGACCGGACAACCATTACTGGTTGAGGAGAATGGGGAACTGTTCATCATTCAGGGAGCCTACGACCATCATTTAAAAAAAATCCGTGCTGAAACCGGGGAGATCGTCTGGCAATATGCCTTTGACGATGTTGTAAAGGGAACCGGAACGATCTGGATTAATGGGAATGCTGGCATTCCGGAAGAGCAAATCATTATTCTTCAGGGCAGTCGATTAGGGTCGGGTAATTACCTCGATTCTCCCCACATACCCAGCTTCAGGGCAATTTCCTACCTGACCGGAACCGAACTATGGAGGTTGGATAGTCAATGGACCGACAGCTATAGCAGGGATGTAGACGGTTCGGCGCTGATGATCGCCGATACAGGTTATATCGGACTGGAGAATGGACTCTTTACTGTATTTGATCCTGATCCACAGAAAGCCCGTATGCTGAATGGGATGATACAACCGCAGATTATTAAAAGCAGGAAGCTTTATACTCCGTACGATGTTAAAGCACATCAGTATAATGTTGTCACAGAAGCATCGCCCAGCTTACTGGGTAACAGGATATACCTCAGTTCCGGATCCGGTCATGTTTTTGGTTTTAACCGGATTACAAAGGAGATCGATTGGGATTTCTTTATTGGTTCCGATATGGATGGTACCCCGGTAGTTACTAATGACAGTTGCCTGTTGGTATCGGTTGAGAAACAATACATACCTGGGAAGGGCGGGGTATTTAAACTCGATCCGGCTCGGGATGAACGTGACGCGGTAATATGGTTCCTGCCAACAGAAAACAATGATTTTGTTTCATGGAAAGGAGGAGTCATTGGATCTGTGGGTATCAATGATTATTATAAAACGGATGATACACCCGGATTGGCTGCTACAATTGGAATCGATGGTTATTTATATGTTGTAAACCATCAGGAGATTCAGGAGGAGATCACTGTTGCCGGACCCGACAGCATTAGCTATTATCCAACACCTGAATTAATCTTCAAAACCTATCTCGGTCCCTCGATCTCTACCCCGATTATTATTGAAAACCGCCTGATCGTTGCCGGTTATAACGGCTTGTTCCTGTTTGAGTTTAATCAGGATTTCGAATTTATCCTGCTGGATAAATTTGTCGCTCCCTTTGAAGCTACCCCCATAGCATGGAATAACAGGATTTATATTGCTTCAAGGGATGGATATCTCTATTGCCTTGGAGAAGAGGAGTGAAACTATTGATTCTTGAATTTTATTTTACTACTTTAGTGTGAACGATTTTTATGCTATTCCCACATTCATTGTCATGCCGTACAAAGAAAACAAAATTGAAAAAGTCTACTATTCCATCGGTGAATTAGCCGAAATGTTTAAAGTGAATACCTCTCTGATCCGCTTCTGGGAGAAAGAATTTGACATCATTAAACCACACAAAAACAAGAAAGGGAACCGGTTGTTTACCAAAGAAGATATTGATAATTTCCATATCATATATCACCTGGTGAAGGAGCGGGGACTTACCCTGAAAGGTGCAAAAATGAAGCTTAAAGAGAACAGGGAGGATACAGTCAATAATTTTCAGGTGATCAAATCGTTAAATGACATTAAGGAGATTCTGCTTGAAATAAGGGAATCACTGTAACCATCAGCATCATCCTAAAGTATATGATTTGTCGCATTGTATGCATAACCTGATGAGATGACAGGTTATTCGGACCTGTACCTCTGCTTTTGTTAACACTGCTCAACCAGGCATTTAACGGGTTTCGTTGGAAAGAAACCCAAAACACCAGAACCATGAAGCTAACAGAAATTACTAACTACCTGGAATCTTTTGCCCCATTGCCTTTTCAAGAGTCCTATGATAATTCAGGATTGATCATCGGAGACGCTGAAATGATGGTTAAACGTGCATTGCTGGCACTTGACGTTACTGAAGCAATCGTGGAAGAAGCCATGGAGATCGATGCTCAGTTGATTATCTCTCATCATCCGGTGATCTTCTTCGGGGTAAAGAGCCTCACCGGTAAAACATCCTTCGAAAGGGCAGTCATAAAAGCAATTAAGAATGATATTGCCATTTATGCCATGCATACCAACCTCGATAATGTAATGGGTGGTGTGAATTCCAAAATCGCAGAAAAGATCGGGTTGAATAACACCCGCATTCTGAGCCCTGTCAAAAACCAACTCTCCAAACTGGTCACATTTGTTCCTCATGATAAAGCTTCCGGTGTCCGCGAAGCGATTTTTAATGCCGGGGCTGGAGTGATTGGAAAGTACGATATGAGTAGCTACAACATCACCGGAGAGGGAAGCTTCAGGGGTGGTGATGATTCCAATCCCTACGTGGGAAAGAAAGGAGTGATCCATTTTGAAAAAGAGATCAGAATTGAGACAATTTTTCCAAAACACCTTGAGAAAAAGATCGTAAAAGCCCTTCTTGACTCCCATCCCTATGAGGAGGTTGCATATGATCTCTACCCGCTGGATAATGCCTACGGGAACGTTGGCTCAGGCCTGCTGGGTGAATTGAATAAACCGGAAGAAGAGAAACAATTCCTCGGTAGAATAAAAGAGTTGTTCTTCGTACCAGTGATTAAACATACAACGCTGCTTGGAAAACCCTTGCAGAAAATAGCAGTCTGTGGAGGTAGCGGAAGCCACCTGCTACCGGATGCCATGCATGCAGGAGCTGATGTTTTTATCTCTGCCGATTTCAAATACCACCAGTATTTTGATGCCGATAATCAAATCCTTGTGGTTGACATCGGTCATTTTGAAAGTGAGCAATTTACATTGGAGATCTTTTATGATATTCTTACGAAAAAATTCCCTAAATTTGCAGTTCATTTTTCGGATATAAATACTAATCCAATAAATTATTTGTAAGAAAATGGCAAAGGCAACGAAAAAGACAGCGGTTACGACAACGAAGAAGGCAGCGGAAAAGAAAAAGGCAACGACAACGAAGAAGGCAACGGAGACGAAAAAGGCAGCGGAAACAAAAAAAGCAACAGCAGCAAAGAAGGCAACGGAGACGAAAAAGGCAGCGGAAACAAAAAAAGCAACAGCAGCAAAAAAGGCAGCGGAAACGAAAAAGACACAGGCGGCGACGAAAGCGGTAACAGCAAAGGAAAAAGAGCAAGGGAAGAAAAAAACTTCTGACCAGACAGATATCTCTATTGAAGAAAGATTGATGGCTTTGTTCGAATTACAGTCGTGTGATTCAGATATCGATAAAATAAAAATACTCAGGGGAGAGTTGCCTCTGGAGGTTCAGGATCTGGAGGATGAAATTGCCGGACTTGAAACCAGGATTAATAATTTCAACGATGAGGTTAACAGCCTGGAAACAGCAATTTCGAATAAGAAAAATGAGATTAAAAGTGCTGAAATCCTGATAAAGAAATATGAAGAGCAGCAAATGAATGTTCGCAATAACCGTGAATTTGATTCATTATCCAAAGAGATAGAATTTCAAACCCTTGAAATTGAGCTTTGCGAAAAAAGAATTCGCGAATTTACCGTTCAGTTGAAAGAGAAAAATGAGGTCATTGAAGAGTCAAAATCGGTCCTGGAAGAGAGGAATGGTGACCTGGATAACAAAAAATCAGAACTGGATGAGATCATTGCCGATACGCAGAAAGAGGAAGAGCTTTTGGTTAAAAAATTGAACGGGATAAAGACAAAGATCGATCCCAGATTATTGACAGCCTATCAACGAATACGCATGAATGCACGGAATGGACTTGCCGTAGTTACTGTGCAGCGTGATGCCTGTGGAGGATGTTTCAATAAGATCCCTCCTCAGAGACAACTGGATATAAAATCAAGGAAAAAGATCATAGTCTGTGAATATTGTGGCAGAATACTGGTTGATGATGATATCACCCAGGACATTGCTGTATAGATCGTGTTCCTTATTGTGGGAAATCTTCGTTAATGCAATATAGATTCCATTGATTCAAGAAAAGCTGTCTGATTGTTGAAGGCAGCTTTTTTTGTCATAACCAAACTGGATCTGAAACTACTGAATCATATACGCCTTTTATCCCTGTGGATCATTATCCCAGCATCGGTTGCAGGAATGCAACAGCCGGAGAATTCCTGGATGGAAGCCCACAAACTGATCCTCGATCTGCGGTTTGCAGAAGCCCAATCGATTCTGGAAAAACAAAAAGAGGGGAACAGGGAAAACAGTTACGCATGTTACCTTGAAAATCTTCAGGATTTCATCGAGGTGATGATAACGGAAGAAGAGGAAGGATATACTGCGTATAAAGAAAAATTCAGAACGAGACTTGAGACCATCCGTGAGAATGGAGATAAAAATTCGCCGATCTATCTGTTCATCCAGGCAGAGATGCACTTGCATTCATTTTTGGCAGGCATCAAGTTTCAGGATAACTGGAAAGCAGTTGTTCATTTCTTTACATCCTACAGGCTTGTTCAGGAGAACAAATCCCTTTTCCCTGCTTTTAAACCGAATGGAAAGATCTCAGGCATTCAGGAAGTGATCCTGGAAGCCGTTCCTGACAAATATTCCTGGATTATGAGAATTACCGGATTAAGCAGTAACATGGAAACAGGAGTTGAACAACTGAAAGATTACCATCAATTTACCAAACAATCGACCTATCCTGAGTTGGAAGCCATCATGATCCTGGCGCATGTGTACATTCAAAACAGTTCCAGTGATGAGGCAGCACTGGAGTTTCTGCAGGGGATCCAGGATCCCCCTTTTAAAAATCCACTTTTCCGTTTCACCTATGTATTGGCGCTAAATAAAGCAGGAAAGAATCATGAAACCATTTCTCTGCTTGAAAAATACCCACAGAGCAAAGATGAACTTCCCTTCCTGTTTCTTGATTTTCTGCAGGGAGAGGCTAAATTGAACCGATTGGATAAGGATGCAAACCGGTTATTGGAATCCTTCCTGAACCGGTTTCATGGCATGCACTATATTAAGAGCGCCTGGTATAAACTATCCTGGTACTATTTCTTGCAGGGTGATGTTGAGAAATACCATCATTGCAGGGAGATGGTCAGGACAGCTGGAAAAGCACTGCTTGATTCTGACAAACAGGCGTATTATGAAGTTACTGAATACCCGGAGCCGAATAGTCTGCTCCTTACAGCAAGATTGCTTTTTGATGGTGGATATTACCAGGAAGCTGAAGCAATATTATTACAACACCATGGAAGAGAGAAGGTAAATACCCTGTCCGAGAAGCTGGAATATGCTTATCGGCTGGCACGGGTCTATCATAAACTCGGGGAACTTGAAAAGGCTGAACGGTATTACACGCTGGTCATTGGTACCGGTGTGGAGTTACCTTATTACTATGCATCCTATTCTGCTCTGCAAATGGGAAAAATCCTGGAAACCAGAGGAGAGAATGAGCGGGCTGAATCCTACTACAGGGTTGCACTTGAATTAAGCAACGGGCCTTATGAAAACAGCATTGGTTTTAAAGCCCGTGCTGCATTGCAGCAGTTGGAGTAACAAAGGCTTCAGAAGGGGATTGATCTGTTTATAGTTGGAGTTATTCCCGGGATTTCAATGGGGAATATCACAAATAATCCTGTGCCACAGGATTTGTATTTGATCCGTTACCAGCTACCGCCGGCACCACCTCCACCAAAGCTGCCTCCTCCGAATCCGCCAAAACCACCACCACCAAATCCGCCAAAACTTCCCCCTCCGGAAGAGAACTTTCCAAAGCTTCCCGAGTGGGATCTTCCACCTGAACCCGCAAGAAACAGTGCTGTCCAAAAGGGCAGGCTGTGTCCCGGAGCATAATGCCTGTTTCGCCTCATCCGGGAAATGACGGAAATCATAATCATGAGAAAAATGAAAAATCCGATCCCAATCTCTGCGGCTGGATCTCCGGATTCTTTCATGTATTCATCCGGACTGTATTCTCCACGAGTCAGTTCAAAAAGGATCTCAACCGAATTATCCAGCCCTTCCAGGAAGTTGTTTTTTCTGAAGGCGGGCAGTATTTCCGCTTCGACGATCCGTTTGGCTACGGCATCTGGAACGGCTCCCTCCAAACCGTAACCGGTTGCAATGAAAACATCGCCCTTTTCGGAGGATGTTTTTGGTTTAATCAGGATAACGATCCCGTTATCAAATCCTTCCTGTCCGACTCCCCATTTTTCACCCAGACGAAATGCAAAATCCGAAATTGCATATCCTGAAAGATCGTTCATGGTTACAATGGTTATCTGCGTGGAGGTCTGGGTATTAAATTCAACCAGCTTATTTTCCAGGTGCACTGCATCCTCCCGGGAAAGGAATCCGGCAAAGTCGTTTACCAGCCTGGGAGGAGAAGGTCTGTCAGGAATGACATCCTGGCTGAACAGTGATGATGGAGAACTTAGCAGGAGAAGCCCAAAAACAATACCTACTGTATATTTTTTCATCGTGAATTTCCTTTCCTGCAATGGATTAGGTTTTACCAAATGAAATATCATCGGAGAGTTCATTAACATCATCTTCCTGATAGGCGAAATGTTCTTTCAATTGCTCGCCTGCCATTTTAATGCCTTCTGAAAGTCCCGCTGCATACTGCCCCATCCTGAACTGTTCGAGCATTGTCTCTTTGATCTCTTCCCAGAAGTTTTCCGGTGTAACCCGGTTTATACCCACATCGCCCAAGATGGCAAATTTTTGATCTTTCATGGAAAGATAGAAAAGTACACCGTTGCGCAGTGCTGTTTTGTGCATTTCGAGTTTTTCAAAAAGGTAAGCAGCGCGGTCCATGACCTCCTCCCTGCATGTTCCCTCGATATGAACCCTGATTTCTCCCGATGTGTTCCGTTCGGCTTCACGGATTGCTTTGGAGATTTGCTCCTTATCTTCCTTATTAAAATAATCAGCAGTTTTCATTTCTTTGGGTTAATGATTATTTGAACCGTGTAATGATGGTATCAGTGTGACCCTTGATACTGAATTACCCCGATGTCAGAATTGAACTTCCGGCGCTTCGCTGGCTCCCTCCTCCGCTTCAAAATAGGCCTTGCTTTCAAAATTGAAGATGCTGGCATAGATGTTTCTGGGAAACTGTTTAATGAACGTATTGTAATCCCTGGCCACTTCGTTGAATTTTCTCCGTTCGACCGCTATCCGGTTTTCAGTACCTTCGAGTTGAGCCTGTAGTTCAAGGAAGTTCTGGTTTGCTTTCAGGTCCGGATACCGTTCAATAACCACCAGTAACCTTGAAAGGGCAGATGAGAGTCCGGCCTGAGCTTCCTGAAACTGGTTGATCATAGCAGGATTGAGATTATTTGCGTCCACTGTTACGGAAGTGGCCCTGGACCGGGCTTCAATAACCTGGGTTAATGTTTCCTGCTCAAAATCGGCATATCCTTTGACCGTATTCACCAGATTCGGGATAAGGTCTGAGCGCCGTTGATAAACATTCTCAACATTTGACCACTGTTCCGTTACAACCTCTCCCTTCTGGACCATCCGGTTGTAGGTATTTTTTACAGAGACATAGAGCAGTATGATCAATACTGCAACAACGGCAAGAATTATCCAGCTTTTTTTCATGTTTACAGAGTTTAAGAACGAAATTTAACAAAACGATTATCAGAATTCTGCACAAAGCTAATACAAAATTTCCAGACAAGAATGAATAATCGTATTAGGGTGTTCGGTTAAGCGACCTGTGTCGTGGGACGTATTTCGTTATTCGTAAAAAAATGATAAAACAGACAGTACCTGAAAACGTAATGAAAATCATGATACCAGCGTAGAGACGCCATGCATGGCATCTCTACGTGCATAATTTCCCGATTCATTATCGGGTTTGGGGTTTTTAATTACCAAATAACTCATAACGTATAACTTATTAACTTATCACATAGTGATGGCATAACTTTTTCTTTTTAACTATTACCTTTGTTACAGTAAATCGATCAAAACCCATTTCCCGGATGAAAACGAATGATGATTTCAAAAGCGCGATATTGCAGGGTATTCCGGAAGAACTTCCGGAACCACGGAAATTTGATCCGAAGGTGAATCATGCGCCAAGAAGGAGAGACATTCTCACGCCTGAAGAAAAAAAGTTAGCCTTACGAAATGCACTCAGGTATTTTCCCAGCAAGCATCATCCTGTTCTTGCAGAGGAGTTCAGTGATGAACTACGGACCTATGGCAGGATATACATGTACCGGTACAGGCCCGGGTACAAAATAACAGCCCGAAGCATTCACGATTTTCCTTACCGGTCGGTTTCTGCCGGAGCGATCATGCTCATGTTAAGCAACAATCTGGATGAAGTGGTTGCTCAGCACCCACACGAACTGATCACTTACGGTGGTAACGGAGCTGTTTTTCAGAACTGGGCACAGTATCTTCTCAGCATGAAGTATCTTGCTGAAATGACCGATGAACAGACGCTTGTCCTTTACTCCGGGCATCCCATGGGATTGTTCCCTTCTCATCCAGGGTCCCCCAGGGTTGTGGTTACCAATGGTATGGTGGTCCCAAATTACTCCTCGCCCGAACATTGGGAAAAGTTCAATGCCCTGGGTGTTTCACAATATGGACAGATGACTGCGGGTTCGTTTATGTACATCGGGCCTCAGGGAATTGTTCATGGAACAACCATTACTTTGCTGAATGCGGGACGAAAAGTATCAGAGGGGGGTGAGCAGGATTTGCAGGGGAAAGTTTTTGTGACATCCGGCCTGGGTGGAATGTCAGGAGCACAGGCAAAAGCCACCGTGATAGCCGGGGGGATATGTGTTGTTGCCGAAGTAAATCCAAAGGCCATAAAAACGAGGTATTCCCAGGGATGGGTTGATGAGGTCTATTCTAACCTGGATGAACTTTTTGTCCGTTTGGAAAAGGCACGAAAAATGAAGGAAGCCGTATCCCTGGCATACCATGGGAACATTGTGGATCTGTGGGAAGCCTTGGTGAAAAGCGGGATCCGAATCGATCTTGGCTCGGATCAAACATCCCTGCATAATCCCTGGTCAGGAGGATATTACCCTGCAGGATTGAGCTTTGAGGAGTCGAATGAATTGATGGTGACTAATCCCGGGCTTTTCAAGGAAGAAGTTCAGGAATCCCTGAGAAGGCAGGTCCAGGCGATCAACCAGCTTACCCGGAAAGGCATGTATTTCTGGGATTATGGAAATGCATTTTTGCTTGAATCGGGCAGGGCAGGTGCGGATATCAAGCGGCCAGATGGAACATACAAGTATCCATCCTATGTCCAGGATATTATGGGACCCTTGTTTTTTGATTATGGCTTTGGCCCTTTCCGGTGGGTATGTACCTCTTCCGATTCCAGGGATCTTGAGATCACAGATCGCATTGCTCTTGAGGTGATGGAGAAAATAGCTGAAACAGCACCGGTTGAGATCAGGAGCCAGCTGGAAGACAACATTCACTGGATCAGGGAAGCCGGAAGAAACAACCTTGTGGTCGGATCGCAGGCAAGAATTCTGTATGCCGATTGTGAGGGAAGGACTAAAATTGCAGAGAAGTTCAATGAAGCAATAAAAACTGGAGAAGTAAGGGGACCCATCGTACTCGGAAGGGATCATCACGATGTTTCCGGTACCGATTCACCCTTCCGTGAAACCTCAAACATTTATGACGGATCACAATTTACTGCCGATATGTCAGTGCATAATGTGATCGGGGATGCCTTCAGGGGGGCTACCTGGGTCTCCCTTCATAATGGAGGAGGAGTGGGTTGGGGTGAGGTGATCAATGGTGGTTTTGGATTTGTCCTGGATGGTACAGCAGAAGCATCCGAAAGGGTAAGATCAATGCTGCACTGGGACGTGAATAATGGAATAACCAGGAGAGCCTGGGCGAGAAACAGTGAAGCACTTTTTGCCATTAAGCGGGAGATGGAACGAACCCCACTGCTCCAGGTTACACTGCCTAATTTTGTTGATGAACGTACAATAAATTCAGCATTTGACCAGTAAACAGTGAGAAAGATGAAAAAGCATTTATTCGCTCTTCTCTTCATGTTGCTTTCGGGAATTATCCTCACTTCCTGCGAAAGCCTTGAAGACCTTGGTCCCGATTCCATTTATGATACCTGGTATTGCATTGAGATGAGTGAGGTATATGGTCAGACCAATTACTATGTCGACCTTTCAAAGCACCCCTCGGAGGATGGAAAGGTTATCCTGGATAATTTTTATAACCTTGGGTTAGGATTGGAAGTAATCGCGGAATTATCCGGTTTATACCTTGCTATTCCTTCCCAGGTTGTGGATGGAAATACCATTGCAGGAAGCGGATCGATAGCCACTGACTACAAAACCATTAATTTTACCTATACCGTTGATGATGGGGGAGAGGTTGACCACGTTACAGCTCAATTTAACAGACTATGACTTTTCGATCATAGCAATGGCATAGGTTGAAACTCCTTCTTCGCGGCCAATAAAACCCAATCTGTCTGTAGTGGTTGCTTTGATCGAGATTTGATCACCATTGATCTTCATCACTTTTGCCAGGATTTCCTTCATGTCCGGGATCGAATCCATTATTCGTGGTACCTGGAGGCAGATAGTGGCATCGATATTGATTATCGAATAGCCATTATCCGTTAACATGGAAACGGTTTTTTTCAGCAGGATCTTGCTATCAATCCCTTTGAATTCATCCGAGGAATCCGGGAAATGATACCCGATATCCCTGAGGTTTGCAGCTCCTAACAGGGCATCGCAGATTGCATGGATCAGTACATCCCCGTCGGAATGTCCAACGGTTCCTTTTTCGTGTGGAATAATCAGCCCACCCAGACAGAGGTTTTGTCCTGCTGCCAGGGGGTGAACATCGTAGCCCAAGCCAATTCTAATGTTCATTAGCTGTCAGATCTGTTCAATTTCCGGAACGAATCGAAATCAAAACCAATGGTGAATCGAAGTGTTTTTGCCAGCGGATGATTTTGAACTGTTGGAATAAGGTATGCAAAATCGAGATTAAAAATGTTCAGCTTCAGTCCGACACCGGCAGTAAAGAATTTTCGATTGCCTTTTGACTGGTGCTCATGGAAATAGCCGGCTCTTACTGCAAACTGATTATTATACCAATATTCCAATCCGATGGAATAGGCAATTTCATGCATTTCTTCAGAAAATCCTCCCGGAGCATCATAGAAGGATTGTATCATACCCACCGGGACACCGACATTGGGATCCTTTCCGTATTTTATATATGTTTCCCCACTTTCTGCGATGGTCCCGTTTGGGAGTGTATCATTTATGTCGTAGTAGACCGGAGGAGTCGGGACCAGCAGTTTATTCAGGTCAATAGCAAGGGTTAATGAATTGTACTGGTCAAAATCCATTCTCATTGCTCCACCCAACCTGAAATTTGTCGGAATAAAATCAGGATCTTCCGTATCCGTGTAGGTCATCTTGGTCCCGATATTGGACATGTTCAATCCCCAGGATAATTTCGTATCAAAGCCAAACAGTTCAACATCATTCTCATAATAAGTACTGACATCGGCTGCAATGGACATGCCTGGTTTTGTCTCTCCTCCACCAACGGTTATCCCTCCGGTAAGATTCGAATAGATATACCGGAAAGCAATGCCCAGTGAAAAATGGTCTCCGAAAATCCGTGAATAGGAAGCATCAATTGAAAATTCATTGGGATTGAAGTTCCGAATGGTATTCCCATAGGGATCAGTGAATGTGATGTTACCCAGGGAGAAATAGAGGAGTGACATGGCAATTACCTGCCTGTCATCAATCCTGTAGTATCCGGCGAGGTAAGCCAGGTTGATGTCATTGACCAGGTTTCTTAGCCAGGGTGAGTAGGTCAGTCCGACACCACCATCGCCCTCGATAAAAGCATATTTTGCAGGGTTCCAGTGCATGGAATTGAAATCAGGGGAGGTGGCTACTCCTGCATCTCCCATTCCTCCCGAACGGGAATCCGGCGCAATGGTTAGGAAAGGAACAACCGATTGAATGGTATTAATGCTTGAACCGCCAAATTCTTTGGATTCGATCTGATCCTGGGCAGAAGTACTGAATTGTATGCATACAGCGGCAACCAAAAATACCAATAACTTATTCAGATTCATTATATTCTGTAAATTTAGATGCAAATATAAACTATTTTTATTTTTCAGTGACCGGTTAAGATAGAATGCTATTAATCGGCATCTTTATATTATTTCACGATTATCAATTTTTGAACTGCATCGGCATGTTGTTCCATGGAAGAACGAACAGATACCCGATAAACGTATATTCCGGACCCTAATTTATTTCCATTCTCGTCTCGTCCATCCCATTCGATCGGACCAATGCGATAGCCATCAGCGAAGAAGGTTTCACGTATTGTTTTAACCAGTTGTCCTGACAGATCAAATATTCGGATAAAAACCTCGAGATCGCCATCCGTCTGATTGTGCTCAAAAACGAACGAAGTCCGGTCCGAAAATGGGTTTGGATAATTCAGCAACTTCTTAATTATTAACTCACCGGAAGGGATAACACGGAAATCAATGGAGGCTACGGAGGAGTTATTCAATACATCCCAAACTTTAACCGTGATCTGATGATACCCTTTACTGAGTTTGGATAATTGATAGGCTATCTTACCGCTCTGATAACTGTTCATGTCTGCTTCGTAATAATCATTCAGGATCAGGAGGTTCTGGTAATCATCGTCAAGCATGGCAGTAATATCATGTCCGATGCCATTACCTACGGTATTTATACCATTTTCATCGCTGACCAATGCGAGGATTGTCGGTTCCTCATCTGTAATGCCTCCAGGTATAAATCGATCATTGTTCATAAATAGCTGGATTTCAGGGCCGGTATTATCCATGATAGGATCTTCGGAGAATCCACCAATCAGCACCTCATCAAAATAACCATTCGCGTCTCCCAGTTCCCCTTTTCCGTAATAATTGATTTTTCCATAATCAATCTGGTAGGAGATATCTTTTGGAACGACAAACGTAAACGAAAACCTTCCTTCTTCAATGCTGGCCTGCCCTTTATACAGGATGTTATTCTGAGCCATGAAAGTCATGGGAGGATCGTTATCGTTTCCAAGCGTTGTTACCAGTACAGGTTTGTCATATATCACTGGGTAAAGGGTTCCCGAAAACTGTTCAAGGTAGGTTCCGGTGTAATCCTCAATATGACCGGACAGGGTAACTTTACTCAATGCTTTGAGTGTATCATTGGCGAGGGCAATATCCTTTCCGTTTAAAGAATCGGTTACCAGGGTGAATTGAGGGTATGCCAGTTTCAAGGCAGGATCTCCCAGCAGGGTGAAGTTTCTCTTGTTTTCGCTGGCGCCGGATATATTTTTTGTTAATCGCAATATATCTCCCAGCCGGTAGGGTTCCTGGTCTGAATCTTTCTCAAATGCAAAATTGTAGAAATTCTGGTTGAGCACATAGTTCGGATTTGAATAGACCAGGCGGGTTGTGGTCAACAGCCCGATCCCTCCTCCGGCGGGATTTAACAAGACCTGTTCACCTGCTGATGTCTTCTTATTGATCTCTCCCGTGCCGGTTCGCTCGATATCGTCAAACCGGCTGAATTCACAGGTAGCAGTAATGAACAACGGCATGTGATCAAAGTTATCCCAGGAGAGGATATCACTTACACCCAATATTCCTTCATGGGCTAATCCGCGTTCGTTTCCATGTCCGACATAATTGATGATTAATGCACCGGAGTTAACCCTGTCGTTTATGGCAATGTTCACTTCAGGGTAAGCCTCACCACTGGGAGAGGATACTTGTGGATAGGCATCGAGAAAGATCTTCTGGGTGATGAATGCCGGGTACGATGCATTGACCTGGTCGGCAAGGGAATTGGCATCCTTCATGTGAATGTTGTTGTCTTCGTCGTCACCGATAAAGCAGATCATGTTCCTCCATTCTCCTCTGGTTTCGGGACTGGTATAATGAATTATTTTGCTGATCATTGCCTGAGCCTCGTCAACTGTTGATACTGGGAGACGACCAATACCTATGTCGATCAAGCCACTGACCACCTCTTCACCATCATCCAGGATCCCAAAAAAGTCATCCGTGACGTAAGACCTGGTAGGACTTAATGAATTTGATGATTGGTAGGTGATTATGTAGTTTGTATTGTTTTTATGGTCGGAAATGTTATCGAATGATCCATCTCCGAAAAGAAGGAGGTACCGGGGTTTATCTTCAGGCACAGAGGCTCTGTCGTACAGCATTTTTATAAAATCCCGTATGGCCGATACATCGGGAGCGCCGGAAGAGAACTCATTGTAGATCTGGTCGGGAGTTGCCACCACTGTTCTCAGGTTATCCTGGGCAAGGTGCAGGTTAGCCAGCTGGTTAGCCTGATCGAGAAAATCCGGGTGTGAAACAATGACCATATCCACGGGATCAAGTCCATGAAGATCCTGGTTGGGAACCGGATTTTCAATAATCTCCGGAGTTAGAAAGGAGGTATTATCAAAGAGGATGAAGCTTCGGAGTGAGTCTGTTCGGGCTTTCAACTGCAGGGTCCCCGATGCATATATCGCAGGTAATTCCTTCACGTTATAGGGATCGGTTATATCCCAGACACGAAATGAGGATTGGGCACCTGAAAGCTGAAAAGAAGAGATGTTGCCTGGCCCGACTGATTCCACATCCCGGAAATGCATCTGAGAGCCCGTCATAACCAGTTGACTGCGGATATTCAACACGAGGTAATCAAGCCAGCACTCCGCAGCACTGTATCCATTGTCCTGAAAGTTGAGCGAGATATCCATTTCATCATCGTCGGTTGTAAAGGTGTGAATGGAAGTATTGGTGCTGGCATAATCAGAGGTGGTGCTGGCAATGTTTACGCTGGAAAGATTAATTGATGCAACGCTCTCACCGTCAGCCTTCAGTACAAAGGAGCTATTCAGACCTGATCTGGCAAGAAGCCTGGTTTTAAGCTTGACCTGCACAGCAGGTATAAGGTGAAGAAAGGTAAAACTGAATTCATTTTCACCATAACTTAAAAGCGGCTCAAACCATTCCCTTCCTGATTTGATGAGGTTTACCTTGTTCAGTTCATGGGATGCATAGTTGTCAAATGCTGATACGATAACATTTTCAGGCTCTGTGATCTGCTCCACCAGGGCAATTGATTTCCCAATTCCTGCATCTGAAGTGATATAATAGTACGTTGCATTGGAGTAGAGATGTTTTGTATGGAGAAACATCTGTTCATCACTGTTGTAGCTCCACTCCCCCGGTCCCTTTCCGTAAAATAATATGTAATCGCCTTGATTAAAGATGCCATCGGTTCCTTTCTCAACCCAAATGGCATTCTCCGTCAGATCGTCAGGCCGGGGCATGGCTGAATTCATGGGAAGCATGTTGCCTCCGTTTCCAAATACCCTGGGATTTGAAGGGTTTGTAATTCCCATGGAGACCAGCTGTGAATAGGTAAGTTTATATATCCCATCTTCCGTAATCTTCATTTTTATCCAATGTCCGCTGGAAAGGCATGAAGATCCGGCATATTTTCCTGCTTTTTGTTTCACAACTTCAGCTAAAGAATTCGGTGTGGTAGGATCCCGGCGGACCACTCTTGAAATCTGGGTATCCTGTGCGGTTAGCAAACAGGTGCAGAACAATATGCCGACAATCAATCCCGTTATTAGATATCTCTTCTTCATCTGAAACATTGCATCCGTAAATAAACACAAATAAACAAAATGTTAAGAAAATAGAGTTTTATTGCCGGGGGTGAAGTAATTTTGTTTATTAGAAAATTAAACGTTTTGATAACCGTTTATATTGTAGGAGTTTGAGACAAATGAGGATAAGCAGGAAAACAGGCAGCAAGGGAATGCAGATCGGGTTTAGCATACGGACCGTAACAAATTTCCTTTTCATTTTACTTATCGTCAGTTTTCATGGTCTCGGGCAGGATGTAATTTTTTCCCAGTTTCATGGGAATTTAATCTATCATAATCCAGCCTTTGCTGGATCCGCAGATTACAACCGGTTGTCCATAAACTACAGGAATCATTGGCCGGAGCTACATTCTGATTTTGTTACGTATAGTGCATCGTATGATCAATCGGTTGATCTGTTGCATGGAGGGATTGGCGTCCACCTGTTCAATGATAACCTGGGAGATGGTACTATCCGTATATTCTCAGCAGCATTCATTTACACCTATCATTTACAGGTAACGCGGGAATTTTTTGTATTTGCCGGATTTCAGGCATCGGTAAACCAGAACCGGTTTGCATCGGACGATCTGGTTTTTGAAGATATGATTGATCCTTTTCGAGGAGTTGTTTTACAAACAGGAGAGAATATCCATGGATATCAAAAGATCTACCCTGATTTTGCAGTTGGTTTTCTCGGTATCTATAAAGAAGTATACGGGGGCATCACCATACACCATTTGGCTAGGCCCGGGATTTCTGAAAATCCGGTGGATGAGTGCAGGTTATCGAGAAAATACTCGGTACACCTTGCAAACAACTTTTACCTGAAAGGAACGCCAAACCGGGCAGGTGCTATCATCCTGACACCAAACCTGTTGTTTCAACAACAGCATCATTATCAAAACCTTAATTATGGATTTGTGTTAGCCAGAGAACCGGTATCGCTGGGAATGTGGTTTCGGCATGATTTTGCCTTTTCCAACAATTCTGCGATTTTTGGAGTATCGCTTAATTATCACAATATCAGTGTAAGTTATACCTATGATATGGCGATTAAAGGTGCCGGGCCGGGGCTACCCGGAACAGCCGCTCATGAAATAACCTGTATGGCAGGATTTAACCCTGTTAAAAAAAGAGGTTTAGTTAAGGCAATAAAAGTCCCTAAAATTTAGTTATTTTGGAAAAATATATTTATTACATCAAATTTTATTATATTTGAATATGTTATTAGCTTAAAATCTAATCGTTATGATCCTAAAGTATAAAAACTTAGCTGGCGTATTAGCTATATCGGTTGTTGTTACCTCATGCAGTTTGTTTGGTGGTAAAGGTGATAAAAACACCTCTGCAACCACCGGTTGGAAATATAATGATCCGGATTATGGAGGATTCGAAGTGATTCATGATTACGAGCAGGAAACCGGCCCCGGACTTGTTCTCATTGAAGGGGGCACCTTCACCATGGGAAGGGTAGAGCAGGATATTACCTATGATTGGAACAATGTACCACGAAGGGTAACGGTATCTTCTTTCTACATGGATGAAACAGAGATTAAAAATGTAGACTACAGGGAATACCTTTATTGGATAAGTCGGGTATTTGTAAGCTACCCCCAGGTATACGTGGATGCACTTCCCGACACACTGGTTTGGAGAAGCCCGTTGGCTTACAATGAACCCTATATTGAATATTATTTTAGACACCCATCCTATAATGACTACCCCGTGGTTGGTGTCAACTGGAACCAGGCAACGGATTATTGTACCTGGAGAACAGACCGGGTAAACGAAATGGTTCTTATTGATTATGGCGTTCTTAGTCTGGATCCAAATCAGGTTGATGAAAATAATTTCAATTCGGAATCCTATCTTGTCGGGCAATATGAAGGTGTGGTCAATCAAAACCTGCCCAGCCTTGATCCGAACCAGGAAGAGAGAAGGGTTCGACTGGAAGACGGTATCCTTCTCCCAAAATACCGGCTCCCAACGGAAGCAGAATGGGAATTTGCTGCACTCGCATTGGTAGGAAATACCTTTGAAGAGCGGATATATGAACGCAGGATATATCCCTGGGATGGTCACAACGTTAGAAATGCAGAACACCGGCACAGGGGCCAGATGCTGGCAAATTTTGTCAGGGGTAAAGGTGACCTGATGGGAGTTGCCGGAAACCTCAACGATAACGCAAGCATTTGTGCACCGGTTAAGTCCTACTGGCCCAATGATTATGGACTGTACTGCATGGCAGGTAATGTGAACGAATGGGTACAGGATGTCTACCGGCCACTCTCCCACACGGACGTTGAATCATTTAATCCTTACAGGGGCAATATCTTCCAGACCCTTGAACGTGATCAGGAAGGGAATGTTGCTGAGAAAGATAGCCTGGGTAGATTGAGGTGGAGAGACGTAACTGAAATCGAATCCGCATCCAGATACAATTACCAGCAAGCCGACTATAGAAATTATAAAGACGGAGATATGCAATCTAGGTTGTCCGAGGGTTGGCAAATGGAAGAGGATACATTGGGTACTGGAGGGATGTATGCACAATTTGTTGGCGAAAATCCAGATTATACATCGCTGATAAACGACAATGCAAGAGTGTATAAAGGAGGATCCTGGAGAGATAGAGCATACTGGCTGAGTCCCGCTACAAGACGGTTCCTGGATCAGGAGAGCGCAAGACCTGACCTGGGATTCCGGTGCGCCATGATCCGTGTCGGAAGCCCTGGTGGATTCTAAAAAAAACATTGCAAATAAGTTAAACCTCATTAGATTTAATGAGGTTTTTTTTATCTGATCACGAAAAGATGATCAATCATTGAATCCATTTCCCTACCAATGAATATCCATGAACTCTATAGACGTTTTGTTGAAAACCCGGTCATCTCTACCGACTCCAGAATACGAAGCGAAGGTGCCATTTTCTTTGCACTGAGAGGTGATCGGTTCAATGGAAATGAATTTGCTGAAGCGGCGCTGAAAAACGGCTGCAGGTATGCTGTAATTGACGATAAAATTCAGGCTGAAGATGAACGGTACATTGTCGTTGATAATGCCCTGGAATACCTTCAGGAACTGGCAGCCTTGCACAGAAATTATTTTACCATGCCGGTGGTCGGTATTACCGGGACAAATGGTAAAACAACAACTAAAGAACTGGTCTCAAGAGTGCTGGAAAGAAAATACAAAGTGCTCTCCACCAAAGGAAACCTGAATAATGAAATTGGTGTACCCCTTACCCTCCTGTCACTTTCCAGTGAAACGGAAATTGCTGTTGTCGAAATGGGAGCCAATCATATCGGGGAAATAAACCGCCTGTGTCAGATTGCCAGACCAACACACGGATTGATCACGAATATAGGAGTTGCACACCTGGAAGGATTTGGTTCACCTGAAAATGTGCGAAAAGCAAAAGCTGAGTTATACGATTTCCTCGAAGAAATGGAAGGAGTGGTATTCTACGATGAAAAGAATGAGGTACTGAACAATATGCTTCAGGAAAGAAGGTTCGAAAAAGTGCCATACTGCGATAACCGACTTTTCCAGGGTGACCTTCCTGAAACCGATAATCCCCATCTTCTCAGCATGATCCTCAATTATATGGGTGATGAATTACAGATCCATACCAGACTGGCAGGTAGATACAATGTTGAAAATGTAATAGCTGCCGTACGCGTCGGTGACTATTTTAATGTGGGTATTCATCAAATCATTGAAGCCATTGAGTCATATGTTCCTGAAAACAACCGTTCACAAATAGTCCAAACAAAATACAATACTATCCTGCTGGATGCCTATAATGCAAATCCAACCAGCATGGTTCTTGCTATCGATGATTTTATGAGATGCAGTGGCACGGATGGTCTACTCATCCTTGGGGATATGCTTGAACTGGGTGTTACGGCAGTGGAGGAACATAAAAAGTTGGTTGCCAGACTGGATGGGAGCGGAATAAATGATATTATCCTGGTTGGTTCGATTTTTAGCCAGATCAGTTCAGGTGGAGATTATCATACCTTTCAAACCGTTGATGATCTCATTGACTGGCTGAGAAGGAATCCCTTACGGTCCAGGAAGATATTCATAAAAGGATCAAGGAAAATAGGGCTTGAAAGAATAATCGATTCGCTATAAAGACCTTCCCGGAAATCGGAGGGATTGTGAAATCACGCATACTTAGGGGATAAAGGAAGCACTCGATGTAATCGAACGAGCGATGGATGATTACAAAACACGGTTTGATTTCCTGAAAAATGCACTATCGTCTGGCGAATTGAAGGTCAGTATAAGTTCCACAATTTCAGGATGACTCCCTATTCTTACCGGGGGACCCCAGGTTCCGAATCCGGACGATACGTAGATGTGTGTTGTTCCTCTTTTTTCATACCCCCAGCTTAATTGGTATATTTTGCGCGTAAGGAGGTTT
>CAZXGG010000023.1:45852-47474 GCA_964640125.1 uncultured Rikenellaceae bacterium
TCCTCTTTTTTCATACCCCCAGCTTAATTGGTATATTTTGCGCGTAAGGAGGTTTAGCGGCCAGATCTGCCCGTTGTGTGTATGACCGGAAAGGTGAAGATCCACTTTGTTTTGAACCGACTCATCCAGGGTTGTTGGCTGGTGATCCATGACAATGACAGGTTTTGTCATGTCCACATCCTGAAGCAGTTCATGCAAGGGTTTTTTCCCGCTGCCACCAAATCTTCTCTGATCATGATCCTCCCTGCCGACAACGTAGATAGCATTCATTATCCTTGTCACACTATCACGCAATACAGTGATCCCATGCCTGGTAAGAAACGCAACTGCCTCTTCTACACCGCCGATGTATTCATGGTTTCCGGTAATGGAATAGATACCGTTACTGGATTTGATGTTTTCCAGTCCTTTCCCAACATTCTGATGCAAAACCGGCCCCAGATCCTCATCCACAACATCCCCGGCAAATAGAACCAGGTCGGGTTCAAGTGAGTTGATCCTTTGTACGAGCCGTTTTTCACGCCTGGGACCAATGATCGTCCCAAGATGAATATCTGAAACGACTACGACACGAAACGGAGATTCAATATTTACTGCCTTATTTATGGTTAGAGGAATGCGTTTAACCCTTGGAATCACTGCATTCAAATGGCCCGCAATAAGGGTTATTACAACAACAGACACCGCGATCAGGAAGGTGTACCGACGGAAGGTATCCGGATTGGATGTAATGAAATCCGGAAAGAAGTGAAAGAAGTGATTTAAAAGTCGTACGATATCGGAGAGAACGGCAAGGAGAAAGAAATAAAACATTGCCGCCAGCCAGAAAGACCCGATCCAGGTGATTGCAAAACTTACGGGTGACAACCATATCCTTTCCAGGAACCTTCCGATAACGAAAGAAAACGAAAAAAACAGAAAGGTGAAAAAAAAGATATTACGGGCATGGACGGTATTGGGAATGATTGAAATACCCCGGTAATAAACATACACATTGATCAAACCATAAATCGTAAATACGATGCCAAAGAATACAATATATTGAATGGTTTTCATGGAACAGGTTTTTTTGAAGCCTCAAATATAAAACGATCAGTCAGACCAGGAAAGATCGGAAAACCTTTTTTTGTTTCGAATGAAAAAATCGATAACAACACTGCTGGGATAGGTCTCAGGGTGTTGAAAAGTTACTGCTTTTTTGAGATTTTCTTGTCGGTCTGGTTTCAACCGGTGGAGAGAGCTGAAAAAGGAGATATGAGCCCTGAATACGGACAGGAAGTTTCTGAATTCGAGGCTGAAGAGGAATTTAACAGCCGCTATTATGTCCAATAAAAGGCGGTTGAGCATGGTCCTTTTGAAATGCTGTGCAGGAAGGTTTTTATAAAGCAGGTATAGGTTGTTTCTGAAATTCAGGTATGTTTTTCTTGGATGGTTCATGGGCAACGCACCACCTCCGACATGGTAAACCACGGATTGCCCCGAAGAAAAAATTCTGAATCCCCGGTTCTTTAGCCGCCAGCAGAGGTCAATCTCTTCCATGTGTGCAAAAAATTTCTCATCCAAACCACCTGCCTGATGAAACGCATCTGCCCTGATAAAAAGAGAGGCTCCGGACGCCCAGA
>CAZXGG010000024.1:0-17934 GCA_964640125.1 uncultured Rikenellaceae bacterium
TCTTCATAGAAATCAGAGATCCATTCATTTTCCTGTTCAGGAAGATTCACACTATCCTGGCAATGAAGGGTTGGAAAGCTGGAAAGGAGGAACAGGATAATTGCACATATTCTGGCTGGTAATGGATACACAGGGTTCATATATAAGAATAAAGAAATCCAGATTGGCATATTGGCTCCTAAGATAATATCTTATCGATAAAATTCATTTTTTCAGGATTTATATGTTAACTTATTGTCCTTAATTAGAATTTTTAAAAATTATCTTTTCATCCATTGAATTGGTCACCACCTCATGACTGAATTAATTAAGATCCGGCACCATTTGCATGCTCATCCGGAATTATCCGGGCGGGAATCAAAAACCAGCCAGTTTATTGCCGATTACATGAAAGATCTTGGTATCAGAACGATCTACCGGAACATTTCACACCATTCCCTTCTGGCTGAAATAGCCGGAAAAGAGGAAGGTCCGGCTATACTTTTCCGGTGTGAACTGGATGCCCTGCCCATCGGAGAAACGAACCGTATGGATTACCGTTCCCAGAATCCCGGAATTTCACATGCCTGCGGGCACGACGGACACATGGCAATCATGCTTGGATTTGCACAACACCTGCTCAAAAACCCTCCGGTCAAGGGAAAAATCCTTTTGCTTTTTCAATCTGCAGAAGAGACAGGCCGGGGAGCAAAGGCGGTATTGGATTCCGGTTTCCTGAACCAACACTCCGTGGAATATGCTTTCTCACTACATAACATGCCCGGATACCATCGTGGAGATGTAATTTGCAAGGCAGGAAACTTCACCCCATCCGTTGAAAGCATCAGTATAGAACTATCGGGTAAGACGAGCCATGCCGGTGAACCGGATCATGGTATAAATCCAGCAACCACCATCGCAGAAATCATCACTTTTCTTAAAAGCCTGCAGAAAACAGACCGACAGCACACTGATTATTTTATTGTTACACCCGTTCAAATTCAAATGGGAGAAGAAGCATTTGGCACATCTGCCGGTTATGCAATGGTCAGGTATACCTTCAGAAGCTGGGACAACCAAACACTGGATAAGATGAAAAGGGAGATTGAAAAAGGGGTGTATGAAATTGGCAACCGGGAGAAGGGTTTAACCACCCGTTTTTCGTGGAGTGAACCCTTCAGGACAAACAGGAATCACCCCGATGCATTTGCAATCATCCGCAACGCGGCCACAGCTAACCGACTGAATTTTATCGAAAAAAAGGAACCACTGACCTGGGGTGAAGATTTTGGACTATTTACCGAAAAATACCGGGGTGCCATGTTTGGTATGGGTGCTGGGAAAAAATGGCCGGCTCTGCACAATCCCGATTTCAATTTCCCGGATGATTTGATAGAACCGGGTGTGATGATGTTTGTATCAATTGTTGAAGAAATTTTACATTAATCCCCACTCCCAGGTGGATGCCCATGGCAAAAAAACACCAGGGCAACAACTGTAAGAAAAAATTAAACCAAACCTAAAATAACATGGAATTCATATCAACAAAGAAGGCACCGGAACCTGCAGGACATTATTCCCAGGCTATTGTCCATAACGACCTGGTTTTTGTCTCCGGTCAGTTACCGGTTAATCCTGAATCAGGAGAAAGAGTTGTTACCTCAATTGAGGAACAGACCATACAGGTGTTAAACAACCTGCAAGCCATACTGGAGGCTGCCGGCAGTTCCCTGGATCGGGTGTTAAAAGTCACGGTATATATTTCTGATATATCTCTCTGGGGGCGATTAAATGCGGTATACTGTGAATTTTTCAAGAATCATCGTCCGGCCAGGGCTGTCGTCCCGACAAAAGAGCTGCATTATGGTTTTCAGGTTGAGATGGAAGCGATCGCTACCCGTTGAGTTGCAATAGCCGAAAATAATTCGTCAGACGAACTGAAGTCGTCTGACGAAGGGTTTCATTAAATAGATAATGTTTTTCTATACATCATGTAGGGCGACTTTCCAAGTCGCCTAAGAGTCGACTCGGGAGACCTGCCTGCCATGCCTCCCTGCCAGGCAAGCGGCAGGTAAACCGGCTAGGCAGGGTCGACCTACGCTATTTTCGTTCTCTTTCGATCTCGATCTGTTTCTGATCTGCAGATCGTTTAACCCCGATTTTCAGCTGCCGTGTTCCGTCTCGATCAACTCCTTTTTTCCCTTCCGGATAATAGTCAACCCAGGCAACAAATACATTGAAATCATCATCCACCAGTTGAGGTGTACGGATAAAATCAATGTCTTCATTGGCGAGTGTATAATTATCATGGTATTCTTCCCAGACATCCACATAGTACACATAGGGGCCCACATCAGGAAATACGACCCAACCTTCGCTATCGGTATACCCTTCAGCCAGAATCGTGCCATCACTGTGGGTCAGCCAGTCATCATAGGTTGCATAGAGCCATACACTGGCACCCTCAACCGGATATTCTTCGTACCATTCCAGGACAAGGATCTCAAGCGGCGGGAAATAGACTAAAATATCCTTGTATGCCCGGTCAATGACGTTATCTTTTGAGATCGCTGTCAGGGTAACGGTATAGTTCCCTGACCGAGTGTATTTATGAGCGGGATTAGCGGCTGTGGATGAAGTTCCGTCACCAAAGTTCCATTCATAATATTTTGAGTCTTTGGATCTGTTGGTAAAATACACGTACTCCTGGATATCCACTGCATCCTCCGAAACACTGAAACTTGCGTATGGTTCCACATCACAGGAAGAGAGTGCAGCGATCAGGATGATGAATAGGATTCCTGTCTTTTTCATGGTTCAATGTTTTAGTACAACAAAAATAAAACAAATTTGGTGCCAGATGTGATATTTGTCAACAATCTATTAATCCTTATCTTTGCACTCTGTTTTTAATTGTTTGAAGAATTATGATAAAAATCACATTCCCCGATAAATCAGTGAAAGAGTACGAGGAAGGGGTGAATGGTTTAGAGATCGCAAAAAGCATCAGCGGGCAGCTTGCCAGAGAAGTCCTGGCTATCACTGTCAACGTTGAAGTATGGGATGTCAACCGGCCTATCCTGAATGATGCTGCTATTTTCCTCCACAAATGGGAGGATCCGGAAGGGAAACATGCATTCTGGCACTCTTCTGCCCACCTGATGGCTGAAGCCCTCGAAGCGATCTACCCGGGAATAAAATTTGGTATAGGACCAGCCATTGAAAACGGGTTTTACTATGATGTTGATCCTGGAGATGGGGTGGTAATAACCGATGGTGATCTGGAGAAGATTGAGGATAAAATGAAGGAACTTGCCCGGCAGAAAAATCCCTATCTGCGTCAGGAAGTAAGCAAAAAAGAGGCACTGGAGCTATTTTCAAAAAAGGGTGATGAATACAAATTGGAGTTGATCAGTGAGCTGGAGGATGGAACCATCACATTATACAGCCAGGGCAGTTTTACGGATCTTTGCAAAGGGCCTCATCTTCCCACTGCTGAGCCCATCAAAGCGATTAAACTGCTCAGTGTTGCGGGTGCCTATTGGCGGGGTGACGAAACGCGGAAGCAGTTGACACGGATCTACGGGATCACCTTCCCAAAGCAGAAAATGCTGGATGAATTCCTCACGATGCTCGAGGAGGCGAAAAAGCGGGATCACCGGAGGATTGGTAAAGAAATGGAACTATTCACCTTCAGTCAGAAAGTTGGTCAGGGACTTCCCCTTTGGCTGCCCAAAGGGGCACAGCTGAGGGAACGGCTCGAGAATTTTCTCAAGATGGTTCAGGTGAAATACGGGTACGAACCGGTCATAACTCCCCATATTGGCCTAAAGGAGCTATGGGTAACTTCCGGACATTATGAAAAATATGGAAAAGATTCGTTTAAACCCATCCTTACACCAGATGAAAATGAAGAATTCCTGTTAAAACCGATGAACTGTCCCCACCATTGTGAAATATACAAGAGTAAACCCCACTCCTACAAGGACCTGCCTATCAGGCTGGCTGAGTTTGGAACAGTCTACCGGTATGAACAGAGTGGGGAATTGCATGGATTAACCCGTGTTCGCGGTTTCACTCAAGACGATGCCCACATCTTTTGCAGACCGGATCAGCTGAAGGAAGAATTTATCAAGGTGATCGATATCGTATTCATCATCTTCAAAGCACTTGATTTTAGTGATTTTGTCACCCAGGTTTCGTTGCGTGATCCGGAAGACAAAGAAAAGTATATTGGAACGGATGAGAATTGGGATAAGTCGGAAAAAGCGATCCTGGAAGCCTGCGAGGAGAAGGGACTCGATTTTACCGTTGAAAAGGGAGAAGCAGCATTTTACGGGCCCAAGCTGGATTTTATGGTGAAAGATGCCCTGGGGCGACAATGGCAGCTTGGAACCATCCAGGTTGATTATAACCTGCCCGACCGGTTTGACCTGGAGTATATCGGTGCGGATGATAAGAAACACCGGCCAGTTATGATACACCGGGCACCCTTCGGATCCCTCGAGCGGTTTGTTGCTGTGCTGATTGAACATACCATGGGAAAATTTCCCCTCTGGCTTACACCGGATCAGGCAATCGTCCTCCCAATCAGCGAAAAACATAACGATTATGCTAAAAAAGTTTTGAATCTTCTAAATAATTCCGATATTCGCACTCTGATTGACGACCGGAACGAAAAGATAGGTAAGAAGATAAGGGATAATGAGTTAAGAAAGATTCCATACCTGCTAATCGTGGGAGAAAAAGAGGCCGAAAACGAAACGGTCTCCGTCAGGAAACAGGGAGAAGGAGACCAGGGCGTCATGATGCTTCCGGATTTTGTCAACCGGATAAAAGAAGAGGTGAAAAAACAGATCGATTTTATCGATCAGTAAATAATGTCTAACAAATATAGGAGGATTACGCTATAGCTGGAGCAGATTTTCGGAGGGGGCCGTGGAGAAAAGAACCCCCGAAACACAGGATTAATCAATACATCCGTGCAAGTAAGGTCAGACTGGTGGGTGATAATATTGATGATCCGGGAATTTATTCCATCAATGAAGCCATTCGCCTGGCGGATGAACTGGATCTCGACCTTGTGGAAATTTCACCAAATGCAGATCCACCAGTATGTAAAATAATTGATTATCAGAAGTTTCTGTATCATCAGAAGAAGAAACAGAAAGAATTAAAAGCCAAAGCCACAAAGATCGTAGTGAAAGAGATTCGCTTTGGACCGAACACGGATGATCATGATTATAACTTTAAGTTAAAACATGCCATCAAATTCCTGGAAGATGGAGCAAAGGTGAAAGCCTTTGTGTTCTTTAAAGGAAGATCAATTCTCTTCAAAGAGAAAGGCGAAATATTGTTGCTGCGGCTGGCACAAGACCTCGAAGAATATGGGAAAGTTGAACAATTACCCAAACTGGAAGGAAAACGGATGATCATGTTCTTCTCCCCAAAATCGTTGGGAAAGAAAAAAAATTAATGTTGTTTATTAAAGCGGATGTGCAATGCCAAAAATGAGAACAAACCCCGGTGCAAAAAAAAGATTCACCCTGACGGGTACGGGAAAAATTAAGAGAAAACACGCGTATAAGAGTCATATCCTTACCAAAAAGTCAACCAAGAGAAAAAGGAACCTGACTTATTACGGGACCGTGGATAAAACCGATGAAAAAAACATCAAACTTTTATTGGCGATAAAATAATCTATCCCTCCTGTTTGAACGAATAATTATCAGTTAACAGAATGAATTAGCTTCAAAGTGTCGATAAACCGACCGCTAACCATTCAAAAAGTAAGAAATCATGCCAAGAGCCACCCATTCAGTTGCTTCAAGAAGAAGAAGGAGAAAGATCCTGAAACAAACCAAAGGATATTTTGGAGCACGAAGCAATGTTTATTCCGTTGCTAAGAATGCCCTGGATAAGGGATTATCCTATGCTTACCGCGACAGAAGAAAGAAAAAAAGAAATTTCAGATCATTATGGATCCAGCGGATTAATGCCGCTGCCCGGCAGTACGACATGTCATACTCCGAATTTATCGGGAAAGTGAATAAAAAAGGCATCACCCTGAACAAGAAAGTACTGGCAGACCTTGCCATGAATCATCCCAAGGCATTTGAAGCCATCGTAGAGAACGTTAAGGAGGTGAAGTAACGTCAATTGACCTGAAGTAGCAACCAGGGACTGTATCACAACGAGAAAAGGATTCACACAGAGAGACCGCAACGTGTATGCGTCCATAGGAATGCCTGCCCGACGGTTTACCAGCCCGTGGCTGGCAGGCGGGCCTTCGGCAAAAATTCGCAAAGAACTGATTAATAAGAATTTAAATTTTGCGATCCGAATTGTATTTTGTGCACTTTTTCCCCATAGTTTCAACCCACATAAACCTTACTCCGATGAGAATTGGAATTATTGGCTTTGGAAAAATCGGTCAGGAAATTAAAAAGCTGGCCATTGAAAGAGGTCATCAGGTGAACCTGATCATCGACCTGGAAAACCAGAATGACCTGAACCCACGAAACCTGAAAAAGGTGGATGTCGTTTTTGAATTCACCACACCAGCGGCTGCTCCTGATAATATTATCTCCTGCTTTGATGGTGGGGTTGGCGTTGTATCCGGAACTACCGGTTGGATGGATCATTTTGATGAAGTAGCTGATCATTGCCGGCAGACAAAACAGGCATTTTTTTATGCTTCAAATTACAGCGTGGGTGTCAATATACTGTTCAGTATAAACAGGTACCTGGCTGCAATCATGAACCGTTTTCCGGAATATCATGTTTTTATTGAGGAGGTCCACCACCTCCAGAAACTCGATGCTCCAAGTGGAACAGCCATCACCCTAGCCAATGAAATGATACCCTTGCTGGATCAGAAAGATCGATGGGAACCCGCAGGTGAAAACAGTGATCAGGTGATCCCTATTCAGTCTGTCAGGAAAAACCAGGTCACCGGAATACATACCGTATCCTATCACTCGGAGTTCGACACACTGGAGATCCGACATTCTGCTAAAAGCAGGCGTGGCTTTGCTGTCGGTGCCCTGGTGGCTGCGGGATTTCTTATCGGTAAAAAGGGAGTATTTGGGATGCAAGACCTCATGCCATTCTGATGCTTCATCGGAACAAAACATACAACAGGAGACAGTTTTTTCGTTAAGATTACTACATTTGCCAATCAAATGAATCAGCCATGAATTTTTTAAAAAACCCGTATTTCAAGTTTGGCATCGCCGCTACGGCTTATATCCTCTGGGTCATTTGGGTCGGTAATTATTGGTTATTGTTCGGATTAGCCATTGTATTTGATATTTATGTAAGTAAAAAGGTGAACTGGGCATTCTGGAAGAAGCGGACCGGACCTAACAGTACACTCATTGAATGGCTCGACGCCCTGATTTTTGCTGTCATCGCTGTCTCCTTTATCAACATATTCTTCTTTCAAAATTTCCGGATTCCAACCGGATCAATGGAGAAATCACTCCTCATTGGAGATCATTTGTTTGTCAGCAAATTAAATTACGGCCCACGTTTACCCATAACACCCATCTCCTTCCCTTTTACACAGAACACCCTGCCCATTGTAAAGTCCAAATCATACCTGGAATGGATCCAACTTCCCTATAAAAGACTTGCCGGTTTTGGTAAGATAAAGAATAATGATGTCGTTGTTTTTAATTTCCCGGCGGGAGATACGGTTTGTCTGGAAACTCCGGAACAGAGTTATGAATCCATTGTCAGAAGTGCCGGGGAAGAGCTTAAAAGAAGAGACATGATCACGGGTGGACCGTTGAAGTCGGATGAACAATACTACGCGCTGGGAAGGGAACAGGTATGGCAGCAGTATACGATTGTCGACCGGCCGGTGGATAAACGGGATAACTATATTAAACGGTGTGTCGGCATCCCGGGTGACACACTGGAAATCATTCATAGTCATCTTTTTGTGAATGGTAAACCCCAGAAAGAATCAAAATACCAGCAGTTTAACTACTTCATCGAAACGGACGGAACCCCGATCAATCCCAAAGCCTTTGAACGGTTAGGCATCGCCAGGAGCGATCGAAACAGTTTCTCCACCTCATTCTACATGGTTCCCTTAACAGACGAAAACCTGGAAAAGATCAAAGCATTCCGGAATGTAACAACCCTTGAAAAATATGAACGCCCACCGGGTGAACAGGTTTCGTATATTTTCCCCCACGACACCACGTATCGCTGGAATGAAGACAACTTTGGTCCCATCTGGGTTCCCAGGAAGGGAGTTACTATAAAACTTACGATGAAAAACATTTCATTGTATAAGCGAATCATTCATCTGTATGAAAGAAATGAGCTGAAAATTGAAGATGGAAAAATCTATATCAATGGAGAAGAAACGGATGAATACACCTTTAAAATGAATTATTACTGGATGATGGGTGATAACCGGCACGATTCACTGGATGCACGTTTCTGGGGGTTTGTCCCGGAAGACCACATTGTTGGAAAACCAAAAGTAATCTGGTTGTCACTGGATAAGGATAAAAAGTTTCTTGCAAAAATCCGCTGGAATAGGATGTTCATGCGGATCAGGTAGATTGAAGCTTCTCGCCGCAAGCAGCGGGGAATGCGCTCGGCAGGATTCAAAACGGCCAATCATCTGTCTCCTGAATCTTCAATTCCTCTTCAACCGGCTCTTCTGCTACCTGGTGAACAGCATTCCCATTCACAAAAATGGCCTTATACGGAGTCGTTGGACAGGCAAACTCACAGGCACCACAACCAACACAGGTTTTTTCAAGCACTTCCGGTATCACCAGGGTGCCTTCATACGGTACCATATGGCACGATTTGGTTGGGCAGACCTCCGAGCAGGCACCACAATCGGTTTTATCCGTATGTACGATACAGTTCTCCTGGATGAACTTTGCAATCCCCATTTGAACCTGCTTCTTCTTTTCCAGTGCCACCGGTAAAATCGCACCGGTGGGGCAAATATCAGCACATATGGTACAATCATAATTGCAGTAACCGGCATGATAGTCCATGTGCGGTTGCATAATTCCGGTTAATCCATACTCAAGGATGGATGGCTGAAGAACAAACGTGGGACAGGCACTGATGCACAGGGTACAGGCTGTACAATGATCATTGAAATTTTCGAGGCTGAGTGATCCGGGTGGTGAAACAGGAAAATCCTTATCTTCCGGAACCGTGGTGGGATTTTGATTCACCGGTTTTTCCTGAAGGATCGAAATGCCCGCCATCCCCAGAAAATATGCCAGGGATCCTTTCACAAATTTTCGTTTTCCAAGGTCTGGCTCATCGGATCCGCCAACCGTTCCGGTGTCATCCGATCCTTTCCTTCCGGTAAGACTTCTAAACGAACTTCCGGGAGAAAACGATTTGTACTTTACAGCATTTGTCGGACAAACCGTCAGGCAATTATAACATCCAACACATCGCGAAAAATCAACTTCTGCCTGTAAGAAATTCATGCAGGAAGCCTTACAAACCCTGGCACACAAACTGCATTGCGTACATTCCTCCTCATCAATAATGATCCTGAACAGTGCAACCTTAGATAATAGTCCCAGCAATGCTCCTACCGGACAAACGGTATTACAATATAACCTGCCATGGGTTACTGATAACCATACTACGAGTACCCCTATAATAACCGGGAACACCAGTACCCAAAAAGGAATGTTGACCAGGTTGACCGGATACAATGAAAATATATCAAGCTTCTCCAGGATGGAAGATATTCCATTGTTTGCCAGCACCACAACCGGTTTTCCAAAATAGGTCATGATCCGCCCGAAATTACTGTAGGGATCGAGAAGAGAAACAACAAATACACTTCCAAACAGTAACACAATGATGGATAGGGCTAACAGACTATACCATAAAATGTTGTGGGGTTTAGAAAATGCATAATAACGCTTCTTCCTTTTCTTGAACTTCCGGGCGATCCAGGATATCACATCCTGCAGAATGCCCAGCGGACAAATGGTTGAACAATATACCCTTCCAAACAGCAGGGTTAAAACGAAAACAACAATGAATCCAAGTACGGCGATGCTAACAAGGTTGATGAACTTCAACAGTGATGGAACAAACTGGAGGTATACAATTCCGGAAATGAGTTTCTCCGGAAGAATGTTCCGGTAATCAACAAACACCAGTGTTGTAGCAACCAAAAAAATGAGGGAAACAGCAACCCGTATTTTCTTCAGGTATGACAGCTTCATATTATTGATCAGATCTGAATCCTGTGGATGTTCAGATTATCAAGGTTCATGGTCCCTACCTTCATCTCATCTGCTCTGCGAATATATCGAATGGTTTCCGGCTCATGACCAAACATTTTGGCTGCAGCGGCATCAAGGACCACCATATTGGTGGCGATCAACATCGACTTCATGTTTGTAACATCCGACGTGGAAACGCCCCGTGGGCCATTCCTCATCAATGCGTTGTAGGCATCCAGAACATTCAGGTGAGGTTTCTTCTCAAACATGGCAAAATCAGCAATGCACTGATGCAAATCATTTGCATGCCAGAACCTTCTGTCCCATACCACACCCATCAGGTTTTTCATAGCCAGTGATAAACGGGTTGAACTATGGGTTTTCATGACGGGAACATTGATAAAGACATCGGATTCCAAAATAAGCTCATGTACTTTTGCACGCTTTAGCCGCTCACCGTTTGGAATGGGAACCTCCTGGTAATAACTCTCTATGTGCCCGGGGACCATTTTCCCGCCCCCGTCTTTTACTGCTTTTTCAATCCCACTATTCCTGTAACACCTGGTCATTTCATCAATGGTGTTGTCGAATACATACACCTGCCTGGCACCTGCAGCCAGACACTGTTCCACAATTCTTTTTACAACCAGGGGGTTAGTATCTGCAGCTCTTTCAGGGATTACATCCCAACCGATGTTTGGTTTGATCACAACGGTCTGACCAGCTTTGACAAATGATTTCATTCCCCCAAAAGCCTCTATCCCGCGATCAAACATCACATCCGGCTCGCCACCCCTTACCGCAATAAGATCATACGGTGCAGCATTGCTTCCTGACGTTGCCCAAAGCCTCTTATAACCTCCCAAGTGCAATGCAGCTCCGGTGGCAATTCCCGCTCCGATTGAATTTCTGAAAAAATCTCTCCTTTTCATAATAAAACCAATATTTATAATGCAATACGATGGTGTAAGAGAGCGGCAAATTACAACCTTTTTTTCATTTTAGCGGCTCAGCAGATCATTTATTTAGCGTATTTAAAACAAATCTAAATAAAATATAAATAGTCATATAGTTAGACGTTTGTATATTTAAAGCATTGGCAGCATAACTTCTTTAAAAATCATTGGGTTCGATTATCATGTTTTTCTTATAAATACACTATATTTAGCCCCCCTGTTATACCATTTATTCGGTTTCATAAAACCTGAGCAGAGATGAAAATAGTGTATTATGATTGTTTTGCCGGGATCAGTGGAGATATGAATCTTGCTGCAATGATTGACCTTGGTGTGGATGCTGATTACCTGAGGAGTGAGCTGAGTAAATTACCCATTACTGGTTATACGCTAAAGGTAACGAAAGACCAAAGACACGGGATATCCGGAACAAAAGTAGAGGTTGAGCTGGACCGGGAAGAAAAACATTCACACCGTGACTTATCTGATATTGAGTCAATCATCGATAAAAGCAGCCTTAATAAATCGATCAAAAAGACCAGCAAAGAAATTTTCCGACGGTTGGCTGAAGCAGAAGCGAAAGTGCATAAAAAGAAAATAGAGGATATTCATTTTCATGAAGTTGGTGCAGTGGATGCCATTGTGGATATTGTTGGAGCTGCCATTTGTTATGAGAACCTTAAACCGGACAGGGTGATGGCTTCGACCATAGAACTTGGTGGGGGATTTGCACGCTGTTCTCATGGGAACATGCCGGTTCCAGCACCGGCTACAGTAGAGATTTTGAAAGGAATTCCTGTCAGAAAAGGATCAGCAACTTTTGAAACGACTACTCCCACAGGAGCTGCTATCATATCGACCCTGGCAAAGGATTTCAGGGATCAGGCATCCATAACGATCGATCGCGTTGGTTATGGGATAGGTCACAAAGAATCGGATGAAATCCCCAATGTTTTGAGGGTTTTTCTTGGCGAGATAACAGAAGAAAAGGGATTATCTGCAGAGATATTGCATGAATGCAACATTGATGACATGAATCCCGAGTGGTATGATCACCTGATGGAAGAGTTATTCCGGGCTGGAGCCAAGGAAGTTTTCTTCACGCCGGTTATAATGAAAAAAAACAGACCGGCTGTAAAAATCAGCGTACTCGCTTCACCCGATCTGTCTGAGGCGATCAAATCAATGATTTATTCGAATACAACCACACTGGGAATTCGCTCTTACTCCGTAACCAAGGATGCGCTCGAACGGAAATTCATACCGGTGGACACCAAATGGGGTAAGGTCACCATTAAAGCTTCTTACTACCGGGGTAAATTACTTCATGCGAAGCCGGAATATGAAGAGTGCCGGCGCATAGCCAGCGAGTTTGATTTATCGTTACAGGAAGTATATCAAACAATTAATACAATCATTGAACGATCCGGGATCAGCAAATAGCATGATAGCTCATCCAAAATATAAAAAACTCATTGCCTTTCTGAAGGATTTGGAGAATGTGGCAGTGGCATTTTCCGGTGGTGTGGATAGTACCTTTTTGCTTGTTGTTGCGAAAGAGGCATTGCATGACAGGGTAGTTGCTTTAACGGTCAGGGCTCCATACATAGCAAACTGGGAAATTGATGAAGCAGTTGATTTGTGTAATGATTTAGGAATCAGGCATATGATAGTTGAATCCGTTATCCCGGAAGAAATAAAGGATAATCCTACAGAACGCTGTTATCTTTGCAAAAAGAAGATATTTTCCACCTTAATCAAAACGGCAGGATCGAATGGCATTACTCACGTGCTTGATGGCACCAACAGTGATGACCCGTCGGACCACAGACCGGGATTACGGGCGTTGAAAGAGCTTGGTGTGATCAGTCCTTTGCTCCAAACAGGCATTACGAAGGCGGAGGTCAGGAATTTCTCAAAGCAACTTGGGTTACCGACCTGGGATAAACCCGCTTATGCTTGCCTTCTCACCAGGCTTCCTCACGGGGTTGAGGTAAAACAGGAAGAGCTCACCCGCATTGAACGGGCTGAAAAATTCCTGATAGATTTGGGGTACCGGGCAATCCGTGTCAGGTCGCACAGTAATCTTGCGCGCATAGAAACAGATCCTGGTTTAATCGCGGAAATGGTTACCGGAGATAGTGCAAATAAGATCGTTTCTGCATTCCGGGAGATCGGGTATGAATACATTACCATTGATCTGGAGGGATACAGATCGGGTAGTTTCAATGTCTGATACGGCTATTTTTCTGATGAAATAATCTGTAATAAACGATACAATGAACCGAACAGCACTAAAAAAACTGTTGGAAGAGGTCAGTCAGGGCAAAATAGAAATCGAAACTGCACTGGCCAGGCTTGAGGACTTCTCTTTTAAGGACCTGGGGTATGCAAAGATTGACAATCAGAGGGAGATCCGGACCGGTTATCCCGAGATCATCTTCTGTTCCGGAAAGACAATTGAGCAGGTAAAAGGAATCATTGAATACATGAATCAGAGGGATACAAATGTTATCGCCACAAGGGCAACCGGGGAGATGTACCGGGAGATCAAACGAACCATTCCGGGAATAACCTACCATGAGGAGGCAAGGATCATGAGCATTACAAAAAAAGAGATACCCAAACCGGAGAGTTACATTGCGGTAATCACTGCCGGCACATCGGACCTGCCCGTGGCAGAAGAGGCGGCAGTAACAGCGGAATTGCTGGGGAACCGTGTTGAACGGGTCTATGATGCCGGTGTTGCAGGAATCCATCGCCTGGTTGACAACATCGGTGTGATCCGGGATTCACGTGTGGTCATCGTCATTGCCGGTATGGAGGGTGCCCTTGCCAGTATTGTTGGAGGTCTAATCAACAAACCGATTATTGCTGTACCAACCAGCATCGGGTATGGAGCAAATTTCGGAGGGATCTCAGCCCTCCTCGCCATGCTGACCAGTTGTTCTGCCGGTGTGAGCGTTGTAAATATCGACAACGGTTTCGGTGCCGGGTACAATGCCAGCCTGATCAATAACCTCTAACCGGTCACACGGCCCAGTAATTCATGAGCGAAGAACAACATATCGTTCTTGCAACCAGTTATTTCGGCCCGGTTCAATATTTCACCAAGTTTCTCCTTCCCGGGAAAATAGTTCTTGAGAAACATGAAAATTACATCAAGCAATCCTATCGTAACCGTACTATTGTCTTCGGAGCTAATGGTCTGCTCACACTCACTGTTCCTGTAAAACGAGGAAGTTTTCACAAGGTGCCGATCGGTGAACTTGAGATAGAATACAAGGATAACTGGCAGGATACGCATTGGAGATCGATTGAATCGGCATACCGATCAACACCCTATTTTGAATTTTATGCTGATGAAATCGTTTCTTTTTTCCAATTAAAGACCAGGTACCTTCTTGATCTGAACGATATCATCCTGAAGCTAATACTTGGTCTGCTCCAGATAGACGGAGATTTCGCCTATACTCAATTCTATTGTGAAAAGCGATACTCCCTTGATTACCGGGAGGCAATTCATCCCAAAAAAAAAGTGCCGGATCCGTTATTTGATCCGGCAGAATATCCACAGGTTTTTCAATCAAGGTTCGGATTTAAAGCCAACCTGAGCATCCTGGATCTGCTCTTCAATACAGGACCGGATGCAAAGACTATTTTGAGAAATTCAATCGTTTAAAACCGGTATCCGAAGGTGAGCATAACTTTACTGGGATGAGAGTCAAGTTCGGCCTCTTCCAATTCTTCCATATTATACATCAGGTACTTCTCTTGATGCAAACCGTATTGATAACCCAGATCGATAAAGAAGGACCGGGTCCGCAAGCCGAAGCCTCCGGTAATAAAATCATATTTGCTATTTGCATTCATCTCATCAGCAACATAGGGTTTGCCGTAATGGGCATATCCACCCCTCAGCATGAACATTCCCACCCGGAATTCGGCTCCTAACCGGATATTATGAGTGGGTCGCAATATATTATCAATGACGTCATTCTCATCGGTAAAGTTGTATCCATCGGAACCGTCTTTCAACCGTGCAGTAGAGTAGTTGATGTATTCATAATCGGCGCTGATAACTGCAAATTTCTGGATCTGGAAGGCAGCACTACCGATGAATTTGAACGGTGTATTCAGTTCATATTCGTAATAGCCGTCCGGTGATTCCGCTGAATAGGAAATAGATCCTGTTGTATCTCTGGGGGTATCATATTTTGCTTCCATATAGGAATAGAAATCGTCCTCCATTTTATAGAATGTCGGGATATGAACGGCAGCTCCGATTCGCAGGAATTCGACCGGGCGGTATGTAGCGCCCAGTTTAAAGGTAAATCCTGTACCGCGTGTATTTAAACGGTAGTAATAGTAAAAGTTGTCCAGATCCGGCACTGTACCGTTGGGGTCTTCTTCGGTATGTCCCATTTCCTGGAAAAAATCAACCCGGGTAACGCCGATTGATAAACCCAGGTAGAGTTTATCGTTATAGTTTGTTCCCAGGCTAATCAGGTATTCCCCCTTTGTTCCGTTTGACCGGATGACCCGTCTCTGATTTTGTCCGAACACATAGTCGCGGTTTCCATAGTCATTCAGTACCGATCCGTAATTCAGTCCGGTGGAATCGCTTTCACTGATTAACCAGGTATCCCATGCTAATCCTGTTCCGAATGAGTTTAACTCATCGTAGAAATATCCTGTTCCATTATTTCCAAAAGTTCCATCCCAGACATAATAATCGAGCAGTGAACTGTTGTTATTGACTCCTTCCATCACCACATCCTGGTAATAATTATCGAGTGAATTGTATCCGACACCCAGGTTCAGGAATTTCCACCCGGAACTTTCCCTGAGCGGAAAACTGAATACGATTCCTATATTATTCAGGTTCAAGTTGTACCGTGTATCATCGATCTGGTTTCCCAGGAACGTAGTGTTTGTCATATTATACCGTAAGGTGGGTGTAATGGTGAATTCTTTAGCCCGGTACATCCCGATGCCGGCAGGGTTGATGCTCATGGAGGTAAAGTCTCCGCCCAGTGCTCCGAAGGCTCCACCCATACCCATTGACCTGGCAGTTCCGCCGATGAATGACTGGGAATAGCGCAATGCATCCAGGTTATTTTGTGCCATACCGGTCAGGATGCAAGCCACCGGTATGATCAGGGAGATTATGATTCGTTTCATGTTTCTAATTTTAAATTTCACATACCATTTTCATTCCAGGTTATCAACCCGGGCAGATTAAAAAATCTCCCGGAAAAATCCGGGAGAGACAATCATAAGATGCATACTAACGTCCCCGTCCACCGCTTTTTGAGGAGCTGGATCTGCTTCCGGAAGATGAACGGCTGGATGAACCAGATGATCTGGAACTTGATCCACTGGATCTAATCGATGATCCTGAACTCCTGGAGGGTGAAGAATAGCTCCTGGAACTACTGCTGCTCCTGGAGGGAGCGGAATAACTCCTGGAACTACCACTCCTGGAGGGTGAAGAATAGCTACTGCTTCTGTTCACCGGTGAGGAGTAGGATCTTGTGGTTCCCGAACTGGAACGTGTTGAGACCGATCTTGTTGAGCTGCTCCTCTGGTATGTTTTGGAGCTGCTGTTATAGGTCGGTTTGGTACTTATTCTGGGTGTAGTGTATCGCGGTGTATACCTGCTCGACGAGCTTGGTGTTCTCGGTGTAGTTACCGTACTGGTCCGTGAGCTGGTTGCACTATTTCCCCTTTCTGTCGGAGAAGCGATACGCGTTGTTCTAACGTTTTGATTCGGATTGGGGGCCGTTGTTCTGGTTCTCTCCTGTGCATCAGTTACAGTTCTTGTTTTACTATCAATTGTTCTGTTCTGAACAGCTGTCCCCTCAGTGGTCCTGGTTCTTGTATCCGTATAGGTTCGAGTATCAGTCTTGGGTGGTGCCGCTGTAGTTCTGCTGCCTGCGGTTCCTGCCATATCTGTTCTTGAACCCATTTCGCTCCTACGGTTGGTGGATGTATCCATGCGGCGTCCATGATACGTATCTTTTTGATTGGCATCACTGTAATATCCATATCCATACCCATACCCATACCCATAATAGTAAGGTGAATACCCATAATAGCCACCGTAGTAATAGGGTGAATAGTATCCATAATAATCATAGTAAAACGGATTCCAGTAATTATAATAGGGGTATCTGTATCTGTAATAGCCTCCCAGACCATAATATCCAAAATATAAACTAGTTCTGATAAAGGGTGAGTAATAGTCATACCAGAAGGGATCATACCAGTATGGGTCATAGAATGAGCTGTAGTAACTCATTCCATAGGGGCGATGAAACCTGTTAATGCGTCTTGCGTAATCACCGTCTTCGTAGTACTGACCCTCTTCATTCTCATAATAATTATTAACGATCACATCTTCATCGCCGGCCTCGTAGTATTCGCCTTCGCCCTGCAGGGTGTCTCCCGGGTAATAAATACCGGCATCTACCACTTCGCTCTTCTGTCCAACATTATCAATGGCGGTATAGGAGTCCTTAAAAGCAGCAGGATCTTCTCTAACCACAGCCACCGGTTCATCTCCTGGCACATAGTACAAATCATCATAACCCGCACCAAGATGGTAACTTGTGGAACAGGCGCTCAGAAGAAGAGCACTTACTGTTACTGTTAATATAAATAGTCTGGTTTTCATTGTTTTTCCTCCTGTGGGCTAAATAGTTTTACAAACGATTCATCTACTTAAATGTATGCAAATACTATACCAAAGTACGTTA
>CAZXGG010000024.1:18034-46342 GCA_964640125.1 uncultured Rikenellaceae bacterium
TTTACAAACGATTCATCTACTTAAATGTATGCAAATACTATACCAAAGTACGTTACGGTTATGTCGAAATTGGAATGGTGTTTATCTTTTTTTTCCTGTCAACAAATGTAAAAAAATGATAAGAAGAACCAAAATTCGTTATTGTTTCTATTTTTTTCTTCTTGATCCGGCAGTGTTTTTAGCTGTTCCGGACTCTCTCTTCCGTGAGGAAGAGGATTTTCCAACAGTCCGACTTTTGCTTCCGGATGACCGGGTTGACTTCATCTGACTCGAACGA
Source organism: uncultured Rikenellaceae bacterium (assembly GCA_964640125.1). GTDB lineage: Bacteria > Bacteroidota > Bacteroidia > Bacteroidales > VadinHA17. The sequence continues at coordinate 18,312 of CAZXGG010000024.1, forward strand.
GCAGTACTGCTTGACCTAACACCGGTTGACCGACTGGTACTGGATGGCTTCCTCAGTTCCGTATTGACTTTCGATCTGCTCTGGGTGCTCCGCACCGTTGTCGAACTTCGTGATGGAATCGGCTGATTGGTGCGAACGGTCGATGTGGATGTCCTGGTTTCTGAGGTTTTAACCTGACCGGGCCGGTTACCCGAAACAGCAGTTCTGCTGGTTGCAGTGCCTGTCCTGCTTCTTACAGCATTATCCTGTGTTCTGGTTTGAGAGCGAGTGACCGTCGATTCTGGCCTGGTCCTTTCCGGTGTAGTAGAGATAGCATTTCGGTTATTCACCGCCCCCTGCCGTGTTCCTGTTTGAGTGGCTCTGTTGGTGCCGGTAGAAACCGCTCTTTGCTGGCCTGAATACTCCGGGCCCTGAACCCTACTGCGCGTCCCTGTACCGGAGGTGCTGTAATTACGGTTTGAATAGTACCGGCTTCCAAGGGATCTTTCATTCCTTACAGAACTGGAATAGTAGTTGTAATTTTCCTCGTATCTTGCATAATAGGGACGATTCATGTATACCGAATGATAAGGTCTGCTGTAATAGCGGCCATAGCTATACCAGTTCCCATAGTAATAGCGGCTTACATACATAGGCCGATATACAACCCCAAAATAGGGTCCTGCATAATAATAAGAATAGGCAGCCGGACCATACCAGCTATAATAGGGTGCATAATAATAGGTTCTCCAGATGGGAACTCCATACGATACCCTGAGCCGTACAGGATTCCAGAAGGAACCCACGTAGATACTGAATCCCCAGTAAACCGGATCGTATGTATACCAATAACAATCGGTATAATAAGAATTGTAATAACTGAAACTTTCAAAGGGCCGGTGAAACCGCCTTATACGGGAAGCATAATAATAGTCATAAATGTAATCACCATGATCAAGGTAGTAATTGTTTACGACCATATCCTGACTGTGCGGTGAACCAAACCGGTCTGTAAAGTTATCGGAGTAGTCTTTTTCTCCTGCAACGGCATTCCCTGTAAGGGCTATGAACAAAACTGCAGGCATTATCCATTGTAACGTTCTTGTTTTCATGACTCACCTCCAATTTTTTTAATTATCAGATAGATTTTATTTACTTTGCAAGGTTTTAATTTACAAAATAAAATCAAATTCTATACCAAAAATAAAAATGGCGAAAGTCTTAACCAGCAGAAAAGAAAATTATGCTCAGTGGTACAATGATTTAGTACTTAAAGCTGGCCTGGCAGAAAATTCCTCAGTACGGGGTTGTATGGTCATTAAGCCGTATGGTTATGCCATTTGGGAAATAATGCAGGCGGAACTGGATAAAATGTTCAAAGCAACGGGTCACACCAATGCCTATTTCCCGCTTTTCATTCCAAAATCATACTTCAGCAGGGAGGCCAGTCATGTGGAGGGTTTCGCCAAAGAGTGTGCCGTGGTCACTCATTATCGCCTCATGAACGATCCGAATGGGAAGGGTGTTGTGGTTGATCCAGAAGCAAAACTTGAGGAAGAACTGATTGTCCGGCCCACTTCTGAAACGATCATCTGGAACACTTACAAAAACTGGATACAATCATACCGCGACCTGCCATTACTGATCAATCAGTGGGCTAACGTGGTGCGCTGGGAAATGAGAACCCGCCTTTTTCTCAGAACGACTGAATTCCTCTGGCAGGAAGGGCACACAGCACACAGTACGCGTGAAGAAGCGGTTGCCGAGACCTTACAGATCATCGATCTTTATGCAACCTTTGCGGAGCAGTTCATGGCCATGCCGGTTATCAAAGGAACAAAAACAGAGAGTGAGCGGTTTGCCGGAGCCCTTGAAACATACGCTATTGAAGCGATGATGCAGGATGGAAAGGCACTCCAGTCAGGCACATCGCACTTTCTCGGACAGAATTTTGCCAAGGCATTCGATGTTCAGTTTACGGATAAATCGGGAAAACTGGACTGGGTGTGGGCTACCTCCTGGGGAGTCTCAACGCGATTGATGGGCGCGTTGATCATGGCTCATTCCGATGATAACGGGCTGATCCTACCACCAAAACTTGCTCCAAATCAAGTGGTTATCGTTCCTGTGCACCAGGGGGACCAGGAACTGGATGCCATCTCTGAAACGGCAAACCAGATTAAAGAAGAGCTCGCCAGCCAGGGAATAACCGTAAAGTATGACGACCGGGATACACAGAAACCGGGTTGGAAATTTGCAGAGTACGAACTCAAAGGGGTGCCGGTCCGGATCGTGCTGGGGCCCCGGGATATCGAAAACAAAACAGCTGAAGTTGCCCGACGGGATACACTCACCAAAGAAACCATCTCACAGGATGCCATCGCATCCCATGTTAAAAAGCTCCTGGATGACATTCAACAATCCATCTATAACAAAGCGTTAAAATTCCGGAATGAAAATTTTCACCGGATCGATGACTATGACCAGTTCAAAAAAATTATCGGAAAACAGGGTGGATTTGTTATGGCTCACTGGGACGGAACCGTGGAGACAGAGAACCTGATCAAACAGGAAACCAAAGCTACCGTTCGGTGCATTCCACTGGATGACGATAATGAACCGGGAAAGTGCATACGAACAGGGAAACCTTCAAAACGAAGAGTCCTTTTTGCCAAGGCGTATTGATCTCACTCGCTGACGCTCATGTAATTCCATTGTAATTACTCATTCGCCTGCGTTGAAGCTTTCGTCTACTTCAAGATTCTCCATCGGAGTCCTTTGGACATTATTCTCTGCCTGTACTCCTTCGTCATCCGTATCTGCCAACCGGATGCCTACGCTGAAGCTACGGCGACAGCGTGCGGAGGAGGATGATCAAAATTATTATTGTTCCAAACCCTTAAAAATGATTGCCATTCAGGGTGCAGGTAATTAACTATCAGTTTCTTCATCATTTTTTTTGGCTATATTCGTAATGCTCCTTGATAAAATTTTTCGAGAGTAATACAAAAAGTTAAGTCAACTGACCCAAACAATATGAATTTTAAGAGTAATAAAGATTGTTTTTTGAACATCCATATAATATACATAATTCCAAGATACGGAAAAACACCTTTTGAACAAATGCATGATTGTTTGCAGCAATTGGATCAAGAACGTATCCAAAAGGAAATTGATTTGAAAAATGTTATTAAACAAACAATTTTTTTTGAGGCAAACAACATGAACGATTATAATAAGAAAACTGATTTGTTTATACAGGTCATCAATGAGTTTTATAAATCTTTCACACCTACTACCAGTTTTATCGCTCAGGCACCTGCAAACGAAAAAAAGCTTTCCTTAGAAGTATATTATGTTGATAAAAGTTCAAAGGAAATTATAATAGCACATAAATCTATTGATGAGATATCTTATTCAGTAATTAATTATCCAGACTATAAAGAAATATATGCTGCAGGGCTTACTACGAAATACCAGAATAACCTCTATGAGCAGGCTAGAGGTTCGTTTACCCAGGTACAGAAGATCCTTGACAACGAAAAGCTCTCATTTTCAGATATAGTCAGGCAATGGAACTATATTGAGCATATTACCGATACAACCGGATATGACTCGGTACGGCAAAATTATCAGATTTTTAATGATGTACGTTCCCTTTTTTACGGAACGAGTAGTTTTGAAAATGGTTATCCATCAGCTACCGGTATTGGCACCCATGCAGGTGGTGTAACGATTGATTTTATTGCGGTTTCATCATCCGGGCATCTTTCCATTCATCCTTTAAATAATCCCGAACAAATCGATGCTTATGAATACTCTGATCATGTACTGGTTGGGAAAGGGAGTGATGAAACTACCAGAAAAACTACTCCTAAATTTGAACGGGGGAAATTATTAATTGCAAAAGATCATACAAGAATCTATGTTTCTGGAACAGCTGCAGTTGTAGGAGAAACAACCGCTCACCCGGATGATGTTGAAAAACAGACATTCACCACAATAGAAAATATTAATAGATTATTATCTCCCGGGAATCTATTAAAACATGGTATTCATTATGAGGTTAAAAAGAAAAGTTTTTCATACTTAAGGACCTATATTAAAAATCGTGTTGATATGGAAAGTGTAAAACGTCTTTGTGAAGAACATTTCAAAAGCGAAAATTTCCAATACCTGATTTCAGATATTTGCAGGAAAGATCTCCTGGTAGAGATTGAAGGATATTTAGAGATATAACGGCGGAGTTTTTTCTTCAATTCAGCCGGATGATCAGGGAGTTCTCAAGGGATTTTTCGACATATTCTCTTCTACGGTCTTTTTACGGGAATACGCCATTTCATTATCAGGATTTATTTTAATGGCGGTATTAAAATCATCAATAGCTTCTCTACTAAACCCTTGATATGCTTTTATTATTCCCCTGTTTACATATGCTTCATAGCATTCTGGATCTAAACTGATAGCCTTATTGAAATCATCCATAGCTTCTTCATAATTCTTTAGCGATGTATGAATTATTCCCCGGTTATTATATGCCAATACATTTTCAGGATCAACCCGAATTGCCTGGTTACAATCTTTAATGGCTCCAGTTATATCACCAAGTCTTTCCTTGACCTGTCCCCGGTATACAAAAGCAAGAGGTTCTTCAGGGGATTGTAAAATGGCCTTATCCAGTGCCTTTAAAGCTTCCTCCAGATTTCCAGTTTCAAGTTTAAAATAGCCTATTCTCAGGAAATAATTTCCACTGTATAAAAAATTCTCGATAAGATTAATTTCCTGATCCGGATTAATATTTACAAACTCGGGTATATTAGCACCGCGGTCTGGAATAATGAAATTTTCCAGCAATACAGGGGGCGAATCATTGCCATCCTCATCGATATGTGTCAGATAAAGTTGGGTAAATGGTCCCCTTTCTTTGGATGAGAATACCAGCCATTTTCCATTTGGAGACCAGGAGTGCCAGGAATTCATATTGGACGTATTGCATGTCATCTCTCTTGGCTTTCCTCCCTGTGTAGACAGAATAAATAGTCTACTATCCGGTTGGAGAAGCATAAAATTCTGTGCCTGAGTAAATACAATCCATTTTCCATCAGGAGAATATTTGGCAAAGTAGTTACTCTTACCATTATTTGAAGCACCTGGCAATGGTTCAGGATTACCTCCTCTGCCTTCATTGAACGGAATCCGAAACAGATCATATTGAAAGCTTCTTTTCCCTTCAATGTAATCAGCAGCTACATCTGTTGGTAAAACAACCTGGTTGGAGCTTTCTACTAGTTTATGTTTCCGATAAGGAGCGCGGGCAAAAATAACATATTTCCCATCAGGACTCCAGGATGCATTGCTTTGTACATATTTAGGATCATCAGCTCCAGGTAATGACCAGAATTTTTGTGTTTCCCTGTCGTAAACTGCAATAATTCCCTTGATTGGGAAGAAAAGTTGAGAATAATTAAGGTCATTTTTTGGCACAAATATGGAACGGTCTTTTACAGTACTCAGAACATACCTGCCATCAGGGGAAATCTGGGATAATAATCCAAATGTATACTCTTTTTCATCACGTTTATAATCACTCCAGGTAATGATTTTATCTTGTGATAAAATCGTTTCTTTGGTAAAATTTGTAATAACATATGACCCTTTATCGTTTGCATAATCAACATCCATTGCTAAGGTGTTACCATCAGAAGAGAAAGAATGGCAATTTCCACATACAGGCAAATCCGTTAATACTGCCGTTGGCTGACTTTCAGAAGCTATATTCCCCAAACGCCAGCTTACAGTGTGTAAATTGTTAACTGTAAATTCAAAAGGTAAAGTAACTGCCCTGAAAAAGACAGGTGCTCCTACTTGATCTTTTGATGTTCTGACAGTTATGCTTGAGCCACTCACTATTTTTTCCGGTTCATCTGAGTTATTTCCAAGCACAGTAATCTGAATATCTTTTTCTATTGAATTCTTTTTTATAATTTCCCATTGACCCGATGTTGGTCTCCATATCTTTTTTTCGGTAAATACAGTGATTCGTCCATTCTCGTTATTGAAGTCAACAATCACCAACCATTTGTTGGCTCTTTGGTCCGTTTCATCCCAGATAAATGTAGGAGGAACAATCTCCGGAGGGAATATTGTTCCATCTGAAGGGTATGTTATGGATAATTTTCCCGGAGTGCCTTCTTGCTTCAAATTTGAAATAAGTATTTCAATATATTTTTCCTCTGGTGTTTGTGAGCAAGACTGAAGTAGACAGATTAAACCAATATAGAATACAAATGAAATGAGCAGGCAAGGAATTTTCAATACTGAATTTCTTGGTATTTTTGTCATATTAATTATCGTTATTTCACTATATCTTTTAGGTTCTCGTTAGATTGAATAAAGATTATAGTAACGCAATGTAAATTTAATAAAAATATTTTGCTTAATCAGAGATCAAATTTCAAGCATGCATTTACTAATGGAGGAATTTTATCTTAGCCTCGGGGAATACTCGGTACTTTTTCTTACTTTTACTTGGGAAATACGCGAAGAATCCCAATGCTTACCTAATCTTCCATTATAAAATGCAAAACGATAAAGATCAAGATCTTATAATAAACAACCTGGCCATAAAAGCAAACCTCAAACAGGTTGTTTACGACAACTCCCTGGAAACCTTTAACCTTCTGAAGGAGGTGTTACTGGAAATTGAAGATGGCTGCAATCTGAAGCTCAAGGGAGTTGATAAGCGTGTTCAGCTCGATTATAAAGACCGTGGAAAGTTTGAAGCACAATTGAAGGTTGCGGGTGATCTGCTGATATTCAGCATGCACTCAAACATATTTGAATTTAACCGGGAACATGGTGTATGGAAAACCTCCTATGTACAAAAGGATAAAACCAACTCCTACTGCGGGATCATCAACATCTACAATTTCCTTTCCGACTCGTTCAAATACAACCGCGCAGATGACCTTGGTTACCTCATTGCCAGGTTGTTTGTTAACAAGGAGAAACATTATTTCGTTGAAGGAAAGAGACAACTCGGTTTTCTCTACAGCAGTTTCGGAAAAGAGACTATAAATAAAAATTCCTTATTGAAGATCATCCAGACAGCGATATTGTATGCTATGGAATTTGACCTGCTGGTACCACCGTATGATCACGTGAAAATTGCATCAGTCGCCCAGATGAATAAAAAAATACAGAGTTCAATACTGCAAACCGGCAAGCGATTGGGTTTCCAGTTCAATTCGGACGATGTTTCAGAAAAAGAGTAAACAAAAAAAAACAGAAAAAATGAAAAGAAATAGTAACCTTATTGTGTACATACTCCTTATCCCTGCATGGTTAACCGGCTGTAAGCCTGCTGCTGAGGAAGGGGGGAGCATTTCAGAGATCCAGCAAAAAGTCAACGAGTACATTGAAGTCACCCTAACTTCCGACCTGGTTAACACCTTATCAGATAAACAGAAAGAGTTGCTTCCCTGTCTCTTTGATGCAGCAGACGAAATGGACCATATGTTCTGGAAGGAGGCTTATGGAGATAAGGAGGAATTGATAAGCGGGATAACCGATACGGCAGCACTCCAGTTCATCAGGATAAACTATGGCCCCTGGGAGAGGCTCAACAACAATCAGCCCTTTATTGAAGGAGTTTCACAGAAACCCGATGGGGCAAATTTCTACCCTGCAGATATGACAAAAGAAGAGTTTGATCGTTTGGAAGCAGGAAACAAAACCAGTCTCTATACATTGATCCGAAGGGACGAAAATGGATCGCTCATCCCGGTTCCCTATCATGAAGCATTTAAGGAACATATTGAAAAAGCTGCTGAATTGATCAGATCGGCAGCCGAACTGGCTGAAGATCCCGGTTTTAAAAACTACCTGGCACTGCGTGCTGAAGCCCTGCTATCGGATGATTACCTGGCCAGCGACCTTGCCTGGATGGATATGAAAACCAATTCCATTGATTTTGTTGTCGGACCCATTGAAAACTATGAAGATGGTTTGTTCGGATACAAAGCTGCTCATGAAGCGTTCATCCTCCTGAAGGATATGGAGTGGAGTAGCAAACTTGATAAATATGCTGCCCTCCTACCCGATCTTCAACAAACCCTGCCCGTGCCGGATGAATATAAATCGGAAATTCCGGGGAGCGGCTCAGATCTTGGTGTATATGATGTTATCTACTATGCGGGGGACTGCAATGCCGGCAGTAAAACCATTGCTATAAACCTTCCAAACGACGAAAGAGTTCATATCGAAAAAGGGAGCCGTAAATTGCAGCTTAAAAATGCCATGCGGTATAAATTTGAAAAGATCCTCCTCCCGATAAGCGAAATCCTGATTACTGAAGAACAGCAGAAATACATCACCTTTAATGCATTTTTTGAAAATACCATGTTTCATGAAGTGTCTCATGGGCTTGGCATTAAGAATACACTGAATGATCAGGGAACTGTCAGAAATGCGTTGAAGGAGCAATACAGTGCCCTTGAGGAAGGCAAAGCCGATATTCTGGGGCTTTACCTGATCACGCAACTGGCTGATATGGGAGAGCTTGATGATGATGAATTGATGGATAATTATGTAACCTTCATGGCCGGCATTTTTCGATCCGTCCGCTTCGGAGCAGCCAGCTCACACGGCAAGGCAAACATGGTCCGTTTTTATTATTTCCAGGAGATGGGTGCCTTCACAAGAGATTCCGTAACCGGAACCTACCGGGTAGACTTTGATAAGATGACCGAAGCCATGAATTCGCTGGCTAATAAGATCCTCGTAATCCAGGGTAATGGTGATTATGATGCGGCAAAGCAACTGCTGGAGGAGAAGGGATACATCCGTGAGGAACTTCAACGGGATCTGGACCGGATCTCTGAAGCCGGTGTACCACGGGACATCCGGTTTAACCAGGGGAAAGGGATTATTGGACTCTAAGGATTTTGTCGCAAAATAAAGGAGCTGACCACAGGCTGACCTTAATCCATTGTAACAATGGGAGCTTCCGGATATCATATGGGCCTTTACAGGATCCTTGTATTCCTTTGTTTGGGATGGAACCCGTTTCCTGGCCTTGCCGGCCATGTAACTGATGTTTCTTCCCTACCCGATACGGTTCAGATCAAAGGCGGGAACTACATTATTTTTCAAAACAAAATTCTGTTCATCCCACGTGATACCGTGCTGGTATTACCTGCTAATTCTCAGTTCACCATAGAGAAAGAGGTCTATACAAAATCAACCAACTTCTACGACTCACTCGAGAGCAAAGCATCACAGAAACTATGGAGCAGGCTGCTCCATGAGGTGTTGTTTGTTGAACCAACCCGGACCGCTGATAAAAAAGAGCAGCGGAAGAGTGAGGATGATTACCTGGTTCACCAGGGAAAGAAAATACGGAACATCAAGCTGATAGCGACTGATATTTTTGGACCTACAGTACTGGATACTGCCGTCACTTCCACAACATGGATCGGTTCAACGCTGAATAAACTTCACTTCTACACCAACGAAAAAATAATCAGGAATAACCTGCTTTTTAAAGTGGGTGATGAGATCGATCCACAAATCCTGGCAGATAACGAACGGGTATTAAGAAGGTTGAAATTTATTTATGATGCCAGGATCCAGGTTATCCCTGTATCAGAAGATTATGCAGATGTATATGTCATAACCAAAGATCTCTATTCCCTTGGTTTCAGTATGGCGTTTGATGGGGTTGAACCAACGGTCATCGAGTTGTATGAAAGAAACCTTTTTGGGACTGGCCATGAACTCCACGGGAACCTGCTCTTTGATTATAAACCCGATCCGTTTGAAGATTATGATACCATCTCTCCGTTAGGATTTGAGGCATTCTACCGGGTCCCAAACATCAGGGGGAGTTTTATCCGGAGTGAAATCATCTTTATGAACGGGGAATATCGCAAATTTTATGGTGGGAGTCTTTCCCGCAGGTTCGTTACCCCAAGAACCAAATATGCCGGAGGAATCAATATCTCCCTCCAGTCCAGGCTCATCAGAACCGATACCATTGGCTGGTTCAAAGGAAATTACCAGGACTATTGGTTGGGTAGAAGTTTTTTAATCGATCCGGAAAGCCGGTCGAGGGTTATTCTCGCTGCACGGTTTATTCACAACAATGTGTTTGAAAAGCCGGGGATATCATCCAACATATTCCATGCTCTCCAGGACTACGAGTTATTCCTTGGGAGCATCGCATTTTCCAAACAAAACTTTTATGAGACCAACCTGATTTACAATTTTGGAAGAACCGAGGATATTCCATACGGATCCCTGGTAGAAGTGACCGGAGGTTTTGAAAAGAATGAATTTGGCGACCGGTTTTATACCAGCCTGCATTTCTCGGCAGGAAATTATTTGAGGCAGTTTGGTTACCTCCAATCCTCCTTTGCAATAGGGGGATTTGTTAGCAACGGAGCCTATAAGCAAGGAATGATACAGGCAAAAGCAAATTACTTTACCAACCTTTTCAGTTTGCGCAGGTGCAATTTCCGGCAGTTTGTCAAACTGGATTATACGATAGGCATCAGGCCCTCCCTTGATGAAGAAATCAGCATCAACAATACCAGGGGGATCCGGGGATTAACAGGAGAAGGTCTGGAAGGCACACATCGCCTTGCTCTTAACCTTGAGGGAGTAGCCTTTACTCCCATCTTCATCTACGGATTCCGGTTTGCCTTCTATGGCTTTGCCGACATGGCTCTGATCGGTGCCTATGACCAGAACATTTTCAAGAACCGCCTCTATTCCGGTTTGGGGTTTGGTATCCGAATCAGAAATGAGAACCTGGTGTTTAAAACCTTCCAGATTCGCTTGGCATTTTACCCGAACTTACCCGATGTATATTCCCCAAATATGCTCTCCATTTCCGGAGAAAAGCTGCTGGATCCGCAGAACTTCAATTTCATCACTCCCGAACCGCTACGGTTCCGTTAATCCTAAGATCTGGCTTCCACTTTCTTCATTGACAGGCTGTTTTTGTTTCTGCATATAGAAAAAAATCCGTATCTTTTCCATTCATCAAAAAGAGCAATTGAACTCGATTCAGGCAATGCTGGATGCATTCAGGGACTACATTAAAGAACACGCACTTTTTCAACCCGAGGATCAGATCCTGCTGGCAGTCAGCGGAGGGATTGATTCAATGGTTATGACTGACCTGTTTCTGAAGGGAGATTTTTATGTCGCAGTAGCACATTGCAACTTTCTTCTGCGGGGAGATGAGTCAGATGGGGATGAATCTTTCGTGGAAGCTTTCTGTCTTGAACACGGCTTAAAACTGCATATTGAACGGTTTGAAACAGAGAAACATGCCAGGGACCAGGGGATCTCAATACAGATGGCTGCCCGTCACCTCAGGTATTCCTGGTTTGAAGAGATCAGAAAATCATTCGAATATCAATATATTGCACTGGCACACAACCTGGATGATGTCATTGAAACCTGTTTCATAAACCTGTCAAGAGGGACTGGAATTCGCGGTTTAACCGGAATAAAACAGAAAACCGGAAGGATCATCAGACCACTTCTGTTTGCTACCCGTGAAGAGATCATATCCTATTGTAACGAAAATCAGATCCGGTTCAGGGAAGATTCCAGCAATAAAACTGTGAAGTATTCCCGTAACCGGATTCGGCATCATGTGATTCCTGAATTCCTAAACATAAACCCAAGGTTTAGAAAGAACACTCTCGAAACCATTTCCAACCTGAACGATGTTGAGCGGGTTTACATGGAAACGATTGAAAATAAAAAGAGTGAGGTTATGAGTGAGCTCGATGGGAAAGTATTAATCAATATACCAGAGCTTAAAAAGCTTCACCCGGCATCCACCTACCTGTATGAATTCATCCGCCCCTACCATTTCCCGAAACAAACCGTGGTTGATATCATTGCCAGTCTGGACGGGATTGCAGGAAAACAATTTTTCTCCCCCACCCACCGGCTTATCAAAGACCGGGAAGAGCTCATTATTACCGAACTGCCGGAGCATGAAAGGGAACTGTTCTACATCGAGGAGGATGTGATCCATATTTCACAACCCATTCCCGTATCCTTTACACAGTCTGAAGTTCCCGGGAAGCTTCAATTCCCCCGTGACAATCGGATTGCCTGTATCGATCTGGATTCTCTGGATTTCCCCCTGATCATCCGAAAATGGCGAAGGGGTGATTACTTCCAGCCACTGGGAATGACCAACATCAAAAAGGTGAGCGACTTTTTTGTTGATAACAAGTTTTCGATCCACGATAAGGAAAACACCTGGATCCTTACCAGCGGTGACAAGATTGTCTGGATCATGGGACACCGGATTGATGAGCGTTTTAAAATCACCGAAGAATCCACGCGGATGCTGGTTATGGAGCTTCAATAGCCGGTTAATTGCCTGAAGTCTGCCTGCCTCGCAGGCCTTAGAAGCTAACTCATTTGAATATTTTCCCTTAGCATATTGAGGAATTCGCGGATACCCTCCCCGTTTTTATTCTGAATGAGCCCGATGAGGTCGTGTAATCGGGAATTGATGTTTTCAACCTGTTCCAGGGTATAGGGATTAAACAGGATCTCGGTTAAGAGGTAATCATCTTCAGAAAGCAGCCCTTTTGCTATATCCAGGTGTTTCTTAAAGGTTGTACCGGGGACCTCAAGTTTCTTCATACAGGCAGCAAAAACCATAGTCGAGGAAAAGGGGATGGATAGTGAATAGGCGATGGTTTCGTCATGCATGTCAAATGAATATTCAAAGATATTCAGATCGAGGGATTCATAGAAGGAGCGGAAAAAGGTTTTTCCTTCCGGGTCAGATTCTTTAATGATCACCGCATTCTCATTTTTCAGCTCTTTCACATTCCCAAACGTCGGACCAAACATGGGGTGGGTGGATACGAACCGTCTCCCGGAATGGGAGTAGTAGTCCTGCAGTCCGTTCTTTACGGAGGCAATATCTGCAAGGATGCATTCTTCGGGCAACAGCGGTATAACCTCTTCAAACGCTTCAATTGTTTTGTGAAGGTTTACTGCATTGATCATGATGTCCGGTGCAAACTCATGCATCTCGTAGGATGAGACCAGCCGTTTGGTTTTAAAAAAGTACCGTAACTTCTTCAACTCTTTATCGTGTACTGCCACGTCAAAATCGAGGCATAACGACTCGGCGAGCCATGATCCCATTTTCCCGGCTCCAAGGATTAAGATCTTTTTCATACATGCATTATTTAACCCTTCCTGCCTGGTTTTCAAGCAGGAAAAAATCAGCAAGTGCAATGGCTGTAACCGCTTCAATAATTACCGGAACACGCAGGGCAATGCATCGATCGTGCCTGCCTGCCACTTCCAGGTCTGCCATTTCACCTGTTTTTACATTCATCGTATGTTGTTTTTTAGATGTACTGGAGGCTGGTTTTACCACCACCCTGTAAACCAGATCATTACCGTTTGATATTCCCCCATTGATACCACCGGCATGATTGGTATCTGTTTTTCCATCCAATGAAATGAGTGAATCGTTGTGTTCACTTCCCCTCATTCTGGCTGCAGCGAATCCGGCACCAAACTCAATACCCTTAATGGCGGGGACAGAAAATGCCAGGTGACTGATCACCGACTCCACCGAGTCGAAAAAAGGTTCCCCCAGGCCAACCGGTATGTTGGATGCAATACATTGGATTATTCCACCGATTGAATCGTTTTCTTTTTCAGCCAGTTCAACGGCTTTATCAATATCATCGATACCTCCGGCTTCAATCAATGCTGCCTGAATGTTCACCGGTTGTATCATTTTCTTTGCCAGTACACCGGCTGCCACCAGGGCGATGGTGATCCTGCCTGAGAAATGCCCTCCTCCCCTTTCATCCTGAAAGCCCCTGAATTTCTTCGAGGCCACAAAGTCTGCATGTCCGGGTCTTGGAATATCATCAAACAGGGAATAATCCCTGGATGCTATGTTTTCGTTTTTAAAGAGCAGTGTAACGGGTGCTCCGGTTGTTTTTCCATTATGAACACCGGAGACAAGGGATGGCAGGTCTTTCTCGGCACGGGGTGTTGTTCCCTTTGCCCCACTCTTTCTTCTCCCGAGATCCTTCTTAAAATCCGGATCCGCAAGTGAAATTCCGGCAGGGCATCCATCGATCGTAACACCAACCAATGGACCATGCGACTCACCAAAAACCGTCACCCTGAATATTCGTCCAAAACTATTCATCTGCTTTTCCTCCCATTTTTATGTAATCGTCAAAAAAGTGTGGATATGATTTTGATACGCAGTCCGATCCTCTGATTTCGACCTTCCCGGCAGCTTTTATTCCGGCAATTGCGGCAGCCATTGCAACGCGGTGGTCATTGGAAGCGTGGAGTGATCCGGTTTCGACCCTGCCACCATGAATGATCATCCGATTCTTTTCCAGATCAATCCGAACACCAAGGTTTGAAAAAATTTCCTTAAGGACCAAAGCGCGATTACTCTCTTTCGATTTCAACCGCCCGGTACCGGTTAATATGGTAATCCCTGTACAATGTGCGGCCAGTGCCACCAGGGGAGGAAAGAGGTCCGGGCATTCCGTTGCATCAAATTCAAACGGGACCAGGTCTGCGGCGATCACCTCCACCGTATCGTTCATAATGTTCACCCTTGCTCCTGCCCTCTCGAGGGCAGCAACTATATTTCTGTCAGCCTGCGGGGAATCTTTCTGAATTCCGGTTACCTTCACTTTCCCATTAAGGGCACCCGCAGTCAGCAAAAATGCTGCTCCACTCCAGTCACCTTCCACCTCATATTCCCGTGCCTTGTAGTGTTGATTTCCCTTCACCAGGAAACGGGTATACACCTGGTTTTCCACCTCAATCCCAAAATCCCGCAGCACTTTCAGTGTGACATCGATATAGGGTTTACTGTTAAGGTTTCGTACCAGGAGTTCAGAATCTTTGTTCACAACAGGCAGGCTCATCAACAGACCGGTAAGAAACTGGGAAGTGGTTGATCCATCCACCCTTGCCCTTCCTCCTTTCATGGGTCCTTTCACCCTGACTGGGATAAAACCGTTTGTAGTTTCGCACTCCACTCCCAGTTCAGACAGGGGATCCTCTATCATGCCAAAGGGTCTGTTTTTCAGTGATCCCAGGCCGGTCAGGGTAACGGGAGCATGATGGAGGGAGGCAACCGCCGAAAACATCCGAGCAGCCAACCCCGATTCGCCACAGTGTAACACTTCTTCTCTTGGATTGAATCCTCCGGAGATCCTGACCTGATCATTTTCCAGGGTAACCGCTGCTCCCAACTGTTCAGCGATTCTCAATGCAGCCAGAGTGTCATCACATAGTGATGGATTCATGATGGAGGTTTGGCCTTCCCCCAGAAGTGCAGCAACAATACACCGCTGCATCATGCTTTTTGATGAGGGAGCATGAATTGCTCCATTGATCGTTGACGGGCTGATGATCCTTTTCATTTAAAAACGTTACAGTTGCCCGGTTACATTTTGAATTCATGAAGAAACAGCTGCAGTTCTTCCAGTGAAACCCTTTCAACATATCCGTTTCCTATCCGGTTAATCAATACAAAATACAACTCCTCCCCAAATTTCTTCTTATCCACCAGCACGGCCTCCCAGATCATTTCCTTGTCCAGTTTCACTTCTTTCAGCAATCCCAGGTTTTCCAGCAGGCGCGTTATTCTGTCTGTTTCTTCCGGGGGGACAACTCCTTTTTTTAGCCCAAACCGGTTTGCCATCACCATGCCTAAACCAATTGCCTCTCCATGTTTTAGACCGTGGACTTTTTCGATGGCATGTCCAAAGGTATGTCCATAGTTCAAAAGCCTTCTCAATCCCTGTTCGGTTTCATCTTCCTCTACGATCGAAGCTTTGATCCTGATCGAGTCGGATATTAACCCGAGGATAAGGTTCCTGTTCCGGCTCTTCACCTTTTCCAGGTTGTTCTCAATTCGCTGAAACATCTGTTCATCCCGTATGATAGCGTGTTTCACAATCTCTGAAAAACCAGAAATATACTCCCCCTCGGGAAGAGTATTCAGCATGTCCGGATCACAGAGCACAAAAACCGGTTGACGTATAATGCCAATCAGGTTTTTATAACCAGAAAAATTTACTCCATTCTTACCACCAAGGCTTGCATCCACCTGTGAGAGGAGGCTGGTTGAGACATAGCCAAAATTAAGGCCACGAAGAAAGGTCGAAGCAACAAATCCTGTAATATCACAGACCACACCGCCCCCGATCCCAAGGATAAACGTAGACCTGTCGGCATGCAGGGTTATCAGCCGGTTGTAGATAACCTGAACTGTATCCAGATTTTTAATCTCTTCACCCGCTCCGATTTGAATTACAGGAAAGGGCGGAAACCGACCGGCATAGTGTTTATTAACGTTTTCATCGGTAATGATGATTACATTCATCTTCGGAATGTACTGCAAGAGATCATTCAGGTGTCCTCCGAGGATGATACGTGATCGGCCGGATGCCGTCTGTATTTCAATCTCTTTCATGTTCTGTCCATTTTCCCGGTCAGCAATGAGCTACAAAAATAACAACTTTGCCCAACTTTTGTTTTCCACTCAATTCATCACCCGGTTTTGCCGGTTAATTGATTCCTGGTGAATGGCTTTGAACACTTTGGTTATGAATTCCGTGCTCAAACCCTTCTTCTCACCTTGCTTGATGCGATTTTCAACAATTTCCTCCCATCTCCCGGGTTGAAAGATGGTAATGTTGTTTTCCTTTTTAAATTTCCCGATGGTTTCTGATATGTTCATCCGTTGCTCAAAAATATCGAGAAGCTCATCATCATATTGATCGATTTGAGTTCTTAACTTGGTAAGTATATTTATCAGTTTACTATCTGTTATGGTCAGTGACCTGAATACGATTCTATTCAGCAGTTTTCCAAGTTCTTTAGGTGTAATTTGCTGATTTTTATCACTTAGTGCTTCTTCAGGATTGATATGGGATTCAATAAACAGGCCGTCGAAGTTGAGATCCATAGCGCGCTGTGAAATTTCAAAAATAAATTCCTTAGTTCCGCAAATATGACTGGGATCGGTCAAAATTGGTAATTCAGGTATTCTTCGTTTCAGTTCAATGGGTATTTCCCATTGTGGATTATTTCGAAAATGTGAGTTTCTATAACTTGAAAATCCCCTGTGGATCGCAATGATTTTTTTAATTCCAGCTCTATTAATCCGTTCAATTGCTCCGATCCAGAGTTCAATATCGGGATTGATCGGGTTTTTAATAAAAACGGGAATATCCAGCCCGTGTAATGCATCAGCCAGTTCCTGCACGGCAAAGGGATTTGCAGTAGTCCTGGCTCCAATCCAGAGGATATCGACTCCATACTTCAGTGCTTCCCTGATATGCTGTCGATTAGCTACTTCAGTGGTAATCAACAGCCGTGTTTCCTTTTTAACGCGTTGCAGCCAGGGGAGAGCAACCGTTCCCCTGCCTTCAAATGTACCTGGTCTGGTTCTTGGTTTCCAGATGCCTGCCCGGTACACATGTACGTTCAGTTTCTCCAATTGTTTAGCTGTCTCCACTACCTGGTACTCCGATTCAGCACTGCAGGGTCCCGACACAATGATGGGCCGTTTACCGGCAATCCCTGACAGGGAAACTTCTTCAAGGTTCAGTTTGATTGTCATTTTATTGAACGATTTGTTTTATTCTCTTAATTGATTCAAGGAGAATCTCTTCCGGGGAGCAGAGAGAAATCCGGATGTAATTCACTCCATTCTTCCCAAAGATTCCTCCCGGCGTAATAAACACCCTGGCTCGTTCCAGAATTTCATCAGAAAAACCAAAGGAGTCAGTCTCTCCCGGGATCCTTGCCCAGACAAATAGTCCTGCCTGTTCCTTCTCATAGGTACAGTGAAGCAGGTCGAGCAGTTGCCAAACCCGTTTTCTCCTGCCAGAGTATACTCTATTCAGTTGATTATACCAGGAACGGGGATGATCAAGTGCCTCAATTGCAGCATGTTGCACTGGTAAAAACATGCCCGATTGAATATTGCTTGTTACGGTATTGATGTGATCGATAAACGCTCTATTACCTGTCACCATTCCGATTCTCCAGCCAGCCATATTGTGTGATTTACTGAGCGAATTTAACTCCAGTGCTGTCTCTATTGATCTCTTCGCATCCAGCAGACTGAGGGGATCATCATTCAGGATAAAACTGTATGGATTATCGTTGCATACAAGCATGTCATGACGCTTTCCAAAATCAACCAATTCCTGGAACAATGCTCTCGTTGCTTTTGCTCCGGTGGGCATATGAGGGTAATTAACCCACATGATTTTAACTTGTGTAAGATTCATCTTTTCCAGTCTGTCCAGCTCAGGGTACCATTTTTTCTCCGCTCTCAAATCATAGGTGATTACTTCCGCTCCCACCAATTCAGAAACTGCTTTATAGGTTGGATAACCCGGGTCCGGAACAAGGACTTTATCCCCTTCATTCAGGAATGCCATGGAGATGTAAAATATTCCCTCTTTCGATCCCATTAACGGAAGGATCTCATGAAGGGGATCAAGATCAACACGGTAATATTTTCTATACCATGCAGCGAAAGCCTGCCGAAGGGATCCGATGCCACGATAACTCTGGTAGCCGTGATTATCGTGTTTCATTGAACTTTCAACCAGTTTTCCGATCACGTTTTCCGACGGTGGGAGATCAGGGCTTCCAATGCCCAGGTTTATCACGGCTGTGCCGGACCGGTTCATCTCCTCAATTTGTTTCAGCTTGGTTGAAAAGTAATATTCACTAACCCTGCTAATTCTATTTGCCATCACCGGGGTCATAATATCTTCCTCCCTTTTTTATATTCACCCAGTATTCCCAGGTCGCTTGTAAACGGTTCAATCGCCTTAATGGCTTTTTTATAAAGCGCATAATCCTCCAGCTCCATATCTACATAAAACTGGTACTCCCAGTCTCCGCCCACGATGGGCAGGGATTGTATTTTGGTCAGGTTCATGTTGTAATAGGACAATATCGATAAAATTTTAGACAGCTCCCCAATAGTATGCGACAATGCAAAACAGATAGAAGATTTATTGATCTCCTTTTCCGGCGGTTTATCCCCGTTATCGGTTACAATCAGGAAGCGGGTATAGTTCATTTTATTGGTTTCAATACCTGAAAAAAGGACTTCCAATCCGTACTTCTCAGCAGCAAGCTGACTTGAGATTGCACCTGTACTCTTCATTTTTTTTTCTTGTATCTCTTTCGCACTTAACGCAGTATCAGCACTTTCAATCAACCGGATATGTGGATATTGATCAAAGAACTCCTGACATTGTAATATAGCCATAGGGTGTGAGTAAACTTCGGTCAGCTCATCGATGGTAATACCTGGAAGCGCTACGAGGTTCTGTTTTATGCGGAGGTAAATCTCCCCGATAATCCGCTGTTTTGACTCCCTTATCAGTGTGTAATTTGGAAGGATGCTACCTGCCAGTGAGTTTTCAATAGCCATGATACCATAATCCACTTGTCTCATCTTCAAGGACTTGAACAAGTCTTTGAAGGTTTTTCGCGGGACAATCTCGATCTCTTCCAAGTTGAAGTAGTGCATGGCTGCTATTTCATGAAAAGCGCCATACCCACCTTGAATGGCTATTCTTTTTATCCCGTGATCAGCTTTTTCCATGTCCGGTTTCAATTTCATCTGATAATGCCTCATTTACTTTTACATACTTTTTGCTTTCCGGTTTTCATACGGCTCTATTTCAGGTAATCTCCAAAAAAAAAAGTCCCTTTTCCCGGGACTCCTGGACATGACATAACCAAGAAAGTCCCACATCAGGTTTCCTTAAAATAGAAATAATATGTAGCCGGACTTCCTTGATTTTCCATAGGTCTTATCTATTTGGGGGCAAAAAAAAAGTCCCACAGCGGGGACCTTTCCATACGATATAAGGTTTCCCCTTTACTGGTCAATATTGAAATAATAAAAATGAATATAATAGTTCATCGTGCTGCATGTTACAGGAACAAACGTAGGTAATATTTTTTAGTATTGCAATGATTCCTTATTATATTTGCTTCGAGTAAGATTATCCGGATGACCAGGAAAGAACGATTTGACAGGATCACAGCCTATTTTTTGGAGCATCAGCCAGCTGCCGAAACAGAACTAAAATATTCAACTCCCTATGAACTGCTGGTTGCTGTCATTCTTTCGGCACAATGTACTGACAAAAGGGTCAATCTGATCACTCCTGCTCTTCTTCGCAAGTACCCGACTGCCAGGGAGCTTGCGAGGGCCACCACCCGGGAGATTTTTGAATTCATAAAAAGCTGTTCTTATCCAAACAACAAATCCAAACACCTGAAAGGAATGGCAGAGATGCTGGTAGAGGAGTTTAATGAAGTTGTACCCTCGGATATTGACAAGCTTCAGCAACTTCCGGGTATCGGGCGAAAGAGTGCTAATGTAATTGCTTCGGTTGTATTCAAAAAACCTGCTCTTGCGGTCGACACACATGTTTTCCGGGTATCCGAAAGGATTGGTTTAACCAGGCATGCAAGGACACCCCTGGAAGCAGAAAGGCAACTGGTAAAATGGATTCCGGAAAGCCTCATACCGATTGCGCATCACTGGCTGATTTTGCATGGCCGGTATACCTGCCAGGCCCGTAAACCAAAGTGCCCGGAGTGCGGTCTGAAAGAGTATTGTGCTTTTTATACGAAAACCGTCAAGGATAGCATCACGCAGACATGAAAAAAATTTACCTGGATTATAATGCCACCACTCCGCTACATCCGGAGGTGGCGGAATGCATGAAGCCTTATCTGGACAGGTATTTCGGGAACCCATCGAGTTCACACTGGTTTGGTATTGAAACCAAAAAAGCGGTGGAACGAGCACGGTCACAAGTGGCATCTGCCCTTGGCTGCGATCCGGATGAACTCCTGTTTACCAGTGGAGGAACGGAATCCAATAACATGGCATTAAAAGGATATGCCTATGCACACCGGGAGCAAGGCAATCATATTATCGTTTCATCGATCGAACATCCATCGGTTATTGAAGTAGTTAAATACCTGGAAAAGAATGGTTTTCAGATAACCTATCTGCCGGTTGACAGCAATGGGATAATCATCCTGGAGGAGTTAGAGAAAAGCATTAATCCCGGGACGATACTGATCAGTGTGATGCATGCAAACAACGAAGTGGGAACTATCCAGCCCATACGGGCTGTTGTTGAAATTGCAAGGAAGCATAAGGTCGCAGTTCATTCCGATGCTGCCCAGACAATGGGAAAGATTGATGTAAATGTGAAAGAGCTTGGCGTTGATCTGTTGTCGGTTGCCGGACATAAACTGTATGGACCAAAAGGGATCGGGGCACTTTTCATTAAACGGGGAACAACCGTAGAGAAAATTATCCATGGAGCAGATCATGAAATGAACCTCAGAGCTGGAACGGAAAACGTCCTTGAAATTGTCGGGTTGGGAAAAGCCTGCGAAATTGCCATCAGGGATCTTGGAACACTTCCTGTTCATCTGAAGAGAATGCGAGACCGGCTGGAAAAACAACTGGAGGAGGGAATTCCTTCAATCCGGGTTAACGGGGATCGGGAAAAACGGCTGCCAAATACCACAAACATAGGATTCCCGGGAGTTGAAGCAAATACCCTGCTCTCCGAACTTCAGGAAATTGCAGCTTCAGCCGGAGCTGCCTGTCATTCGGATCAGGAAGTTACATCATCTGTCCTGGTGGCAATGAATGTTCCATCGGAATACAGCATGGGCTCCATTCGCTTCTCCACCGGAAGGGATACAACGGAAAGTGACATCGACCGGGCTGCAAAGGAGATTATCGGCATTTTCCGTAAAATTGAATCGGAGACAAAAGAAGAGGTATTGCTTCATACCCCGCAAAAGAATGTGAGATTAACACAATATACGCACGGATTGGGATGTGCATGCAAGATTCGTCCACAGGATCTGGAACAGATTATCAAAAACATACCAGCTTCCTCCGATCCCAATGTTTTACTCGGGCATCAGACCTCGGATGACGCTGCGGTTTACAAAATAAATGATGAAACAGCACTGGTTCATACCATCGATTTTTTTACTCCAATTGTGGATGATCCTTATCATTTTGGAAGAATTGCTACGGCAAATGCACTGAGTGATATTTATGCTATGGGGGCAACTCCGGTTTTTGCCTTGAACATTGTAGCGTTCCCTGTGAATCGTTTGCCGTTAAGTGTTCTCGAGCAGATCCTGGATGGAGCCAACCATACAGCTTCAGAAGCCGGCATTGCTATCCTTGGCGGACATTCCATCGAAGACACGGAACCAAAATTCGGATTGGCTGTTACGGGACTGGTCCATCCGAAACAGATCATCTCTAATGCCGGTGGCCAGCCGGAAGACATGATTATTCTGACCAAACCGATCGGAACAGGTATTCTTTCGACAGCAATGAAACGAAAAATGCTTGATCAAAAAACGGAAAACGAAGCAATAGAGATGATGGCTTTACTGAATCAAACCGCTGCTGCCCTGATGAAGGATTATCCCGTTTCCTCCTGCACCGATGTTACAGGATTCGGACTGCTCGGGCATCTGCTGGAAATGACAAGAGCAAGCCAGGTCGATGCAGAACTGTATGCCAATCGTATACCCCTGCTCTCCAGGGTCAGAGAGTTTGCTGCAGCAAACGTCATCCCGGGAGGAACATTGAACAACATGAAACACGTCGAAAAAGACACAACCTGGAACCCCGGAATATCCCGCCTCGACAGAGCAATCCTGTCAGATGCTCAAACATCCGGAGGGTTACTCATCTCCCTTCCGGAAAAAGATAGCAGGAACCTCCTTAAGGATCTTCACCAAAAAGGGATTAAGGAAGCAGCAATTATCGGAAAAATGATACGAGCAGGAACCGGAAAAATAACGATCAGACCATCATAGATGATTTAATCCTTCAGGATATCCTCCCTCCTATGTACATTTCGTTGATTTTTATAAATTTTTATTATCTTTCCTCTGTTTTCAGACTGTTGCAGACGTTGACCAATTCATTCGCTTCATCAGGTATATGCTTTAATAGACCGGTAAAGTTTATATCCTTTACACTCATTTTGTAAGACAATATGGGTAAAAAACCGACATATCAGGAACTTAAGGATTTAAATGAAAGATTAAAGGAACGAATCAAATTCCTTGAGAAGAGTATAAAAGAGCTTGAAACAGATTGGGCCGACCAGGTAGAATTCATCGCAGAAAGCCATTCCCCTGAAATCTTTTTCAAAGCATTTCACTCGAACCCGGCCCTGATGGCCATCAGCAATTTTCGCGATTCTGCCTATATGGATGTCAATAAGGCATTTTTAGATGCTCTTGGATATGAACGGGAAGAGATCATAGGTCGTACATCTGCCGATCTGCAGTTATTTGTAGATATCGTACAGCAAAACAAATTCCTGTCTGATCTTCAAAAAAGAAAAAAGGTCCGGGACCATGAAGTGAAGATCAAAACAAAATCAGGTGATCAGCGCATCGGGTTGTTTTCTGCTGAGACCATCATGCTGAATGATGAGCCATGTTTGCTCACTATCATCAACGATATTACAGAGAAAAAAAAGGCGGAAAGAATCCTGAAGCAAGCTGAATCAAGGTACAAGCTCATATTTGAGAATATGAGCAATTGTGTTGCTGTGTATCAGGCAGTAGATAAAGGGAAGGATTTTGTGTTCCTGGAATTTAATGCTGCTGCAGAAAAGGTTGAAAAGATCAGTGCGGGTGAAGTAATTGGCAGAAGGATAACGGATGTGTTTCCCACTGTGAAAGAATTCGGGTTTTTCGATTCACTAAAACGGGTATACAAAACGGGAGAATCTGAAATTCTTCCAGTATCATTTTATAAGGATGGACGGATTTCCGGATGGAGAAAAAACCTGGTTTATAAACTCCCCACAGACGAGATAGTTGCAATATACGAAGACTATACCGAACTCAAACGACAGGAAGAGAACCTGAAACGGAGTGAACAGCGGTTCAGGGAGTTTGCCGAGCTCTTTCCTGCTATTATCTGTGAAGCAACAATGGAAGGGCATCTTTCCTATGCAAATTCCTATGCAGTGGAATCATTCGGATACACAAAGGAAGAGGTAAGGCAGGGGATACTGTTTGACGATCTGCTCACCCCTGCAGGTTTCAGGAAAGCCCGGTTTCAACTGCTGCGCCAGATCAAGGGAGAAAAGATCGATGCTTTCGAACTGACTGCCGTCAGGAAAGACCGGAGCAGATTCCCTGCATTGGCTTATGTCGATCCGATCCTGGAAAATAAAAAACCGGTTGGATTTCGGGGTGTTATGTTTGATCTGACTTCCCAGAAAAAAGCACAGGAGGAACTGCAAACTGAAAAAGCACTGCTGGAACACCTGATTGAAAGTGCGCCGGAAGTGATCGTAGAAACGGATAACAGGGGGAAACTCCTGCGGATGAATTCCGAGTTTGTAAAACTGTTTGGATATACGAAAAAAGAAGCAATTGGCAAAGAACTGGATAAACTGATTTCCACCGGGAAACTGTTAAAAGAAGCACAACGAATAACAAACAGCATTGCCAGCGGGAACACTGTATCCATGGAAACGGTAAGAAAACGGAAAGATGGAGCGTTGATTGATGTTTCACTCCTGGGAACCCCGGTAATAATCAAGAATAAACAGATTGGCGTATTCGGTATCTACCGGGATATCAGTGAACGAAAGAGGATAGAAAGAGTCCAGCAACTGATCTATGAGATCTCCAAGGCTGTCCATACTACCGAGAACCTTGACCAATTATTCCAGATCATTAAGGAGCAGCTC
Organism: uncultured Rikenellaceae bacterium; assembly: GCA_964640125.1. Lineage (GTDB taxonomy): Bacteria > Bacteroidota > Bacteroidia > Bacteroidales > VadinHA17. Next base: position 43,160 of record CAZXGG010000024.1, read on the forward strand.
TCAACGATCATGGATACAAAAAACTTTTTCATCGCCTTATATAACAAAGAGACCGACTCCTTAACACTGCCTTTCTTCAGGGATGAAAAAGATCAGTTTGACAGTATCCCTGTCGGGAAAACACTGACAGCTTATGTTATCCGGCAGAATAAACCGGTATTGGCTGATAGTATGATCATATCCGAGCTGGAAGAAAAAGGGGAGGTCGATCTTGTCGGAACACCCTGCAAAGTATGGCTGGGAGTACCCCTGCGGGCAGAAGATGAAATTATTGGCGTGATTAGCCTCCAGAGCTATGATGATGAAAATGCCTTTTCTGAACGGGACTTGCAAATTCTTCAGTTCATTTCCAGCCAGGCAGGACTATCCATCGATCGAAAGCGAGCCGAACAAAACCTGATTATTGCAAAACAGAAAGCGGAAGAAGCAGCCATGGCAAAACAGCAGTTCCTCTCCACCATGAGCCATGAGATCCGAACTCCTCTTAATGCAGTGATCGGGATGACACACCTTTTATTTCAGGAGGATCCACGGGGAGATCAGCTTGAATACCTGAGTGCCCTGAAATTCTCCGGAGAAAATCTCCTGGTCCTAATTAATGATATTTTGGACTTCAGCAAGATCGATGCAGGGAAGATCTTCTTTGAGGAGATCTCATTCAGCATCAAAGAACTTATTAACGGGATCAAACAAACCTTCATTTACAGGACAGAAGAAAAGGGATTGAAGCTGATGGTGATGGTTGACGCCGGTATTGCCGATTATGTTTTGGGGGATTCAACCAGGCTCAACCAGGTGCTTACAAACCTGATTGGAAACGCTATCAAGTTCACGGAAAAAGGTTCAGTGAAAATCGAGATCAAGCTCATGAAAGAAACCAACCGGCTGGTCGAAATCGAATTTTCCGTTCAGGATACCGGCATTGGGATCCCTGCCGACAAACTGGAATATATTTTTGACAGTTTTACACAGGCAGGTCCTGATACTACCCGGAAATATGGTGGAACAGGCCTGGGCCTTGCCATAAGTAAAAAGCTGCTGGAACTGCAGAATAGCGACCTCATGGTCGAAAGTACCCCCGGAATAGGTTCGAGGTTCTTCTTCCAGCTAACTTTCAAAAAAAGTCCTAAAAAATCAACACAGGTGCTGACCATGGACCTGGAAGAGAAGTTTGACCAGTTGAAAGGAAAAAGGATATTGCACGTAGAGGATAATGAGGTTAACCAGATTGTGGCAGAAAAATTACTGGTCAAAAAAGGCATTCAGGTGGATCATGCGGGAAATGGGAAAGAAGCCCTGGAGAAACTGACGAAAAATAATTATGACCTGATCCTGATGGATTTGCATATGCCAATAATGAATGGTTATGAGGCATCAAAAGCCATACGCGTTGACAAAGATCCAAAAATCAGTTCGATCCCCATTATCGCAATCACAGCATCCGTCATGATGGAGGTTCAGGAACAGGTCCAGGAATCCGGAATGAATGATTTCATTCTCAAACCATTTAATCCAAACGAATTGTACCAAAAGATCCTGGTCCTGCTGATATAGGTATAGCTTCTATTGCAAAAGATTGCGAAACATCATGATTTGCAAATGCGTTCATGATTACCCAAAAAGTGTAAGGAAAAATGAGTGACAACAGATGGAACCTGCAGGGGAAAAATGCCCTTGTTACCGGCGGTACAAAAGGCATTGGCAAAGCCATTGTCCGGGAATTTATTGGCCTTGGAGCCAACGTTTTTACCGTTGCCCGGAACGTAAAGGACCTTACCTCACTGATGGAACAGATGAACGGGACAAATCAGATTGACGGACTCGCTGCTGACGTGAGCCAAATGTCTGAACGGGTCAGGATCATCGACAAGGTAACACAGAAATGGGACCGGTTGGATATCCTGGTCAATAACGTTGGTGTAAATATTCGTAAAAAAACACCCGAGTATTCAGCTGATGAATACGATCACATCATGGATACCAACCTGCGGTCTGCGTTCGAGCTCTGCCGGCTTGCCTTTCCCCTGTTAAAAAAATCAGAACAGGGAAATATCATAAATGTTAGCTCAACGGCCGGTTTGACCCACATCCGTACAGGTGCCATCTATGGCATGACAAAAGCTGCGTTGATCCAGCTTACGAGAAATCTCGCTGCCGAGTGGGCTGAAGATAACATCCGTGTAAACGCGGTTGCACCCTGGTATATTGAAACACCCCTGGTAAAAACGTTATTGCAAAACCCGGATTACTTCACGGAGGTCATTTCCAGAACTCCGATGAGAAAGATTGGGAAGCCGGCTGATGTTGCCGGTGCAGTATCTTTTCTTTGTATGCCGGCATCTGCTCACATCACCGGTCACTGCATCCCGGTAGATGGAGGATTTATGATAAACGGGTTCTAGAGGTTTTCCGTTTTCGGTTTTCGGTTCCCGTTCTCAACTTCTTCTACCCAGTACCCAGAACCGAGTACCAAGCTTCGCACGACTAAGCTTCAGCAAAGTCGTGCACCGGGCACCTTTCCGCGTAACTCGTCTCCCATTCATCATTCATCATTCATCATTCATCATTCCTCATTCCTCATTCATCATTCCTCATTCCTCCACTCCATTTCACTGGCAGTATTTGTAAAACAGCTCGGATGCTTCCTTATTTCCTTTTTCCGCGGCATTTCGGAAATCATAGCAGGCATGTTCCAGATCATCGATAGCAAGGTATGCTTTCCCCCGGTGCAAATAGGTATCATCGTTTGACGGATCAAGATCGAGTGCCATTCCGAAATCGTAAATTGCATACCGGTATGTACTTGCTTCCAGATAAGCTTTTCCCCGGGAGATGAAAAAAGCCGGATTACTCTGATCCATTTCAATCAGTTTGTTAAATCGTTCCAATGCCGGATAGATTTTGCCCAATTTCTGGTTCAGTTGTCCTGACAGAAGCAGGGCTTCCAGGTCATTATCGATATAGTCCAGGTAATGATCAATATCCTGCAGGGCATCGGTGAAATTTCCTGCTTTTTCATGGACCAAAGCTCTTTCAGGATAGAGATGAAGTTGAACCGGGTTGAGGTAGATGGCTCTATTCAGAGCTTTCAATGCATCTTCATATTTTCCCACCCCGACGAGAATGGCTGATTTTGTTTCCAGGTATTCCAGGTTATCTTTCTGATAGCGCAGTGCCAGGTCA
>CAZXGG010000025.1:0-36645 GCA_964640125.1 uncultured Rikenellaceae bacterium
AAACGAAAAGGCAACCTGTTGTCATTACTCCGGTTGCTGATATTTATTACCGGTAAATTTTCAACAACAAATAATTTCTAAGTTTATCAAATAACGATCAGTTTGTCAGTCAGTTAATGAAAAGCAAGCTCAAATGCCGGAGTTTTCAGGCTGTTCCTTGCTTTTGCTTTTGTTGAAAAGTCGCTTCATTCCCCTCTTTTCCTTTTTATATATTTGCAAAAATTCGAATGACCCATGACGGCGATTTACACGGAAGAGACGATAAAAACCCTCGATTGGCGTGAACATATCCGGAAAAGACCGGGAATGTATATTGGTAAATTGGGGGATGGTACATCCAAGGACGATGGAATTTACATCCTGTTGAAGGAGACGTTTGATAATTCCATTGATGAGTACCTGATGGGGCATGGAAAGCACATTGATGTGACAATCGAGGAGAAAAAAGTGCTGGTTAGAGATTACGGCAGGGGGATACCGCTTGGGAAAGTGATGGATGTCGTTTCCAAAATGAATACCGGGGCAAAATACGATTCGAAAGTCTTTAAAAAGTCAGTCGGACTGAATGGAGTTGGTATCAAGGCAGTCAATGCACTTTCGGCAAATTTTACGCTGCAATCGGTCAGGGAAAAGAAGATGAAAGAGGTTGAATTTTCTGAAGGGAAATTGGTGCGGGATGAAAAAATCAAGGATTGCGATCTGGATGATGGAACGATTGTCACGTTTGTACCCGATGAGAAAATGTTTGGCAACTATCACTACATTTCGGAATATGTCGAGACCATGATGCGGAACTACGTTTATCTCAATTCCGGATTGGTGGTTAATTTTAACGGGAGCCGTTTTCATTCGAAAAATGGCCTGCTTGATCTGTTGGAAGAAAACATGAGTGGCGAGGGGCTGTATGAGATCATCCACCTGAAGAACCATGATATTGAAATAGCCTTTACCCATGGTAACCAGTACGGTGAGGATTACTATAGTTTTGTAAATGGGCAGCATACAACACAGGGAGGGACTCACCTGGCAGCATTCCGGGAAGCGCTTGTGAAAACCATGCGTGAGTTTTACAAAAAAGATTTTGATCCGTCCGATGTTCGTGCGTCCATTATTGCTGCCATCAGCATAAAAGTGGAAGAACCGGTTTTTGAATCACAGACAAAGACAAAACTCGGATCAAAAGACATTGGTCCGGATGGCCCTTCCGTCCGGAATTTTATTACCGATTTCCTGAAAACGGCACTGGATAATTTCCTTCATAAAAACCCGGATGCTGCTGATATCATTTATAAAAAGATCCTTGATTCGGAGAAGGAGAGAAAAGCAATCTCCAGCATACAAAAAATCGCCAGGGAACGAGCAAAAAAAGCCAGCCTGCATAACAAAAAATTGAGAGATTGCAGGATCCATTATAACTCAAAGGACAACAGGCGACTCAACACCACCATCTTTATCACTGAAGGAGATTCTGCCAGCGGATCAATTACCAAATCAAGGGATGTTGAGACACAAGCTGTTTTCAGCCTGAAAGGTAAACCATTGAATACCTATGGGCTGACGAAAAAAATTGTTTATGAAAATGAGGAGTTTAATCTGCTTCAGGCAGCATTGAACATTGAAGATGGACTTGAAAACCTCAGGTATAATAATGTTGTGATCGCTACCGATGCCGATGTGGATGGCATGCACATACGGCTGCTCCTGATCACTTTCTTTCTGCAGTTTTTCCCTGACCTGGTAAAACATGGTCACCTCTATATCCTGCAAACTCCGCTATTCCGCGTACGGAATAAGAAGGAAACCCTTTACTGCTACTCGGCGGAAGAGAAAGATAAGGCCATTCAAAAATTAGGCCCGAATCCTGAAATTACCCGGTTTAAAGGATTGGGGGAAATATCACCGGATGAGTTCAAACATTTTATTGGTAAGGCCATGCGACTCGATCCGGTCCGTTTGAGAAGAGAGGATAATGTGGCAGGATTTTTAGAATTTTACATGGGGAAAAATACCCCCGACCGCCAGGAATTCATTATTGAAAACCTGCGGGTTGAGGAGGACCTTGTGGAACAGATCTGAAAGAGATCTGCCGCATTTCGCAATGGCTAACAGAACAGGTTAACATTTTCATTATTGTCACTGCAGGAGCATGGAACATTTGGAATGGAGTGAAGAGGGTAACGATCAGGACCCGATATCATCTGACCCGGAAACAGGCAAGACAAAAAGTACAGACCTTTATAAGGTTCTGAACCTGTCAGGAATGTACCAGGATTGGTTCCTTGATTATGCTTCTTATGTGATCCTCGAACGAGCAGTTCCTCATTTGAATGACGGGCTCAAACCGGTTCAACGCAGGATACTGCATGCCATGAAACGGCTGGATGATGGCCGCTTTAACAAGGTTGCCAACATCATCGGGCATACCATGCAGTTCCATCCCCATGGAGATGCCTCCATTGGGGATGCCCTGGTTCAGATAGGACAGCGTGATCTGCTCATCGAACCCCAGGGAAACTGGGGGAATATTCTGACCGGAGATGGTGCAGCAGCACCCCGGTATATCGAAGCCCGGCTCTCCAAATTCGCGAATGATGTCGTTTTTAATCCCAAAACAACCGAATGGAAACTTTCCTACGATGGTAGGAACAAAGAACCGGTAACCCTGCCCGTGAAATTCCCGCTTCTGCTTGCCCAGGGAATTGAGGGAATTGCCGTCGGCCTCGCTTCGAAAATACTGCCCCATAATTTCAATGAACTGATCGATGCGGTAATCCTTCACCTTCAGGATAAACCATTTGAATTATTCCCCGATTTTCCTACCGGGGGACTGGCTGACTTCACCCGGTATAATGATGGACTCCGGGGAGGCCAGATCCGGGTCAGGGCAAAGATCTCAAAAGTCGATAAAAAAACACTGGTGATCACCGAAATACCCTATGGCAAAACCACAATTAGCCTGATTGAATCGATCATTAAAGCCAGCGAAAGAGGAAAAATCAAGGTTAAGAGAATCGATGATAATACGGCAGAGAACGTCGAGATCCTGGTTCACCTGGCACCCGGTGTATCTTCCGATAAAACCATCGATGCCCTGTTTGCCTTTACCGACTGCGAAATCTCGATCTCACCCAATTCATGTGTGATCGATGAGGAGAAACCCAACTTCATGGGAATAAGTGATATCCTGAAACGATCAGCCCGGAGTACCGTCGACCTGTTGACCCTTGAACTTGAAATCAGGAAGAAAGAGCTCCAGGATGCCTGGCATCAATCCTCCCTTGAAAAAATATTCATTGAAAACAGAATATACAGGAGCATTGAGCAGTGTGAAACATGGGAATCAATTATCGAAACCATAGACCAGGGACTTGAGCCGTTTAAAAAATTATTGTCAAGGGATGTAACCAGGGATGATATCATCCGGTTAACTGAAATAAAAATTAAGCGGATCTCGAAATACGACTCAAAGAAAGCGGATGAACAGATCCGGGAGATTGAAGCTGAAATTGAGGAGGTGAACAATCACCTGGCTAACATCATTTCCTATACCATTAATTATTTCAGGCAAATTAAAAAGAAGCACGGGAAAGGCCGGGAGAGAAGAACAGAGATCAAAAACTTTGATACGATCGTAGCAACAAAAGTTGTTGCCAACAATGCCAAGTTGTACGTTAACCGGGAGGAAGGTTTTGCCGGAACCTCACTGAAAAAAGACGAATATGTGTGTGATTGTTCGGATATTGATGAGATCATCATTTTCCTCCGGGATGGCAGATACATGATAGCTAAAATTGCCGATAAGCTATTTGTCGGGAAAAACATCATTCATATTGCCGTCTTCAAGAAGAATGACAACCGTACGATCTATAATTTGGTATACCGGGATGGTAGAAATGGGAAGGTGATGGTTAAGCGTGCCGCAGTAACCGGCGTTACACGAGATAAAGAATACCATATCACACGAGGGAAGGCAGATTCAAGAATCCTCTATTTCAGTGCCAACCCCAATGGAGAAGCCGAGATCATTAAGGTCCATCTGAAACCAAAACCCAGGTTGAAAAACCTGACCTTCGAATTTGATTTCTCTGAGCTTGCCATCAAAGGGAGGGATTCGATGGGAAATATTATGACTAAAAAACCGGTGTTGAAAATAACCCTGAAAGAGAGGGGTGTATCCACCCTGGGAGGACGCAAAATATGGTTCGATGAAGATGTCAACCGCCTGAATGCAGATAGCAGGGGCAGGTTCCTTGGAGAATTCAGCGCCAATGATAAAATCCTGGTTATTACAAAAAGCGGAACATTCAGGCTCTCCAATTTTGACCTGGCAAACCACTATGAAGACGATATCCTGGTGCTTGAGAAATTTGACACCTCAAAAGTCTATTCCGCCATTTATTTTGATGGTAAATTGAACTATTACTACCTGAAACGGTTCACCATCGAACCGACTGAGAAACCGCAGAGCTTCATCAATGGACATCCGGAATCCCGTCTGGTTAGCCTTACCGAAGTAGAATATCCGCGTTTCGAAATTGAATTCGGCGGGAAAAATAAAACCAGAGAACCTGAAATTATCGAGGTGGCAGAGTTTATCGGCATAAAAAGTTATAAGGCAAAAGGGAAACGACTGACCAATTATCATGTGGAGAACATAAAAGAACTGGAGCCTGTCGTGAAGAAAGAGGGTGTGACCCCGGAAGAAAAAGATGAAGAACAGGAAAATAAAACGGACGATACACTCCTGGAGCTTGACGATAAGAACGGTCAGATGAGACTGGATCTGAAATAGGAACACCATTGAAGATATTCCTGATTGGTTTTATGGGCAGCGGAAAGTCGACGGCGGGTAAAAAACTCGCCGTAAGGCTGGGTTATCAATTTATTGACCTGGATGAGTACATCGAAAAGATGACCGGGATGACAGTCTCTTCCATCTTTTCTTCAAAGGGAGAACACGCCTTTCGAAAATTGGAAAAAGAAGCATTGGATCAGATCGATCGGCTAACCGGGATTGTCATAGCAACGGGAGGAGGCACACCCTGCTTCTCAGACAATATGGATTTCATGAACAAATCGGGGGAAACAGTGTATCTCAAAATGCCGGTGAAGAAACTGATTGAACGGCTTCAGCATGAAAAGGAACACAGGCCGCTGATCTGTGGGAAAAGTGATGAAGAGCTGGATCAGTATGTCAGGGATAAACTGAAAGAGCGGGAAGTCTATTATCGAAAAGCGCAAATTATGATTGATGGTGATCCACTGAACCTGGAACCATTACTCATCCGTCACCAGTGAATACTTCTTCTTGAATTCATGATCCGGATCAATCTTCAGGTATTTGGATAGAAACCTGGTACCAATATAAAAAGGAATGGTATCAAGCAGGGCAGATGTCATTTTAAAAACGTAGTTGGAGAGGATAAGGATAAGGACAGCATGCACGGCTGTTTCACCTCGATGTATGGTGATGGCATCGTGTGCCCAGAGATAGGTGATTGTAACCACTGCAACGGAGTCAACCATCTGACTGGTAAGGGTTGATCCATTATTCCTTAACCATAACATCTTCCCTTTTGTCATTTTTCGTAACCGGTGAAAAATGTGAACATCAATGAATTGGGCAGCTAAATAAGCCAGCATGGATGCAATGGTTGCACCGAATGTCCACTTTCTTATCTGAAAAAAAGTCCTGACTTCAATGTCAATCGGAAGCCCATCGGGCGCCATTTCAGGATGAGGTGGTAATATACCCCCCAACCACAAAATGAATAAAACCCAAATGTTTAAAAACAATCCAACCCACACAACCTTATTCGCCCTTCTTCTTCCATACAGCTCACTGATAAAGTCGGTACAAAGGAATGTGATGGGATAGGGAAGAACCCCTATGAATACAATGAATGGAATGGTCTTTCCAAACAGGGTGAATGAAAGATCTATTTGCCTTGAGATCCCTAATATATTCAGGATGGCAAGTGTCCCAAGGAAAAAGCCGGAGAGAATGATAAATACACCTTCCCTCCGTTTGTTGATCAGTTCATCTGTAGTGTCATCGTAGCCGAACATCCATATAAATATAGGTATTATTGCAAAATTCCGGCTTCAAAGTATAAAAATTTTATGAATAGAACAGTTCCAAAAGATAACCTACCGGAAAAATAATATCGGAGATATTTTTTTGCCCGGTTTTCCTGTTCAGTACAAATTCAAATCGGAATATTTCAGCAAGATTTTTAACGGGGATAGTGATTAGGAGATATTGCTATAATCAACAAATCCCGGGAAATTCTTGATTGCTATTCATATTTTGTATTATCTTTAATCATTCTAAGATAGATAGGTTAGAAAAAAAAAAGGGGGTATTTGCCTCGTTAACTCGTTAAACCGCAAAATTCTAAAAGTCATATGGCAGGCGGTATCTATAAGGCACTTAATATTGAAGATAATGAAAGGGCCAGTGTCCTGCTCCTGTTGACACAATCCATTTTTATCGGGATATTTTTCGGAGCATTTGAGGTTGGAGCTACAGCGCTTTTTCTCGATGAGTTTGAGGAGAAAATGATCGCAAACGCTTTTGCTGTCTCAGGTCTGGTTGGAATAATCCTAACATCCATCTACACGAAAATGCAGTCGATAATCACATTTAAACGGCTGGCAATTTTGAATCTGTTAACCATAGCAATTCTTACCACTATCTTGAGGTATGGATTTGAGATTTTCCCGGTTCGGTGGCTGGTCTTTGCCATTTTTGTAATGATGGGTCCCCTTAATATCATCGCATTGCTTGGCTTCTGGGGAAACGTTGGACGGTTGTTTACCTTGAGACAGGGGAAACGGCTTTTCGGTTTGATAGATACCGGTGGAATCCTTGGGATCATTCTCAGTAGCTACGCAGTCCCGGTTATTCTCGCTTTCCGGTTCCAAACAAAAGATATCCTGATCATCAGTGCTGTTAGCATTTTTATTGCTTTGGTTTTCCAGTTTGTCATTGGGAGTACATTCGAGCTTGACACGACTTCAGAATCCAGCGGTGTTAAATCCAGGAAAAAGCTATCGTTCTTTTCCCTGTTCAAAGACCGGTATATTACCATGATGTCAGTTTTTGTAGCCCTCTCCATGATCATGCTTTTCTTTGTTAGTTACTCTTTCCTTGCAGCTACCCGTGAACAATATCCCGATTCCCGGGAGATGGCATCATTCCTGGGGCTTTTCATGGGGACACTGATGATCTTCACCCTGATCCTGAAAGCCTTTGTTTTCAGTTGGCTGATGAAGACATATGGATTGAAGATTGCCCTGGTGATATCCGCTTTCCTGATGACCCTGTTTACAATCATTGCGTCACTGGTTGGGACATTCTTTGGTTATAATTCAGCATCTGAGGGCTTTATGCTATTTTTTATGATCATTGCTTTAAGCCGGCTCTTTTCGAAAGCACTGAAGGATTCTATAGAGGCACCATCCTTTAAAATTTTATACCAATCTCTTGACGAACAGATCCGATACGATGTGCAGGCGAGGGTTGACGGTACCATAAACGAATTCGCAGCCCTGACGTCCGGTCTGATACTGGCGGGATTGGGTGCCCTTAGCTTCTTCAAACTGATCCATTTTTCTTATGTCCTGGTGGGAATCCTTATCATCTGGATATTTGTTGCCTTGCGACTCTATAAAGAATACAGGGGATCTCTCCAAAAAGCATTGGCATCATTCAAAACCCAGAGAACAGGGTCCATCAAAACCGGGGTTGATTACTCGAATTACCTTGAATCGACCTTTGAACAGAAAAAACCCGGTGCTATGATCCAGGGAATGAAAGTCATTAAGGAGATTAATCCATACCTCTATGATGAATTGTTGCCCCAGGCATTGCATCACAAATCCGAGAAGGGTCGTAATTATATCGTTCAATGGCTGAGAGAAGCCAATGATGGAACCATGTGGTTGAAAGCAGATGAAATTGTTACAGAATATGACCTGAATCTGGACAAGGAACATCAGAAAGAGATTTCAGCAAACGCCAGGGATTTTTTTAAGGATGTTGATTCAATGAAGCGAATCGACCAGCTTTTGCATTCAACCATTCCGGAAGAGCGAATCAAAGGGGCAAAGTACCTTAGAACAATTCCGGATGGCCCCGATACAACGATACTGGTTGCCCTGTTGAGGGATTTTGAACCACGCGTGAAAATCGAAGCGATCAAACTCGTGGAAGAGTTTAAAAAAGTCGAGATGGCACCTGCCCTGGTGGATCTCCTCTCATCCGATCTCTATGTGAACCATACCTACCATGCCCTGATCAGCCTCGGTGACGAAGCCCTGGATGCTTTGGATCTTTACTTCTATAAAACAGGAATTGAAGTTCAAACATTGGTTCGGATTGTTCGCGTATTTGGAAAAATTGGCGGAGAAAAAGCGATTCAATGTTTGCTGACTAAATTGGGTTATCACAAAAGAGAAGTCGTTCTTGAAACCGTTCGCTCCCTCAGATTATGTGATTACCGGTCAGCAGAAGCGGACCTTATACGTTTAAACCAGGTGTTAGAAAATGTGATAGAAATTACCGCATGGAACATCACTGCATCAGCCAGCATCGTGGAAGGGGAGGTTGGAACCGACCTCAAAGAAGCTATTCAGGAAGAACTAAAATCAAATTTTGATCTGATTTTCGAATTGTTAAGCTTGTCCTACGAATCCCAATCCATTTTCCAGATCCGGGAAAACCTGGAAAGCGGAACATCCGAAGGAGTCAATTTTGCCCTCGAGCTACTGGACCTGGTTGTGGCAGAAGAATTGAAACCACGGTTATTCCCACTGCTGGATGATATTTCACAGGATGAGAAAATAAAATTGTTGCAAAACTTCTTTCCCCTGCAGAAAATGGAATCGCGGGATCTACTCTATGCCATCATAAACCGGGACTACAATAAAATGAACAACTGGACCAAGGCTTGCGCCATTAAAGCCTTCTGGAACCTTAACCTGTTAGAGATAAAGGATGATCTGATCGCACAATTGTTTAATCCCGACCTGTTACTTCGGGGAATTGCAGCCAGGTTGATTCACAAAACAGATCCGGTCAAATATGAAGATGTCCTCTCAAGACTTCCGGAAGAGACCCGGGATGATCTTAACAAGATTATTGAACGAGAGAGCGATGAACACCACCTGCTCTTTTCCAAAATCCAGTATTTCAGGAACTCACCCCATTTCAAACAGATACCAGGCCTTGAACTGTACTACCTGGCAAGGAAGTTTGATATGATTTCATATACTGCTGATACGAAAATATCGAGTGATGAAGTCATCTCAAAAGATCTTTATCTCTGGATCGTTACAGGAGCAATTGAAATAAAACTGGATGATGGAACCCTGCACAAACTCGGCCCAAACGATGTATTATGCAACTTCAACGATGACGATTTTAATCTGTCAAACTGCACTATAAAGACCCTGGAAGAAACCATCAGCTATCGACTGGAAGGAGCAAAACTTGGACTTTTACTGTTTGATTACCCGGATATTGCACAGGTTTTTCTGGAACTAACAACCATACCGGTTTAACTCTATGTGAGATGAAAAGGTAATTTATTCGTTTGTTGAATCTTTTTAAACAAGTACCAGCACCATGCCCAAGAAAAGAACCACGATATTTAGACAACTCATCCTTAATGTTGTTATCCCCGTCATTGCTGCCTTAATGGTACTGGGCGCCTTCAACTATTACCATACCCTGAAAATTCTCGATGAATCAAATACCAGCAAGAACAACATCATTTCTGATGGCATACAAAAAGTATTGGAATTTCAGGATAACGCCTTCGAACTGATGGAAGTCCACCTGGCACCCATTATGGAAGAATACAGTTCAATCCTGGTAAATGAAACTTTTCGTAGCACTGAAAACATTGAAGATGCCGACCTGGATCAGGTTCGCAGGGAGCTGGGAATGGATCCTGATTATGCTGATATTTATATCATTAACCAGGAAGGTACCATCATAAATACAACATTCGAAAAAGACAGAGGGCTTAATCTGTTCGAATTTGGTGAGGAGCATAAACAGTTCCTGATCAACGTGATGGAAGGAGGAAGATTTGTGAATGAGCGATTTGCCATTGAAGACCAAACCAAACGACCGAAGAAGTATACCTACCAGCCGACGCTTGACGGAAAATACATCATCCAGATCGGATTCTATTCAGAACAAGCCGATGAAATCATCACATTAATCGAGGAGGCAAAATCAGAGATCATTACAAAACAGGAAAGCATTGTGGATGTGGAACTCTTTTATATGGCAGACGTTCTGTTTTCACTGAATGTAAATGCTGAACAATACTACCCTGAACTACTGCTGGAATTGTTTCGTAACAGGGATGTCGATAATTGGGTAGTCCGGGAAGGAGAGAACAAGCTGAGTTATCGCTACCTCTATCTGGAACGTGAAAATTCAAACCTTTACCAGGGATCGGTCATACGGATCATCTCCGACCACTCGGGTGAAATAGCCTTGCTCAGACGGGAGGCAATTAAATTCCTGGTTATTTTTGGAATTACAATCATTGTTGTTCTTCTGTTGATCTACCGGAAGACCAAAGTCGTCGTATTCCCCGTAAAGAAACTGGCGGAAAATGTTGTCAGGATCACTCATGGCCACCTGAATGAACGGGCTGAGGTAATCGGCAATAATGAAATTACCAGCCTCTCCATTGAGTTCAATAAAATGATTGCACAGCTGGAGAGTTATACAAATGAACTGGAGCAGAAAGTGAAGGAACGGACAGCCGAGATACAACAGCAGAAAGAGGAGATTGAAGCCCAGCGGGATTCCATCCAGGAACAGAAAATGAAGATCGAGACACAGAATGATTTGATATTGGATAGTATTCACTATGCAAAACGGATACAGATAGCCATATTGCCTCCAGATGATTTTGTACAATCGTTGTTTGATAACATTTTTATTCTTTATAAGCCAAAAGATATTGTCAGTGGTGATTTTTACTGGCTGGCTAAAGAAGATGGGCTGATTTTTGTGGCTGCCGTGGATTGTACCGGACATGGTGTCCCAGGGGCATTCATGTCCATCGTTGGCAGCAATCAGCTCAATTATGCCTTGAATGTTAAAAATGCCCGCACTGCAGGCAGGATGCTGGAGGAATTAAACCAGGGAGTTACAGACACCCTGAGAGAAAAAGGGGGGCCCGGTTCAGTCAAAGATGGTATGGATATGGCACTCTGTGTCATTGACCCGAAAAGAAAGAAACTGCACTTTGCCGGAGCATATAACCCGCTGATCCTGATCCGTAATAGGGAGCTTATCCAGTACAAAGGAGATAAGATCCCTATTGGTTCCGTGGAAGGAGACATCATGCCAAAGTTTGCCAATCATGAGATCGATATAGTTTATGGGGATTGCTTTTATATGTTCTCCGATGGCTTTCCGGATCAGTTTGGCGGACCGGAGGGAAAGAAATTTATGTCTAAACGCTTCAGGGAATTACTCTTTGAGATACATGAGAAACCAATGAAGGAACAGAAACAGATACTGGACCAAACACTTAACGATTGGATGGGGGATAATGACCAGGTCGATGATATCCTCGTAATGGGGCTTAAATTGTAGAAATTCTTCTTTTTTCATAATTTTAGTACTCAATCACCGGTGTTTGATCATCGTATCCTGTCTTCGAAAAAATGAATATGAATGGAAAAGAAAACAGAAATATCTATTCTGATTCCAGAACGACTGGACCAATTACCCGAAAATCTGCAACATTGGATCTATAATTTTGCTGGTTACCTCGGTATCTTGTTAGATCGGATTCTCCCTGATCAAACCCGTATCTCTATTGAGAAAGAGTTATTAAAAATCGATGATAACAAAATGGCTGTTTTGCTCCTTTCACCCGATTTTATTGCTAAGAACGATCTTATCAAAGAAATTCAGAAAATTTCGGATCAGGATAATAAACGAATGGCAGCATCGGGAATAAGGATACCCAGGATCTTTAAAGTTTGTATCCTGCCTTTAGCAGCAGAGCAACAGCCGGAATTCTTGAGGGATTATATCGATTATCAGGTTTGCCCAGCGGGTATGAAAATTGAAGATATCTCTTTTGCTACCGGTATGAAGAGCACAATATGGTCAGTCCTGGTTGACCTTGCTTACGATATCTCTGGTTCTGTAATGAATATGATGGATATAAAACTGGGTAAACAGAAAGGTCATAGAGGGCCCATCATCTACCTTGCCGAAACAAATCCGGGGCAGAAAGAAAACAGAGATGCTCTCAGGCGTGAATTGATTCAGTTCGGTTATCATGTAGTTCCATATAAACCTCTTTCAGGCGATGCAGCAACGATTGAAAAAAGCATCCATGATCTGCTGCATGAAGCCTCATTTGCTATTCATATTGTTGGGAATGAATACGGTGACCCTCTCCCTGACTCAAAATACTCACTCGTTGAACTGCAGCTCCGGCTTTCATCAGCTGTTGAAGATTCATCGGTACAAAAAGGAAATTTTCAACGGATCATATGGTTCCCCCCAGATCTGAAACCATCCGATGTAAAACAGCAACTATTTATTGAAAACCTGATCAGGCAGGAAGAGACCATGCAGATTGCAGAGATTGTACAAACACCCCTTGAATTGCTTAAGTCAATTGTTCGAAGAAGAATATCAAAAAAGGATGAAGAATCAGAAAAGATGGGTAAGGTTTCACTCCCCCAAAAACCTTTTGTCTATCTTATACATGAAAAGAAATATGAAAAAGAGATAGAACCGGTATTATCCTGGTTCAGAAAACAAAAAATTGACATAATATGGACAGGAATGGTGACCTCAGCAGAAAACGTAGTGCAATTGCACCGGCATTATCTGGCAAATTGTTCAGGAGTTCTGATCCATTATTCAGGAGATAATGTCCCCTGGATAAGCAGTAAATTGAAAGATTTACTTAAAGCCCCTGGTTTTGGAAGAAAACATCCCATTAAAGCAATGGCTGTAATGGTTCAGAATGGGGATAAATTTGCCCCCCCCATCTCTGGTCTTGATGTTATTTCGATACCCAAAGGGACAAAAGCAGTAAATTTTGATAATTTCCTGGAAAAAATCAATCAATAAACATGAGTGAAGCAAGCAATCAAACACAAAAGGGAAAAAAGCAGCAACCGATAGGAAATCCTTTTCCTGGTCTGCGTCCTTTCAGTATTGATGAGAGCCATCTCTTTTTTGGCAGAGAAGGTCAGAGCGAGGAAGTCCTGAAGAAACTGGCAGATAACAGGTTCGTCGCTGTCATCGGTGCTTCAGGAAGTGGAAAATCCTCGTTGATCTATTGCGGATTAGTTCCTGTTTTGTATGGTGGATTTATCACCCAGGCAGGATCCCGGTGGAACATCATTACTTCAAGACCCGGGAATGACCCAATCCACAATCTGGCTGAATCGTTCGTCAACAAACAATCGGAAGATATTGAAGATCCGGGAGTGCAGGTCTCAATGACCAAGGCGATCCTGTACAGAAGCTCTTTTGGGCTGGTGGAATGTGTGAAACAGTTGAAATTATCCCAGGATGAAAACATCCTGATTTTGATTGACCAGTTTGAAGAGTTGTTCCGGTTTAAAGCCAGCAGAGAGGATCCTTTGACATTTAATGAATCTGAAGCCTTTGTGAAATTATTGGTTGAAGCCATTGAACAAAGAGAAGTACCAATTTATGTAGTCCTTACAATGAGGTCCGATTTCATCGGAGAATGTTCCCAGTTCCAGGAGCTTACAGAGGAGATTAACAACAGCAACTACCTTGTCCCGCAAATGACACGCGAAGATTTCAAGGCTGCCATTGAAGGGCCGGTTGCTGTGGGCGGTGCTACCATTGAGAAAGCCCTGGTTCAGCAACTTCTGAATGAAGTAGGTGATGATCCCGACCAGCTGCCCATCCTCCAACACTCATTAATGCGGACCTGGGAATATTGGAAACAACTCAATGATCCAGACAAACCGATTAGTTTAAGTGACTATGAAGCCATTGGTAAAATGGAAAAGGCACTTTCTGAACATGCGAATGAAGCATTCGATGAACTCAATGCCAGTGGGAAAAGAGTGTGTGAAAGCATGTTTAAAACACTGACCGAAAAAGGGACAGATAACCGAGGTATCCGCCATCCCACCCGGGTTGAAGTGCTTGCCACAATATCCAAATCTTCCGTTGAGGAAGTAATAGATGTAGTGGAAAAGTATCGGGCAACGGGCAGATCTTTTCTGGCACCTGCACCCCAGGTGCCCCTAAATAAAGATTCTGTAATAGACCTGTCCCACGAAAGCCTGATGAGGATCTGGAACAAACTGAAAGTGTGGGTGGAGGAGGAATCACACGCAATTCAAATGTATACCAGATTGGCAGAAGCATCCAAGATGTATCAGGAGGGAAAGACCGGACTCTGGAGACCCCCCGATTTGCAGCTTGCTTTGAACTGGAAAAAGAAACAGCAACCAACCCTCACCTGGGCAGAGAGATATAACCCTGCGTTTGAACGGGCAATGGTTTACCTGGAAACCAGTGAGAAAGAGTTTGTCGCAGAGGAAGAGAATAAAATAAGAATGCAGAAAAGAGCCCTGAAGAGAACAAGAATTACCGCCGTCATCCTCGGAACTGCTGCTATCATTTCACTTGGATTCATGCTCTTTGCAGTGATACAGCAGCGCGAAGCGGAAAAACAGAGACAGATAGCCGAAGATAGAAGGATCGAAGCCGATGAACAACGAGACAGAGCAGATGAAAAAACACAGGAAGCACTGGATAACATGACCGAGGCACAGAAACAACAGATGATCGCCAACAGGAACAAGGCAACGGCAGATAGCAATGCCCAGATTGCGTTTGCAAATGAGCAGGAAGCACTCAGACAAAAAGAACTTGCTACAAGCAATGAGGCAAGAGCAGTTGAAGGCGAAAAACGGGCTACTTTAAATGCAGAGGAAGCCAGAAGACAGGAGTCCGAAGCCAGGCGACAAGAACAACTGGCCTATCAAAACAGGCTGCTCTCTATAGCACAAGCCATGTCTGTCAAGTCACTTCAGGTTGACCAGGACCTTGATCTGAAAAGGCTGTTGGCTTACCAGGCATACCTTTTCAATCAGGAATATCAGGGAATCCCCCATAATGCTGACGTTTACCTGGGACTCTATAACGCACTGAAGGTTACCAATCAACAATCCTATAAGGTATTCAGGGGACATGAAGACCAGGTGAATTCCATTCAGTTTGTTCCGGGAAGCTCAGAATTCTATTCTGCAGACAGCGAGGGTAAATTGTTGCATTTTAACCTGAATAACCCCGAAAGAAATTATATGACAATAAGTGACAGCGGGACCGTTATCGAAGAGATCTCCATTAGTCCCGATGGCCGATGGCTTGCCTGTGCCACCTGGTCAGGAATCCGAATGTATGACCTTTCCTCGGGTCGAACTCCTGTGAAAACTCTTGAAGGACATTCCGGAAATGTACTAACAGTTACCTTTTTACCCGATAGCAGAACCTTACTCACATCAGGAATAGACAAGAAATTGTTGCTCTGGAATATTGCCAGTGGAACCAATTCAACTGTATCAAATCAGCAAACCATTATCCAGGACATTGCCGTTTCACCCAGAGGAGACCGGGTAGCAGCAGCAACCAAGGAGGGTAAACTCCTGCTCTGGAATCCTGTTAATCGAAGTTTTGGCGATCCGGAAATTGTTTTTGAAGAAGTCCGGAACCCGGTCTCTTCAGTATGCTTAAGTCACGATGGATCAGTACTTGTTTCCGGTGATAAAAAAGGAAATGTTAAAATCTATGATATTGCACAAAAAAAGTTGATACAGACATTACGGGGACACACTGCACAGATTGAAGAGGTTCAATATAGCCCTGATGACCGTCAACTGGTTAGTGTTGGCCGGGATGGAACAATCCAGATATGGGAAACAGGTAACCTGTTCGATCAACCCATCGTGATCAAGGATAGTGAAGGATGGGTCTTCTCGGTAGCTTTCAGCCCCGATGGAAAATCGTTTATTGCCGGTTCCAATGGAAGGGATAAACTGGTTGCCAGACCCACACGGTCAGCAGATATGGCAGCCAATATGTGTATCCTGATCGATCGGAATTTTTCTCTACAGGAATGGAATAATTATGTCGGTGAAGATATCGACTATGTTGAAACCTGTAATGTTGCGGCAGCAAGCCAAAGTGTTAATAATCAATAAGTTTATTGGTATGGCAAAAAAGATACTTATCCTTTCAATCATTCTCTGTACTTTAGTTACCTTTAAGGTAAACAGTCAATCAGAGGAATGTGTATTCAAGCTTCAGGAAGCCGAACGATTGTATTCCGTGGGACAGGTTGAAAACATCCCACAAATGCTCGAATCCTGTATTGCAGAAGGATTTAACAAGGAGGAGCGTTTGCAGGCTTATAAGTTAATCATTTTAACCTTTCTGTCAGAGGACAACATGCAGAAAGCAGACTCTGCTATGGTTGATTTCCTGAAAAGATATCCTGAATATGAAATTACTCCTGCAGATCCGGCAGAATTTGTCTACCTGAAGAAATCCTACAAAACAGTCCCTTCATTTTCCCTGGGAGTGATTGGAGGTGTAAATCTCTCTTTCCCCTATTCCATTGAACAGTTCGGCCCACATGATCTGGGCAGTGCTTCCGGAACCTATAAGGCTACCGGACCCGGCTTCCAGGCAGGCGCCAGTTTGATCAAATACATTTCACCCCGGTTTGATCTGAACCTTGAGATCCTCTACCAGCAATCCATCTATTTTTATTCATTAATAGCTAAACAACAGACCAGCGTCTTTAATCCCAACTATGAGATAGAGATCTTTGAAACCATGTCCATGCTGGCATTCCCTTTGTCAGTTACGTTCGACCTGACAAAGAGGAAATGGAGACCCTTTTTGCGTGCGGGAATTGTCGGGACCTATAACCTTGGCTCCACCATTGATCCGAAGCGGTACTATTCCGATGGTTCACTGGATGTTGTATCGGGTGAGAATATCGCTACAAGTGACTTGAAGAATAGGACTGACCTAAATTTTTATGCCCAGGCAGGTGCCGGTCTGAAGTATGATTACCAGGGAAAAGGGTATTTCCTGCTCGATATTCGATTTCTGGCTGGATTTACAAAAATTGTTTATGCAGAAAACAGGCTTGACTCTCATAGTGATTTGATTTTCAGATATAAATATACTGATGACGATATATATATGAATGCGTTGTATATCTCATTGGGTTGGATATATCCCATTTATGTTTCAGAAAAGCAACCAAATTTTAACTGATTTAGTCATTGTAAAAGAAAGAGTTCCTGCCATGAAAAGAAACTATTTGGTTATGTTAACCTTACTGATTCTATCTTTAGGTTGCTCTAAGGATGCAATCAAAAAGGGTCAGTCCGAAGCATTCATCAAGTTCTTCGGAAATTCAATGGTGGATGAAGGGACCGATGTGAAACAATTGACCGATGGCGGATACATCGTTATCGGAACCTCAACTACAGGATCCGGTGATTCAGATATAGCACTGATCAGAACCGATCAATATGGTAACGAACAGTGGTCACTCTATTTCGGAGGACCTGGCAATGATGTGGGAAACAGTATCCAGCTGACAGGGGATGGCGGATTTATCCTGGTTGGTTCCTGGTTTGACAACCAGGCTGGTAAAACAGACCTTTACCTGATAAAAACGGATGACCAGGGAAGTGTCCAGTGGGAAAAAAAGATCGTGAAACCAGGCAACCAGGTTGGAAACTCCGTGCTTGAATTGAGCAATGGATATATCATGACCGGTAAGAGCGATCAATACGGGAATGATGACATTATTGTCGTACGTACTACAACCACCGGGGATATACTCGAGAATGAAGAATCATGGTACGCTACACGGGGATATGGAATTTCAGATGTTGGAAACCAGATCATTAAAGTCCCCGATATAAATGCATTTATTGTTATCGGTACAACCAGCCTGGAAGATCCCGGGCAGGGATTGCTTAATTCAAATATCATTACCATTCACATTACAGGTAATGGCGTTGGATGGTCAAATGTAATTTTTGGTGGCAGTGGAAATGATCTTGGTGAGTCGATTCAACACATCAAGGATAATGAATACATCATGGCAGGCACCCTGGATGACGGAGCAAACTCAAAAATGTTCATTCACAAGCTGAAACTCATCGTTGAAGACATTTCAAAATCCTGGAGTACTCCTGCTACATTTATTGAAACGACAGGGAAAACTTCAGGCACATCAGTGCAAGTAACACCGGATGGAGGATTTGCTGTACTGGGTTCAGTCATTGCTTCTCCTGGCAACTCTGATTTCTACCTGGTATTAACTGACCCTGCTGGAGCAGTTCTTGAAGGTCAAACACTGACCTTCGGTGGAACAGGTAATGAATTCGGAACATCCCTGCAACTGACTGCTGATGGTGGTTTCATTATGGTCGGATCGACCGGTATTCCCGAGGATAATAACCGGGAGATTGCCCTCATAAAAACGAATAGTTTGGGCAAACTCTATTAAACAGGTTAAACGAAGGAGGCGCTCCTCCCTGCTAACTGAATTAATGAATAAGCTATGCGAAGAATTATATCCATAATGGTTTTGTTCTTTTTTACCCTTTCAGGGTATCTCTCTGCCCAGCCCGTTGCTATATTGACAACAGAAACGGTTGATATTTGTTCCGGAGAAACGTATGATCTGACTGTAACGATAAGCGGTGGCCAGTCTCCATATGATATCAAGTACCAGAACCCGGATTTGTCTGTCGTTGAGCTTACGGATCAAACATCCCCAATTTCTATTACTGTGTCCGATGACGGAACGTATGTGCTAACTGAAGTAATAGATGACAACGATGAATCGGGCACCTTTTCGGGAACTGCTACGGTAAACGTCCTTTCCCGGCCACAGAAACCTACCATCAACTCCTATCCAAACGGAGGAGTGACTGAGTTTTGTGAAGGTAGCTCGTTGACCCTGAGAGCTCAGGAATATAGTCCTGGATATCTTTGGAGTAATGATATATCCTCCCGGAATAACACCGTTTCGCAATCGGGTGATTACACCGTCCAGAGAATCGGCTCCAATGGATGTTATAGCGAACCATCAGATCCCTACTCGGTGACAGAGAATCCAAAACCGATTGCAACCATTGCAGTGCAGGGGGACAATTCGATCTGTGTAGACGAAACCGGGACCTGGAGAGTCTCTTTGTTCCAGGGGACCAATCCCATTACGGTAACCTATACCGGATCAATCCCCGGCATAGAAATCACCAGTGCGAGTTATTTCGACATAACAGACAGTAAAAGTTATGCTACTACCATGACTTACACGATTACAGATGTAACTGATTCTAAAGGCTGTGATGGTCAGATCCTTGCTTCCAGTGCATCAATAACCGTGAATGACTTGCCCGATGTTACGTTCAATCCTCCAAAAACTGATTTCCTGGATACAGAGGATGATGTGGCACTTACCGGGGGCAGCCCTCCATTGGGAACCTATTCGGGTGATGCAGTTTGGAATGGATACTTCCATCCTTCCGAGGCAAGCACATCAAGCCCTAACGATGTTACCTATACCTATACCGATGCAAATGGATGTACCGATAGTGAAACGGTCCAGTTTGATGTGGTTGAGGCTCAGGGAGATTTCACCGCAGAACATGCGTATGATAACGGGAGTGGCAACCTGATCTATTGCACCTATACACCGGTAGATACACTCACTGGTACGGTGATTAATGGAATGCCAGGTGGGTATTTCGTCGGCCCGGGGATCATCGAAAATCCTACTCCCGATCAGGCATATTTTGACCCGTCTCTTGCCGGAGCAGGTGATCATCTGATCACATATATCTTTTACGTTTATCTCAACCCCCCATTTAACACACTTTGGAGCCAGGCCGCCATATCGAAGACCGCCAGGGTAGACTATGCGGGGGATATAATTATTTCAGGACTGGATCCCGCATATTGTGCAAATGATGATTCAGTCAAGATTGATCTTCTGGGTAGCATTCACAACGAAGGGATTACCGGTTTTGAAGGGGTGGAAGAAATGACTGGATTGGGCGTTACGAATCCCTTCCCGGATACCTACTATTTTGATCCGAAGAAAGGAGTAACCGGTCAAAGAACAGTATCCTATACCTATACCCGTGATTTTTCACAATGTGTTATTCACGATGCGAAAATAATAACCGTTAACCCCTTACCGGTACTTGATTTTGAGATACTTGATAGTTGCATTTATACAACTGCAGGAACAGATTCAATCCAGTTTAACAATACATCACCTGATGCAACCAGCGTTGTGTCGTGGGAATGGGATTTCGGAGATGGGAAAACCAGCCCCGAAGAGAATCCATGGCATGACTACAATTCCGTCGGGACAAAGTTAATTGTCTTGAAAGGGACCAATAATTTTGGTTGTACTGACCAGGTTCAGCAGATCCAGGAGTTCCAGTCGATATCACGGGCACTGTTTGGATGGGAAAACGAATGCCTTGGAGATACCATGCATTTCTTGTTCAAATTTGGTGAAGTGGAGGGGAATGTTATTTCCTGGAAATGGGATTTTGATGATGGAACATTATCCTCTGATACTACCCTGTCCGATCCTTACCATAAGTATGACCTCTCCGATAATTATGATGTTGAACTGAAGGTTGAAAACGACTTTGGCTGCAGGGATACAGTTGTACAAATCGTTCCCGTAAGACCCACCTTCCTGGTAAATGCTGATAATCCCTATTTTGAAGATTTCGAAGGAGGAGAAGGGGGATGGCTGAACGATGCGGACCCGGGTTCACCGAATAGCTGGGAGTTTGGAAAACCATCAGGCACCATTATCGGTGATACCCTGAAAGGGGACGCCTGGGTGACCAGCCTTGGAGGACTTTACAGTGCGAATGAAAAGTCGTACGTTGAAAGCCCCTGCTTTGACTTTTCTGAAATTGAAAAACCCATGGTGCGCCTGGATGTTTGGGCACATACCGAAAATACACGGGATGGAGCTGCCATACAAACGTCCATTGACGATGGTAAAACCTGGACCATTCTTGGGTCTAACCAGGACGGGATCAACTGGTACAACTCTGCATTGCTTACAGGGGAACCCGGAGGACAGCGGCTCGGCTGGACAGGAACCTCCCAGTCAACATGGAAAGAAGCAAGGAACATGGTTGACCATCTGAAAGGAACTAAATTCAGGATGAGAGTTGCCTTTGGATCCGATGCCGTAGCCAGTAACTACGAAGGATTTGCCTTTGATAATGTATGGGTCGGAGAAAGAACCCGAATGGTAATCCTGGAACACTTTACCAATTCAACCAGTGCTCAAAGTCTCGATGCGGATGCGGATGTGAATAGCGTTACCCAACAAAATGCGAGAGAGGTGATCGATATTCACTATCATACGAGCTTCCCGGGTGCAGATCCCCGGAATAGCTATTTCCCATCAGGACCCAGTTCCAGAACACTCTACTATGGAGTTGCTTCCGTTCCCTATTCAGTCATGGACGGAATATATCCCTTCCAGGGTTTCGATGGTGAAACGGGAGAATATAACTGGAAAGAGAGTAATTTGCTGCGAAATATACTGATCGACCCGCTGTCAACGATCGATCTGAGTTCCTCTTACATTGTCGGTAATAATATCTATGTGGAGGCTGATGTTGGTCTGATTGATACAACACTGATAGGGGAAAACATTACACTGCATCTTGCTGTAGTGGAGAACGAATCAACGGCATTTGAAAGTATATTGAAAAAGATGCTTCCCGATGCCGGAGGAACAAGCCTGATCGACCAGTGGGATGAAACTAATTCGGTCACGGTGTATCAGTCCTGGAGTTTTAATCCGGCAGATTTTGTCTCGGTGGATTCTCTCGTACTGGTTGCATTTGTTCAGAATGAAGACACCAAAGATGTATACCAGACAGCCTATATCGGATTTAAAGATCTGCTGGGAACCCCTATTTTTGATACTCCGGCCAGAACCGGCGCTCTCGATTACCTGGTTTATCCAAATCCAGCATCCGGTGAGATCTTCCTGAAGTTTGATCAGGTACTAAAAGGGAATATGCAGGTTCATGTGTTCAATGAAGTGGGAGCACTGGTTGAAATTAATGTTCTGCAGAAGGGGAATGACCTGTTCTCATTTGATGTTGCAAACTACAACCAGGGTGTTTATATAATTCATGTGACCGATGCTGAGAGTAATTCCCAGGGATGGAAACGATTCATCGTGATCCATTAGATCCAAACCGGCCGGTGTGAACCGAAAACGGTAAACAAAAAATTCCAGGCGACCTGTTTCACGACAAAAACAGGTCGCTTTTTTTCTTCCCATAAAAAGAATACTTTTGTAATTCCATTTTTTGTATCACAGATACAATCGCATGTTGGGTGGCTGTCCAAAGCAGCCACATTTTACAACCATGAATTTTAATGTGCAGGATTAAAAAATGAGAAATAAAGTCATACTGATTATCCTCGATGGCTGGGGGATCGGAGATAAAACTGTCTCGGATGTGATCTTTAACGGAGATACGCCCAACATGGATGAATTTTTGGCTACCTGTCCGAATGCAACCCTCAGAACCTGTGGGGAAGATGTCGGACTACCTGAAGGACAGATGGGAAATTCTGAGGTGGGTCACCTGAACATTGGCGCCGGACGCGTGGTTTATCAGGATCTGGTAAAAATCAATAAAGCGGTTAAAGATAATTCCATTGCTGAGAATCCCCAGCTTGTTGATGCGTTCCGCTATGCCCGGAATAACAAAAAAAACGTTCATTTTATCGGCCTGGTATCCGATGGAGGTGTCCACTCACTGGATGAACACCTTTATAAATTGTGCGATCTGACCGGAGAATATGGGCTGGAACATGTATTTATTCATGCCCTGACCGATGGCAGGGACACAGACCCCAGGAGTGGCCTCGGATTTATCAGAGAGCTGGAAGAGCAGCTGCAGCATTCAAATGGAACCGTTGCAACCCTTACTGGAAGGTACTATACAATGGACCGGGATAAGCGATGGGAAAGGATAAAAATCGGATACGATGCACTGGTAAAAGGCGAAGGAAAACATACCCGCTCCATACAGGAAGCAATAAAAGAATCATACAATGCAGGAGTTACAGATGAATTTATTAAGCCTATCGTGAAAGTGGATGGCGAGGGGAATCCTATTGGCACAATTCAACCGGATGATGTTGTGATCTGTTTTAATTTCCGGACTGACCGACTGCGGGAAATTACCATAGCCCTGACACAAAAGAATTTTCCGGAATATGAAATGGAAACCATACCACTCTATTACCTGACCCTCACACGGTATGATGATACATTTAAAAATGTTCAAGTAGTCTACGATAAGGAACATGTATCCAATACCCTGGGGGAGATCATGGCAAATACCGGGAGAAAACAGATCAGGATCGCTGAAACGGAAAAATATGCACATGTGACCTTTTTCTTTTCGGGAGGAAGAGAGGATGAATTTGAAAACGAGAAAAGAATAATGATCCCCTCACCAAAAGTGGCTACCTATGACCTGAAACCGGAAATGAGTGCCTATGAGGTGAAGGATGCCATTCTGCCGGAACTGCAAAAACAAACAGCCGATTTCATTTGCCTTAATTTTGCCAATGGAGATATGGTAGGCCACACCGGCGATTATGAGGCGATCCTGAAAGCCGTACATGCGGTGGATGAATGTGCAGGGGAAGTGGTCAGGACAGCCAGGGCAACCAACTACTCCATTTTGATTATTGCCGATCATGGAAACGCCGATAATGCCGTTAATCCGGATGGATCACCGAATACCGCACATTCACTTAACCCGGTTCCTGTAATCCTCATTTCAGACCTGAAACGGGGGTTGAAAGACGGAATCTTAGCGGATGTCGCACCAACCATCCTGGAAATGATGGAAATAGAAATACCGGAACAGATGACCGGCAAAAGCCTGCTCGTTTAATCCTGTTATCCATAATCGTTTGATACAGATAGGTAACGCCATAGTGAGTATAGATGTGATTGAAAAACAATTTGTGTGTGACCTTGCCAGTTGCAAGGGCGAATGCTGTCTCTATGGTGATTCGGGTGCTCCACTTGAACCGGAAGAAGGAATCATACTGGAACAGATCTGCGATAAAATAAAACCCTTTTTACGACCTGAAGGGATTCAAGCAATTGAACAAATCGGTACAAGCATGACCGATGCAGATGGTGACCTGGTTACTCCCCTGATCATGAACAGGGAATGTGCATATACCCTGATAGAGGACGGAATATACAAATGTGCTATCGAAAGAGCCTATCTGAATAAGAGGATAACATTCAGAAAACCAGCTTCCTGTCATCTTTTCCCGGCAAAAATTAAAAACCATTCCGGGTTTGACAGCGTGAATTATGAACAATGGGAAATATGTAAACCAGCCCGGGTCCTTGGAGAAAAAATGGGAATCCCCGTTTACAGGTTTCTGAAGGATCCGTTGATCCGGAAATTTGGAAAACAATGGTACAGGGAACTGGAAATAGCAGCACGAAGCATAACCCGGTAACAACTGTAAAATCCAGGTCAAATGAATGCGTAATATGCAGAACCCACATTGTAACAGTTAATCATATAATCTATCAATAAACAATGGAAAAAGTTACAAAATACATTGATGAGAACAGACAACGGTTCCTGGATGAATTATTCGACTTCATCCGGATACCATCGGTCAGTGCAAAACCCGAGCATAAGAAAGATATGGCCAGGGCAACAGAATTTATCAAGGATAAACTCCTGGAAGCCGGCGCTGATAAAGCGGAGGTTTTTACAACACAGGGACATCCCATAGTGTATGGTGAAAAAATGGTGGACAAGGATGCCCCGACAGTCCTCGTCTATGGACATTATGATGTTCAACCGGCCGAACCGTTTGAGCTTTGGGATTCTCCACCCTTTGAACCGGAAATCCGGGACGAAAAAATTTATGCCCGGGGAGCAGATGATGATAAAGGGCAGCTGTTTATGCATGTGAAAGCATTTGAATACATGAATCGTACGGATGCCCTCACCTGTAACATCAAATTTATGATCGAAGGCGAAGAGGAGATCGGCTCTCCCAGCCTGAAAAAGTTTTGTGTTGACCATAAAGAACTGCTCATGTCCGATGTCATCCTCGTCTCCGATACTACGATGATCGCACCCGATATCCCTTCCATTACCGTTGGATTGCGTGGTCTGAGTTATTTGGAAGTGGAAGTGAGCGGACCGAACCGGGATCTGCATTCTGGACTCTATGGCGGGGCGGTGGCAAATCCGGCTAATGTTCTTGCTAAAATGATTGCATCACTTACCGATGAAAACAACCGGATTACCATACCGGGCTTTTACGAAGATGTGCTGGAAGTAAGCAGGGAAGAGAGAGATGAAATGGCAAAAAGGCCATTTAACCTGGATGAATTTAAAAAATCGATCAATATAGACCACGAGTCAGGTGAAGAAGGATATACAACACTCGAGAGAACCGGGATAAGACCTTCTCTCGATGTGAATGGAATCTGGGGAGGATTTACCGGTGAAGGAGCAAAAACAATCCTTCCTTCTAAAGCTTCCGCTAAAATATCCATGCGACTCGTACCGAACCAGAAATCAAAGAAGATCGATAAACTGTTTGAAGATTATTTTAAATCCATTGCTCCCGATGGCGTGAAAGTTAAGGTTAAAAGCCTTCACGGAGGTGAAGGGTATGTCTCACCCATCGATACAATTGCTTACCAGGCAGCAAGCAAAGCCTGTGAGGTTACCTTCGGAAAAAACCCCATACCGGTCAGAAGTGGAGGAAGTATCCCCATCATCTCCGATTTCGAACAGGTGCTGGGAGTGAAATCCATCTTACTGGGCTTCGGACTCGATTCAGATGCCATCCATAGCCCGAATGAAAATTATCCCCTGTTTAACTTTTTCAAAGGAATAGAAACCATTCCGGCATTTTTTCGCTATTTCGCAGAGATGATGAAATGAAAGGCTAACTGTTCATAAAGATAATCCTTATCAAAACCAAAAATCCCAAAACTCAAAGTACCAATCCCAAATAAATCCCAGTCATCAATAAATCAAATTCCAATAATTTGTGTTGATTATTGGAATTTTTTTTCATATTTTTTGATGGCTGCCATCAAAAAAAGGAGGGTATGTTGAGAAAATGTTCATAAAATAATGCTTGGGATATAAAAAAAAGGGGGGGTAATCAGAAAAATATAGTCTATTTTTGGCCATACCTATAAAATAAATAAAATGGCTGAATTACGATTCAAAGCATTACAGGAAGTCTTTTCGCGCCAACCAAGAGAGGTTGTATTTCCTTCCAATAAGATCTCAGATTATTTTGGAATCCGGGTCTTTGACCAGCAGAAAATGCAGAAGTATTTATCCAAAGAGGCTTATGAAAACATTAAGAAGGCAATCCATGAAGGTTCTGCAATTGAAAGGAAACTGGCAGACCAGGTTGCGGCCGGAATGAGAGATTGGGCTATAGGCATGGGTGTAACACACTACACTCACTGGTTTCATCCTTTAACAGACGGAACAGCGGAGAAACATGATAGCTTTATTGAATTTGGAGATTATGGCGGATTAATTGAAAACTTTTCCGGGGAGTTACTCGTTCAGCAAGAACCGGATGCATCAAGCTTCCCAAGTGGAGGAATAAGAAACACATTCGAAGCAAGAGGGTACACGGCCTGGGATATTTCATCTCCGGCATTTCTCATAGGAACTACACTGTGTATACCTACCGTCTTTGTTTCCTATACAGGCGAAGCCCTCGATTATAAGACTCCCTTGCTGAAAGCATTGAGCCTGATTGACAAGGCTGCAGTAGATGTTTGCCAATACTTCGATAAAAACATAAAGAAGGTTATCGCTACTCTTGGATGGGAACAGGAATATTTTTTGATTGATTCAGCCCTTTACCATGCACGCCCTGACCTGATCCTGACAGACCGGACGCTTATGGGGCATCAGTCATCAAAGGATCAGCAGCTGGATGATCATTATTTCAGCTCGATACCTGAACGGGTTAAGGCCTTCATGCAGGATTTTGAGATTGAAGCATACAAGTTGGGAATTCCTATCAAAACCAGGCATAATGAAGTGGCTCCCAACCAGTTTGAATGTGCACCGATTTTTGAGGAAGCAAACCTCTCAAATGATCACAACCAGATGACCATGGAAATTATGAAAAAGGTGGCCATAAAACATAATTTCCGGGTGTTGCTTCATGAGAAACCCTTTGCAGGAATCAATGGTTCCGGAAAGCATAATAACTGGTCTTTATTAACCAATACCGGTGTTAACCTGTTATCTCCAGGGAAAAATCCCAAACGAAACCTGCTGTTTCTTACTTTCCTTGTCAATGTGATTGAAGCCGTCTATGAAGACCAGGACTTGCTTCGAGCCAGTATATTAAATGCCAACAATGCTCATCGACTCGGAGCCAATGAGGCACCACCTGCAATTATTTCGGTTTTCCTTGGCTCATTCATTACTTCAATCCTGGATGACATTGTGGAGAAAGTTACAGATAAAAAAATGAGTCCTGACCTGAAAACTGAATTGAAACTGGGTATTGGAAAGATTCCCGAAATCCTTCTTGACAATACTGACAGAAACAGAACCTCTCCTTTCGCTTTTACCGGGAACAGGTTTGAATATCGTGCAGTGGGAGCCTCTGCCAATTGCGCGGCTGCCCTGATAACACTTAATGCTTCTGTTGCAAACCAATTGATAAAGTTTAAAAAAGAGGTGGATAAAATCATCAAAGACGGAAGAAAAAAGGACGAAGCCATCTTTCAGGTATTAAAAAAATACATTGTAGACTCAGAGAAGATTCGTTTTGAGGGCGATGGATATAGCGAGGAATGGAAAAAAGAAGCAGCCAGGAGAGGATTAACCAATATCACTTCTGTTCCTGAATCACTCACACATTACCTGACAAAAAAGGCAAAAGAGGTTTTAATTGACAACGGGATCTTTGATGAAAAAGAACTGGAAGGCCGTGTTGAGGTTGAATTTGAAAAATTTACAAAAAAGATCCAGATCGAAGCTCGTGTACTGGGAGACCTGGCAATAAACCATATTGTTCCAACCGCGATCGAGTATCAGAATACCTTGATAACCAATGTTAAAGGGTTGCTGGAAATCTATGAAGAAAAGGATTTTGAAGCAATTGCCGGTGCAAGAAAGGAGATGATAAAGGAGATCTCAAACCACATTTCAAACATCAAGAAAAAGGTCCACGATATGATTGAAGAACGCAAAAAAGCAAACAAAATATCCGATGTGAAAGAGCAGGCTTTTGTGTATGACCAAAATGTGAGACCTTATCTGGCTGATATCAGGAGACATGTTGACAAACTTGAGCTTGCCGTTGACAACGAAATCTGGCCCCTGCCCAAATACCGGGAATTACTATTTACCCGGTAATCGTCGATTTTTTATTTGATAGAAAAATAATTATTTTTATCCACCGTTGTAACAGAAAAAAGAGTATGGGTAAACGTTGCTTTTTCCTCGCAGTAATCTTTCTTTTAACGATCTCACTGGACAGTTCTGCCCAAAAGAAAAGAACTGAAAAGGCTAATGAAGCCTATAATGCAGGTGAGTATTACGAGGCGATCGACCTGTATAAAGATGCCTACTCCGTCATCCAGGATAAGGTTGAAAGAAACAGGGTCGTGTTCATGATTGCTGAGTGTTACCGTAAAACAAACGATCCACGAAGGGCTGAATTGTGGTACAAAAAAGCCATCGGCAGGGATTTCCCCGATCCCATTGCTCAGCTTCGCTATGCCGATGCCATGAAGATGAACATGAAATATGAAGATGCTATCGATGAATATAAACGGTATAAAGAACTTGTTCCGGCTGACCCCAGAGCAGATAACGGAATCCTCTCCTGCGAACTTGCCCTGCAATGGATGGAGAGTCCTATCGGCTATGAAGTCCAGGATATGAAGTATTTTAACTCCAGGGGAATTGATTTTAGTCCGGCATTCGCCAGGGACGATTACCAGGTGGTCTATTTTACCTCCTCCAGAGATGAAGCACTCGGGAATAAGACACATGGTGCCACTGGCGAGGATTTTACCGATATATTTGAATCAAAACTCGACCGTAAGGGAAAATGGAGCGTTCCGGTACCGGTCGAAGGACCGGTGAATACGGAATTTGAAGACGGTACACCTTCTTTTACAGGGGATTATGAAACAATGTACTTCTCAAGGTGCGAGATCAGTAAAAGAAAAACCCTGGGATGTAAAATCTTTGTCGCTAACCGTACAGGAGAAAACTGGGGTACACCAAAACCCCTGGAAATCCTCTCCGATAGCCTGGTTGCAGCTCATCCATCCATCTCTGCTGATGAATTAACACTCTATTTTGTCTCCGATATTGAAGGAGGTTTCGGGGGTAAGGACCTATGGAAGGTTACCAGAGAATCCAAAGGATCCGATTGGGAGAAACCCGTCAATATGGGCCCTGAAATAAATACTCAGGGAGACGAGGTTTTTCCGTATATCCACCCCGACGGCACACTCTACTTCTCATCAAACGGACACATTGGAATGGGAGGGCTCGATATTTTCAGGGCTGCACTCGGGGAGGATAACCACTGGAAAATTGAAAATATGCAATACCCGATAAACTCATTTGCTGATGACTTCGGGATCGTTTTTGAAAAAGAGATGGAACGGGGATTCTTCAGCTCTGCCAGAAAGGGCAGAGGAAATGATGATATCTATTCATTCGTCCTTCCTCCATTGAAATTTAACCTCATCGGTGTGGTCCGGGATGAGAAGACCGAAGATGTTATCCCGGGTTCAACCGTAAAACTGATTGGAAGTGATGGACTGAATATTCAGACTGAAACAGGAGATGATGGAACATTCAGGTTCATGCTGCAACCAAATACCGACTATGTGTTCCTTGCCTCCAAAGAGGGCTATCTGAATGGCAAAGGAAGGGAAACAACCAAAGGACAGGATCAAAGCAGGGATTTCAGGGCAACCATCTACATCGCATCCATCGCGAAACCCATCGAACTATCCAATAGCAATGTCTTTTACGACTTCGCAAAATGGGACCTCCGGCCGGAAGCCATGGTCTCCCTCGATAAACTGGTTGAAACGTTAAATGACAATCCCAATGTAACCATCGAATTGATGTCTCATACCGATTCAAGAGATACCGAAGAGTTTAATTTGGATCTTTCTCAGAAAAGAGCACAGTCCGTAGTCGAGTACCTCATTGAAAAAGGAATTGCTCCGGACAGGCTCTCAGCCAAAGGATATGGTGAGTCGACACCCAAAGTGGTGACCAAACGAATGACTGAAGAGTATGATTTTCTGAATGAAAATGATGTCTTGTCCGTAGAGTATATCGATCGCCTTGCTACTGTTGAACAAAAGGAAATAGCCCACCAGATGAACCGCAGAACTGAATTCAGGGTCATTACTACCGACTACGAATTGAACGACCAATAAATTAAGGTATTGCCTGATGGAACAGACTTCCAGGTATCAACAACGGGGTGTTTCTTCAACCAAAAAGGAGGTTCACCAGGCTATTAAAGATGTGGACAAGGGGATCTTTCCCTCAGCATTTTGCAAGGTGATCCCGGACATACTTGCCGGTGATCCCGCCTGGTGCAACATCATGCATGCCGATGGGGCAGGAACAAAATCTTCCCTGGCCTACCTCTATTGGAAAGAGACGGGTGACCTGTCCGTCTGGAAGGGAATTGCCCAGGATGCCATCGTCATGAACCTGGATGACCTGTTGTGTGCTGGAGCAACAGAGAATATCCTGGCTTCTTCCACCATCGGAAGAAATAAAAACAGGATTCCTTCCGATGTGATTTCTGCTATCATTAACGGGACAGAGGAGCTGCTCTCGGAGTTGCGTAACCTTGGAATAACTATTTTTTCAACCGGTGGTGAAACTGCCGACCTGGGAGACCTCGTGCGGACGATTATTGTCGATCTTACCGTTGCTTGCAGGATGAAACGAGAGGATGTTATCAGTAACCACAAGATTGCTGCAAACGATCTGATCATCGGATTGTCTTCAACTGGCAAAGCAAGCTATGAACAGCAATACAATAGCGGTATGGGAAGCAATGGCCTTACCTCAGCCAGACACGACCTGTTTGCTAAATACCTTGCTAAAAAATACCCGGAAAGTTATGACCCGGAAATGCCTGATGAACTGGTTTATTCGGGAAAACTTAACCTCACATCCACCATTGAATCGCTTGGCCTGGATGCCGGTAAACTTGTTCTCTCCCCAACCCGAACCTATGCACCAGTGGTAAAAAAAATACTGAAAAACCACCGCGATAGTATCCATGGAATGATCCATTGTTCAGGAGGAGCTCAAACCAAAATACTGCACTTTATCAATGATATACACGTGGTGAAGGATAACCTCTTCCCCATTCCTCCCCTTTTCCGTATGATCAGGGAACAATCCGGAACCAGCATGAAAGAGATGTACCAGGTCTTTAATATGGGACACCGGTTCGAACTCTATGTCCCACCACCCGTTGCTGATGAGATAATCAAAATATCAGAATCCTTTAACATCGAAGCACGAGTCGTTGGATATTGCGAAAAAGGAGAAGGAAAAAAATTGACTATCCGAAGTGAACACGGTACCTTCTGTTATTGATCCTGCATCTTTTTAACCCCTCCTTCGGAAAAGACCTGTTGCTCCCAACCATTGAAATAGTTACCTTTGCCTACCAATGTAAAGAACCAACAGCATGAGCAGGAATATCATTTTAGAAAAGCTTGAAGGTGTAAAAAACCGGTTTGAAGAAGTTTCGCAACTCATCGCGGAGCCTGAGATCGTTGCCGATATGAAAAGATATATCAAACTGAATAAGGAGTATAAAGATCTTGAACCGGTTATATTAGCCTACAAAGAATATAAGAATACCCTGAGCAACATTGACTCGGCAAAAAAAATGTTAGCCAGTGAAAAAGATGAAGAGATTAGAGAGATGGCAAAGCAGGAACTGGAGGAGTTGACTGAAAATCTTCCGGCAATGGAAGAGAAAATCAAGATGTTGCTCCTGCCTGCCGATTCAGAAGATAGTAAAAATGCAATCGTGGAGATAAGAGCAGGGACCGGAGGTGATGAAGCCAGCATCTTTGCCGGTGACTTGTATAGAATGTATACCAAGTTTTGTGAAAGAATGAAATGGAAGATCGAAGTCAATCGCTTCACGGAAGGAACTGTTGGAGGCTATAAGGAGATTGTATTTATAGTTTCGGGCGAAGGAGTCTATGGTATCATGAAATATGAATCAGGCGTTCACCGGGTGCAGAGAGTACCCCAAACGGAAACCCAGGGCAGGGTGCATACATCAGCAGCATCTGTGGCTATTCTGCCTGAAGCCGAAGAATTTGATGTACAGATCAAACCGGACGACATTCGGAGAGATACCTACTGCTCTTCAGGACCAGGAGGCCAATCGGTGAACACAACCTATTCGGCAATTCGGCTGACACACATTCCTACCGGGATCGTTGTGACCTGCCAGGATCAGAAATCCCAGTTGAAAAACCTTGACAAGGCAATGAAAGAACTCAGAACAAGATTATACAGCCTTGAGTATGAGAAATACCTCTCAGATATTGCTTCAAGACGAAAAACCATGGTCTCAACTGGTGACCGGTCGGCAAAAATCAGAACCTATAATTATCCACAGGGCCGGATGACCGATCATCGGATAAACCTTACCCTCTATAATCTTACCTCCGTTATGGATGGTGATATCCTTGAGATCATTGAAAAGCTTCAAATGGCTGAAAATGCAGAACGTTTGAAAATGAGTGAATTATAAAACGAAGAAACGTAACTTATCCGCATGAACTACACTCAGATCGTTGAAAACATCAAAAGGAAAAAGAGCTTCCTCTGCGTTGGGCTCGATTCGGATATGCGTAAAATCCCTCATTTCCTGCTTCGTAAGAAAGACCCGGTGTTTGAGTTTAATAAACAGATCATTGATGAAACGAGCCAGTTTGCAGTGGCTTATAAACCCAATCTGGCATTCTATGAAAGCCGTGGTGCGGAAGGATGGAACACCCTTCTGCAAACCGTCCGGTTTATCCGCTCAGAATACCCGGATATTTTCCTGATTGCCGATGCCAAACGGGGAGATATCGGAAATACATCCGGTTTGTATGCCAGAGCATTCTTCGAAAAGATGGATTTTGATGCCGTTACTGTGGCTCCCTATATGGGCTACGATTCGGTCTCTCCCTTTTTAGACTACCCTCACCGGTGGATCATATTGCTGGCCCTGACATCAAATGAGGGTGCTGCTGATTTCCAGTTCATAAGAAACAGTGAAACAGGAGATCAGCTGTTCGAATCTGTTCTCCGAAAAGCACAACAATGGGGATCAAAAGAGAACATGATGTTTGTTGTTGGAGCAACAAAAGCAGAAATGTTGAAAAATATCCGGGACATTGTTCCCGATCATTTCCTTCTTGTTCCCGGTGTTGGCGCTCAGGGAGGAAGCCTGGCCGAGGTAGCAGAGAACGGACTGAATAACCAGTGTGGACTTCTTGTTAATTCATCAAGAGGAATTATTTATGCAAGTAATAATCAGGACTTTGCAGAAGTAGCCGGGGAAAAAGCCAGGGCAATTCAGGAGGAGATGGCGGTTATCTTAAATCAACATGACCTGGCTTAATTTCGTAAACCAATGAAAGAGAATTTTTTGCATTTCATCTGGAAACAAAGCCTTTATGATAAAAGCAACCTGATCGCTGATAATGGTGAAAACATAGAAGTCCTTACTCCCGGTGAACAGAACTTCGATGCAGGTCCTGATTTCTTCAATGCAAAAATTAAAAGTGACAATACCATATGGGTTGGAAATGTTGAGATACATGTCAGATCCTCCGACTGGATGAGGCATAAACACGATACCGACAAAGCGTATGATAATGTTATCCTTCAGGTGGTAGCCGATCATGATACACCGGTTTATCGAACCAATGGACAGCAAATTCCAACCGTTGAACTAACCTTTAATCCGAAGATCTATACCAATTATCTCCACCTCCTGAAGAACCAGGAGTGGATCCCCTGCGAATCCAGCATCTTTAAGGTTGACCCGTTTCATTTGAAGCACTGGCTGCAAAGCGTACTTGTGGAACGACTGGAGGAAAAATCCCGGGAGATCAGCTCCATGCTTCAACATCAGAAACATGACTGGGATGAAACATGTTATCAGCAACTGGCCAGAAATTTCGGATTTAAAAAAAATGCACAACCCTTTGAGTTGTTGGCAAAATCTCTTCCCTATAAATACCTTGCAAAACACCGGAATAACCTGTTACAGGTGGAAGCGATGCTGTTCGGACAGGCAGGAATGCTCAATGACCTCATTTCAGAGGATGAGTATTACAGTTCACTGAAAAAGGAATACACCTTTCTGAAAGAGAAATTCTCACTGAAACCCCTCGGCGGACACCTCTGGAAATTCCTTCGACTAAGACCATCTAATTTTCCGACCCTGCGGATTGCCCAGTTCGGAATGCTGATCCATCAGTCAGAACGTTTGTTCTCCAGGTTAATCCTCTGTAAAAATCTGGAAGAGATACATGCACTCTTTGATGTTACTGCCTCGTCCTACTGGGATGACCATTATCTCTTCCATAAAAGAACGAAGAAAAAGAAGAAACTGCTGGGGGAAGATGCCGTGGATGTGCTTATCATCAATACAATTGTCCCATTCCTTTTTCTCTATGGTGTGGAAAAGAACCTGCCTGAATACAAGGAACGGGCACTGGAATTCCTGGATCAGATACCGCCAGAGAAAAATTCAATCGTTTCAAAATGGGATGCCCTGGGGGTAAAAGCAGACAATGCATTTTACTCTCAAGCCCTCTTACAATTAAAGGGTAAATATTGTAACTTTAAACGCTGTTTGGATTGCACTGTTGGTAGAAAAATCATAACCGGAAACCAAACATGAAAAGAGACGGATTCGGTTCGGTCATTTTTCCAATAGCCTTGCTGTTTGGGGTTATCATAACAGGGGTGATCGGATTCTCGATCATTGAGGATTTTACCCTGTCAGAATCCTTCTTTATGACCATCATTACAATCTCCACTGTCGGTTTTCAGGAGGTGCATCCACTTTCAGAAGCCGGCAGATTATTCACGGCTCTCCTGATCATCTTCAGCCTGGGGATCTTTGGTTATGTGGTAACAACCATTACCCGGTTTATTGCCGATGGAATCTTCAAAAATTATTATAAAGATAATAAGGTGAAAAAACGAATTAACAAATTATCAAACCACGTGGTATTGTGTGGTTATGGCAGGAATGGAAAACAGGCAGCCATTGAACTGTCTGAAAATGATGAGGCTTTTGTGATTATCGAAAGCGATGAAACCTTGATTGATAAGGTCAGGGAGGACACCAAACTGCTCTATATACATGGCGATGCGATGCATGAAGATGTGCTGGCAGAATCAAGGATTGATAAAGCAAAGGCTATGATCACTACCCTGCCCAATGATGCCGATAACCTCTTCATGGTGATTACCGCCCGTCAGATTAATCCTTCTCTGGCAATCATCAGCCGGGCTTCGGATGATAAGTCGGACATCAAGTTAAAACGGGCCGGTGCAAATAATGTGATCATGTCCGATAAAATCGGGGGACAACGGATGGCTACACTGGTGACGCAACCGGATGTGGTGGAGTTTATTGAGTACATCATGCTTCAGAGAAAGGGAGATGTCAGCCTGGAAGAAGTATCATGTAAAAACCTATCCTCCTGCTTTGCCGGTAATTCCATCCGTGAACTGGATGTTCGCAATGTTTCCGGTGCTAATATCATCGGACTGAAACGAAAGGATAAAAGTTATCTCATTAATCCCGACCCCAATGTTATGCTAACTACCGAGGACCAGCTGTTTGTACTGGGAACAGTGGAGCAGATTAATAAACTGAAAGAAATTATTGATTTCGGATGATTTCTAAACTTTCTCTCAATTGTTATTGAATTATAAAAAAAAATGGATATTTTTGCACTTCTTAAAAATAGACGTAAATAATTATAGAATAGATAGGTATGTACTTAACTGCTGAAAAGAAGAAAGAATTCTTTAAAAAGTACGGGAAATCGGATTCCGATACCGGATCAACGGAAGGACAGATTGCACTTTTTTCCTACCGGATTGCACATTTAACAGAACACCTGAAGAAAAATAAAAAAGATTTCAGTACGCAGATGGCTCTGGTAAAACTGGTTGGGAAGAGAAGGAGGCTGCTGGATTATCTGAAACACCGGGATATCGAACGGTACCGTGCTGTTATTAAAGCTTTGAAGTTACGAAAGTAGTGAAAAGGGCAATTTTAGATTGCCTTTTTTCATACCTGATTCATTAGAATGATCAAAATAAGGAAGGATACGAAATGATGTACCAAGCGTTTGAAAAGACCATAGACCTGGGTGATGGAAGGAGCAT
>CAZXGG010000025.1:36745-44506 GCA_964640125.1 uncultured Rikenellaceae bacterium
AAATGATGTACCAAGCGTTTGAAAAGACCATAGACCTGGGTGATGGAAGGAGCATCTCAATTGAAACGGGAAAACTGGCAAAGCAGGCTGATGGCTCTGTAGTGGTAAAAATGGGAAGGACCATGCTTCTGGCAACGGTTGTTTCAGCAAAAGAGGCGCGGGAAAATGTGGATTTCATGCCACTCTCTGTCGAATATAAAGAAAAGTTTGCATCCCTGGGACGATTTCCCGGTGGGTTTATGAAACGGGAAACCAGGCCATCGGATTACGAAGTGCTCATTGCACGACTGGTCGACAGGGCGCTACGACCCTTATTCCCCGATGACTATCATGCGGAAACGTTCGTTACCGTTAACCTTATTTCAGCCGATAAGGATATCATGCCCGATTCCCTTGCCGGACTGGCCGCTTCGGCAGCCCTGACACTGTCAGATATACCGTTTAATGGACCCATATCCGAAGTGCGGGTAGGAAGAATTGATGGTAAATTCAAGATCAATCCTACCTTCAACGACCTGGAAGAATCCGATATAGATATTATCGTTGGAGCTACCGAAAAGAATATATTGATGGTAGAGGGTGAAATGAATGAGGTTTCAGAAGAAGATATGTTGGAAGCCATGAAATTTGCACACCAGGCTATCAAGGTGCAGTGTAAAGCACAACTTGATCTGGCAGGAATGAAAGGTAAACCCGAAACCAGAAGTTACGACAACGAAGAGAACAATGAAGAGCTCAGGAAGAAGCTGTATGACGAGACCTATGATAAAATTCATGCCGTTGCTGCCAGCAAAATCGCAAACAAACATGAGCGGTCGGCTGCTATTGATGAGGTGAAGGAGGCATTCCTTTCTCAGTTTAGCGAAGAGGATGAAATTGACGAAAAGCTGGTATCACGCTATTTTCATGAAGTGGAGAAGGAAGCTGTACGTAATTTGATACTCAAGGAAGGGGTTCGGCTGGATGGAAGAAAATACGATGAAATCCGCCCCATATGGTGCGAGGTGGATTATTTGCCTGCCGCTCACGGATCAGCCCTTTTTACACGCGGAGAAACACAGTCCTTAACAACCGTTACCCTTGGAACAAAACTGGATGAGAAAGTAATTGATGAAGTGCTGTTGCAGGGGACTCAGAAATTTGTGCTGCACTATAACTTTCCTCCTTTTTCTACCGGCGATGCAAGACCCGTGAGGGGCCTAAGCAGAAGAGAGATCGGACATGGAAACCTGGCACACAGAGCCCTGAAAAGAATGGTCCCTGCAAATTCGGATAATCCCTATGCCATCAGGGTGGTGTCAGATATCCTCGAATCCAACGGATCTTCCTCCATGGCAACCGTTTGTGCCGGAACTCTTGCCCTCATGGACGCCGGAATAAAAATTAAAAAACCGGTTTCCGGAATCGCCATGGGAATGATTTCGGATGAAAAAACCGGGAAATATGCCATCCTCTCCGACATCCTGGGCGATGAAGATCACCTTGGAGATATGGATTTTAAAGTTACCGGAACAAAAGATGGTGTGACAGCTACCCAAATGGACATCAAAATTGAGGGGCTATCCTTTGAAGTGCTGGCAAAAGCACTTGACCAGGCAAAAAAAGGAAGACTCTATATCCTTGATAAAATGGTTGAAACCATTCCCGAACCAAGAGAAAACCTTAAACCGCATGCTCCGAGAATTGTCCAGATTACCATTCCAAAGGATATGATTGGTCCACTCATCGGACCGGGAGGCAAAGTGATACAGGAAATACAGAACGATACAGGCTCAACCATCGTCATTGAAGAAATTGATAATAAGGGAGTCGTTGATGTATTCGCAGATAATAAGGAATCCATTGAAGCTGCCCTGAAACGCATCAACCGCATCGTTGAAGTTCCTGAAATAGGGAAAATCTATAAGGGGAAAGTGAAGTCAATCGTTCCCTTCGGAGCTTTTGTTGAGATCCTCCCCGGAAAAGATGGATTGCTGCATATTTCAGAGATTGAATGGCGCCGCCTGGAAACCGTCGACTCCGTACTGAAAGAAGGCCAGGAAATCGAAGTGAAATTGATCGATATCGATGAGCGAACCGGTAAATTTAAGCTTTCCCGTAAAGTACTGCTGCCGAAACCGGAAAGATCTCATGAGAGAAGACCGGATGAAAAACAACACAGACACAATTGAACTGACGGTTGAGGTGATGCTTGCCAAAAGAACAAATCCCTGTTTATTTGTTCCCTGAAAATGGATAAAAATTCAGAATGGTTTACCACGTTTCATCAGGAGATGAATCAGTTCCCCTTTACCAGACGAGAGTATAAACTATTTAACATAAACCGGTTTATAAAATCGGCAAGATGGACAGACCAGTTCTCAGATCAATGCCCTGTCTGTAAGAAAAACAGGTCCGGTATGCTTCATGCAGCAAGAGAAATAGAAAGCATGATAAGAGCATCGGGTGGGGGAGCAGCCGAATTCGAAGCATTACATGACACTATATATCATCACCTGAGAAAGGATCATGAACTTACTCCACGATCCTACTTTATTGCACTCTATTCCTTCTTTGGAATGATCGCCGGATCAATATCCGGAGGAGTGGTGGGTGTTGTGACAGATCTCATCCTCGATGCAGAGAAGGGCCAGTGGCTGAAAAATGGCCTCTTGATCGGATGGTTCCTGGGACTGGTGGCAGGTCAGATTTTCGGAAAACGGAAAGACAACCGGATTAAAAAACTCGGCAGGCAATTTTAGTGATTTCATCAGGATATTCCTATTTTTGTTTTAATAGGTATAGTGATCGGAATTCCGATTAGTCCCGTTTTGATAACAAGCCTGATCATTGCCCGTTGAAATAGCTGCCCAGGTTATGGAACTGAGTTATATTGTCATTGAAGGAAATATTGGCGCCGGAAAAACTTCCCTCGCGAAACGTATAGCACAGGATTTCAATGGCAAACTGATCCTTGAACGTTTCGCAGACAATCCGTTTCTCCCCAAATTCTATCAGGATCCGGAACGATACTCTTTCCCCCTTGAGCTCTCATTTCTCGCCGACCGGTACAACCAGCTTAAAAGAGAACTTAGTGACCGTGACCTGTTTAAAAGTTTTACCATCGCCGATTATTACTTCATGAAATCCCTGATATTTGCCAAAGCTACCCTGCCAGACGATGAATTTAATCTCTACCGGCAGATATTTGACATCATCTATAGTACACTTCCCAAACCCGATCTGTTTGTCTACCTTCATGTGAATCCCGATAACCTCCTGATGAATATCAGAAAACGAGGCAGGGATTATGAACAAAACATCACCAGGGAGTACCTTGAGAATATCCAGGCGGGTTATTTTGAATTTTTCAAACAACACCCTGACCTGATTTTTCTCATCATTGACACCAATAATATTGACTTCATAAGCAATCCGGAAGATTACCGGGAGGTGGTGCAAACCGTTTTTCAAAAAGAGTATGCTTCCGGTCTGAACCGTGTTATTTTATAGCCATGTACGAAGAAAATTACCAATGATAATTTTTTTTTAATGAAAACATTATTAGTTTTGTATTAATTACAAGAAATTATTGATTGTTAAACAAATAACCAAGTAACTATGAAGACGATTAAGTATTTAGCATCCCTGATTTTGGCAGTATTGGTTTTGAGTAGTTGTGGTGGATTGAATAAGATGCAGCAGAATGCAAGTGACATCTCCTATAAAGTTGTACCTGAAATACTTGAAACACATGCTGGCGAAGTTGGAGTCACCATTACAGGGACATTCCCGGAGAAATACTTCAACAAAAAAGCGACGGTTGAAGCAACTCCTGTCCTGGTATATGATGGAGGCGAAACCGCTTTTGAATCAGTAACTCTCCAGGGAGAAAGTGTTGAAGAAAACTATGAGGTAATTAATTATACGGGCGATAAGTTCACCTATACCTCTAAAGTCCCCTTTGTTGAGGAGATGAGAGTTTCTGAATTGATGTTGAGAGCTACAGCCTCTATGAAGGACAAGTCAGTTGATTTTGACCCTGTTAAACTGGCGGATGGCGTGATTACCACCCCGACCTATGTCCAGAAAAAAGGTGTCCCGATCATGATGAAGGATAACTTCAAGCGGGTTATCCCCAAATCACAAATGGCGGATATCCACTACCTGATCAACGTGGCAAATGTGCGTGGATCAGAACTGAAGGCAGAGGATATTACAGCACTCAAAGACTTTATCAAAAAAGCCACTGCAGCTGAAAATATGAAATTCACGGGTACTGCGATTTCAGCTTATGCTTCTCCTGATGGAGAGTATGATTTTAACGATAAACTATCACAGAAAAGGTCGGTTACTGCTGAAACCTTTATTGACAGGGAGTTGAAAAGAGCAAAAGTTGAGGAAGCAACAGAAGAAGGATTCATTGCAAAGAAAGCCACCCCGGAAGACTGGGACGGATTCAAAGAATTGATGGAAAAATCCACCATTGAGGATAAAGACCTTATCCTTAGGGTTCTCTCGATGCACTCCGATCCCGTTGTTCGTGAAAGAGAAGTTAAAAATATTTCAGCAGCGTATAAAATTATTGCAGATGACATCCTTCCCCAACTGAGACGATCAAAAATTTCAGTAGATGTCGAGGTCATTGGCTTTTCCGATGAGGAGATCCTCGAATACCTTGCATCAAATCCCGATACCCTTGGATTGGAAGAATGCCTCTATGGCGCAACACTGGTCGGTAAAGACCTGGATAAAATGCTCGCTTT
The DNA here is from genome assembly GCA_964640125.1 of uncultured Rikenellaceae bacterium. Taxonomy (GTDB): domain Bacteria; phylum Bacteroidota; class Bacteroidia; order Bacteroidales; family VadinHA17. Next base: position 41,491 of record CAZXGG010000025.1, read on the forward strand.
CTACCAGCTGGCAGTTGAAAAGAATCCCAATTGTATCCGGGCTCATAATAATGTAGGCTTCACCTATATGCATATGGGGAAAGTTGCCGAAGCAAAAGCCGCTTTCGAAAAGGCAAAAGCCATTAAAGATATCGACGTGGTAAAAAATAACCTGGGTTATGTTGCACTCCTGGAAGGTGATCTCGATGGTGCTAAAACACTCTTCACATCCCTTGAAAAACCAACGGAGGAATCGAACTTTGGATTGGGTATCATCAGCGTTGTGGAAGGGAAATACCAGGAAGCAGTTAATTATATGGGTACCAAACCCACCTTTAACCTGGCATTGGCAAAATTGCTCAATGGTGATGCTGCAGGAGCAAAAACAACCATCGATGCGGTTGATTCTGATAATGAATGGGTCTATTACCTGAGAGCCATCGTGGGAGCAAGAACACAGGCTGAAGATTATATGTTCAATAACCTGCGTTCATCCGTTGGCAAGAATGCTGATATGAAAGAAATGGCTAAGACAGATCTCGAATTCTTCAAGTATTTTGAGAACGATACCTTTAAGTCGATTGTTGAATAGTTAATGTTCATATAAAAAAAAGAGCGATTCAATACCGAATCGCTCTTTTTTTTATCTCCTCAATCTGGCAGTAAAACTCCCACAGTACAATTCCTGCACTCACCGAAATGTTGAATGAATGCTTGGTGCCGAATTGAGGTATCTCGATGCATGCATCACTCATGTTGATGATTGACTGCTGCACCCCATGGATCTCGTGACCAAAAACGAGCGCATAGATACTCCCGGCATCCATCCGGAAATCCTGAAGGGATACCGAACCTTCGACCTGCTCAACAGAAATGATCTTAATCCCCCTTTTTTTCAGATGGCCAATAACCTGCTCTGTCTCTTTAACATATTCCCATGCAACCGATTCGGTTGCTCCCAGGGCAGTTTTCTGAATATCCCGGTGAGGAGGTTTTGCCGTAATTCCACACAAATAGATCGATTCAACCAGAAACGCATCAGCAGTCCGGAAAACCGACCCGATGTTGTTCAGGCTTCTTACATTATCCAGGACAAGAATCAGGGGTAGTTTGCCTGATTCTTTGAACTCCCTGACACTTTTCCTTCCTAACTCGCTGTTCTTACGCTTTCTCATGAGTAAAACCGATCGTGGTACAAGGTATAAAAATACAGAAAATACCGAAAAGAGAGAGCGGGATACGGGATCTCAAAGTTCTCTGCTCACTGAGACAATTATTTCTTTGAAAAAGTTACGAAAAAAACTACATTTGAAATTCACAAATTAAATCCGTTTCATATGAATATCCATGAATACCAGGCCAAATCAATTCTAAGGCAGTTTGGCGTTGCCGTCCCCGAAGGAATTGTTATTGAATCTCCGGACAGGGCATTGGATGCTGCAAAAGAGATAAAGCAGAAAACAGGAACCGAAAGCTGGGCAGTGAAAGCCCAGATCCATGCCGGTGGAAGGGGGAAAGGCGGTGGTGTGAAAATTGCAAAGACACTCCAGGAGGTTGAACAATATGCAAAAGAAATACTTGGAATGACCCTGATAACTCATCAAACCGGACCGGAAGGGAAAGTGGTCAATCGTCTCCTCATTGAACAGAGCATTTATTACCCGGGACCCGGAGAAATCCAGGAATTCTATATGAGTGTGCTGTTAAACAGGGACACCGGAAGAAATATAATCATGTATTCAACCGAAGGAGGAATGGATATCGAGACCGTTGCAGAAAAAACGCCCCACCTGATATTTAAGGAAGAGGTGGATCCGAGGGTTGGAATCCAGGCTTTCCAGGCCAGACGAATTGCGTTTAACCTGGGATTGTCAGGTACAGCCTTTAAGGAGATGAACCGGTTCGTTACCGCACTTTATAAAGCGTATGAAATGTCTGATGCTTCCCTGTTTGAGATTAATCCTGTCTTTAAAACATCCGATGATAAGATACTGGCGGCTGATGCAAAAGTAAACCTGGATGATAATGCACTCTTCAGGCATAAGGATTTTGCTGAGATGCGGGATATCACCGAGGAGGATCCGGCAGAGGTTGAAGCAACAAAGCACGACCTGAACTTTGTAAAACTGGATGGCAATGTCGGCTGTATGGTCAATGGTGCCGGACTGGCTATGGCAACCATGGATATCATTAAACTGTCTGGCGGTGATCCGGCAAATTTTCTCGATGTTGGCGGAACAGCAAATGCTGAAACGGTCGAAGCCGGGTTCAGGATTATCCTCAAAGATCCCAATGTCAGAGCGATACTGATCAATATATTTGGAGGTATTGTACGCTGCGACAGGGTTGCCCAGGGCGTTGTGGATGCTTATAAATCTTTTGGCCATATCGATGTGCCGGTGATCGTACGACTCCAGGGAACCAACGCCGGAGAAGGGAAAAAACTGATTGACGACTCCGGACTGAAAGTCTTCTCTGCCATCACCCTCGAAGAGGCCGCCACGAAAGTGAAAGAGGTGGTGAAATGAAATGCCTTAAATGCCTCAAGTTACAAATGTCTTAAATTACAAATGCCTGAAATGCCTCAAAAGGTAAGAATACTAAAATAATGGCAAATTAACTTAGATTTTTGCTGATGGAGGTGAAGATGGCTAATAACTCCTTACCCTCCTTTAGCATCGGATTCAAATCATCAGGTCTCAACCATTCCATAGTTTCAATAATTTCCAACCAATAGTCCGTTTCACTGGATTCGCTTTCGCAGATCTTTATTTTAGATTTGAAATCCGCTCGGCTCCTTGATCGGTTTGCTTCACGATAATTTGCCCCAATGCTTGTTCCAGCTTTTGTAAGCTGATTTCTTACGATTTTCCCTTCTATGGTTTTTGGTAATTTCCCGGATAAGAGGATGATATTTATCGCGAACTTTTTCGTTCTCGCCTCTAATTTTTTTGCAAATTCAAGGGGATTACGTTCCTGAACCACATCCAGGTTCTCCCAGATCTCGTTTATTACCGAATCGTAATTTATCATCTTT
>CAZXGG010000025.1:44606-45868 GCA_964640125.1 uncultured Rikenellaceae bacterium
AGGCATTTCAGGCATTCGAGGCATTTAAGGCACTTAAGGCATTTTAGACATTCTCAATCCCGCACTCCAATCTTCCGGTGCGTGCCGTCACAAAACGGTTTTTTCTCCGAACCGCCGCAGCGGCAGAGAAAAATATCGCCTTCAGTATTCATGATTTCCTGATCCATTCCGGTTATGATAAAATCACCGGAGATTTTTATCGGTCCGTGTCTGATGACTGTGATCTCGGTCAGGTCTTTCCGTTCGTCTGGTTTCATATCCTGTTGATTTATCCGGTAAAGCCGATCTTCCGGTGCTTGCCGTCACAGAAGGGCAGGGTATTGGATGAGCCACACCGGCAAAAGGAGGAGATCCCTTTCATGGTAATTTTTGATCCGTCAGGTTGTGTAAGAAGGTAACTCCCCTCTACAAGGATGGGTCCATCTTTCATGACCTGGATCTTTAGCGGAATATCCTGGTCAACCTGTAGAACCTGGTTCTCTTTCACTGACTCACCCATTTCGGGTCGTTTGAACTTGATGTGGTTGGTATCGGTCTCGGTAACATCCTGGTTTTTCTTTTCATCGTCCCACTTCCAGGTAAGTGCTTCGGTCGGGCACTGGTTCACTACCTCGATGATCTTCTCTGTCGGAGCCCCCTGCATGTTCACCCAGGGCCTTTTCCTGGGGTTGAATACATCCAGGAGTTTCATGTAGCAGGTGGATGCATGGATGCACGTACTGGGCTTCCAGTACACGGTGATCTCCCCGTTGGAATATTTCCTGTTTCTTTGATACATACTGTTCCTTTGGCCGTAAAAATAACAAAATACCTGAAAACGCAATGAAAATCAATATACCGACGAAGGGGCTGTCTCAAAAGCCAAATTTTTAGTCATCCTGTCCAAAGCCCCAAAGGGATCTGCCATAGGCATGGCTATGCCAACTTTGGGAGACTCCTTCGGAGAACTCCTGCCAGCCGCCGGCAGGTGATTCAGGATCTTATGCGATTGATTATTAATATGTTGAGATTCTGAAAAAATTTCAGAATAACGATCTTTGGGACAGCCCCTTCATTTCATCGATAGCCAAATAGATTATCGGATTTTGGGTATTTAATGACCAGGCGTATTTATCCCCCCAGCCTGAAAAAAGGGAAAATGTTAATGGTTAATGGTATAATGGGATTTTGTCTTGTTTGGAAAGGATGCAGGTTGAAACCGGGATATTTTATTCGTCAGACGACTGAGGCTCGTCTGACGAATAGATAAATCTCTAAATTCG
>CAZXGG010000026.1:0-43459 GCA_964640125.1 uncultured Rikenellaceae bacterium
GAAAGAAACTAATGAGGTCAAATGGAATGATAACCTCGTAGAGGTTTTATATTTGGTGTGCCGGGCATGTAGTAAGTCTAACGGGTGCGGGGCTTAATGACCCTTAGTCCTGAAGGAGCCGTAATGGCCGGAATCTTATAGCCGAAAGCAAGGGTGTCTCGGGTGACCGGGAATCTGAAGGAAGCCGTAGGCAAACATTTGTTATGACGAACAGAAACCGGATAAAAAGGCCTGTTCTTCTGGGTAACTGAGCCATGAATCAGGAAGCCCAAAAGCCATTCGGAAGAGGAAGGGGTAAATCCGGCATAGCAAATGGAAAGATTTACTACTTACCCCGGGAGACCTTTACGATTTCCGGGTAACCGGATAGGCTACCGGTCAACCGGTGGACGATAGACGTAAAGGAGTCAGCAGCGGGCATAGTACCGGTATATAATCGTCGGGAAGGCCCAAATTTATTAACAAAGGCAGCATCGAAGATGCGTAAAAGCAAGCAGAGACAGAAAAACGAAGATGGCCGACAGCTGGAGATGTTCAGATGGCGGTCAGGAGAACTAATAGCTGATCCTACCGGCGGAACTGAGAAGGAGCGGCTGGATAGAGTTGAATTGCTTTCGCTATTGGAGAGACAGCGAGCCTTAACCGAAAATTTATTAGAAAGGGTTGTAGATTATGGGAACTTAAAAAGAGCTTACAAGCAGGTATGTGAGAACGGTGGTAGCGGTGGAGTAGACGGCGTGGAGACGGATGAACTTGGCCATTGGTTGGGAGAGCACATCCAAGACTTACAGAGATCAATACTCAAGGAGAGTTACGAAGTGAGTTTGGTCCGTAAGGTCGAAATCCCGAAGCCAAATGGAGGTGTACGGGTACTGGGTATCCCAACGGTGAAGGATCGTCTGATTCAGCAGGCTATCCATCAGGAATTAAGCCGTTTGTACGAACCTGTTTTCAGTGAGAACAGCTACGGGTTCAGACCCGGCAGGAGTGCACATCAGGCAATAGAACAGGCCTCGAAGTTTGTACAGGAAGGCAAGGAGTGGGTAGTGGATATAGACTTGGAGAAGTTCTTTGACAAGATCAACCACGACCGACTCATGCAGAGGCTGAGCAAGGGCATAGGAGACAAAAGACTCCTACGTTTGATCAAGGCTTATCTGAAAGCAGGAATGATGGAAGGAGGTCTGGTGGAACAGCGTACAACAGGTACCCCACAGGGAGGGCCTCTATCTCCACTGTTATCCAACATCGTACTGGATGAACTGGATAAGGAGTTGGAGCGTAGGGGGCACAGCTTTTGCCGATATGCAGATGATAGTAATATCTATGTCAGCAGCAGGAAGGCAGGAGAGCGGGTAATGGCTTCGGTTGCAGACTTCATAGAAAAGAAGTTAAAACTTAAAGTCAACCAGGAGAAGAGTGGAGTACGGCACTGTTCCGATGTGAAATTCCTCGGGTATACGATCTTGTCCGGAGGCGGTATAAGGGTATCTGATAAATCCATAGACCGACTGAAGCAATGCGGTCGCCGGTACACCATCTACAAACTGCTTCGGAGCTTCGATATCCCTGAGCTAAAGAGCTGGAATGCTGTAATGTACTCTCAAGGGTGGTGGCAGATGTCCAGAAAAACGGCTGTCGGTCACGCCATGAATAACACGTGGTTCTCCCATCAGGGGTTACAATCCTTATACCTGATAATGAAGGTGTAAAAGTTAATGGAAACCGCCTTGGTACGATTGAGTATGCCGGGTGGTGTGGGGGGACAGCGGTGCGAGCCGCTTCCTACCCGATTCGAAACGTGTTTGTGAATACTAAATTGACGGGCCAACTGGTTGGATATTAAACGGGAAACCGTTTCTTGGACCGGTTAACTCCAAACCTTGCAATATAAGCGTTCCTTTTTAAACGAACTCATTCCTATAAAACCATTGACACTTTGGTATTTCATGCCGGATTTGATTATCTTGGATGATCTTTTTGAATAAATACCTAACCCTTAAATACCTGCACTACTGGTTTGATCAATACAAGAATGATAGAGAATAATCCGGGCAGAACGCCATCGGGGAATTTTACCCTACTTTAAAACAATATTTATTTGAAACTAAAATCAAATGGTTACATTGGAATAAAATTTTGTTGTTATGAAAACACTCCGGGTTCTTATTCCAAGAATGATTATCCTGTTGCTGGTTATCTTCAGTTACGTTGCCCTTCAGTCTGGTTTTGGGCAGGAACACGAAGTACCGAAGCATGAAACACCAGAAATGGTTCAGCATGATGAGCCGGAGGCCATCCAGCAGGATCATGTTGAGGAGGTTCATTCAACAGCAGAGGACCATGCTGAAGGGGGTCACGGCAGTGACATGTCTCCCCTCTTTTTTGTGATCCTGGCACTGATTATTGGTGCAGCCACGCGCCAGTTTTTGAGGAAAAGTCCTTTGCCCTATACGGTTACCTTGTTGATCATCGGACTGGGATTTGGTGCAGCTACCCGTCTTGGTTGGCTGAACACCTGGTCCATCGGGTCGTTGCACATCAATGTTAATTTCCTTAGCAACGCAGTGGGGTGGGCAGGACACATCGATCCCCATGTCATCCTGTATGTTTTCTTGCCCACCTTGATTTTTGAGGCGGCATTTGCCATGGATGTTCACACCTTCCGGAAGTCTGTTGCTAATGCAAGCATTCTGGCAATTCCCGGGATCATCATTGCCATGTTTCTTACCGGAGCGCTGGCCATAGGGTTAAATTTAGCGGGGATCGGTCTGTCGGGCTGGGGGTGGCCTATGGCGCTGATGTTTGGTGCGGTGGTCAGTGCAACCGACCCGGTTGCCGTGGTCTCGCTCCTGAAGGAACTGGGAGCCAGTAAAAAGCTGGGAACCCTTATCGAAGGAGAATCATTGCTGAATGACGGTACGGCAATCGTGATTTTCATGGTGTTTTTCCTTGGATTTACAGGAGAAGCAAGCGGCGCTTCACCGGTTGTCGAATTTGTAAGAGTCGCCGTCGGAGGAACACTGGTTGGGATTATTGTGGGAGCCCTAACGATCAATTGGGTCAGAAGAGTGTTTAATGATGCGCTGGTTGAGATTAGTGTGATCATTGCCGCTGCATACATTACCTTTTACATGTGTGAACATTTTTTTCACGTTTCGGGTGTGCTTGGTCTGGTTGCCCTTGGACTGGCTATGGCCAGTGTCGGACGGACCCGGATCAGCCCGGAAGTGGAACATTTCCTTCATGAATTCTGGGAGCTTGCTGCGTTCATTGCCAATACGCTGATTTTCCTCATTGTGGGCGTGGTCATTGCCCAGCAGGCTGTAATAACCGGGAAAAACTTACTCCTTCTGGGAATCTTTTATGTGGGTGTACACATCATCCGGGTCATTGTCATCGCACTGTTTTATCCGGCCATGAAACGGATCGGCTATGGATTATCCAGGAAAGACTCCTATGTTCTCTGGTGGGGCGCCCTGCGTGGAGCTATCGGATTGGCACTGGCACTGATTGTTGCAGGCGAAAAGAGCATCCCGGAAGAGATACGGAATCAATTCCTTTTCCTCACAGCCGGGTTGGTTACCCTGACCCTTTTGGTGAATGCCACAACCATAAAATATCTTGTGGAAAAACTGGGGTTGACAAAAATTTCACCGGCTAAAGCCTTAATGCGATCCAATGCAAATCTTTACCTCAGGCAGAGTACCGAAAATTCCATTGAAAAAATTAAGGAAGACCGGTTTATGAACCGTGCGAACTGGGGCGCTGTAAAGGAATACCTGCCCAAAACAGGAGAAGAAATCGATACTGAGGATATTACAATTGAAACCATTGCCGAAACACGCAGGCGAATACTGGAAAAGGAGAAGAGTAGTTACTGGTACCAATTCAGGGATGGTTTGCTTGGACCGGTTTCTGTTCGACGGTTATCCGATGGAATTGATGATATCCTGGATGCAGGAGGCATGATCCCACTGTCGGCACGAAAAGATCTGGAAGAGTCCTGGAAAACACCGAAAATCCTGAACTGGATGCAAGGGATACCGGTCATTGGGAAATTATCAAAAAGAGCCTTTTTCGACCGGCTGGCAATCAGCTATGATAGCGCCAGGGGGTTTGTGGAAGCTCAGGAAGAAGCGCTGAAACTGGTTGAAAGCATGTACCGGGGACTTAAATCAGATGATTCAGTTAAGAATAAGGAGGAGGAGGAAAATAGTCTTGCCATCATTGAAGAGGAGATCAATGAAAACAGGATACACGGATTGACCTTTCTCAGGAACCTCAGGAGAAATATGCCGGAGATCTACTCTGCCATCGCTACGCGTCAGGCAATTCGATCCATGCTGAATTATGAAAAGCGTACCGTTGAACGGTTACAGAAAAACGGAAGGCTCGAAAGCGATGAGGTGAAGAAGATGATCTCCTACATCGAGGTGAGAATGAAACGGCTTATGGATTCACCCCCTTCCGTTGAACTACCCGATGCTGTCGAATTGTTGAAAGATGTTGCCTGGCTTCAAAATCTTGGTCCGAAAATCCTGGATAAGGTGGTCTCTCTTTTCCAAACCAAAGTGTTTACCGTGGGTGAAAAAATTATACGGCAGAGCCACCACGATGATGGTTTCTTCTTTATTGCCCGTGGAACAGTGAAAGTTACGGTCGGAGATAAAGTGGTGGATATCCTGCCCCAAGGGAATTTTATTGGAGAAATTGCCGGACTGACAGGCCTTCCCAGGGCTGCCGAAGTAACGGCGGAATCTCCCGTTACCCTCCTCTACATGTCATCATTGCACATGAACCAGATCATGAAAGAATCATCCTTGCTTGAGAAACGGTTATGGAAGAGCGCCGGTTCAAGGCTGGCTGAAAACCTGCTGGGAACGATCGAACCCTACAGTCGATGGCGACAAAACCAGATTCGAAACCTCCTGTCAAAAGGGGAGGCCTTTACCACGAAGGAGCATCCCGATTTGGATTTAAAGGATAAAGTGGTCATCCTGCTGGTTGGAAAAGCAACCCTTAAAACGGATAAACAGAAGGTATATAACGCCCCGGCGCTCATTGAACAGCCGGATAAAACTGAATTTTCAGCGAATAGCCGGATATTTGTTTGTTAATGCTACTTTTTTTATCTGCTGATGTAAGAGAAACGGGGTGACCGAACACCTGGCATTGAAAAGAGTTCCATTATCAATTTTTTTTATTCAAATATTAATTTCTACTTTTGCACGACCTTTTTGATTGTTTGTTGAAGTGAGAGGAAGCAGGAAATATGTGATTCGGTTTAAGGGCCTTAAAACCGGGAAACATACATTTGCATTTGATGTTGACAGGACGTTTTTTGAACCATTCGGAAATGCTGAGATAATAAATGCAGCATGCCACGTTGATGTTGAAATGACCAAACAGGTCAGGATGCTCGAACTGTTGATCCATATTACCGGACAGGTTGAAGTGCATTGTGACCGGTGCCTTGGACTTTTTCAGTTGCCTCGGGATATCCTCGAGACAATCTACGTGAAAATCAGCAATACCGAAGTGGCAAAATCTGATGATATCATTGTCCTTTCCGATAAAGAGCATGAACTGGACATTTCACAAATGCTGTATGAATTCATTGTTCTGAGCCTGCCCTATCAGTGCATTCATCCGGTCGATAAAGAGGGCAATAGTACGTGCGATCCGGATATGATCAAACAACTGGATATCCATTCGGGGGTCAGGGAGAAACAAAAAAAAACAGATCCTCGCTGGGATCAACTGAAACAATTGATGAATACCAACTAAATAATTTTAAAACATAATGGCACATCCGAAAAGAAAAACCTCAAAGCAGAGAAGGAATAAGCGGAGAACACATTACAAAGCAACACCACCGACAGTGGCCACTTGTTCAAATTGTGGGGCTACTGTTCAATATCACAGAGTATGTCCGGAATGTGGCTTTTATCGTGGTAAATTAGCGGTCGAAAAAGCATCAGCCTAAAATAAAAAAAATCATAATTTCAAGTTCATACTAAATTCCAGGATATGAAGATTGGTTTGGACGTAATGGGAGGTGATTTTGCCCCGGAAGCAACTGTTTTGGGAGCTATTTTAGCCCATGATAAACTTCATGAAGATTGCAACCTTGTTCTGATCGGCAATAAAAAAGAGATTCAAAATATTCTGCTTCGTGAAAAAAGGGATCCCGAGGCTTTCGAAATAATACCAACTACCGAGCAGATTGAGATGGGCGATCACCCGGCCAAATCCTTTGCTCAAAAGCCCAATTCGAGTATCGTTATTGGCTACCGTATGCTTCAGTCCGGAGAAATTGATGGTTTTGCCAGTGCCGGAAATACCGGTGCAATGCTTGTTGGAATTGGATTTACGGTGAAAGGAATCCCGGGGATCATACGTCCCGCCATTGCTACCATTGTACCTACCATCACTGGTGGAGCAAACATCCTGCTTGACGTTGGAATAAATCCCGATTCCCGCCCTGATGTGTTATACCAGCACGGCATTCTGGGGTCCCTCTATGCAGAACATGTCTTACATATCGATACCCCGCGGGTAGGATTACTGAACATTGGTGCCGAAGAAACCAAAGGGAACCTGGTGGTGAAATCAACCTACGAGCTGATGAAAGGATCAGCGGATTTTAACTTCATCGGGAACGTGGAAGGGAATGATTTTTTTAACGATGAAAAAGTGGACGTCATCGTATGTGATGGATTTGTGGGCAACGTGGTATTGAAAGCCGTGGAAGCATTTTATGCGATGATAAAAAAGAGAAAGGTCGAAGATCCCTTTTTTGACCGGTTTAACTTTGAAAATTACGGAGGCACACCGATTCTTGGGATCAATGCCAATGTGGTTATCGGACATGGGATCTCAAACGATGTGGCAATCATGAATATGATCCTCCAGACCCGGGAGGTGATTCATGTCAATCTGATAGAGAAAATTAAAACCTTCTTTAAATGACCAAAATTAACGCAGCAATTACCGGTGTCAGTGGATGGATACCGGAGTACCGGCTGACAAACCATGAACTGGCAAAAATGGTGGAAACCTCTGATGAATGGATCATGCAACGGATTGGAATCAAGGAGAGAAGGATCCTTAAAGGCGATGGACTGGGGTCATCCTATATGGGATCCAGGGCAGTAAAGGAACTGCTGAAAAAGACCAATACCACTCCGGAGGAGGTGGATCTCATGGTTTGTTCTACCGTGACCCCCGACCGCATGTTCCCGGCAACAGCAAACATTATCAGTGATAAAGTGGGTATCAAAAATGCATTCAGCTTTGATATAAATGCAGCCTGCTCAGGATTCATCTTTGCCTTGCAAACAGCAGCCAATTATGTACAAATCGGTAACTATAAAAAAGCGATTGTTGTTGGGGTGGATAAAATGTCCACCATAACCGATTATACCGACAGGACAACCTGTCCGCTCTTTGGGGATGGGGCAGCTGCCGTAATGCTGGAACCAACCATGGAAGACCTCGGAGTGCTCGATCACATTTTCCATACCGATGGATATGGAAGACATCATTTAAACATGAAGGCAGGGGGATCGGAAAGACCACCCACCATCGAAACCATACAGAACAGGGAACATTTTGTTTACCAGGAGGGACAAACGGTGTTTAAGTTTGCTGTCTCAAAAATGGCGGATGTGGCAGTGGAAATGATGGAAAAGCACAACATTAAATCGAAAGAATTACACTGGCTTGTGCCGCATCAGGCAAACCTGAGGATCATTGAGGCTACTGCCAGACGGATGGGACTTGCCAGAGAACAGGTTATGATCAATATTGAAAAGTATGGGAATACCACCTCAGCAACCATACCACTCTGCCTGTGGGATTGGGAAAATCAGCTGAATAAGGATGATAAACTCATTCTCGCAGCATTCGGGGGTGGATTTACCTGGGGATCTGTCTACGTTAAATGGGCATATAACGGGAAATCTCAATCCTGAGCAGGTAGAAGGTAACAATATTTGTTTCGAAATGTAGTTATTTAATTGCAGATAAAGGAAATAAAAATAACGCTTGATCTAATCCTCTCTTTTATATCTTTACTTTTCGATCCGCAGAGAGAATAGGACACATCTTAATTCAACTACGATGGCTAAAAACAATGATCACGAAAACAATGCAATTAACCTGATCGGCATTGGAACAGAAATCACCGGTGATGTGAATTCCAATGGAGATATCCGGATTGATGGAACACTGACAGGGAACCTGATTACAAAAGGAAAAGTAGTTATCGGGGAAACCGGTAAAGTGAAGGGAGAAATTACCTGCAAGAATTCTGATGTTTCCGGGGTTATTGAAGGTAAAATTGTTGTCTCTCAACTATTATCTCTTAAAATCTCCGCAAAAGTAAACGGTGATATCCAAACCAATAAGCTTGCCATTGAACCGGGATCAAAATTCACAGGGAATTGCAATATGAATGTAGAATCTGTAAGCAGTGAGCCCCAAAAACCAAGATTCCAAAGCGAAATCAAACAGCCGGAAGAACAAAAAGCCAGTCAATGATTTCATAAAATATTCTGCTATTGCATTCCAGATGGTGGTGATTATCCTGGCCGGCGTGTTTGGAGGCATCAAGCTGGATCAGATCCTGAAGCTGGAGTTTCCACTCTTTACCCTGATTTTATCCACACTTTCCGTAGCCCTGGCAATTTACTATGCGATAAAAGATTTCATAAAATTTTGAATCCGTGTACAAATCCTTCAAGAAGTTTATCATTCAGGAAACTATTCTTGCAGCAGCGATTACCCTTGCCGGCTATTTCCTGTTTACCGGAATATTGGAAAAATACTACCGGAATATCATTCCTTTGTTGTTGGTGTTAGTCTATTTTCTCACGACAGCAGTGCATGGATACCTGCTGCATGCATACAGCCGGGAGCCACAAAAATTTATCATGAAATACATGCTTGCTTCGGCAATAAAAATCGTCTTGTATCTTATTCTTATCATCATCTACCTCCTTTTTTCCCCGGAGAATGCAGCAATCTTTCTGCTTTCATTCTTATCTTTTTACTTTTTGTTCACCCTGTTTGAAGTGTTTTCGATTCATCGGACGCTGAAGAAAAATCGCAACGATTAGTTTTGTACAGGTAATATTTTCCTATCTTTATGTTAATTTTGTTGCTGTTTTAACAACTACCCAGGTGAGTCAAATTCGGATGTTTATTCAGGTTCTCAGTTTGCTGGTTTTAACTCCTCTATGTCTGTTGTCTCAAGAGCACGAAGCTACCCATGATGAAGCCACACAGGAGACAACCCATGAAGGCAACCAGGAAGAATCATTTGATCCGGGCAGTTTCATCTTTGGTCATATCGGGGATGCATACGATTGGCACATCCTCACTGTAAATGATTTTCATCTAACAGTCCCCCTGCCAGTTATTGTCTTCAGTCGGACCAGTGGATTGCATTGTTTCTTCTCGAGTAAATTCCATCATGGTCATAGTTCCTATAAAGGGTTTGAAATAGCCCGGGAGGGGAAATATGAAGGCAAGGTGGTAGAGGTTCTTGCCGATGGGGAGGTCATTCGTCCCTTGGACCTTTCCATAAGCAAAAACGTTTTTGCGGTTTTCATTAGTCTGGGGCTCATGCTGTGGGTATTCATTGCCGTTGCCAGGTTATACCGGAAAAGGAAAGGGAAGGCTCCGAAAGGAATGCAGAGCTTTGTTGAGCCCATCATTCTATTTATCCGGGATGATATCGCAAAACCATCCATTGGAGAGGGGAAATATGAACGGTTTATGCCCTATTTACTCACCCTGTTTTTCTTTGTCTGGATCAATAACATGATGGGATTGATCCCGATATTTCCAGGAGGAGCCAATGTAACAGGGAATATTGCTGTTACCGCAGCACTGGCTCTGTTTACCTTTGTCATTACCACCGTGAACGGGAACAGGCATTACTGGCAGGAGATCCTGAATGCACCGGGAGTACCCTGGTGGCTCAAATTGCCGGTTCCCCTGATGCCCGTCATTGAGATCCTGGGCATGCTGACCAAACCGTTTGTATTAATGGTCCGTCTTTTTGCCAATATTTCCGCCGGTCACATCATCGCACTTGGCTTTTTCAGCCTGATTTTTATTTTCGGAGATATGCAGCCTGCATTAGGTTATGGTGTGTCACCCGTCTCCATCCTGTTTACCATGTTTATGACGGTGCTGGAATTATTGGTAGCGCTGATTCAGGCTTATGTTTTCACCCTGTTGTCTGCCCTCTATTTTGGCATGGCCACAGCAGAACATCATTGATCTTTTTCATAACCAAAACCATAGTATTATGATTACATTATCCATTTTATTACAGGCCGCTGCAGGTGCAGCAGTGGGGAAACTCGGAGCTGCACTGGGAGCAGGTATAGCGGCAATGGCAGCCGGAATCGGCATTGGCCGGATTGGCGGTACTGCCCTGGAAGCCATAGCCCGCCAGCCTGAAGCTGCCGGCGACATTCGTGCAAACATGATTGTCGCTGCTGCCCTGATCGAAGGAGTAGCATTCTTCGCAGTGGTCGTCTGTTTGCTGATCGTATTCATCACTTGAATGAAAGGCAAAAACAGGAACCCGTTGCCGTTAAGCGATTGGCTTAACGGCAACGGGTTTAATTAGAAACGTGTACACATTAAAGCATAATAGATCATGGAATTAGTAACACCGGGATTAGGACTCTTGTTCTGGATGCTCCTCTCCTTTGCCATTGTCCTTTATCTGCTTAAGAAATTTGCCTGGAAACCCATTCTCAAAGCATTGCGGGACCGGGAAGAAAACATTCAGAAAGCGCTCGATTCAGCCGAATTGGCGCGAGAACAGATGAAACAACTGAAAGCCGATAATGAAGCCATCATGCAGGAGGCAAGAGAAGAGAGGGATTTCCTGCTGCAGGATGCCCGAGAAGTGAAAGATAAGATGATTGCCGAAGCAAAAGAACAGGCAAACCAGGAAACACAAAAAATCGTGAAAGCTGCCAGAATGAAAATCAGGAATGAAAAAGCAGCTGCCATTGAGGATATTAAAAACCAGGTTGCCTCACTTTCGATAGAGATGACAGAGAAAATCCTGAAACGGAAATTGGCAGATCACAAAGAACAAAAGGAATTGATTAGAAAACTCCTCGATGAGGTCAAATTGAATTGATCATCATTTCGGGGGAAATTGATTAACTGAAACCTAATGAACGAAAGCAAAATATCGGTTCGCTACTCAAAAGCCCTGCTTCAGTTTGCGCTGGAGAAGAAGAAGCTAGATCCTGTCTATCAGGACATGCTTCAACTGTATCAGATATGCCAACAGGTTGATGAATTGATTTCCATTTTTCACAATCCGATTATTCCGCAATCAAGAAAGAAAAAAATAGTCCGGGCTGTTTTCAGTGGCAAGGTAACAGACATTACACTATCCTTCCTTGAGATGGTGATACACAATAATCGGGAAATTTACATTCCAGATATCTCCAGAAGGTTTTTAGATGATTATAAACGACATAAAAAAATAACCACAGTCATCTTAACTACCGTAATTCCTCTTGATCAGCAATTAAAAGAGAGAATTATTCAGTTGGTCCGGAATGCATATCATACAACCGTTGAACTTGAGGAGAAGCAAAACGAACAACTTATTGGTGGATTCATTATTAGAATGGATGATCTGATGCTGGATGCCAGTGTCTCGAAAGTACTAAAGAAGATGCGAAAAAAACTGATCACTAAAGAGTTTGAGCGTAGGTAAACGACTATAAAACAAGGAAGTATAACATAATAATCAATAAATATGGCGAATATCAGACCGGCAGAAGTTACTGAAATACTGAAAAAACAATTGGAAGGTATTCAAACCGAAGCAGAGCTCGAAGAGGTTGGGTCAGTTCTTCAGGTGGGAGACGGAATAGCCCGGGTATATGGGCTTTTCAACGTTCAGTCGAACGAATTGGTGGAATTTGAAAATGGAATAGAAGGGATCGTATTAAACCTGGAGGAGGATAATGTTGGCGTGGTTTTGCTCGGACCATCGGAAGGGATCAAAGAGGGTGATATTGTTAAACGGACCCGCAGGATTTCTTCCATACAGGTCGGGGAGGGATTGTTGGGCCGTGTCATAACAACCACCGGTGAGCCGGTGGATGGAAAGGGGCCCATTGAAGGAAAAACCTATGAAATGCCCCTCGAACGTAAGGCGCCGGGTGTCATTTTCCGGCAACCGGTAAATGAACCCATACAAACCGGCATCAAATCAATCGATGCAATGATACCGATAGGAAGGGGACAACGGGAGTTGATTATCGGCGACCGGCAAACGGGAAAAACAGCCATTGCTATCGATACAATCATCAATCAAAAAGAGTGTTTCGACGAAGGAGAACCCGTATATTGCATCTATGTCTCCATCGGACAGAAAGGTTCTAATGTAGCGGGAATTGCCAAAACACTTGAAGATTATGGAGCCATTGACTATACCATCATTGTCTCTGCTACTGCTTCGGATCCTGCCGCAGCACAGTTTTATGCTCCTTTTGCAGGTGCCGCTATTGGAGAATTCTTCCGGGATACCGGACGATCCGCACTGATCATTTACGACGATCTTTCCAAACAGGCCGTTTCATACCGGGAAGTATCCCTGTTGTTGAGACGTCCCCCCGGACGGGAAGCCTACCCGGGAGATGTTTTTTACCTTCATTCAAGATTGCTGGAGCGAGCAGCAAAGATCATCGAATCGGATGACATTGCCGCACAGATGAACGATCTTCCGGAATCCATTAAGTCCATGGTGAAAGGAGGAGGTTCATTGACAGCACTCCCTATTATTGAAACCCAGGCTGGCGATGTCTCCGCATATATACCCACGAACGTGATCTCCATTACAGACGGACAGATCTTTCTTGAAGCCGATCTGTTTAATGCAGGAATCAGACCAGCAGTGAATGTAGGTATTTCCGTTTCCCGTGTTGGCGGAAATGCCCAGATACAAGCCATGAAGAAAATTGCCGGAACACTCAAAATAGACCAGGCACAATACAGGGAACTGGAAGCATTTTCAAAATTTGGCTCGGACCTGGACGCAGCAACGCTGGCAGTCCTGGATAAGGGTGCCAAAAACGTCGAAATATTGAAACAGAGACAATATTCACCCGTTCCGGTTGAAAATCAGATAGCCATCATATTTTGCGGAACACGTGCTTTGCTTAAAGACGTTCCGGTTGAAAAAGTCCGGGATTTTGAAAAAGAGTTTATTGAATTCCTTGAACTCAAACATTCGGATGCCCTGAAGGTTTTGAAAGGGGGCAAAATAACGGATGAGATCATGGATACGTTAACAAAAGTAGCCAAAGATCTGTCGGCAAAGTTTAAATGATGTTGATTCTTGTACTCTTTTGTAAACGATCAGTATGGCAGGATTGAAAGAAATAAGGACCAGAATTGTATCGGTAAAATCAACCCGGCAGATTACCGCTGCCATGAAAATGGTTGCTGCTGCAAAACTGCGGAAAGCACAGGATAGAATCATTCAATTGCGACCTTATGTCAGTAAACTGGAAGAAGTCCTTGCATGCCTTACCAGCCAGTTGGAAGTGAATGTTGAAAACCAATATACTGAAGAACGGGAGATAAAACGTGTACTCCTCGTTGTCATTACCTCAAACAGAGGACTTTGTGGGGCTTTCAACGCCAATGTGGCAAGACAGGCTGTATCATTGGCATACGAGACATACGGAGACCTTTTTCAGGACAGTAACCTCCATTTTATGACCATCGGGAAAAAAGGGGGTGAATTACTGAAGTCAAAAAAAATATCCATTGTTGATACCAACCGCGAAATATTTGATGACCTTACCTTTAAGCACGTTGTACCTATTGCTGACCAACTGATTCAGCAATACCTGGAGGGAGAATATGACCGGATTGAATTTGTTTACAACCATTTTAAGAATGCAGCAGTTCATTTATTGACACAGGAACAATTCCTGCCCATTCGCTTCGAAGCGAAAGCGGATATGGGATCACAAAATCTCGATTATATATTCGAGCCAGACCATCCTTCACTCATGGAATCATTGATGCCCAGGTGGTTAAGGATTCATTTGTATAAAGCTATTCTGGATTCCTACGTGGCTGAACAGGGTGCAAGAATGACAGCCATGCATATGGCAACCGATAATGCAACGGAATTGCTACGCGAACTGACCCTGCATTATAACAAAGCAAGACAGGCAGCGATCACAAAAGAAATCCTGGAAATTGTCGGAGGAGCAGAAGCGCTTAGAGGATAATCCGTATTGTCAATCTATCTCTCCTTCAGCAGATCTACGGCTTCCTGAACGGAAATTTTCTCTCCATTTTTATAGGCTACAATGAATCCTTCCACCTGATTTTGGTTTTGGAAAACCTTCGTTTCAAAAAGCGTAGCGAACCTGCCAACAACATAACGGTAATAGCCATCGCTTTTCATCAGGTAAGGCTTTTCGGGCCCCGAATATATCTTTTTCAACTGTTCATCCGTTGCGGGAGAGGTTTTTGACAGGATTTGAATGGTAAAAAAGACCGTAACCGGAGGGGGTTGGGATTCCACAACAGGAATGATTTCACCGGGATCGGTTTCCGTGGAATCGGGTTGATCCGGTAGCACCTCCAACGTGTCGGTTGCAACCATTAATAAAGAGTCCGGCTGTTTTTCCGTTTCATCGATGAGCAGAGGGAGTATAACTTCTTCCTCGGTCAGGGTGTCCGGGAGAGAGTTCTCCAGGGCAGCTTCGGGAGTTAATCTATAAGCAACACTATCCACTGCTGCAATCTCTTCTTCAGGAGATGTTTCAGTGGCAGGCAATGCAGCGGTCGACTGGTAATGGGTGAAGGCATCGATTTGATGATTGATGGCTGCTATTTCGAAACCATACGCATCGGCAAACAGCGGATATGCTTTCTCAATATCTCCCTTGTTCTCCGCTTTGCGGCGGATTTTTTTGGATTTTTTATAGGCAATCGATGCATTTTTTTCCAGGCGAACCCCCTCATCGGGGAAGGTGGATTTTTCACGGAACTGCTTTAGACTTTTGTGGTAAATTTTATACAATTTATTGTGCGCCTGCTGATAAATATAAAAGGCCTCAATCTCCTTCTGCATCTTCTTCTCTTCCAGTTTTGAGACTTTTCGTGTTTTAGCCCGCCGTGAATTAACCTGAATATCGTCTATTTGACGCTCATAATTCGTTGCCTTATCCATGGTTAACGCTGCTTTGTTGAAGTGTTTCTCGATTTTGCTTATCTTCTTTGTTGTACTGCGAGGTAAAGCCCGGTTAAAGTCTGCATTGTCTTTTAACGTTTTTTCATCACCCTGAGAAAAGGAGCATAAAGAGAGTAGACATAAAAGCAGGGTAACAAAAAGTCTATTGGATAGAAAACAGCGGAGTTGTTCCTGTTGCATCATGGTAGATCAATAGATGTTGTTTGGTTAAAATTACGCTTTTCCGGATCAATCCCCAAATCCTTCCATTTTTTAAAAGTTACAGATCATTGTTATCTTTAGCTTTATAAACTACTGCATATGCTGACGCTGGATACTACACGTGATATGGTGAATAAAGCCCTATCCAACCTCGTTTTAAAAACCCAACCTGCAGAGTTGTACGATCCGATACGGTATACGCTCTCCATTGGAGGCAAGCGATTACGCCCATGCATGGTGATCATGGGATGTAATCTGTTTAAGGACCAGGTCGATGAAGCCATTCACCCCGCTCTGGCAATAGAGATCTTTCATAATTTCACACTGCTTCATGACGATATCATGGATGATTCACCCATCCGAAGAAATCAGCCTACCGTCCATAAACAATGGAACCGGAATATAGCCATTCTTTCAGGAGATGTCATGGCATTTCTTGCCTACGGACAATTGATTCAGACCAGAACGGATATCATAAACGATCTCATTCATATTTTTACCCGGACGGCTGAAGGGGTTTGTGAGGGACAGCAATACGACATGAATTTTGAATCAAAATGCAAAGTAACTGAGGTAGAGTATCTGAAAATGATTGAATTAAAGACAGCCGTATTGATTGGTGCTTCCCTTAAGATCGGCTCGGTTATTGGAGGGGCTTCCACATCGGATGTGGAAAGCATGTGCGCCTTCGGGAAAAACCTTGGCATGGCGTTCCAGCTTCAGGATGATCTGTTGGATGCTTATGGTGATCCAAAAATCTTTGGGAAAACTATCGGGGGAGATATCGTGGGGAATAAGAAGACGTATCTGCTTGTGAAAACGGTTGAGATGGCCGATGAGAAAATGAAGGAGAAAATTATCGACCTGCTGGAGGACCGTAATATGGAAAGGGAAGAAAAGATCCGGTCAGTAAAAACAATCTACGATCAGTATGACATAAAACAACGTACCAATGAGATGGTGAATAACTATTTCAGCAAGGCGAACAGCAAGCTTGAGGAAGTTCGCGTGGAAGAGAGAAGGAAACAGGAGTTGAGAAAGCTGGCATTATCCTTACTCGATAGAAAAAAATAACCGGGATGATCATTTCTTTTTTATCATTCCCTCTATGTTAAATAAAAATCCAACAGAGAGGGACCATTGATGAAATTTCCCCAGGGTGTATTTCATTTCAGCGAATAGTTTGCTTCTGCTGCCTACCTGGTATCCGGAACCGATCCCGGCATTTACCCCCGGATAGTTATCGGAATAGTCGTTTGGGAATGTCTCTTTTCCCAGGTACTTTGATGACAGGAAGTTTACATCCAGACCTGCCAGTGCATAGAACGACCAGGGTGTTCCATAGGTAGAAAAAATGTAGTGCAGGTCGAAATCCAGCATCCATACCAGTGATTTTCTTTCACCATTGTCTTCTGCCAGATACTCTTTATTCGGAAGAAAAAGGGTGGTCGAAAAACTGATTTCCAGTAAATCGGCAAACGGGTATGAACCCCGCAAAAAAAGTCCGGGTATTCCCGTGTTAACATCGTGATAAGTATATCCATCTCCTATTCCCGCACCACCGCCCAGGTAAATATCCTGAGCATGGGTTTCGTGCAATGAACAAGGGATTAGCACCATGGCTATCATGAACAATCGATGCATTTTTATTTCCATTTTTGACCCTTTCCTGATAGAGGTAGTTAAACTAATAAAAAATACTAAATTTGTAAGGGTATAGACTAAGTGTTTTTAAAAAGGTAACCTACATGGCAAAGAGCATTGGTAAAATCTGTCAGGTAATTGGGCCTGTTGTTGACATAGCGTTTGACAAAGAAGGCTCAGAATTACCCAATATCATGGATGCGCTTGAGATCAAACATGAGAACGGGGAGATCCTTGTTGTGGAATGTCAGCAACACATTGGAGAAAACACCATACGGGCAATTGCCATGGACACTACCGATGGATTGCAGCGGGGGATGAAGGTGGTTGCTACCGGCAATCCGATTGAGATGCCTGTCGGTGAACAGATCAGAGGCCGCCTGATGAATGTTATTGGGGAACCGATTGATGGCATTGGCCCACTGGACAGGTCAAAAGGATATCCGATACATAGAAAACCGCCTAAATATGAGGAGCTATCGGTTGAAAAGGAGGTTCTCTATACGGGGATAAAAGTGATTGATCTGATAGAACCTTATTCAAAAGGGGGTAAAATCGGACTTTTTGGAGGTGCAGGCGTTGGAAAAACAGTGATCATCCTGGAACTGATCAACAACATAGCAAAAGCCTACGAAGGACTTTCTGTCTTTGCCGGTGTTGGAGAAAGAACCCGGGAAGGGAATGATCTGCTACGGGAAATGCTGGAGGCGAGAGTTATCACCTATGGAGAGGAATTCATGAAGGACATGAAAGCGGGAGGTTGGGACCTTTCGAAGGTGGACATGAATAAACTCAAAGAATCCAAATTAGCACTGGTATTCGGACAGATGAATGAACCACCGGGAGCCAGGGCCAGGGTAGCCCTTTCGGGACTCTCTATTGCTGAATACTTCAGGGATGGGGATAAAGAGGGTGAAGGACGGGACATCCTCTTCTTTATGGATAATATCTTCCGCTTTACCCAGGCAGGATCCGAAGTTTCAGCCCTCCTTGGTAGAATGCCGTCAGCCGTAGGATACCAGCCAACACTTGCGACAGAAATGGGGGAAATGCAGGAGCGTATTACATCCACAAAACATGGATCCATCACCTCCGTACAGGCAGTCTATGTGCCTGCAGATGACCTGACTGACCCTGCTCCGGCAACGACCTTTGCTCACCTGGATGCTACAACCGTCCTGAGTCGGAAAATTTCAGAGCTGGGTATTTATCCAGCAGTCGATCCACTCGATTCAACATCACGAATACTAACGCCGGACATCGTTGGTATGGAACACTATCAAACAGCACAACGGGTGAAAGAGATCCTTCAACGAAATAAAGAGCTTACCGATATCATTGCTATTCTTGGGATGGATGAATTGTCCGAAGAGGATAAACAAATTGTCCACCGGGCAAGAAGAGTTCAGCGATTCCTTTCGCAACCTTTCCATGTTGCCGAACAATTTACCAGTGTGCCTGGAGCACTCGTCTCCATTGAAGATACCATCACAGGGTTTAATAAAATAATTGACGGTGAAGTGGATGAGTACCCGGAAGCTGCATTCATGATGGTGGGTACCATTGAAGAGGCAATCGAGAAAGGAAAGAAATTGGTATCCGATTCAAAATAATCGATTTGTTCCTGCTACTGTCAGGTAGCTGTGTGAACAAATCCAAAAAACGCTTGTGACTCATGTTTTTGGAAATCATAACTCCCGATCGGAAACTGTTCGCCGGAGAGGTCAAGCTGGTTCAGGTTCCCGGAACAAAAGGCTCCTTTGAGATCCTGAAAAACCATGCCCCGATTATTTCTTCTCTGGAAAAGGGGACCGTTAAAATTATAGATCAGCAGGATCAGGAGGATTTTTTTGATATCGAGGGAGGGGTCATAGAAGTAAAGAAAAATAAAATTATTATCCTTTCAGAATCTCAGAAGGAATGAAAGCATTCTATTGCGGTATTGCCATTTTTTGCCTTTCCATCCTTTCATTTAGCCAGAAAAAAGTATCCTTTCAGGCAGCTGATGGACTGGAGATCACAGCAGACCTCTATGAATTAAACGAGACAAATCCCTATGTCCTGTTGTTTCATCAGAATGGATCAAGCAGGGGAGAATTTCATGAAATAGCCGGCCGATTGACAAAATTTGGATACAACTGCCTGGCTGTTGATCTGCGATCCGGAGAAGAAGAGAGCTATGTTCAGAATGAAACAGCCCGGAGGGCAAAAGAACTTGATGTTTCAAATGACCTGATCGATTGTATAAAAGACATCGAAGCTGCTATAGGATATGCCCATGAGAAGAGTGGCAAAAATGTCGTGCTCTTTGGAAGTTCTTTCTCAGCATCCCTGAGCCTGGTAATCGGGAAAGACCATCCGCATGTTGAAGCCGTTATTGCCTTTAGCCCGGGTGAATTTTTTCCATCAGATTTTAAGGTGAACGAGATGCTGGCGGATTATACAAAACCGATTTTCGCAGCCGGCATGAAACGGGAGGAACCCTATCTGGTGGATATGCTCGCACTGGTACCGGATGACAAAAAAACCATTTTTGTTCCTGAAACCGATCAAGGTGGATATGGAGCAAAAGCCCTCTGGGAATCCAACAGCTCCTCTTTTGAATACTGGCTTAGCTTGATGGTATTCTTTAAAAACATAGCACCTTCAGAACAATAATCTTTCAATTCGACTCCTGAGACCAGGAACGGTAAATTCTTATATTGTGGTAAAATACCTTGTTGTTCGCTTTAGTTCTATCGGCGATATCGTGCTTACTACACCGGTAATTCGATGTCTGAAAAATCAGGTGGAGGACGCAAGAATACATTACATCACAAAAGAACGATTTACCCCCATTGTCAGTAGCAATCCCTATATCGATCACATTCATTCCTACTCCGGGAACCTGAATGCACTGATCAGGGAACTGAAAAACGAACATTTTGATTATATCATTGATCTTCATCATAACCTGAGAAGTGCTTTGCTGAAATCCAGGATCAGAATAATATCTTTTTCATTTCCCAAATTGAATGTTCAAAAGTGGTTATTGGTGAACCTGAAGATCAACCGACTGCCCGATATGCATATTGTTGACAGGTATTTTAAAACAGTTCGGTTTTTTGATGTAACGAACGATAGCCAGGGGCTCGATTATTTCATCCCGGAGGAGGATATCGTCCCACTGGAAAGCTTACCTGTGGAATTCAGGAAAGGATACATTGCTTTTGCCACTGGCGGGTTACACACCACAAAAAAGCTTACAACGGAAAAAATCATAGGGATCTGTAAAGCAGTTGATAAACCGGTTATTCTACTGGGAGGAAAAGATGATACAGAAACAGGAAGTGAGATTGCTGAAGAGGCCGGGAAAACCATCTATAATGCATGTGGTATCTATTCCATTAACCAGTCAGCCTCTCTTGTACGACAGGCTGACCTTGTTATTACACACGATACCGGCCTGATGCATATCGCTGCTGCATTCCGGAAGAAAATCATCTCGATCTGGGGAAACACCATACCTGAGTTTGGTATGTATCCATACCACTCTGATCCGGCATCGGTTATCATTCAGGTCCCAAATTTATCCTGCAGACCCTGCTCAAAAATTGGATTTGACAAATGCCCGAAAAAACATTTCAAATGCATCAATGATATCGATATTAACCGGGTCGTGCAGATAGCAAATGATCGTTTAACTGAAAACCCATGAAAACAAATGAGTTCCGTACTCATGCCCACAGGGTAGTCGACTGGATGGCTGACTACCTGGAAAGCATTGAAACCTATCCGGTAAAATCAATGGTATCACCGGGAGATATTTTCATTCAAATTCCGGATCAACCCCCGGAAAACGGTGAACCGGTAGATCAAATCATGAATGATCTTAACCGGATCATCATGCCGGGTATGACACACTGGCAAAGCCCAAACTTCTTTGCCTATTTCCCAGCAAATTCCAGTTATCCCTCCCTGCTTGCAGAGATGATAACCAGCTGCATGGGTGCCCAGTGTATGATCTGGGAAACCTCTCCTGCCGCTGCAGAACTGGAAGAAAGAATGATAAACTGGCTTGCCGGTATGATTGGACTCCCCCAAACATTTCATGGTGTGATTCAGGATACAGCATCTACAGCCACATTGGCTGCATTGATTACAGCTCGTGAGAAATTTACCAATTATGAGATCAATGACCAGGGTTTCGGGAATCAGCCTGGTTTCAGAGTCTATTGCTCAACAGAGACACACTCCTCGGTTGAGAAAGCAGTTAAAATTGCAGGCTTTGGGAAGCGTAACCTGGTCAAAATTCCGGTTGACAGGGAATTCCGGATCGTACCGGAAAACCTGGAGAAGACCATTATGCATGATAGAAAACAGGGGAAAGTGCCGCTTTGCGTGGTTGCTACCATCGGAACAACCGGCACAACATCAATTGATCCCCTGAAAGAGATATCAGACATTTGCAAACGCCACCAACTATGGCTTCATGTAGATGCAGCCATGGCCGGTACAGCCTTGATATTACCCGAATACCGTTGGATGATAGAGGGGATCGAATCGGTCGATAGCTTTGTTTTCAACCCCCATAAATGGATGTTCACTAATTTCGATTGCTCGGCCTATTTTGTTCGTGATCCGGAAACCCTGATCAGAACATTTGAAATTTTGCCGGAGTACCTTAAAACCCGCACTCGGGGGATGGTGAATGATTACAGGGATTGGGGGATCCCACTTGGAAGAAGGTTCAGGGCACTGAAATTATGGTTCGTTATCCGGGAGTTCGGAGTAAAAGGATTGCAGGAAAAAATCCGGCTTCACCTGGCACTAGCCACGAAATTAAAGGAGATGATACTCGGGGATCAACAGGTTGAACTGATGGCTCCGGTACCATTGAATACCGTATGCTTTCGGGTTAAACCCGACGGAATTGAGGATGAAGAAACAATTAACCATTATAATGAACAACTGTTGCAGGAGTTGAATAGTTCCGGGAAACTTTACCTCACTCATACAAAATTAAATGGAAAGTATACGCTGAGAATGGTAATTGCACAAACCAATGTTACAGAACAACATGTTATTCGCGCATGGGATACAATAAAAGAATATGCCACGAGAATAACGGAGAAGTAATAATCCGAAAGAAATGTGTTATTTTCACCCGTTTCCAATAGGAGCGTGAATATCAGTTTTGTTACACCCCTTGAATTTACTGACTGGTTATGAGGAAAATTGCTGATTTCTTGTTTTCTCCCCATGTGATGGGATCGTTGATCCTGATCTTTGCCGTAGCCATTGCCATGGCTACGTTTATCGAGAATAATCATGGTTCAACTGCTGCATGGGTTGCGGTATATAATACAAAATGGTTTGAACTGCTGCTGCTGATTCTGGCAATTAACCTTACGGGAAGAATCATCCGATTCAAACTGTATGTCAGGAAGAAGCTATCCATTTTTTTATTCCATTTTTCCCTACTCGTTATTCTGATGGGAGCAGCAATAACCCGCTATTTCGGATTTGAAGGAAGCATGCATATAAGGGAAGGTAAGCAAACGAATCAGATCCTTTCTCAAAATATCTACTTGATAGCCGGTGTTAAACCCGGTGTGGCAGAGGAGATGTACCGGGAAGATACCCGGTTGCCTGGCTATTCCAGCAAAACATTTTCAAGATCCGTGAAATTGAATGGGACCAGATACACCATTCGATTGGAAGAGGCTATTCCAAATGCAATGGAGTCACCAACCCCTGATCCCAATGGAGAGCCGGTTGTATCCCTGATTGCATTTGGAAAGGAGGACAGGCAATCCGTGATCCTGTACGAGGGGGAAACAAAAACAGTAGGAGAAGCAACCATCGGTTTCAACACGGATAGTGAAGCGGTGGGAATCTCCATTCAATATAGGGATTCCCTGTTGTCCATACGGTTTCCCCAGGATGCAGTAACCAGCTCCATGATGGGAAACCGGGAAGAGGCATTGGAAAAGGATCATTATCATCCGTTTGAAAAAAGAAAAATATATTCCTCAGGTGGAATTCAGCTGGTTCTTCAGGAAATGTATGATAGGGCAAACACCCATTGGGTCTCCGCACCGGCAGAGTCCTTCATTACCGCAACCGATGTGTTTGTGTTCAGCATAACCGGAAATGGAAAAACAAAAAGAGCCATCGTTAAAAGTCAGATCAACCGTCCCGGAGAAACCACGGCTGTGAGCATGAATGGCGATACGTTATATCTCTCCTATGGAAAGTCAATCATCACCCTTCCCTTTGCTATCCGTCTTGAAGATTTCCAGCTGGAACGGTATCCCGGCTCAAACAGTCCCTCTTCTTTTGCCAGTGAAGTAACCCTCATCGATCCGGAGAGCAACAGGGAAGTTTCATTCAGAATTTACATGAACAATATTTTAAAGCATCAGGGATACCGGTTCTATCAGTCTTCCTACGATCCGGATGAAAGGGGGACCCTGTTGTCAGTAAACCATGACTCCTCAGGAACCATTGTAACCTATTTCGGATACTTTATGCTTGTTTTTGGTGTCCTCTGGTCTTTGCTGAACGGTAAAAGTCGGTTCAGGACTCTTGCCCGGGCGGGTACCGGTAAGGCAGCACGGCAGATCGGAACCATTGTTGGAATACTTCTGGGATCCCTTTTTATGGGTTCCGGCACGGTTGCCCACTCACAGGAGTGGATTCAGGCGGAAAACAGCGCTGTTCCCTATAAACATGCCCGGAAATTTGGAGAAGTGCTGGTTCAGGATAACAATGGAAGGATCAAACCACTGAACACGCTGGCTTCCGATGTGATACGCAAGGTGACAGGAAAGGAAAAATTTTTGGGATACCATCCAACACAACTCTTTCTGGGGATGCTTACAGATCCCGGATACTGGCAAACCGTCCCTTTGATAAAGATCGGGAACACCAATCTGGCAAAAGCCATGGGTGTGGATGGGAAATACGGATCTCTGATGGATTTCATTGATATGGAACGAAGAGGGGAATACAAATTGAGCGCATACGTTGAAAGGGCTTATTCAAAAACACCTTCCACAAGAGATAAGTTTGACAAGGAAGTGATCGTGGTTGATGAACGGGTGAATATCTGCTATATGATATTTACCGGGACAATACTGGATATCTTCCCTACAGCGGAAGATCCTGGCCATACCTGGTACTCACCGGATGAAGCCTATTTACATGTTCCCCAATCAGATTCGTTGTTCATCAAACACATCGTACAGATGTACTTTCAATCAGTCACAGAGTCGGTTAATTCGGATGAGTGGGAACAAACCGATGAATACCTGGACGCAATCCTTACTTATCAGTACCGGAATGGGGGGAATGTACTTCCTTCCGGGAATAAAGTGAAGCTGGAGATTCTCTATCATAATGTTAATGTATTCAAAAAGCTGTTTCCACTCTATTCCCTGCTGGGGTTAACCCTCCTCCTGTTGCTGATTGCTAACATTGTTATACCGAAATTGAATATCCGGTATGTGGTTATCCTTATCCTTGTCCCTCTTACTTTAGGATTTGTTGCCCATACAGTTGCCCTTGGAATGCGGTGGTATATCTCCGGACATGCACCCTGGAGTAATGGATACGAATCGATGATCTATGTGGCCTGGGCTACCATGCTGGCAGGATTTCTTTTTGCCAGAAAATCATTGATTGCCCTGTCGGCAACGGCTGTTTTAGCTTCCCTTACTCTCCTGGTGGCACATTTGAGCTGGATGAGCCCGGAAATTACCAATCTGGTTCCCGTGTTGAAATCATACTGGTTAACCTTCCATGTTTCTGTTATAACAGCAAGCTATGGATTTTTGGGACTTGGGACACTTCTCGGTTTACTTAACCTGATTCTGATGTGGTTGAAAAACGAGGGAAACAGAAAGAGAATCGAAAAACAAATTCTGGAACTGACAAGAATTAATGAAATGTCGCTGATTCTGGGTTTGTACTTCTTAACCATCGGCACAATCCTTGGAGCAGTCTGGGCTAATGAATCGTGGGGAAGATACTGGGGGTGGGATCCAAAAGAGACCTGGTCCCTGGTCACGATCCTGGTTTACACCTTCATCCTTCACATGAGACAAATTCCGGGTTTAAACAACGAATATGCATTTAATCTGAGTGCACTGGTGGGATTTGGATCGGTATTAATGACCTATTTTGGGGTTAATTACTACCTGACGGGCTTGCATTCCTATGCAGGGGGAGATCCGATGCCAGTTCCCGCATTTACCTATTTAGTCCTGATAACCATCCTCCTGATAGCAGCTTTTGCCTATGCCAGTGAAAAAAAATTAGCGCCACAGATCACGGGTGACAAATGATGCGGTTTAGTTGTTGATGTTAAACCCAAAAACATTGATGTTAAAGATCATCGAAAACTCATTTCTGTTTAACATTGGAAGGTAGGCATATTCAACCCCGAGTGAAATGGGAAACCGGATTCTCAGGAAATGGAGATCCATGACCAGACTGCCCCCGGTAGATGTAAACATGTCATAATCCTTGTTGAAGTCGAACGATTCGGTATTGAAGATCTTTGCATGTGAGTAATCATAAAACAGACTGCCCCTTAACCGTTTAAAGTAGATGATCGAGCTGATGTTAATATCAGGATACCAGATTGGCAGAGAATATTCACCTGAAATGCTCTGCAGGTTCTCCGCAAGGGGTAAAACTATGGATGAACTGTATCCCCTTGGAAAGTCCAGGGAATTATAATAAAACATCCGCTTAACGTTGTTTCTCTTTTCAATTCCTGCCGAAAGCTTGAGGCTGTGATTGGTCATCAATCCGGGAAGATAAAAGGTCATCCTCAAGGAATAGATTGAACCCTGTTCTTTCCCGCTAAACCGGTTGCTGGCATACCTCAAATCTATGGTTTGCCCCCATTTTGGCAGAAAATCACGATAGGCAAGCTTCAGGTAATTGTATCCATAGAGACGATAGCTGTTGGTCCAGAGTCCTTTTTCATACAATTTTGATTCATCATTGAAAATATAAAAATTCCGGTATTCCGTTTCGAACGAAGGGACCAACCCCCTGACATAGCGATCACGGGTGAGGTTGAGCGGAATGTATATCCGGGAGTTAACCGAAAGATCAGAAGAAGAAACACCAAGTGAATCCGGACTGACCAGGGGAACACCACCATAATTCATTGAGAGATCAATCACCGGAAACAATCCTTTAAAGGTGAGGGTTGAAAAGAACTGGTGACGAGCATCTTTGTAAGCATAACCAATTGATGAGATGACAGTGCTTAATTTGTTCTGGGACAACAACATAAGTCCCGGGTGGATTTGAAAATTCTCAAGATCGATCTGGTTCAGGTCGGTGTAGAAGGGAGCCCAGCTGTGGACATTCAAAAAGTGGGAGAGTTTCCGGTAAGGTGTTACTTCAAACTGTTTCTCGGGGACATCCGATGTAGTAATTACATCGGCTTCCTGGCTGGCGAGCACTTCATGCCAGTTATTCCCGGTTTTCGTTACCTTTTCCAGTGCTATAAATTCCGGATCCGTCAGATCCATTTCGGCAATATTGTAGCCGGAAGAGGAGTAATCGGAAAAAGCGATCCGTTGTCCATCGGGAGAAACCGTCACATCGAAAGCACCGTTTCTGGATGAGGTGACCTGGAAAATTTTTTTAGATGCCATCTCGATAGCATAAAGGTTATCGATGCCCGAGTAGGTGGAATGGAAAAACAGATAATTCAGGCTGGGAGCAATGGTCAGGATATCTTCAAAACCGGGTTCCAGCATCACTTCCCATGTTTCCGAATCCAGATCAATTTTTTGAATGCTTTTTCCACTGGCGGTCAGGAGGATCAGATAGATGCATTTACCATCATTACTCCAGGTTGGCATCATGGCATGTGTTTTTGCAGGAATGGTAATTTCACGGATCACTGTTCCGTTTTCAGTGTTTAGGATAAGCAGGCTTTCCTGGTTTTGTATGGTGACCTCAATGGTTGAAATGTTGGTGCCGTCAGGCGAAAATGCAGGTGAAAAATATCGTGTTTCCCGGGTAAGCGGGGTTTCCTGTCTGGAGGTGATATCAAATTTTTTAATCACCGAGAATTCCCGGTTACTCCATCGGACATCCGGGATAATTTCAGTCCACAGGATGGTGTTATTGCTAACGGAGAGGCGCACGGGATCGTGAAATCCGGGTTTATGTATAACGGTTTCCTCCCCATTTCGGTTAAGGGCAACAAACCGGGGTATTTTATCCAGGCTCGATTTTTCGGCAATGATAACACTGTCATTCAGGTATTGTGGAAAACGATAGCTGGTGTAGAGATCCCGACTCCGGATATTCAGGGTATCAAATGAAGTGTAATGAAGTTTCCCGGCGCAATCACTCCATTGATGACCAAGCTCCCTGAACGTTGCATCATATAACCGCCGCTTGTTCAAACCCAGATGATTGTATAGGCTGAAATGTATAGGACTGATGAGGTAGGGATTCCGGGCTACAAAATTGAGGGATTGATCCCACCAGCGGCTGCCATATTTCTGCCTGGAATAGGCGATCATCTGGTAACCATACTGGTAATAATCTGGCACATAATCCTTGTATGATCCCAGGTATGCCTTATCGTACCGGTAAACCCCACCCTTTTCCTGGGAGAGTGTACGAAGCTTCATTTCAAAAGAGGGTAATCTGCCCCGTCCTGATCTGGAAAGGGCAGTTTCCGTTGCAACCGCATCTCCTTCAAGATACCAGATGGGTAACATGCCAGAGATGACACCGGTAGCCATCTCTCCAAAAACATAATAGAGAATCCGGGTCAATCCCTGGTGAAGTTTGTCCACCTGTACTACGTGTCGTAATTCATGCAGGGCAAGTTGTTCTAACGCATCCTGGGGATAAATATTCTGGGAGGAAGTGGGATAAAGTTCCATCCGCTTGGGTGCCCAGGAAACAAAACCGTTGAACTGAACTGTATAATTGTGAATGATAACCGAAATCTTCCGGGGTTTGTTTTTCAATGAAAAGGAGACGTAATTGTAGGCATACTCAAGAAAATTCGCCAGACGCTGTGCTTCGCTGAGATAACTTTCGGGGAAAATGATCTGGAAATTTTCGGTTCTGATCTGTTTCCATTGGATGAATGCAGGATCCTGACCCCTCTCGTAAAACTGCGAATGAGAAGGCATTGAAACAAATAACAGAATGAAAGAAGCAATAAGAAAAGCGAAATTACGGTTTTGAAGGTGATGAAGCATGCCGGACACTGTAAACATTCCAAATTAAATAAAACGGGATAAAAGATTGTCTATCCTCCCTTTCTTTTTGTGGTATACCCTGCCTCATTCAGGATTTGAATGATCCTGTTGCGGAAATCCCCCTGAATCAGGATTTCATCCCCTGTTACACTACCCCCGGTGCTGCAGGTTGATTTTAAACGCCGGGCCAATTCTTTGCGATCACCGGTGGTGCCGATAAATCCGGAGATCAGTGTGACGGTTTTTCCTTTACGGCTTTTACGGTCAACAGAAACATACACTGTTTGTTGTTCCGGTGGCAGGGATTTCTCTTCCGATGAGTCATTGTCTGTGTATTGGTATTCCGGGTTGGTAGAATAGACAATACCGGTATACTGCTTTCTCTTCTTTTTACTGCTGTTTTTCATCTCTCTTCAACCTGTTAATGGGAAAGGCATTTTGAAAATACGCATTAATTTCAATTTTAATGTGGCTCAAGAAGAAAAAACATTAAATTCGCTGCGTTGCATTGATCAGAAATCTGCTAAGTATGAAACAGTTCAGAGTATATAATCTCACCATCGGTTGGTTCATATTCATTATCGCTTCGATTGTCTATTTGTTAACCATTGAGCCAACCACCAGTCTCTGGGACTGTGGTGAATTTATTGCTTCGGCATTTAAGATGGAAGTCGGACACCCACCAGGGGCACCCTTCTGGATGATCATGGCGCGGGTACTCTCCCTTTTTGCCGGAAGCGATGTCTCTCAGGCAGCAAAAATGATCAATATCCTGTCCGCCCTGGCCAGCTCCTTTACCATTCTTTTTCTCTTCTGGACCATCACCCACCTTGCCAGGAAAATTTTGATCAAAGGCGATGATTATTCAACCGGAACACTGATTGCCGTGATGGCGAGCGGGATCGTTGGGGCATTAGCCTATACCTTCTCTGACACCTTCTGGTTTTCAGCAGTGGAAGGAGAGGTGTATGCAACCTCCTCCCTCTTTACGGCCATTGTTTTCTGGGCAATCCTTCGGTGGGAGAATGTAGCCGATGAGAAACATGCCGACCGGTGGTTAATCTTCATCGCCTACCTGATGGGTCTGTCCATTGGGGTACACCTGCTCAATTTGCTTGCAATTCCAGCCATCGTTTTTGTTTATTATTTCAGGAAATATGAACCAACAAAACGGGGATTTATTTTAGCAATCCTGATCTCTATTATCATCCTGGGTGTTATCATGTATGGGATCATACCGGGAATTGTAAAAACATCCTCCAGGTTTGAACTCTTTTTTGTCAATACAATCGGTCTTCCTTATAATTCCGGAGTACTCATCCATATCGTTTTCACGATTGCCTCCATTGCCGGGGGTATCTATTTCACGAGGAGAAATGATAACCCGATATATGCTGCTGTCTTGTCGACCATAGCATTGATCCTTTTGGGTATCCCCTTTATGTCTAACTCGTTGCTTCTGAACCTCCTGTTGCTCATCGTTGTTGCCGGGATTGTTTATTATCTTTCAACAAAACATCACATCATTCTGAATACCGTTATTACGGTAGCCCTTGTTATCCTGATCGGCTATTCTTCTTTCACTATGATCCTGATCCGATCCACGGCCAATCCCCCGATGGATGAGAACAATCCAGAAAATGTATTTTCTCTACTCTATTACCTGAACCGGGAACAATATGGTGAAAGGCCGCTTCTTTACGGGCAGTATTACAGTGCACCCATAGTAAACGTTGCAGAAGGGAATCCTGCCTATACACCCCAGGACGGAAAGTATGTCGTTTCAAGGTATGCTTCGAAGTATGTCTATGATGAACGATTGACTACCTTCTTTCCCAGGATGTGGAGTTCCCAACCCGATCATCGCCGGATATACGAGGAGTGGGGAGAGGTAGATGGTGAACGAATCAGTATCCAGAATTCACGAGGGGAAGACACCTTTGTTGAGAAACCCACCTTTGGGCAAAACCTCCGGTTCTTCTTTACCTATCAGATTGGCCACATGTACCTGAGATACTTCATGTGGAATTTTTCCGGCAGGCAGAATGATGAACAGGGCCATGGAGGACCATTGAAAGGAAATTGGATCAGCGGGATTAAGTTTCTGGACCGGGCAAAAATTGGCAACCAGGATAATTTACCCGGACATATTGCTAACGATAAATCCAGGAATGTCTATTATTTGCTGCCCTTTATCCTTGGATTAGCCGGTTTCTTTTACCAAGTTCAGAGAAACCGGAAAGATTTCTGGGTCGTTTTGCTGTTGTTTTTGTTTACGGGTATCGCTATTGTGGTTTACCTGAATCAATATCCAAATCAGCCCCGCGAACGGGATTATGCGTATGCTGGATCCTTTTATGCCTATGCTATATGGATTGGGTTGGGGGTGCTTTCTCTTTTTGATGCCCTGTCAAAACCCATGAGGAAGGAATGGGGTGCCATTCTTGCCGGCGTGCTTTGCCTGGTGCTGGTTCCAGGCGTTATGGCAAAGGAGAACTGGGATGATCACGACCGGTCAGGACGGTTTACCGCGAGAGATATTGCCTACAATTACCTCAATTCCTGTGCCCCGAATGCCATACTTTTTACCAATGGTGATAACGATACATTCCCATTGTGGTATGCCCAGGAAGTGGAAGGAATACGAACCGATGTCCGCGTGGTAAACCTGATGCTGTTCAACACCGATTGGTACATTGATCAGATGAAGCGCAAAGCCTATGAATCCGATCCTTTGCCACTCTCTGTTCCCAGGGAGAAATACAAGGACGGAACTAACGGGCAGGTTTTTATGATCGAAAGAGTGAAAGAATATATCCCGGTTAAACAGGTGATCGACTTTGTTGTTAATGATGATGAGGCAACGAAAATAAGGTATGAGAATGAGTTGTTGGATTACATCCCTACCAAAATGTTTCGTATACCCGTAGATTCCGGTACCGTAGTTGAAAACGGAACCGTTGCTCCTGAACTGGCCGACCAAATAGTGAAATCCATCGATATCAGAATAAACCGGAATTACCTCCTGAAAAACCAGCTGATGGTCCTTGACTTACTGGCTCAAAACAAATGGGAAAGACCCATCTATTTTGTCACAGGAGGACACGATGATGCCCTGGGATTGGAAGAGTATTTTCAACTGGAAGGTTTTGCCTACCGGTTGGTACCGATCAAAACAGAAGGAGCCACCGGATTCCTGGAAATGGGCAGAATACATGCCGATGACATGTATGATAACCTGATGAATACATTCAAATGGGGCAGGATGAATGAACCTGATGTCTACCTTGATTTCTATAACAAAAGAACCTTCTCGGTCATCAAGATCAGGAATAATTTTACCCGCCTGTCGGAAGAATTGGTTAATCAGGGGAAGAGGGATTCAGCTGTAGCTGTTCTTGACCGCTGTATGGAATTGATGCCGCAGGAACGGATTCCTTACGATATTTTTACCGTCGGTATAGCAGAAGTCTATTACAAATGCGATGAACTGAATAAAGCAAATGCAATCGTCGATCAGTATGCCATGGTTTGTGAGGAGGAACTTAATTACTATTTTTCCCTGAGGCCATCCATTGGTAATGCCATCGATTATGAGAAACGTTTGAATCTGCAGATCTTCCAGGAATTGGTGCGGTTAACCCAACGATTCGGACAGCTTGAACAAGCAGCACGCCTTGAAGAAACGTTCAATGATCTGTATAACCGATATATGGTGAATAATCCCCGGTGATCAATCCATCAGTATCCTATTTTAAGGGCACCGATTTTTTACTAGCAGCAGACTTATTCTTTAAAAAATTTCGGTTTTACTATGGAAACGTTCTCTTTTGTTGGTTTGAATTCAACCATGGGTTCCAGATAACAGGCCATGGTCTCCAAAAGCTTTTCCGGCAGAACAGGTTTGGAGATAAACTCATTGCAACCGGCAAGAAAACAACGCTCCCGGTTATCAAATGTATCGTAGGCGGAGATAGTAATTATGGGAAGTTCTTTACAATACTTACGTATCTCCCGGGTAGCATCCGATCCGTTTACAAACGGTATCAGGACATCCATCAACACCAGATCAACTTGTTGATCTTTACTGCAGCAGATCTCTATGGCATCCAGTCCGTTTTTTGCCCATAACACGGTTGCATCCACCTCCTTAAGCAGGAATTCAAAGTATTTGAAATTTGGCTCATCGTCTTCAACAACCAGAATTGCTTTGCCTTGCCAGTGGTATGGATAGATCTTTGTATCCAATGTGCTGTTGATTGGTGGGTTCAGTTTTCGGGATGAAAAGATACGGAATAATTGCTTATGTTTCAGGCTGTGATATAAAAATAATAAACAGGTCATTGTTGAAAACTCGTTAATAAGGATGAATTTTCATATCTTACCCGCACTTTGAGAAATACCATACACCAGGCAATATGAAAAACAGGGAAAGAAACGGTTATATCACCAGGAAAGAATTCCTTAAAAAATCCTCTGCAGGAGTTGTCGGGGCAGGATTAATGGCTAAAAGACCAATTTCCTGGATTAGATGGACGAATGAACCGGAAAGGAGAGTTCTTGGAAAGACAGGGATTGAAATAACCACGCTGGGTTATGGAGCATCAAGAACCCAGCAACCAGCATTGCTTCTGGCAGCTCTGGATGCCGGGATAAATTTTCTGGATACAGGACGGTCTTACGCAAATGGACAGAACGAAGTGATGATTGGTAAAACCATTAAAGAGATCCGGAAGAATCTTATCATTCAATCAAAGGTTAGGATAAGGCCCTCGGAAACAGGAAATGCATTGAAAACAAAAGAAGTTTCTCAAAAGATCAGGAGCCTCATGCAAAAATCATTGGATGAAAGCTTGAAAGCATTGCAGACGGATTACATTGACATCTGGCTTATCCATGGTGCCGAATCGGAAGAGATCATCCATCACCAAACTGTCATGAATTTTTTTTCGGAGGCTAAGAATAAAGGAATCATCAGGGCTTGTGGCTTCTCCTCCCATCACAACCAGACGGGGCTTCTGAAAGCAGATAACAGGGTGAACTTTTATGATGTGGCAATGGTTGCCTATACGTTTGCAGGATCATACACACACTCCATTACCGGCCGGTATAGTAACTATGACCAGGGAGCACTGGAAGAGGAAATGAAACAGGCAGATCGAAACGGCAAAGGGATTATTGCCATGAAAACCTGTTCTGCAGGGCCCTACAAGGGACAGGGTGATCAGCAACCCTCCTTTGGCAAAGCCATTCAGTGGGTGCTGGATAAACCCTTTGTTCATTCTGCCGCTGTTGCCATGGCGAACTTTACCCAGATCGATGAGAATACCAGGGCCATTTTCGGATAAGCGTTGAACAAACAGGTTTATGTTAACTCACCAGCCGGTAGATGAATCCTGATAATAGAAATGAGACTACGGGATTTTGAATAATTTTGGATTTACTGCTATAAGTTCCTCCTTAAATGCTGGGGGAAGTTTTGCATTAATCAGGCTTTTTACCGAAAGAAGCTGGTTTACTGTCAGACCCTCTGCTTCATGAATGTCTGTACCTTCCAGTACAGCATCCGAGAAATCAGCATCTTTTACGATGGCTTCTTTTATGTTCGATCGGGTCAGATCGGCTTTGATTAAAACGGCACCGGTAAGATCAGCCTCTTTGAGGTTTACGAAGCTTAGATCCGCTTTTGTTAAATCGCTGCCTTTCAGGTTAGCCTCTTTCAGGTTCAGAAAACGAAGGTCAGCCCTGGACAGATCGGTGTTTGACAGATCAACCTCTTTCAAAAAATCAATGCTGTATCCTTCCTGCTTGAGAAAATAATCAACCTGAATACTGACCACTTCAGAATCAATTTCAACCTGTGAACTGGGAATTGCTTCCATTAGACCCTGTTTGTGCAGTTTCAGGAAATCATTCAGGCTGATATCCTCTATTGTAATTGCTTTTGGGTCACGAAGCGATTGTTCCTGAGCAGGCAAAAAACAGATAGTACAAAAGCTGAATAAAAATAACAGCAATAGGCGTAAAGTATGAGTTAACATTCTTGTATTCATAGCAGATTTTTAGTACGTAATATAATACAACTGTGTACCGAAAGTCAAGTCTTTTGAAGAAAAAATTAGGTGATTACCCTGCAGAGCGAAGAAAAAAATGAAGAATTCACATTGCTAAGTCACTGAAAAACAAACCGATATCATCAGACCGTTCAGGATTTAAGTCCTGAACAGATTGGATGGAGTTTTTTCCGGTGGATCGTGATCTACGGAACTTTATAAATGAATGAGTTGATGTTCATGCCCGCTCCAACGGATGCAAAGGCAAGGTAATCGTTTTTCATGAACCGCTGGTATGGAAGTTTACCCTTGAGGATCAGATCAAGAAGAGTAGGAAGGGTTGCTACCGAGCTATTTCCATATTGAGAGATGATCATGGGCATGATATGCTGAGGAATAATATTCTCTCCGAATAGCCTGAAGATCCGTTGGAGAATGGCTTCATCCATCTTTTCATTCGCCTGATGGATGAGTACCTTGCTGATATCGTTCAGTATTAATTTTGCCTTCTCAACAGCGTCTTTAACAACCTGCGGAACGGTTTTTAATGCATATTCATACAACTTCCTGCCGTTCATTTTTATAAACAGCTCGGCTCCAGAAAAGTCCGGATTATAGGATTTATCCATCCGCAGCATATCGGCATACTCCAGGGAATCGGACCGGGTGGAATGGGATAGGATACCAATTGGTTTTCTGCTGACCACGGATTCCAGGAGAACTGCCCCTGCCCCATCCGAATAGATCATGCAATCGCGGTCGTGAGGATCTGAAATTCGTGACAGGGTTTCTGCTCCGACAATCAATGCCTTTTTTGCATCACCCGATTTCAGGAAATAATCTGCCTGAATAACCCCCTGCAACCAGCCGGGACAGCCAAAAATCAGATCGTAGGCAATGGTGTTCGGATTCTTAATGCCCAGTTTCTTTTTTACCCGTGCTGCAAGGCTTGGAACAAAATCAGACCCTTTCTGGTTAACCCGTACATCTCCAAAATTATGAGCAACAATGATGTAATCCAGGCTTTCCATGTCGGTATTTGACGATTCAAGTGCATCCAAACTGGCAAAATAAGCCAGGTCAGATGTAACCAGATGCTCATCAGCGTATCGACGCTCCCGGATTCCCGTTATCTCCTCAAACTTGGATATGATCAGGTTTGTCGGTGAGTCAATTTTTTCTCCTTCCGGTGAATAAAACAAATTTTCGAGAAATGTTTCATTCGACACCTTTTTGGGTGGAATGTAACTGCCGGATCCGGTGATGACTGTGTACCTGCCTTTTTTCATAATTTCAGGATCCCTTTATCAATTCATTGTGGCAAAGGTATTAAATAAATATTGATTCGAAGAAAAAACTCCGAA
This sequence comes from uncultured Rikenellaceae bacterium, assembly GCA_964640125.1. Taxonomy (GTDB): domain Bacteria; phylum Bacteroidota; class Bacteroidia; order Bacteroidales; family VadinHA17. The sequence continues at coordinate 35,774 of CAZXGG010000026.1, forward strand.
AATCCCTGGAGACTAAAGGAGCTCACTCAAAATCCATTTTCCTCATGGAATCCGGATCTATCCATCCATCGGTAAGGGTGTTTAAAAACGCAACCAGGTCCTCCATCTCCTGATTGGTCAGGTGAAGGTTTCCCAGTTCATCTTTGTTGACGTTTTTTGAAACTTCAGGAGCAGGCCATGGGGCAATATCGCGTGTATTATAAAAAGCAGTTACCTCGAATAGGGTCTTGAACACTCCGTTGTGCATATAGGGAGCCGTTATGGCAACATTGCGCAATGTCGGAACACGAAACTTCCCGTTCTCACCCGGATCCCTGACCGTTTCTCCCAACCCAAGGTCAACAAAATCAAAACCATCCGGATTCAGATCCTCAGGGAGAAGATAGAATGGGTTTTCCGGATTTCTCGGTACACCAAGATTATCATAGGTGTAGTCAGTGAATAATGGACCAGCCCCCTCAATAGAAGGAAAGTTCGGATGGCATGCAGCACAGTTCCCCTTTTCCTCCGCCAGAAACAGCTGTAAACCAAGCATTTCAGATTCCGTTAATTCAGCTTCTCCTTTCAACCAGAGATCATACTTTGAGTTAAAAGGGCTTACTTCCCGGGTCTGTTCATAAGCTACAATGGCTTCTAACATGAATGTGAAGGTTTGTACCGGTTCGGCTAATGCTCCCGGTCCAAAAACTTCGGTAAACAGATCAGCATAATCCAGTTTCCGAAGTGATTTAACAATTGTAATGGTGTCAGGATTACCCATTTCAAGAGGATTTAGCGGAGGACCTGCAGCCTGTTCAAAAAGATCATTTGCTCTGCCATCCCAGAAGAGACCGCCAAACCAGATACCTTCCTCCTGATCGAACTGCAGCGGAGGTATGTATGCTGCATAGGCCACAGTCATGTCATTCCGGCTACCATATATTCCCGGACGGGCACCCCTGGATACAGGAAGATTCCTGTCAGGATCAGCAAAACCCGCAGCAGGATCATGACAGAAGGAACAATCCTGTCCGTGAGGAGTAGAAAGACTCTTTTCAAAAAAGAGTAATTTCCCGAGCTGTTCCTTTTTAGTTAACGAATCAGAGTTCACGACATCGGTCATAACAGAACGGGTATCATCCTTTACATCACCTTTTGGCTGACAACCGGTAATGCATAAAATGAGCGTGATGGAATAGATCCTTTTCATTACATCGGTTAATTTTAATACATTTGATTCAACAGTAATCAAATACAAAACGAAAACGATGGATTGTACACTTCTTGTTTTGTTTGAAAAATTACAAATAATTTTGTGAAAAAATGAAACAAACAACTCATTTTGCATGGCGGTTAACCTCAACCCTGTTGTTTTTATTATTTTGTTTTGCATGCAACAGATCCGAGGTTACGGAATTTTCACCGGAAATCATCAGCCAGATCCCCTGGCGAAGCATCGGTCCGGGAAGATACGGGGGTAGAATATCCGATATTGAAGTAGTCCAGCAGGAGAAGCTGACGGTTTATATTTCAGCCTCTACCGGTGGAGTGTTCAAATCGGTTGATACCTGTCGAACCTGGAGTCCCCTGTTTGATTATATCGGTGGTTCACTATCCATTGGTGATATGGCTGTTTCGGCTTCGGATCCTCACATAATCTGGGTTGGAACGGGAGAGGCATCCGGTGAACAAAGTTCCGCCTCCATTGGTGACGGAGTATACAAATCCCTGGATGGAGGATCATCCTGGCAACACATGGGATTGGAAAAGACACGGCACATTTCAAGGATCCGGATCCATCCACAGGATCCCGATGTGGTGTACGTTGCTGCTACCGGATCCCGATGGGGTGCAAATGAAGAGCGGGGAATTTACCGTACAACAGATGGTGGTAAAACCTGGGAAAAAGTGCTCTATGTGGATGACAACACCGGGTTCTCAGATCTGCTTCTGTTTCCGGATGGAACTACCCTTTTGGCTTCTGCATGGCAACAATACCGGAATGCATGGGCTCATGTCCAGAAGGGGCCAAACAGTGGATTGTACCGCTCAACGGATGGAGGAGATTCCTGGGAAAAAATTGAGGAAGGAATCCCACAGAACAATATTGGCAGGATTGCTCTTGACTATGCACCTTCAGATCCCGACCGGGTTTATGCCTGTCTGGAACACGATTCCCTGGGATTTTTCAAATCGGGAAACATGGGTGAGACCTGGACAGTCATGCAGGATGATGTGAGAACATCATACTGGTACGGAAGGATCTATGTCGATCCGGTCAATGAAGACCGGGTGTGGGTGATGGGCACACTCGTGCAGGAAACCAACGATGGAGGGAATTCATTCAACCGGATCAGGATGAGGGATGTACATGTGGACCACCACGTGGTCTGGATGAACCCAGAAGATACAACATTCATGATCCTCGGGAATGATGGCGGACTCTATATGACAGAAGATAGAGGTGCAAAATGGCAGTTTATCGGGAACCTTCCGACCGGACAGTACTACAACCTCAGCATTGACCATCGTGATCCGTACTGGATATATGGAGGACTTCAGGATAACGGGGTCTGGGGAGCTCCATCCAAATCCTACAACAATCAACGGATCAGCAACAGCGATTATATCTCCATTACCGGTGGAGACGGATTTTATTCTGCGTCAGAGCCACTCGATGCCAGTGTGGTGTATGGAGAGTCGCAATATGGCTATATTGTAAGATTTGATATTCAGGCAGAGGAGCGGAAAATGATACGGCCCAGACCGGAATCGGAGGAAGAGGAATACCGGTTTACCTGGAACACTCCTTTTTTCGTGTCGCGGCATAAGCCGCATGCACTCTATATTGGGGGTAATAAACTGTTCAAATCGACAAACCGTGGTGAAAAATGGGAGGTGATCAGTGAAGACCTGACACGAGGACCCAAACCGGATACCATTGCCATCATGGGTATAAAACCCGTGAAGAAACCCTATGCTGCACTTACAGTGCTGTGTGAATCTCCACTCAGGAAGGGACTGATCTATGCCGGAACCGATGATGGAAATCTGCACCTTACCATGGATGACGGGGAAACATGGACAGACCTGACTGAAAAACTGCCCGGTCCGCAGGATCGTTTTCTTACCCGGATAGTGGCTTCCGTTCATGACCTTGCCACGGCTTATGTAGCATACGGCAGGTATTATGAAGCCGATGACTTTACTCCCTACCTGTTTAAAACCTCCGATTTTGGGGAGACATGGACCGATATTACGGGAGATATGCCCGAAATGGCACTGGTAAAAGGTTTTGCTGAACATCCACGAAATCCTCAACTGCTGTTTGCCGGAATACACAATGGATTATTGATTAGTATCGATGGTGGGTACCACTGGGTACGACCGGATAACCTTATTAAGGTAGCCATTGATGACATTGAAATTGCCGAAGTGGAAAACGACCTGGTACTTGGATCCTATGGTCGAGGAATATTCATCTGGGATGACATTACCATGTTGCAAGAGCTTACACAGGAGGTATTGGAACAGGAGGTTTTTCTTTTTACTCCGCGGGAAACGATCCTTCTTGATTCACTTGAATCATCTGAAGATGACGAAAAGGAATATGATTTTGAAGCACCCAATCCGCCTGCAGGAGTGCTTATCACCTATTACCTGAAAAAAGAACCAAAATCAGAGAAAAAGAGAGTTCTGATCAAGATCACAGACTCCGAAGGAAACGTAGTGAAGGAGATGCCGGGAACAAATCGCAAAGGATTTAACCGGGTAAACTGGGACCTGCAAGGTGCTGATCCCGGAACATACACCATTTCCCTGATGGCACAGGGACAAACATTGAACCGGAGCGTCTCTGTAAAACCTCCCACCTACCGGAGAAATTTCTGGCATTGATGAAACAACGGATACAATAGAAAACGATATGTCAGGACTAAAAAGTGATAAGCGGACTATCCTGGAACCATTAACCGGTTATATCCATTCAAATGTGCTTGATTTTAGCACAATCCCTGGAGAAAGGAAGGCTCAATTGAAAGAAATCGCTGAATATATATCCGGTAAAGTCAGGGAAAGAGAACCGGTAAACCTGATGTTTATCTGCACACACAATTCCCGGAGAAGCCAGATGAGCCAGCTCTGGGCACAGGTGGCAGTGTTGCATTACCGGATACCCGGGATTCGATGTTTTTCAGGAGGTACAGAAGCGACAGCTATTCATCCGGCAGCAGTAACAGCATTGACAAAGGCAGGATTTCAGATTGAATCGGATGGAATTGGTTCAAATCCGGTTTACCGGTTCACATATGCTAACGGGATTGAACCGGTTGAACTTTTTTCAAAGAAATTTTCAGATCAGGTCAATCCACAGGGAGGCTTTCTGGCAATAATGACCTGCCCGGATGCGGATGAGGCCTGTCCTATAGTCCCCGGAGCAGCCGCACGGTTTTCCATACCATATGAAGACCCGAAGGTGGCAGACAACACACCGAAGGAGGCTTTGCGATATGATGAACGATGTCAGCAGATCGCAACGGAAATGTTTTACCTGTTTGGGAAGGTGAAGGAACGAAATGAATCCATTCACTACGTCTGACGGATACAGGAAAATCACAAATTACAAGATCCAAATGACAAATAAGCACCTCCAAGAGAGTCCTTTGAACAAATTCCAAATACCAATGTTAAATTATTTTTATATTGGAATTTGATATTTAGATATTGTTTGCTATTTGGGATATGTTATTTGAAATTTCAATCTCCAGATCAAACCTTCGGTAAAACGAATTATCTTTGTTAAGCATCATACAACTTAACCTCTTACATGAACCCTACTATCCTGCTCATCCTTATTGCGGGCACCATTCTTTTGATCTATTTCTCCTGGATCGCTTCGATCAGGGAAAAACGCTATCACGGGATCTATCGTTTTTTTTCCTTTGAATCCATTTTCCTGCTGGTTCTGTTAAATTATCCGGTCTGGTTTAAGCATGTTTTCGCTGTCAACCAGATCATCTCCTGGATACTGCTGCTTGGTTCCTTGATTTTTGCCATATGGGGATTTGTGTTGTTATACAGGATGGGAAAACCGGCCGAAGGACACCTGGAGCGGACAACCCGATTGATCACCACCGGCTTGTATGGCTACATCCGGCATCCATTATACCTTTCCCTGATCCTGGGAGGATTCGGAGCCATGGCCAAAGATCCAGGATACCTCCAGATCCTGCTGGCCATCATCAACTTCATCGCACTGATCTTCACTGCACGTGTTGAAGAGAAGGAGATGATCATGAAGTTCGGCGAAGAGTACCGGGAATACATGAAAAAGACGAAGATGTTTTTCCCGTATATTTTGTAGATTGCCTTCTTCATATGTACAGCAATTTAGTCATCTACTATTTTTCCGGGACGGGGAATGCTAAAGCGGCAACCCGATGGATCGCCGGGCAGGCGGAACAGCAGGGTGTAAAAGCTGACGTCATAAAGATTGAGAAGGACAAACCTGCTCAAACCGATCATATTCAGGAGAAATCGCTTATTGGCTTCTGTTATCCTACCCATGGATTTAATGCACCTCCCATAGTACTCGATTTTATTGCGCACTTCCCAAAAACATTTAAGAATGATGTTTTCCTCCTGAACACCAGGGCGGGAATGAAATTGCATAAGATTTTCACTCCCGGATTAAGCGGTCTGGCCCAATGGTTGCCTGCTCTGTTCCTTCGTTTGAAAGGTTACCGGTGCAAAGGATACCGTCCACTGGATCTGCCATCCAACTGGATCTCCCTGCATCCGGGAATACGGGATAAAGTGGTTGAGTCAATCTTTACACGGTGTAAAAGAATTACACTGCAGTTCACAGGGAGGATCCTGGAAGGGAAGAGGGTTTTCAGGGGCTGGATGGATATCCCTTTCGATATTTTTGTAATACCCATTGCATTGGGATATTACATTTTTGGTAGATTCCTGCTTGCAAAGACCTTCTTTGCAAGTTATAAATGTACCCAATGCAAGGTATGCGTGAAAAATTGTCCTACCGGATCGATTAAAATGATCAATGATATTCCATACTGGAAATTCACCTGTGAGAGCTGTATGCAATGCATGAATAAATGCCCGGAAAGAGCCATTGAAACCGTTCATAGCCTGTCCTTCCTTCTCTGGTGGCTTACATTTTCAATAGTCCCCTGGGCTATTATACACTGGATGGTGGATCATGGATGGATAACTGTCGCTTTTGATTCTTCTCTCATGACATTGATCTATTATGCAGTCATGATTATTAGCGGTCTGACCATCATCTTTACAGGATACAGAATACTCCATTTTTTATTGAGATTTAAAATTTTCAACTACTTCTTTACCTATACTTCTCTTACCAGATTTAAATTCTGGAGAAGGTACTACGCTCCGAAGGAAATTTGATTATAAAAGGAAATCTGTTACAGAATTGAGCAGAGATGGGAAGACGGTTCATTTCAAACTGAACTGTACTGTCAGTTCGATCTCCCTCCGCATATTGCGGAAGGGGAGAGAACAAAGCAAAGACTGCCCGACTGGCAGGCGAGCAATCTCATGAAGTGAAACGAGTAAATATTCTAACAATTCACTTTGATGAAAATGCAATCTCCCTTTTAGAAGATATCTCCAAACCTTTTCAATTCCTCAAAGGTTTGGTCGATATGACACCAGGGTAAAATTTATGGATTTTTCTCCTGGAGAGCCTCGTAACCGGGAACCGAAAAATAAATAAAGATTGGAAGAAAGAAGTATGATCCCGCTGAAAAGCTGGATACCTGTCTGCCGACAGTCAGAAGTTCAACTATAAGATTTTAATGCACTTAGCAGTTTTTAAAACCTTAGTCTCACTTACTCGTATCTCAAGCAATCGGCCGGATTCGTATTGGCTGCCTTCAGGGTGGTGAAAAAAACGGGGATCATACTGGCTGTAAAAATAGCCGCCAGTGGAACAAGAAATATCCAGAGTTTGACCGAAGCATGGTAAGCAAAGTTCTCCATCCATTTCGAGATGAAGAGCCAGGCAAGGGGAGTGGCTATAAAGAAAGCAAATCCTATCTGGATCAGGAAATTTTTAGCCACCAGGGAAATAATACCGGTACCGGTTACACCCAGGACTTTCCGGATACCAAATTCCTTGATTCGTTTGGTGGTAACAAATAGAACCAGTCCAAAAATTCCCAGACAGGTGATCAGTATTGCCAGAAAAGCAAACCATCGGGTCAGCTTACCGGTCATCTCCTCCCGTGAATAATAACTTTGAATAAACTCATCCAGAAATTGATGGTGGAAAAGTTCGTTTGGGAACAGCTCCCTCCAGGTATCCTCCAAACCGGAAAGCAGTTTCTGCTCACTTCCCTTCCTGTATTTAATGCTTAACACAAAATATTCGTCAGGACGAATAATAAGTGCAACGGGAATAATTTGGTTGTATAGGGATTCAACATGAAAATTTCTGATCACCCCAATGATTTCATTGCTTCCTGAACCTCTATTAACCCATTGTCCAATGGCATCGGGAGGGAATGAAATCCCCATTTTCTGTATAAAGGCTTCATTAACAACAATGCGGTTGGTGGTATCTGCAGCTGGATACTTTCTAAACCAGGTGCCTGCAAGCAGTTCCAGGCTAAAAAGATCCAGGTAATTGGTATCAACATATTTAATATCAAACATGTATCTTTC
>CAZXGG010000027.1:0-43454 GCA_964640125.1 uncultured Rikenellaceae bacterium
AAAAACTTTGAGCAAAAGCTGAGTCGCCAGTTTCATTAAGTTAACGCCTATGCCCATCGGGGCGAATTACGTGAGCGAAACGATTGAATTACAGTGAATGTAGTAAGCGATTAGCCAGCTCCCGTATTTAAACGGTATTCCTGTCTTAACTATTTCCTTTCATCGTCCTTTGAAGCCCTGGCGAAGGAGGATTACTTTTTACTTTGTTCTTTTTACTTTTATCTTTTATCCTGATTTATATCCACCGGACCAGTTTCATGTCCTGTCTGTGGGGAAGGAGGTCATGTTTCGGGAATACACGGATCCCGAAGGTAAAACTACCTGGTTTTGCAGGTTTGACACGGACAGAAAACCAGGCTTTACCATTACTGACCTTATCCAGTTTGAACTCCTTTTTCATCACAATTTTTTTGGAGCTCTCTTTTCCGTTTCCGGTAACGATCAGTTCCAGTCCGATACTTGAGGCAGGCAGCTCATTGAGCTGCATGATAACCGTGCCCGAGTATTCACTTCCCAGTTGAAAAGCGGATTCAAGAGAGCTTGTAAAGTTAAGCGATTCCGCTTCAAGACCATCCCACTTTCTTTCAATCTCCTGCTTCCATTGTGCCAGCAACTTGGTCTTCTGATACTGTTTAGCAGTTAGGTTCTCCTTTCTTTCAAAAAGGCGGTTGTAGTATTTTTCCTGGTAATCATTCAGCATTCTTCTCATGGTAAAATCGGGTGCTACCTTAGCCATGGTATTCTTAATAAAACCGACCCACTCTTTGGGAATGCCCTCATTATCCCGGTTATAATACGCCGGAATAATTTCATTTTCAAGGAGGTAATAGATGGTTTCAGCGTCCAGTTCATCCTGGAAATCCTGGTTATCATAGGTTCTTTTCTGGGGTAATGCCCAGCCGGCATTCTCTGTATATCCTTCGACCCACCATCCATCGAGAACGCTGAAATGAAGTGTTCCGTTCATTACGGCTTTCTCTCCACTGGTCCCCGATGCTTCCAGCGGTCTGGTGGGAGTATTGAGCCATACATCCACTCCCTGAACCATATATCTAGCCAGATCGAGGTCATAATTCTGAAGGAAAATCACCTTCCCGAGAAATTCTGGTTGTTTCGATATCTCAAATATTTTCTTAATGAGTTCCTGTCCGCCACCATCGTTCGGATGTGCTTTCCCTGCAAACAGGATCTGTACAGGCCTGTCAGGATTGTTAACAATTTTATTCAGCCGATTGAGATCCGTAAAGAGCAGTGATGCCCGCTTGTAGGTTGCAAAACGCCTTGCAAATCCGATGGTTAAGGCATTGGGATTCAGCTGTTTTGTTATTTCAACAATATCTTTCGGATTTTCGGATCGTCTGATCCAATTGTATCGTAACCGTTCTTTAATTAAGGATACCAACCTGGCTTTCAGGCTCTGTTTTATGCTCCAGACCTCCTGATCCGGAACATCATGGATCTTCTCCCAGGCTTCTTTCCGTGATTGCTGATCAACCATGGGTTCGCCAACAAGTTTACGGAACAGTTCATCCCATTCCGGAGCTATCCATGTCGGATAATGTACTCCGTTAGTCACGTGTCCGATATGCAATTCTTCCTGCAGGTACCCGGGCCAGAGTTTGCAAAGCATCTCCCTGCTTACCATACCGTGGAGTCTGCTCACTCCGTTTATTTCCAGGGAAAGGTTGGCAGCAAGGTAACTCATGTTGAATTTTTCATTCTTAGCTTCCGGATTGCTTCTGCCAAGTGCCATCAGTTCATCCCAGGTAATATTCAGTCTGCCGGGATAGTGTGAAAAGTATGTCCGCAACAGATCCTCCTCAAATTCATCGTGCCCTGCCGGGACCGGTGTGTGGGTGGTAAAGAGGGTCGAGCCCCTGACCAGTTCCAGTGCTTCAGTAAACGTGAATTTCTCTTCTGCAATGAAAACGCGCAATCGTTCCAGGCCAATGAACGCTGAATGGCCCTCATTGCTGTGGTAAATATCGGGTACTATTCCAAGGGCTTTAAGTGCCCTGATCCCTCCGATTCCCAGAACCATTTCCTGCTTCAGGCGGTTTTCGCGGCTGCCTCCATAAAGATGATGAGTAACTGACCGGTCCTGCTCCTGGTTATACTCAAAATCGGTATCCAGAAGATAAAGAGGAACTGTTCCCACATTCACCTGCCAGATTCGTGCAAACAGGGTACGGCCGGGAAGCACAATCTGAATGGTTTTCCAGTTTCCCTCGTCATCCTGCACAGGGACAACGGGAATTTTTGAAAAGCTTTCCGCTTCATATACAGCCTGCTGCTCACCGTTCACTGACAGCAACTGTTTAAAATAGCCATACCGGTATAACAGTCCTATACCGATGATGTCCGCTCCTGAATCACTGGCTTCTTTCAGATAGTCGCCCGCAAGGATACCCAACCCTCCCGAATAGGTTTTCAGGCTGTTGTGTAACCCAAATTCCATACTGAAATAAGCGACCCTGGGTGGCTTTTTATTCTTTGAACTGTCAAGGTATGCTTCAAACCGGTCAAAGACCCGGTCAATTTTTGCCAGGAAATCCTGGTCTTTCTCCAGCACGAGTAGTTTCTGGTAATTCACTGTTTCCAGGAACAACACGGGATTCTTACCGGTCTCTTCCCATAATACCTGATCGATGCTGCAAAAAATCTCTTCAACATCACTATTCCATGACCACCAGAGATTTTTCCCAAGCAAGCCAAGTTTTTTAAGTTTTTCCGGAAGTTTTGAATCGACATAGATCTTTCGCCAGACCGGTCCGGGAGCTTCCTGCGGTTTTACCATGGCAGGATAGGGTTGAACCTCCACTTCGATGGATGACATATCCACCCTGCCGAATACTTTCTTAATCGCCAGGTTATAAGCCTGGTAGTAGTATTCTATCAGGTTTTCCCACAGAGCAATCCTGGATATTTCGAATGCTCTGTTCCTTGCTTCTTCTTCCTCTTTCGTGCCAAACCGTGAAAAGGTTTCGAGCTGTCGGATGATCCCTTCCTTGACCTCCTGATCATTATCATCGTTTCGGTCCACCACCAGGATTCCACTGCCGGGATCATTGAAATGGTCATTCACCCATCGGCCGAATCCTGTCAGTGAAGTAGTAATTGTAGGAACGTGAAAAGCAAGGCTCTCGAGGGGGGTGTATCCCCACGGTTCATAATAGGACGGAAAGACGGTAACATCCAAGCCGATGAGAAGATCGTAATAGGTAAGGTTGAAAATTCCATCATCACCGTTCAGGTACGAAGGAACAAAAATCACCTTCACCCGGTCATTAACCTTGTTTTCAAGTTCTCCTTCACGGATCATTTTCAGGGTGGGATCATATTCTGCATGGTGCAATCCATGGGTAAGAAACGGATCTTCCAAACGGGTTGCACCGGATGGATTGGAAAGATTCTGGAGCAGATCATTCCTGGGCCCATAATGGTGAGCTGGAATGAGGATAAATGCAACGATCTCTCTACCAAGGTCTTCCTTTCTACTCAGCTCAACAAGTGCATGAATAAAAAGGTCAATTCCTTTATTCTTGAATTCATATCTTCCACTGGTTGCAACCAGCAGTGCATTTTCTGATACTTTCCCTCCGCTCAATGCAGAAGCAACATCCAGAAACTTCTGCCTGGCAGCCGCCCTATTCTGATGAAAGGCATCCCCTTGCGGGATAAACGTGTCCTCAAATCCGTTGGGAGTTACTGCATCAACCTCCTTTTCAAAAAACTGGATACACTCCTGGGATGTGATCTCACTGACCGTAGTAAACGCATCGGCAGTTACCGCGGAAATTTTTTCCAGGGAGTGTTTAGAGGTGATATTGAATTCTCGGGCAACCTGAACCGGATTAAATTTTTTCAGGTTCCCATAGAGTGGCCGGTTATTACCTGCCAGTGCTCTTCCCAGAACCGTAGCATGGGTGGTGAATATCGTTGCAACCTGTGGTACGTTCTTATCCAGGTACAATATTCCCGTACCGGTCATCCATTCGTGAAACTGGGCAATGATTTTGTCATCATATTCCAGATGAAAATTTCGAAAACTTTCAATAATCTTTGCCGCAGCATATCCGAATAATGCGGGTTCGATGTAATCCCATTGACCGGAGATTGAATCCAGTTTAAAAGTCTCCCAGAATGTTTTAAAGATCTCATCTTTCTGGGAAATGAATGGAGTAAAATCCGCCAGGATAACGACTGGATTTCCCGAAATGTTCCACCTGCCCGCTTTTACCCTCAGTCCCTCCTCGTTGGCTTTGGATATCCAGGAACTGAACATTTCGTGATCTTCTGTAAACTCAGGATTCTCCTTTTCGTCCCTCCAGATATCCGGGCCAATAAGGATATAACGGTCTTCAAATTTTCGGGTAAGTGTAATGACCTTGGTCGATATAACGGTATATATTCCACCTACTTTATTACAAACTTCCCAACTTGTTTCAAACAGGTAATCGGGAGAAACCATCTCTTTGCTCATTACTTCTTCGGGGATTTTGTTTGAGTTGAACCGGGTTTTTTCCTCTGCTTGCTTTTGGTGTCGGGTCCTGATGCCGGTTTTCTCTTAGCAGGAGAAGCTTTCCTGCTCTTTGCCGTCCCTGTAGAGGATGGTTTAGGTGATGAAGAACGCTTTACTTTTTCCAGCTCGGCTGCATACGTTTCAAGTTTCTTCTCCTTTTCCGCCAGTTGTTTTTGCAGTTCAGCCATTCGTTTTTCCTCAACCATCCCCGGAACTGCTGCCTGAACACGCAGATGAAAATCGCTTAGAATATTCATGTAATTAATGAATGCATCATAGGGAGAATCGTACGGATTAAAATAGGCATGTACTGCTCCATCGGAAAAGAATTTAGTGCACATATAGTAGAAATGGTCACTTATTTGAAGGTATTCCCAGTCTTTGAGTATTTCCGGGTCATTGCATTGATTCACGACCGGAGAGAGATCATATAGTTTGTTAAACGCCTCTTCCTGCAATTCATTTCCAAGCCAGGCTGTAACATCCCGTTCTTCATCTGCCCATGAAATCGGATGTGGACAATGAACAGCAGCTACCGGCTGGAACTCCTTTATTATTTCCGAGGGAGTACTGAATGTAAATTTTGTCCCGGACAGGACGGTCCCCGGAAGGGCTTTCAGGAAATCAAATATTCCCGTTTCTTCCCACTGATGTTCACCGAATGTTTCATAATCCATAAACAGATTAACGATTTCCTCTTTCTTATTGATGGCATTCAGCCACCCTGTAAATTTTTCTGCGGTTAATGGCCACTCGTTCCAATCCTTGTTTGAAAAGCGGAAAGCGATATCATCGCTCAATTTGAAATTCCGGAGTAAAACTTTTAATCTCGGGTTGGTGGCATTATAATATAAATAATTGGGGCTTTTCCATCCAAGAACATGTTTTGCCCCTTCGGTAAGCATCGCCTCATAACCCATTTCAGCCACCATGGCTCCCATACTGTCTGAATAGATCAATTCAGTATTTCTGAAAACGCTGGGTTTCTGTCCGAAAAATTTTTCCACTTTCTTACCGTGAGCCTGAACCTGCCTGAAGAACTCATCCCGATCCTTCAGGGCAACCAGGGAATGAGCGTTTGTTTCAGCCAGGAATTCAACCGACCCGGTATCGGCCAGTTGCCGGAAGGACTCAATCACTTCCGGAGCATACAATTCAAACTGATCCAATGCGATACCGGATATGGAAAAGGTTACTTTGAACTTCTCACCATACTTCCTGATCAGCTCCAATAAAACCTGGTTTGCCGTAAGGTAGCATTTTGCAGCCACCTTTCTCATGATCGATTCATTGGAAAAGTCATCATAATAGTAATGATCATTCCCTATATCAAAAAACCGGTATCTTCTGAACCGGAACGGTTGGTGGATCTGAAAATAGAGGCATATTGTTCTCATTATGATTGCCTTGTTAGTTTAAAAGATTTGGATTAATTTGTTCTCTGAAGTGCTGCTTCGTAAACTGCTTTCACTTCCACAGCTGATTTTTCCCATTTTAATTCATCGACCTCCCTTTTACCATATTTCTTAAACATTTTTGACAGGGCAGGATAATTCAGCAAGCCATAAATGGCATCAGCCATAGCATCGATATCCCAGAAATCTGTTTTGATAGCATGGGTTAATATTTCGGCGACACCCGACTGGTGTGAAATGATCACCGGCACATTAGACTGCATGGCTTCCAACGGAGAGATCCCAAACGGTTCGGATACGGAAGGCATCATATACACATCACTGATCCGCAGCATATGAAATACATCATCCCCCTTCAGAAATCCGGTGAAATGGAATTTGTCCATTATCTTCAGTTTGGCTGCTCTGGTTATCATTTTATTCATCATATCTCCGCTTCCTGCCATAACAAACCGCACATTATCCATTTTTTGCAACACCTTAAAGGCTGCCTCGATAAAATATTCAGGTCCTTTCTGTATTGTGATCCTTCCGAGAAATGTAACGATCTTTTCATTGAATCCTTTTTTAATCTTCAGGCTCTCTTTCTCTTCTACCGGTTCTACTGCATTATAGACCCTCACTACCTTTTCCGGATTGATGTGGTATTTTTCAATCACCGTATTGCGCGTCAGATTGCTTACAGCGATAATCCGGTCAGCTGCATCCATTCCCCTCTTTTCTATTGCATAGACATGCGGGTTAACTTTCCCGCCGCTGCGGTCAAAATCCGTTGCATGAACATGAATAACAAGCGGTTTCCCGGAAGCCTCCTTTGCAGCAATCCCTGCGGGATAGGCAAGCCAGTCATGCGCATGAATCAGGTCAAACTCATTTTCAGTAGCGATAACGGATGCTACGACAGCATACTTTGCAATCTCATCCATCAAACCCGCTCCATACTTCCCGGTAAAATCGATTTTTCCTTCCTCGTCCGTCTGGATAAATTTCCTTGACCCGGAAACCTCTTTCTCTTTCAATTGCCAGTACTCTTCAGGATCGACATAAGGAACAATTCCGGATGCCACTTCAAGAAAATCCAGCTTCTTTTTAAATCCTTTTAAATCAATATTCTTCCTGGTAATAGAGACGGTATTTGCACCAATCAATCGCATGGTTTGCTGATCCTCGTTTCCATAGGATTTGGGTACAACGAAAATTACACTGATATCTTCGATACAGGATAATCCTTTCGTTAAACCATAACTGGCTGTTCCAAGCCCTCCGGAAATGTGCGGAGGGAACTCCCATCCAAACATCAAAACCTTCATATTGTACTCCATTTATAACAACTCCAACTACAAAACAGGTTGCATATTCTCACAGGCTTCCAGTAGATCAAGTGATCGCAGGATCTCAGCAACACTCCATGCCTGTGAAATGGCCCCACGCGGTTCGTGGGGAGGATCTCCATTATAAATTTCTGAGATCGATCCAACTCCATGTTCATTCATTACCTGCTCAAATCCCATCACGATCTTCCTGATGAACCCAATTCCGCTCTTCTTATGCAGGAGGAGATAACCTTCCACAAAATGCCCCAGCAACCAGGGCCATACAGTTCCCTGATGATATGCTTTGTCCCGTTCCTCCTGATCCCCTTTATACTCTCCTTCATACAGGGGATTTTTGGGAGAGAGCGTCCTGAGACCACGTGGGGTTAATAACTCCTTTTCAACAATGGCTAAAACGGATTTTTTCATGCTATCATCCAGGGGACTATAAAAGAGAGATGTGGCAATAACCTGGTTTGGTCTGACAGACCAGTCTTTACCGTCACCATTAACATAATCGGCCAGGTACTGGTATTTCTCATCCCAGAAATGCGACCGGAAGGAGTTCTTTATTTTCTCAGGAAGGTCACCCCAGGAACGAATGAATTGCCTATCCTTTTGTTCTCCAGCCAGGGCTAAGGTGAAGCAAACGGCATTATACCACAATGCGTTTATTTCAACCGCATACCCTTTTCGCTGAGTAACCGGATTCCCATGTACAACAGCATCCATCCAGGTCAGGGCTTTTCCATCTTCACCGGCATAGATTAATCCGTTTTCATCCATTCTGATATTGAATGACGTCCCGTTCCGGTAGGCATCCAGGATTGACTTCATCGCTTTACCATACTTCTTCCATATCTCCGACCCGGAATTTGTATGTTCCACATACTTCTGAAGTGCCCAGAAAAACCAAAGTGAAGCATCGACGGAATTGAATGCGGGAGTTTTATCGCCCCCCATATTGGGGAAAAGCCCATCTTTTAGTTTTGTTAACTGAGTATCAACCACCTTGAGAAAGGTATCAAGGTCATTCATGGGCAATGTCAATCCGGGCAGGGAGATGAATGTGTCCCTTCCCCAGGTGCCAAACCATGGGAATCCTGCAATGATCTCAGTCTTCCTCTGTTTATGAACAAAAAACTGCTGTGCCGAATTGATCAGACAATTCCTGAAACTATCCCGTGGAACACGGCTGTTTACTTCGGCTGTAAATTTTCGTTTCAACCCCGCCGGATTTATTTCTTTCAGGCCGGCAGAAAAGATTATGCTCTCCCCTCTTTTTATCCTTACCTCAAAATAACCGGGTACAAACAGATCCTCCTTGTAATCATACCCCCTGGCTTTTTCTTCCATGTATTCAATGTTGTAAAACCAGTCAGGCCCGGCAATAAAATCAACCGGTTTCGAAAACTGCATGTTCAGATAAGGATATCCGGGATACATTTTTGATTTTATCCCATTGATAACCTTCTTCACCCTGGTATTGGCATCCAGATTGCATTTGCTGAGTGAATGCCTGCAGCGAAATGCTAAAAACGGTTTGAGTCTAAGGATAGTTGGAGAGTGTGCCTCCAGAAGGGTATACTTAAGCAATACCTGTTCCGTTTTTCCCACCAGCACCTTCTCCCTGCTCAGCACCACTCCTCCGACACGAATGATAGTCCTGGGTATTCTTTCCGCTTCAAAATCCCGGATGTACTTGTGCCCCCTTGGTTCGTAATGATCCCCCTGGTATTTATGGATACCAATGTTAAAGGCTTTCTCATGCTGAACGATTGTCTCATCAAGCGAAGAAAGAAGAACATGCAGCTCCCCTTCCAGATCATCCATGGGACAGACAAGCATCCCATGATATTTTCTTGTATTGCACCCTACAAGTGTTGTACACGAATAGGACTCTGCCCTGTTAGACCTCAGAATCTCCTTGTTTAATGAGTATTCGAGGTTGATGAGCTGTTCCTTATCAAATTTAAGATAACTCATACCAAATCAATTAAAAAATGCCTTCCAAATTCATTCCCACTCTCGTCTGCCTGCTCCAGAAAATATGTTAAAAATTAGCTTACAAATATCGAAAATAAAAACTTCCGAATCAATAGAAAAGTGAAAATAAAGCAGTAAGAAAGAATGGTATGAATCATTCAAAAATCCTTATCTTCGCACCGTAAAAATTATTCCCTGCTGAAGCAACCTGATTACCAACAGATAACATTTCGGGGTTTAAAACAAGGGGAAGGTATTTGTATGAAGAAGAATGCACCAAAGAGACAGTTATGAAAAAAATAAAAAGTCTGATCCTGATTGTATTGATCCTTACGGGATGTAACGCTCAAAAACGATTTGAACTTCAGGGGACAATGGAGAATGGCCAGGGAATGACCCTCTATCTGGATGAGCTTGAAGCCTCAAAATTAACCGCGATTGACTCGCTTGTTATGAGTAATGACGGATCGTTTCAGTTTATACACGAATTGACGAATCCAACATTTTTCCTGCTCAGGGGCAGTCAGGACAATTTTGTTACCCTGTTGATCCAGCCGGGTGAGAAAGTGAGGGTTGATGCCAACATGGATAATCTCGCCGAATCGTATACGATCAAAGGATCTCCCGATTCGAAACTGATACAGGAATACAACCAGTACTTACAACAGAATATTGAGCATCTCAGGGAACTGAACCAGATCTATTACGACAGCCTTCAGAGTCCTAATATCCAGTCGATCATCGCCGATCTCGATGAACGGTCAAACCGGATACTGGAAGACCAGAAGGAGTATACTATCGAGTATATTACCACCAACAACCATTCATTGGTTAGCCTTCTGGCACTCTATCAACAGATCACACCCAGAAATTATGTGCTTGATCCGATGGAGGACATTGGTTATTTTGAAATGGTTGATTCAATACTGTATGCGTTGTATCCCGAATCAGGGCCTGTACAGGCACTTCATGCCCAGGTAATTGAACTGAATCAGCGCATTGAAGCGAGCCGGGAAATGGAGCTTCTTTTTGGGATGGGGGCAGTTCCTCCGGAAATTGCCCTTCCAAATCCCGAGGGGGATACGATCACACTCTCTTCAACAAGAGGCAATATTGTGCTGCTCGATTTCTGGGCTGCCTGGTGCAACCCCTGCCGGGTGGAGAATCCCAACCTGGTTAAGCATTACAATAAATACCACGCAAAAGGATTTGAGATATTCCAGGTCTCGCTTGATCGTGACCGGGAAAACTGGCTTGGGGCAGTTGAAAGTGACGGACTGGAACAATGGATCCATGTCAGTGACCTGAATTCGATCGTAGCTAACCTGTATAATGTGCAGCAAATACCTACCAGCTTCCTGCTTGACAGGGAAGGAAAGATTATCGCTCGCGACCTTCGCGGTGAAGACCTGAGGGAAAAGTTATCTGAGATTTTCGATTAATTGTTTGTTTACATGAAAAAAGCAGTATTCTTTGTTCCACTGATTTTTCTTTTTGCCTGCTCAGGAAAAAACACCATTCGTATCCATGGCAATTTTACCAAAGCAGAAAACGAAATCGTTTATCTGGATGAGATGAGTATCAATAGTTCTGTCATTCTTGATTCGGTGAACCTAAAAAAGGAAGGGGCGTTTCATTTCAAATTTAAAGCAGATGAACCGAGCTTTTATCAACTGAAAATCACACCAAATAATTTTATTACACTGCTGATAGAACCGGGGGAAAAGGTCCATGTTGAGTCAGACAGAAACTTCCTGCCCAATGGATATTCGGTTGAGGGATCGGAGGGTTCGGAATTAATCAAACTGCTGGACGACAACCTTTTAAAAACTCAAAAAACGCTGGATTCAATTGTGCTCGATTATCGATCCAATATGGACAAAGAGGGTTTTGATACACTGGAAGCACAATTGAACGAAAAATATAACACCGTGCTCAGGCAGCAGCGGAGGTTTACCATCGGTTTTATCCTTGAGAACATCACCTCCCTCGCCAGTATCAAAGCATTGTATCAACAGTACGATTCTGTGACCTATGTTCTTTATGATATGAAAGACCTTCAATACGTGAAGATAGTTGCCGATTCCCTGAAGGCGCACTACCCCGATTCGAAACATACCAGAGCCTTGATTGCGGATCTGGAAAGTGAGATGGCACGATTCAATGCCCAACGCATCAATGAGTTGATTAGCAGGAGTGAACCCACTGTCATTGATATCTCACTCCCAACGGTTGAAGGAGATACAATTGCACTCTCTTCACTCCGTGGTAACTATGTCTTGCTCAGTTTCTGGGCTTCCTGGGATGAAGCAAGCATCCGCGAAAATACAGAGTTAAAAAGAGTATATAACCAGTACCATTTCAGGGGGTTTGAGATCTATCAGGTATCGTTCGACAACGATAAAGAAGCCTGGAGGAGAGCCATGCATTTTGATGAGTTACCATGGATCAATGTCAGTGACCTGAATTATCCGAACTCCCCGGTTATTAATCGCCTTAATATTCAGAAACTGCCTGCTAACTTTCTTCTGGACAGGGAAGGAGATATTATAGGAAAAGATTTTACGGGCAGGACACTAAAAATAAAACTGGCACAGTTATTTGATTAACATGCAAGTCATCCGGAAAGGGGAAAAATCAAATAGCGTAAGCTAATCTTTATTCGATGCAGGAATCCCAAAAAACATACTTTGCTTCCGATGCTCACCTGGGGTACCCGAACCACGACGATAGCCTTGTAAGAGAAAAGCGGCTGGTTAAATGGTTGGATACCGTCCGGCACGATGCGTCAGCGATTTATCTGCTTGGAGATATTTTCGACTACTGGTATGAATACAAAAAGGTAGTTCCCCGGGGGTTCACACGGTTATTGGGAAAGATAGCAGAAATCACCGATTCGGGGATACCTGTTCATTTTTTCACCGGCAACCACGACATCTCCATATACGATTATTTACCAAAGGAAACCGGTGTGATCGTGCACTATAAACCGTTACGAACAACCCTGAACGGTTACACATTCTTCCTGAGCCACGGCGATGGGCTGGATCCTGAAGATAAAACCTACCTGAGATTAAGAAAAATCTATCTTAACCCTGCCTTTCAATGGTTCTTTTCCAAGCTTCATCCAAATTTCACCATCTGGTTTGCCCACAAATGGTCTCATAGTAGCAGGTCATCCAGGATACTCCCTGAATTCAGGGGAGAAGAAAATGAATCCATGATCCGGTTTGCCAGGGAGTTGTTAACCAGGGAGGAGATTCATTTCTTCATCTTCGGGCACCGCCATATCCCGCTTGATTTTCCGCTGAATGAAAAGAGCCGGGTAATCTTTCTTGGGGACTGGCTGACACACTTCACCTATGCTGTTTTTGATGGCAAAGACCTGGAGTTAAAGAAGTTTGAAGATTAACTAAAGCAAATGAAATGCAACGGTTACGCCAGCCATCACAATCGAAACCATGCTCATCAGTTTGATCAGGATGTTCAGACTCGGACCGGATGTATCTTTGAAGGGATCGCCGACAGTATCTCCGATAACAGCCGCTTTGTGAGCATCCGATCCCTTACCACCCAGGTTCCCCTTTTCGATGAATTTCTTGGCATTGTCCCAGGCACCACCCGCATTGGCCATAAATATTGCCAGGACGAAACCGGAACTGAGTCCGCCAATCAGCAGGCCAATGGTTCCTGCCACACCGAAGATTAATCCAACAACGATTGGAATGGCAATAGCCAGCAAGGAAGGAAGTATCATTTCGAGCTGTGCTCCCTTTGTGGAAATGGCCACACACCGTGCATAATCGGGTTCAGCTTTGCCTTCCAGAATCCCTTTGATCTCCTTGAATTGTCGTCTTACCTCTTCAACCATTCGCGCGGCAGCTCTCCCGACAGCATTCATGGTTAGTCCGGAAAACATAAATGCCATCATTGCACCGATGAAAATACCGATCAATACTTTGGGGTTCATCAGGTGTACCTCGAAATAGTTCATGTACTCACCCAGTGGGATATGGTCCAGTTCTTCCGGAGAGGTAATGCTGGTATGATCGGGGAAGATATATTCGGTCCATCCCGATTTCTCAAACAGGCGTTTGATCCCGATTTTCAGCTCTTCAATGTAGGAAGCCAGCAGGGCAAGTGCTGTAAGGGCAGCCGATCCTATGGCAAATCCTTTTCCGGTAGCAGCGGTTGTATTCCCCAGAGAATCAAGAGCATCGGTTCTTTTCCGTACTTCCGGTCCCAGTTCACTCATCTCCGCATTTCCCCCGGCGTTATCAGCAATGGGTCCATAGGCATCCGTAGCCAGGGTGATTCCCAGGGTGGAAAGCATGCCAACAGCGGCTATTCCAATACCGTATAATCCCTCACCCATGTTTGAAAAATCAAATCCTGATGAAAAGAGAAAAGCAAATATGATCCCGGTAACAATGGCGAGAACAGGAATCACTGTGGAGGTCATACCGACCCCGATTCCTGAAATGATCACCGTTGCAGGACCGGTGTCGGAACTTTCAGCGATCTTACGTGTAGGTCGATACTCTTCGGATGTAAAAAATTCAGTTGATTTTCCGATCACGATGCCAACGATCAATCCCACCACAATAGCACCAAATATGCCCAATGAGTAGAGATTCATCCCAAGAAATGAAACGGGTTCACCAATTTTCAACAACTGCAGGATAAGGAACGCAAACACGATAATCAGGATTGAACTGGAATTTACTCCCCTGGCTAATGACTTCAGCAGGTTTTTCTGTGTTGCACCTTCTTTGGTCTTTACCAGGAAGATGCCCAAAATTGATAGAACAATGCCTACCGCAGCGATCAACATGGGAGCCAGGATCGCTTTAAACTGCTCCACTTCATTGCTCATAAAAGCTGCCGAGCCGAGAGCAGCAGTAGCCAAAATAGAGCCACAATAGGATTCATACAGGTCGGCCCCCATACCGGCCACGTCGCCTACATTATCACCAACATTGTCTGCAATGGTTGCGGGATTTCTGGGGTCATCCTCCGGTATTCCTGCTTCAACTTTCCCAACCAGGTCAGCACCTACATCAGCGGCCTTGGTAAAAATGCCACCCCCGACCCTGGCAAACAGAGCCTGTGTTGATGCCCCCATACCAAAGGTAAGCATGGTGGTGGTAATGATCATCATCTTCTGTGTTTGCTCCATCTCAATGAATTGGTTCAGGATGATGAACCACAGGGAAATATCCAGCAGTCCGAGACCAACAACAACAAGACCCATGACTGCACCGCTACGGAATGCAACCCTCAACCCACGGTTCAGGGATTCTTTTGCCGCGTTAGCCGTACGGGCAGAGGCATAGGTGGCGGTCTTCATCCCGAAAAATCCAGCCAGCCCCGAGAAAAATCCTCCGGTAAGAAAAGCAAACGGTACCCACGTGTTTTGCAGGTTAAAACCATAGGCAAGAATAGCAAACAGGATGGTTAATACAAGAAAAAAGATACCAACCACCTTATACTGTTGTTTCAGATAAGCCATCGCTCCTTTTCGAACATGAGAGGCAATCTTTTTCATCAAATCCGTTCCTTCACTCTCTTTCATCACCTGCCAGAAAAAGAACCAGGCAAACAAGAGTGCAAGGATCGAAGCAACAGGGACAATCCAGAATAGGTTACTCAACATAATGATTTCTCCTTTATTTGATTTATGTGATCCGTTGATTTATTTCAATTTCCTTTCACGGGATGAAAAAATTCTCATTTTCTCCAGGTTCCGTAAATCATCGTCAAAAATAAATATTTTTTGCAAGTGAAAAAAGCTTTTGCCCCAGATGTCGCCAAAAATGGGGATCCATGAAATTTTTCTCACGGGTTACCGTTTGTTCATTATGGGAAGGTAACAAAAACTCATTGATTTCGTATACTGCATTACATTTTAGCAGTTGATGTTTAACCTAAAAAAGAAACACGATGATGATGAAAAAGAAAAAATGGTTAGCGTATATAACCTTGCCAATCCTTATTTTCCCCCTGATATTCAATAGTTGTGAAAAGGACAATGATCCGGATGCTCCCGATCTTCCGCCGGTATCCACCTTTGTCATGGATCTTTCTGATTTTGTCAGCAAAAAAGCCATGGATGCAACGACGGATACAAAAGGACTGGTTGCAACCAACTGGGGATGGGCTGCATCGAATGTCCTGGTCTGGAATGCTGTACTGACAGTGAACCTCATTGTTCCGGTTGCATCATTTTATGAAGCCTTTAACCACGAAGGCATTTATGAAGGAAACAACGAATGGGTATGGTCCTATAACTTCATGGCAGGAGGTGTGGCACACAAGGCTGAATTGCATGGCTTCCTCACTGAGAGTGCAGTGTTGTGGGAAATGCATATATCAAAGGAGGACGTTTTTACTGATTTCCTATGGTATTCCGGCAGCCACGACCTGTTGCGGACCGAGGGTCAGTGGATACTGAACGGTAGCCCGGATAGCCCGACAGCTTACCTGCAGATCGACTGGACCCGGAATGAAACGGATGATTCCGCTGATATCAAGTATAAGATTATCGCCCCCGGATCCGAGGAATACGATTCTTATATTTATTATGGCCGGACCAATGAAGTGCCACTGGATCGTTTTTATGACATCTATATTGCATCCACACAGAACCTGATTAATATAGAATGGAGTAAAACCACAAAAGAGGGCCGGGTAAAGGATTATGCCCATTACCAGGATGCACTCTGGCATTGCTGGGATAGCTCGCTCCAGGATGTGGTTTGCGAGTAAGACCAACTGATCCTATATTTTCCACTATATTACTCACCGGGTGACTTGAGTTCACCCGGTGAGTTTTTTTTATTCTTGACAAACTAACTATTGATTTAAAAATATTGGCGTTTAAAAATGAATATATTCCCTATTCAATCAATGCATGAGTAAATTGTGATTTTACGATCTTTGACACAGCACAGATATACAAGGTTGATGTTTTATGTCCGTTGTGAAAACATGTAAAAGGGGGTGTATCAAAAGTCCAAAAAATCGTCATTCTGTCCGCCATCGGCGGATCAGAATCTTAATATGTTGTTAATCAGGATTATAAGATCCTGAAACAAGTTCAGGATGACCAGGAAATACACCCCCTTTTTTCTTTTCCCATTTTTTTTGTACTTTTATTTAAATACCCATTCCGTATTACTTTCCTTCGGAAAAACGTTTTTGTCAAACCTAAAGGGATATGCCATGCAAGACTATTTTTATCTATCCGCCATTCCTGAATCCCTGGTAGCTTCACATCTGCCCCCGGCAGAATTTGGGAACTACCTTGCAGTTGGTACAAAGAAAAGAATACGGGGCCAGGCAATTTTTTTCCAGCTGGATCCCGGGAAAATGGATCTGCCCATGGACTATGTCAAAGAGAAACTGGTCCCTTATGAAAATGGAGAGCCTAAACGGTCTGTTTTTTTATCCATATACCGTGTGCTTGAAAATGTACCCCTGGAAGCGCTTCTGAATCTCTACCTGGTCACTGATGACGGTAAGGTTCTGGAATTAAAACCTGTCGAATACGTGGATAAAAAGCGGCCACTGGTTCACCTGTACCAGCAGTTCAATCCGATAACCACTCGTGTTGCCAGCCGGCTGTCACCACCGGAATTCATAAAATTCCTTACCGATACAACCAAACCGGTATCGACACCAAAGCTCTTTTTTGCAGAATTAACACTCAGTAAACTGGCATTCGATCCGACATCTCCAATTGAGAATCTTCCCTATCCCAATCCTGATCACCTGCGCGATTGTTTGCTGCGCCTTAAGGAATACCCGGAAAGACCCACAAAGACCGTATTGCGTTACTACAGGGGGGAGATGTCATACCGCACCATACAGGATGGTTTTTTCATCGGCGACCAGAATAGTTATCGGTTCTATCCATTCCCCTCCCGGGAAGACCTGGAGGATATTTATTACTCGTGGTGGAGATCAGCTCTTGTCCAATGCTTTTGATTGCCCTCTATAACATGAGTTTGCCTTTTCAGTAAAACACCATTAAACCTGAGATCATGAAGAGAATACCCTTCACCCTGGCTCTTTTCGGTTTGATATCCCTGTTCATACAACTCAGTTGCTCAACCGATAGATCCAGCGATGATGCAACCTTTAATTTAGTTGAGTTTTCCAATGTTACCGCCGTGTTTAACCTCTCGCGGACACACATCCTTTTTGGATCATATGCCGACACTTCCGGCAAATCGGCGATCATGGCCGCCAATGGTGATCTGTTGTTCCTGATGTTTGAGGATGAAAGCCTGTTTATGAGGTACGACATGAATTACGGGAATAGCATAGAGATGGCTATTGATACGGTATGCAAAAAGAGATTTTTTGATCAGGATGACCTGGTAGCACTCTATTTAACGGAAGACTCGTTGCTCATGGAATGGCTTGATTCCGTGGATGGACAAACATTCAGTCAACTTCGGACACTGCAGATTACCCTTCCTGTACCGGAAAGATACAGACCCCTGCTGCAGAAAATTGCAGAGCAGGGTGCCGGAGCCGGATTGGTGCTTGAGTGTGACAGCAATGTAACCGAAAGTGATATAAAAACCCTGCAAGCCTTGTCCCCAAAATGGATTTATCTTACAGACTGTCACCTTAATATACAGGATCCCCCCGTTGTTTCCCTGTTCCATGAAGTGGAATTGCTTGGTGTGGAAGGAGAAGATATTCAATGGACATTGGCTCCCGATCTTCTTCCCAACCTCGCATCCCTGATCCTGAAAAACTGGAATCCCCTGGAAACCGGCCATTATTCCCTTCCCAATGCTGAATTCCTGCAGTCACTAACACTGGTCGAACCCAACATTACCGATCTATCCTTCCTGGAACAGGCTCCTAAACTGATAAATCTTTATGTTGTCTGCTGCGACACACTGTCAGACATCGGGTATCTCCGCGAAATCCCTTCACTGAACACTTTGGGTTTTCCCTTTTGCAGCAGGATCACGGACATTCAGGCGATGAATCATTTTCATTCCATGATGTGGCTCTCTTATCCAACATATACCAACCCTGAGGAATTTTCTCAAATAAGCACATTCTTTCCTGATCTCCAAGTACTCGAACTGATCGGCTGTGAGAAGATCAGTGACCTTTCAGCCATCGCAACAATGGATGCATTACAGTGCCTCATTATCGATCTTCCTGATATTGATCTGACACCTCTTTCAACAATGTCCAACCTCGGGTTGCTTGTGATTGAGGAGGACAAATTTGAAGAGTCGGCTAATGAAATTTCCGGGATCACAGAAGCTCTTCCCGGCTTGCAGGTCCTTCCCGGGGGTGGATTGTGCATGGGATCAGGATGGATCCTGCTTTTGTTTCCCATGCTATTTTTAATCTGGCTATTCCATCAACGGAAGAAGTTTCACGAGCTGAAAAACAGGTAGATGGACAGACCTCCCGGTTTCTTTACAAGGATATCGCGATACCAGGATGTTCTTCTTGTACTGGCCGGTCTGTTCCTTTTTGCACGTTACGTGCATGAACGATCGTGGTTGGTTGTCATATCCTTCACCGGTCTGTTCCTTGCCGCTCTCAGTCTCGTAATCTTTTTCAAAAATGCAAAAGAAAACATTTCTGTTTTCGGCTCCCTTCGATTCACACCCGGGGCGATCGGTTTTCTGATCACCGGTATCATAGCAGGAGGAATACTTGGCATATGTTATCGCTATTTTTTCTTTGATACCACCTTCCCCGTTTCCTTAACCCTCTTTGCCATCATTTCACCGCTGATCGGTATTACGGAAGAGTTGCTTTTTCGCGGATACTTTCAGGGAAGGTTTCGTGAAGTGAACAGGATTTTCGCCATTGTGTTTGCAGCATTGGCTCACACCACCTATAAATTCATTGTGTTGAGATCCCTCCCTGATCCTGCCGGAATTGATTTTCCTTTTCTGATCACATGGACAATGATCGGAGGATTGATTTTCGGGATCCTGAGGGATCTGTCAGATAGTGTGCTTCCACCCTCACTCGCACATGGATGTTTTGATGTTATTGTTTACGGAGGGTTCGTATCAGCTCCGGTATGGGTGTGGGGGTAGACAAGGAAAAAGTAAAAAGTTCAAAGTAAAAAGTAAAAAATTTCCTATCTTAATCAGGAATAATTCGGGCTAAATTCCCAAACATAAAAGAGTTATGGCAGCTATTGGTCTGGACCTGGGGGGCACAAAATTATCCGGTGCTGTTTTCGATACCAGTGGAGAGCTATTGACCAGAGATACAAAACTGCTGGAAAGCAGGGAAGGTAAAGCGGTTGGAAAGCTGATCCGTAAAATGATCAAGGAGTTATATGATTCCAGCCCGGGAAAAGGATCCTCTATTACAGCTCTGGGTGTGTCGGTCCCGGGGATCAGTCATGTACACGAAGGTACGGTGTGGGCACCAAATATCCGGGGTTGGGAAAACTATCCGCTTCGCGATGAAATTGCTTCCATGCTGAATAATCCCAAAACCACGATCACCATAGACAGCGATCGGGCATGTTCTATCCTGGGGGAAGTATGGAAAGGAGCAGCTGCGGGTTGCAAAAATGCAGTTTTTCTTGCTGTGGGAACCGGCATTGGTGCCGGGATATATACCGATGGAAAAGTTATGCGTGGCGAAAAGGATATAGCAGGAGCCATCGGGTGGATGGCTCTGAACAAGCCCTATCACCCAAAATACCGACAAATGGGATGTTTCGAATATCATGCTTCCGGAGACGGCCTGGTAAGAATGGCCCTTGAGTACCTGAAGGAAGAGAAGGATTATTCCGGTATCCTGAAGGACAAAAAGCCGGATGAGATCTCGGCTCATCATCTGTTCCTGGCTTACGAACAGGATGATGACCTTGCGAAACGGGTTATGAAACAGGCCATTGAATTCTGGGGTATGGCAATTGCCAATCTGGTAAGTCTATTTAACCCTGAAAAGATCATCCTTGGAGGAGGTGTTTTCGGTCCCGCTCTTCAATTCAGGCAGCAGATCATTGAAGAGGCAACCAGATGGGCTCAACCCATCAGCATCCAACGGGTAGCCATTGAAGGCTCCGTTTTGCAAAACCATGCACCGTTGTATGGAGCAGCATACCTTGCCCTTAACGATACAATCGTATGAACAAAGATCATGCATACAACCAGAGGCTTGTTTTTACGGCTGCCTGCGTCGGCATGTTGCTGTTTGGCATATCGCTGATCTCCCTGGGGACCATTCTTCCCGGAATCACGGCTACCTTTGCCCTGGATGAAAAGATGACAGGATCGCTGGTTACTCTTCTTCCAATCGGGTTGTTGACCGGATCACTGATTTTTGGACCGGTTGTCGATCGGTATGGATACAAATACCTGATGATCATCTGCTCCCTGATGATCCTTCTTGGTCTGGAAGGCATTGCATATGGCCAAAGCATATTTCTAATACGGATTTCTGTCTTCTGTATCGGATCCGGTGGAGGAGCACTCAATGGTGCGACCAATGCACTGGTCAACGATATCAGCAGTAAAAACCGGAGTGCAAATCTTAGTTTTCTCGGTGTATTCTTCGGGATCGGTGCCCTGGGTATGCCTGTCCTGATTGGCATCCTTTCATCTTTTTTAAGTGAAGAAAAGATCCTTTCAGTGATCGGTTGGTCTGTTTTTATTCCTGTGTTGTTTTTCCTGTTTATTCAATTCCCCGTGCCAAAACAAATGCTGCAACTTCCCATTAAGCAGGGATTAACATTACTCACAAATTCCATCCTGATTCTGACCGGATTAATCCTGTTTCTGGAAAGTGGGATCGAGGGGATCATCAATAACTGGACAACCACATTTCTTCAGAAGGCCGATAATCTGAGTAACCAGGAAGCGTTGTTCTCACTATCTGCATTTGTTTTCAGTCTAACTGTTTCAAGATTCATTCTTGGGTTTTTATTGAAAAGGATCTCCTCCTCTTCTATCCTGCTGGCAGGAACTGGTGTAACCGCTGCAGGAATCATTCTGCTGTTCTTTACCACAGGCTATCTATGTTCTTTTGTAGCCCTTTTCCTTCTCGGGATAGGCTGTGCGGCGGTATTCCCGGTGGTATTAAGTTATGCAGGAGAATTGTTCTCCTCAATTTCAGGAACAGCTTTCAGTATCGTCATGGTAATTGCAGCGATTGGAAACATTCTGATCAATTATTTTATGGGATTGATTGCTCATCGTTTTGGTATCAGTCAGTATACCACGCTCTTATTTATTTCACTGATCATGATGTTGATCCTAATTCTGATTATTTTAAGAAGGATCCGGAAAAATATAAAAATTTAAACTCTAGCAATCATGGTATTAGCAAAGCAATGGATTGATAATGCCCATGCGGTAATGTCTGTAATAGAGCAGACTCAGATGGATCCAATGCGTCGGGCAGCAGAAATAATGGCGGATTCTATTGAAGCGAAAAGGTGGGTGCATACCTTTGGCTGCGGGCATGCCACACTGCCTGTGGAGGAGATGTATCCAAGGATCGGTGGATTTGTTGGGTTTCATCCCATCATCGAATTGCCCCTTACCTTTTTTACCCGGATTGTGGGAGAGATGGGCATACACCAGTTTCTTTTCCTCGAACGGGCAGAGGGTTTCGGAAAGGAGATCATGAAAGGATACTCATTCGACAAGCGTGATTGTGTCTGGATCTTTTCCCATTCCGGGATCAATAACGTGAATATCGATATCGCCCTCCAGGCAAAAGAGATCGGGATGAAGGTGATTGTATACGGGTCGGCACAGGCTGCAGAAGGGAAGCAATCGCGCCATTCCTGTGGCAAAACCCTGTTTCAACTGGCGGATGTCGTGGTCGATAGTTGTGTCCCCATCGAAGATGCTTCCGTACCATTGAAAAATCATCAGGATAAAATCGGTCCGATCTCCACCATAGCCTTTGTCACTACCGTATGGATGACCATAACTACGGTTGCTGAAATCCTGGTCGAAAAGGGTGTGAAACTGTATATTCATCCCTCACATAATTTGCAGGGCACGGAAGGGACCATGGATCGCCTGAATGAAGCCCTGAAAGAATATAAAAAAAGGGTAGCGGGGGTGTAATCCTTATTTAGAAATCAGTTTTTGTCCGCTTTACGTCCCGTTTGGTTTGCGTACCTGTACAAAGGAACCGGTTGAATAAGATTCCCCTGGTATTAGTAATACCTGTAATATCCTCCCCCGTTTCCAAACCTGGGATTTACAATGTTGTTATAGATGGAACCGAAGGTATAGGTAATTGACAGTCCTCCATCGATATTATAGCCGGTAGCCAGTTCCCGCAATCGGAGATAGACCTCCTCAGCGGTAGCTTCTTCTCCTTTTACCAGGGAGAGCTGGTCGCGAATACGGGCAACACCACCGTTTATTTGAAGTGACAGGCCTTTTACAATGCGAATCCTGAATGAACCTTCCAGTTTCAGCCGGTTCTTTTCAAAATCGCAAAAATAGTTGGACCCCTCCAGGGATATGTTTACGGATCCCCATTTTTGCTGCACCTGGAAAGCAATCTTAAGTTGCTGTTGAAACAACTTGTCTTCTATCTTATCGTATATAGTCGAGTCGTTGTACTTTGTATAATTATAACCGGCTCCATAGAGAATCCTTACCTGTCTTCGGGTAGATTCGGAATAGGGAAAAATGTTATATTCAACGGATGGGAAAATTTGATAGTTCAGTTTTGTATTTCTGTAGGTCGATGATGATATATCAAACTGAACACCTGCTGACCAGTGCTCTCCGAGGCTTTTCACGATCAGGTTATCAAGCCCCTGGCTCATCCGTTCATAGACTTCTGTCACTTCTTCCGTAGTGCCCAGTGAGTCGATCTCCTCTTCTTCAACCCGTTTTGTCTTCCTATAATCGAAGTCATAGTCGAATTCCAGTTTCCACTTGGGTGTAATTTTTGATGCAGAAATAGAATTTCGCCAGGAAATTTCCTTTAATGATTCCTCCAGTTCTAACCGGGGCCTGGTCTCCAGTTCAAACACCCAGTAGTTCCACCGGTCAACCACTTCTTCATCAACTGTTTCCCCACGTTGTCCGATCATAATATCTTCATAAAGTGGTGTCGTGGCAACGTACCTCATCAAACCCATCTGCATCATCTGCACCTGACCTTCACGGATATGATCTCGTGTATCATCCGGCCGGGTAGTAAAGACCAGGGTATCATTTTTCCCAATAAATTTATTCTGCCCGATGAAAGTTAAGGTATACTCGCTGCCTCCACTGCCTGTATTCTGCCTGGTTTCAAGAAGGTACACCTCTGCCTCTTTTACATCCCTAACATAATTCACATACGGGATCTCCTGGCGGATATAGTTCATATCACAGAACTGACAGTCGATAAAGATCTTTACGGCATTTTCCCGCATGACATCCTGTTCTTTTTCAGATTCCTGTGCATTCAAAAGGCTCAGGGATGAAAAAAACAATGGAACGAGTAGTAATCTGGAAATAAAATGTCTCATAAAAAATTAATTTCTAATAAAATGATCTTGCGAAAATAAGTAATTCAATAAAATTTGAAAGTAAATCCTCAATGATTGTAACTTTCATGCTGTGCAAATTTCTGCAAATGTAATAGAAAATTCTGAAGGAAATCTGAACATTGACCGCAATGGAAACCGAAGGGTTAAACAGCCCCCGCCCCCTTTCAGCTAAAAGGGGGATTTTATAGAGGCGACTTGGAAACCTGCCGGCGAGGCAGGGTCGCCCTACATCGTGCAGTGGACTTTCTGATCTTTTGAAATGATCCCCGAAGGCCTGCCTGCCTGTTTACCAGCCTGTGGCTGGCAGGCAGCCCCGGGCTTAAGAATAAATTTCCGGGCCAACTGCCATGCTAAACAACGGGAAATGGTTTCCTGGACCGTAATGCAGCAGGTGGTCCGGAGGGCGAATCACGAAATCTGTTTATTCTTTCGTTTTATAACTGATGGATATTCCGGAATAGCTGGAGCGATCGATGGTTGTGTTCATGTTGGGCAGGCTTTCAAGGTAGTCCAGGAATTCAGTAATGCCCCTGCTCCTTACCTGGCCGGTAACATTATGTGCAGTAAAACATCCTCCCACTTCCAATTTGGGCAGAACAGCAATCAGGTAGTTCTTGTACCACCATTTATCGGCATCGGAGAAGACAAAATCGAAGGGTCCTTTCAGCTTGGGAACCAGATCGTGCGCATCCCCCAGCCGGGCATCGATATAATCCGAAAGTCCGGCTTCCCTGAAATTGGCAAGTGCCTGATTATACCTCGTTTCATCAATTTCAATGGTAATGAGTTTGCCACCGGTCTTACTCAATGCCCATGCTATCCAGATACCCGAATGGCCGGTAGAGGTCCCGATCTCCAGGGCTTTGGTGTATCCATTTTCAATGATCAGATCGTACAATACTCTGCCATCGGAAGCAGGTACATTCATGTCCCGCCAACGATATTTACTGCTTTCGAGAAATGCTTCAACTTTCTTGTCCAATTCGGGATTCTCAATTAATGCCTGTGCAAAAAGGCTTGTGGATAAAACAAAAGAGATTGAAAAAGAAAGGGAAAAAAGGACTGGTAAAATCTTTTTACTCATAATAAACGGGTTTATATACATTAGACCTTTCTCTTCTGTTTTTTATTCCAGGCTGGTAAAAAAGCATACCCTACAGGGTTCCCCTCCAATAGAATGGCATTTACTGAAACCGGTCGGATTTTAAAGCTTCGGAAAGGTACCACATCCTTTTGACATTTCATGAAAGAATAGTAGTTTTGATTGATAGATTAGATCCCTTCCTTAAAACCAAAATACAGTCTTATGAAACTCAGAGAATCCATTTCAAGGCCACATTTTTATTCATCCGTTTTATTATCAATTATGCTTGGATTATTCATTCAGGCTTATGCACAACAGATCACACCAGAAATTTACTCATCCCTCACCTACAGGCATATTGGTCCTCCCGGAAACCGTACTTCTGCGGTTGTCGGTGTGCCGGGAGATATGAATGTTTATTATGTTGGTGCTGCATCAGGGGGTATTTGGAAATCAGAAGATGCCGGGTTGAACTGGTTTCCAATATTCGACGATCAACCTACACAGTCAATTGGCGCCCTGGCAATAGCGCCATCGAATGAAAATATTGTCTGGGCAGGTACCGGAGAACCTTTTATCAGGAGTAATATATCCATTGGAAATGGCGTCTACAAATCAATAGATGCCGGTAAAACCTGGCACCATATGGGACTTGATCTTACAGGACGTATTGGGAGGATTGTAATCGACCAACACAACCCGGATATCGTCCTTGTTGGAGCACTGGGTCACTGTTATGGGCCACAAAAAGAACGTGGTGTATATAAAACCACTGATGGAGGC
Source organism: uncultured Rikenellaceae bacterium (assembly GCA_964640125.1). Taxonomy (GTDB): domain Bacteria; phylum Bacteroidota; class Bacteroidia; order Bacteroidales; family VadinHA17. The sequence continues at coordinate 25,628 of CAZXGG010000027.1, forward strand.
AGAACATGGAAACAGGTCCTTTTTGTTGATGAGAATACAGGATGCTTTGAGATAGCCATGGATCCATCCAATTCCAATATTATGTTTGCAGGAATGTGGCCACTGGTGATCAGGACCTGGGGTAGAGAGAGTGGTGGACCGGGGGGAGGGATATATATGTCACGTGATGGGGGCAATACCTGGAAACACCTCACCGGAAACGGACTTCCGGCCGCACCCATTGGAAAAGTCGGAATTGCAATTTCAGCAAGTAATCCAAAGGTGATCTATACAATTATGGAAACAGGTACGCCGAATCGTGGCGTGCTCTGGCGTTCAAATAATGGTGGTGAGAATTGGAGTCTCGTCAGTAAAGATCGTTTGCTGAATGAACGATCACATTATGCTTCCAGGATCCTGGTTAATCCGGCTGATGAAAATGAGGTATACTTTGCAGCTAATACGCACAGTATAACATATGATGGTGGTATAACATCGGAAAGGTCTGGTTGGAGTGGCGATGCACACGACCTATGGGCTGATCCCCTGATTCCTGACCGAATGATGATCAGCGACGATGGCGGTGTGAAAATTACGACTAACCGTGGTAAAACATGGAACAGGATTGTCCTTCCTATTGCACAAATGTATCATGTGGCAGTTGATAATCAGATTCCCTATTATGTCTATGGAGGCAAACAGGATGGCCCCGGTTATAAAGGACCTAGTACTGCCAGCTATCGTGCAAATAGTAATTCATCAGAATGGGAAACAACAGCAGGTGGTGAATGTGGATTTATTCTTCCCGATCCGGAAAATCCGAATATTGTCTGGGGTGGTCTGTATAATGGCGGATTTACCAGGGTTGATTATAGTACCGGACATGACCGAACCGTGCAAATCTGGCCTGAATCTGCCTATGGTGCCTCTGCAGGTATACTGAAATACAGGTTTAACTGGACATTCCCAATTCACATCTCCCCGCATAATCATAATAAGATATATGCCGGGAGTCAGCATGTTCATGCAACAACCGACGCAGGAAATAGTTGGGAAGTAATCAGCCCTGATTTGAGCACAAACGACCAAAGTAAAATGGGACCCTCAGGCGGATTGACAAAGGATAACCTGGGTGTGGAATACGGATGTATACTATTTGCCATTGCAGAATCGCCGTTGGAAGAAGGTTGTATCTGGGCAGGAACAAATGATGGACTTCTGCACATTACCAGAGATGGTGGTGAAATTTGGACCGATGTCACTGAGAACATACCCGATTTGCCACCCTGGGGAACCATCAGCAATGTTGAACCATCAAGGTATGATGCAGGTACAGCCTATATTACTGTCGATTTTCACCAGATGAATAACAGGGAACCATTTGTATACAAGACTACCAACTATGGGAAAACCTGGAAATCACTTTCTTCCACAATTCCGAAAAGTGTCTTTAGCTATTGTCATTGGATTCATGAAGATCCTGTTCGGAAAGGGTTACTTTATCTTGGCACTGAAAATGCAATCTATGTGTCTTTCAGTGATGGAGCTACCTGGTTGCCGCTTCAGAATAATTTACCAAATGCACCTGTACATCACATGGTGATCCAGGAACATTTTAACGACCTGGTTGTGGGTACGTATGGCCGGGGATTCTGGATTATGGATGATATTACTCCCTTACAACAGCTTACTGATGAGGTGATAAATGCAGATTTTCATTTGTTCAATCCTCGTCCAGCATACCGTCTTCATAGTATAACCGGCGGACCACGTGTTACTTCACACGCATATATTAATTATTATCTGAAAGGGAAGTCAAATTTGCCTATTGAAATAACCATTACTGATAAAAATGAAAGAACTGTACAGAAATTAAGAGGTAGTGGAAAAAAAGGATTAAACCGCATTGTTTGGGATATGGCATATGAACCAGCCAACCAGGCCAAATTAAGGATTAAACCACCCGGTAATCCTACCGTTGTGGAAGAAAAACGTTTCAGTGAAACATGGACCCGGGAAGGCTGGTATCCCCTATTGAGCTGGGGAACGTCCGGGGGATTTCGCGGCATACAGGTTGCCCCCGGAGAATATACTGTGAAAACCACGGTTAATGGGAAAGAATATGTTCAAACATTATCTGTACTGAAAGATCCAAAATCTGCCGGTACACAAGAGAACATTGATGAATTGGTGGAGATGCAACTGGAGCTAAGGACCGACATAAATTATATCACAGCAATGGTTAATTCAATGGAGTGGATGCGTAAGCAACTTACAGATCTGAAACAGTTGTTAAAAGATAATAAAATGGCTTCCGCCGTTATTCCAGCTATAGCGGAGTTTGACAACAAAATCGCTGCTATTGAGGATGAAATAGTACAACCTTTTTCCCGTGAAGGCGATTCAAAATCATTCCGTTTCCCAAATTTATTGTATAGTAAATTATCGGTTCTGGCTGGCGATGTTGCCCAGAATATTGATTTTGCACCAAATAAACAACAAAGAGAAGTTCATCAACTCCTGAAAGACCAGATTACATATTATAGTGCTAAATACCAGGGATTGATAGAGAACGATCTTCCTGTCTTTAACAACATGCTGGAAGTAAATAATATATCTGGAATTGTCGTGCCTGAATATGACTTGGATGAAAAAATCCCTGAAATTTAGTCAGGAGAATCCCGGAAGAGTTGAGATTATATCAGCAGGTAATGTGAAACAGACCAATGCATTTGCCTGCTCTCCTGTTCCACTCTTTTATCGCTTCCGGTGTTGGGAGTAGCGTGACTTTGCAGTTGTTTTCTTCAAGGAAGTTTTGAGCTTCTTCAGATAATTCCAGGACCCCGTACTGACCTGAACCGACGATTATCCCTTCTACTCCCGCTTCATGGACATACCTGATTTCGTCCAGTGAAACTGTATGGGATGTTCCATAAATAGCTTTTGACAGTTTTTTCTTCCGTTTCTCAACACTCCCGTTTATACTGATGAGGATGTCATGATTATAGGTAGTATCATTGACAGTAATTGAACCAAAGGTTGTATCGTTTATTGTCGGTTTCATAACCTGTCGGGATAATATTTACTGGTTCTGTTCAGGTTTTGGTATGGTAAATCCAAATTCACTTCCTTCTCCCAGGAAGCTCTTTACAATCATTTTCCCGCCATTTTTTTCAACAAATTCCTTACAAAGAATAAGTCCCAGACCCGTTCCTTTTTCTCCGGAAGTCCCCCTGGATTTGAATTTCAAATCTATTCGAAAAAGCTTGTTAAGATCCTCTTCTGAAATCCCAACTCCCTGATCATTTACCATGACAATGATTGTGTGGTCTTCTTCTTTCATTGATATTTCAACCCTTTTATCCTTTCCGGTAAATTTTACTGCATTACCTACCAAATTACGGACAACAGTATTGATCATTTCTCTGTCGCCAAACACGAGGATATTTTCCGGAATAGTTGCACTTAAATGCACACCCTTCTTTTCCGCAGGAATTTTATGTAAATTATAATTCTCCTGCAGAACATTTGACAGGTTAAACTGAGCAGGCTCAAATTGTATCCTGCCTGATTGCGATCTCGACCAGGTAAGCAGGTTCTCCAACAGATTATAAATCTGTTTCACTGATTCCTGAATTTTCTGAATACCTGAAATTTTTTCTGCCTCATCTGAGCTGCTATAATTTTGAACTAATAGTTCAGTTATTGAAAGCAGGCTGCTAAATGGATTTTTTAAATCATGGGAAATGATGGAAAAAAACTTATCCTTGGTAGCATTTAAATTCATTAAATTTTTCTCAGATTCGGCCAGTTTTTGATTGGCAATTTGAATATTCTTGTTTTGAATTTTTAGAATTTTATTCGTTCTTGATTTTAATAGCAGTGAATATAAATAGACAAAAAATGCCAGTGCCGTAATTATTTCAAGTGCAATGAACCACCATGTTTTCCAAAAAGGCGGTGTAATGATAATTTTTAAACGTGTTTCCGAATCACTCCAAACACCATCAGGATTTTCCGATTTAACGGAGAAATAATAGGTCCCGGGGTTCATATTCGCATAGGAAACATAACTTCGTTCACCTGAATAGATCCATTCATCTTCAATATCATCCATCCGGTAAGCATAGTTCAGGTTTTCTGGTAAAGGATTATTCAGTGCAACAAATTCGATAGAAAAAAAACGGTATCGGTATTGCAATACGATTTCCTCTGCATAAGAGATATTGTAAGGGGAAAAGAAATTACCTGCTTCATCCTGAAAAACCAGGTTCTGTGTAACTGTATGGGTTAGTTTTTCGGGAATAAGTACGTTTACTTCTCTACCTAATACTGCAAGTTTAGTGATGACAAGTTGTGATGTGTTTTTTACCGGAAGAATTTTAACCGGATTGATAATATTCAATCCATATACTCCGGCAAAATAAAGTGTGCCACTCTCACCCTTATGGTATGCACCTCCATTGAATTCATTACTTTGCAGACCATCATTCATATCGAAGTTTTTCGTACCATAATCCGTTAAATTGAATCTCGAAATACCAAAATTTGTGCTTAGCCAGATATTATTATTTTGATCTGGTAAAATTCCATATATTACCTCATTGGGTAATCCTTCATTTTTCCCAAAACGTGTAAATTCTTCACGATCAGGGTCAAACCTGTTTAACCCATCGTTTGTACCAATCCAAAAAATCCCGGTTGTATCTTCATATATCGAGAATACTACGTTATCCGATATAGTCAACGGATCTTTGGGATCGGTTAAATAAGATTGAAATGTCCCTTCAGAAGGATCCATTTTATTTAAACCACCACCATAAGTTCCAATCCAAAGAAATCCTTCTTTATCCTCGTAAATGGATGAATAGATGAAATTACTTGACAGGCTTGTTGAATCATCGTCTGAATGCAAAAATCGTTCAAATGTTTGAGTATTTCTGTCATATTTATTCAATCCACCCCTGGTGCCTACCCATAAGTCTCCATTTCGATCCTCCATTATCACACGCACGGAATTGTTGGATAAAGAATTCATATCGTTTGGATCATTCTGGAAATATGTGAATTTTCCTGTCTCTTGATTTAAATAGTTTAATCCGCCTCCATCTGTACCAACCCAGATGGTTCCTTCATTATCTTGAAAAATCTCTCTAACGGATGAATGGGATATGGAGGCTGGATCATTTGGCAAATGATCGTAGAATGAAAATTCTCCTGTTTGGGGGGAATATTTATTCAACCCCCTGTTGTTTGTCCCAATCCATACGTTTCCATCTTTGTCCTCAATAACTGACCAGATGAAATTGCTTGAAACGCTGTTTTGATCAAGCGGATCATGTCTGATCAGTTCAAACCTGTGAGATTGTGGATAATATATGCAAACTCCTGCTCCAAATGTACCAAACCAGATTACACCTGAATGGTCCTCAAAAATGCAATTAATTGAGTTCTCAGAGAGACTGGTATGATCAGCCGGACTGTTTATATAACGATAGATATCTCCGGTAGTCGGATTAATTCTGAACAGCCCCGATCCAAAAGTTCCATACCATAGAAACCCTTCTATATCTTCAAGTATGGGTTTCCCGGTATTAACAGATAGACTGTGTGTTATATCAACTGCATCTATTACAGATAAGATTTCTTTTGTTTCCCGGTTAAGTTTATACAACCCGCTTTCACTCAGAATCCAGAGGTTGTGACAACTATCCAGGTACAGGTTTTGAACCGGATTTATTGGATTTCCTGGTTTCCCCTTTTCTGTAACCGGATAAGGTGTAACTCTGTCTTCGCTACTCGAATAGTTAAATAATTCCTGGTCAGTCCCAATCCATAAATGATCGTCATCAAATATCAGGGAAACGATTTTTTTATCCTTCAGGGTACTCTCATCTGGAGAAAATAATGTGAACTCCTCAGTATCAAAGTCATAAAAAAACAGTCCATCATTGGTGCCAATCCACATGTTATTTTTCTCATCCGGGATGATAAAATTAATTCGGGAAGACAGGATTGTTCGATCACCTTTAAAATTTTCAACTAAAACCAGTTCCGTGGTATTCATGTCAATTCTGTTCAATCCTTTTAGTGTACCTATCCAAAGATATTTTTGATGCGGATCATGGATAATGGAAGTAATTGTATCATTTGACAAACCATATTTATCATCCCCATTATATCTGTACTGTGTAAATTTTTCACATTTAGGATCAAACCGCGTTAAACCTCCCCTTGATCCAAACCAAAGGATACCAAGACCATCCTCATAAATATGCTCAATCCATCTGTATGAAATAGAGTTTGTATCCCTTGGATCGGGTCTGAAGATCCTGAAATTTTTCCCGTCATACCGGTTTAAACCATCTTCGGTGCCAAGCCAAATGAATCCTTTGCTGTCCTGAAAAATACAGTAAACTGAACTTAATGAAAGACCATCATTGATTGTCAGTCTTCTAAACCGGATACCCGGCTCATTTTCTTGAAAATCAGAAGAGATTAAAAAAATTGAAAGAATAACTAGTGTTATACTTCTTATCATTGTGTGTGTTGGTTATCATTAATCGCATGCATTGATAGAACTTTATAAATGGAAAATTGGTATTCAATTTCCAAAAAATAAATTCTATCAATGTAGTTTCAGAATGCAGAATGGCTATAAATCCTGAAAATATCAGACTAAGTTAATGAAATTCGTACATTTATTTCTCAGGCTTATTCGTACTTTAAGGATTCAGCCGGATTCCGAAGCGCTGCCCTGTAGGTCTGGAACGTTACGACCAGCCAGGCAATGATAAGGGCCATAAAGGCAGCTACAACAAATATCCACCAGGAGATGCTGGTTCTATACGCGAAGTTTTCCAGCCATTTCTTCATGGCATACCATGCTACAGGGCATGCCAGACCACTGGCAGTCAGCACCCATATGGTAAAATTTCGGTTTAACAGGGTGACAATTCCCGGCACCGATGCCCCAAAAACCTTTCGGATACCAATTTCTTTCGTCTTCCTGTCGGCTATGAAGGATGCCAGCCCAAACAGTCCAAGACAGGCAATGAATATAGCGAGAAAAGAAAAAATAGTGAATAGCTTTCTTGTTTGCATTTCGTTGATATAGAGATTATCATAATCTTCATCCAGGAAATAATATTCAAACGGCATGTTTTCAGCAAAGCTGTTCCAGGTTTGCTCAATAAAATCAATGGTTTCAGACATATTTTCTGTTGTCAGACGGGCAGAAATGTATTGTGGTGTCCGTTGAAAATATCCTCCGATCAGGAAAAGTGCCATGGGGCGGATCTCCTGGTGCAATGATTCGTAATGATAATCTTTGATCACTCCAATGACATCAAAAATACCACGGTTCTCAGACCAGTTATTGATCTTCTTACCCAATGGATTATCCCAACCCAGGAGTTTTGCAGCACTTTCATTCAGAACTGCAGCACAGGAGTCAGAAGGGAAATCCCTGGAAAAAAACCTGCCCTGAGCCAGATCGATCTTCAATGTTTTCAGGAAATCATAATCACAGACACAGGCATTCAGTGTAAAACTCTCTTCCACCCCTTCAGCACCGAATCCCCAGTTACTGAACCCCTTGCCGGGAAGAGTGTTGGAACCCGATACATCAGAGATTGTATGATGGGAAAAGAGTGCTTCTTTAAAAGCATCATAATTTTCATTCACCGAACCGGGATTTTGTATGACCAGCACCTGCTCTTTTTCAAATCCCAGTTTTTTATTCTGAAACAGTCTCATCTGCTTGTATACGGTAAAGGTACCTATAATTAAAAAAATGGAAATGGTAAATTGAAAGATCACCAGGATATTCCTGAGCCATGATCCCCGCTTGTTTTCATCCACATTCCCCTTTAACACGACTACAGGTTTGAATGATGATAGAAAAAACGCCGGGTATGAGCCTGAAATGATCCCGACAACTAATCCCAGCAGAAGCAACAAGGGAATAATAACCAGGTTATCAAAAAAATGAAGTTCAATCGGTTTGCCCAGCAGGTTTTGATACGCAGGCAACAGGCTGATAACGAGAATAACAGCAAGGATCAGGGCAACGAAACTCATGACAACCGATTCACTCAGGAACTGTCGTATCAATTTACCCCGGGCAGAACCCACCACTTTCCTGATACCAACCTCTTTCGCTCTCAGGGAAGCCTTTGCCGTGGAAAGGTTCATGAAATTAATACAGGCAATCAGCAGAATAAAAATGCTGATAACCGATAGGATATAGACATAGGTTTCATTTCCGTTTGCTTCGAATTCACCGTTCAGATCGGAATTGAGATGGATCCCGGTTACCGGTTGTAGAAAATATTCCCAGTAATTTCCCTGTGCGACCCATGCATCAAACTCATCCCCACCCATATATTTCCGTGTGAATTCCGGAAGCTTTTCATCCAGTGTTGCTTTTGAAGTCCCCTCTTTCAGCACGATATAGGAGATAAAATTATTACTCGTCCATCCGGTATTGTTAATGAATTGCGGAAAACTGGTCGACGAAACAAGGAGGTCATAGTGAAAATGAGCATTTACGGGCATATCCTCTGAAATCCCGGTGATCATGAATTCTGCAATCGGTGATCCATATTGCGAAAAATCAACCCTTACTATTTCTCCGATAACATCCGTTGTCCCAAAATATTTCTTCGCCATGCTCTCCGTCAGGACCAATGCATAAGGTTCTGTCAGCACATCCGATTTGTTCCCACTGATCAGGGGAATTGAAAACACATCATAAAAGGTTGAGTCCACCGCAAAAAACCGCTCTTCAAAAAAAGTCTGTTCGCCAACAGATACAGGAACCCTGCCAAGTCCAAGGAATTTTACACCGGTCTCTATCTCCGGAAACTCTTCCAGAAGCCGAAGAAAGGTGATAGCAGAAGAGTAGGTCTGGTGTATCTTCGTATCTCCAATAGAAGCCCTGACGGCAATTCTGTAAATGCGGTCCGATTTTTCAAAATGTTTGTCATAACTTACCTCAGGGATGACAAAGACCAGTATCAGTATGCTACAGGCAATGCCGATAGCCAGTCCGAGAATGTTCAGGAAGGATATCCCTTTGTGCTTTACGACATTGCGAAAAGCAATCTTCAAATAGCTGAAGAACATGATGTGATTGATTTAGAAATGAATCTGGAAACTGGCGTATTCAGATATGTGATTTATTCTATAGACATGAAATTTGTTAAAAAGTTACACAAAATCTTCCAGATTTCATTAGATAAAGACTCTGTTTACTTACAGATGCTGCTTAACGTATTTCTTATCTGTTGATATTGTTATTCGTAAATACTACTAAGGAGGAGAAAAGTATGAAGAAATAGGCTAAGGCTTAGGAATAATTATTCCCGGAATAAACCTGACAGTGTCTAAATGACCTGTCAGGTTTTCCCATTTATTACAGGCCACACTGTTTTATCCTACCACGAATTTCTCCCGGCAGCTTTTTCCTCGGTAGTAGGATCAATTAAATCCTATTCATATTTTAACGTTTCGGCAGGATTGATCAGAGCAGCTTTCCCGGATTGATAGATAACTGTCACGAAAGCTAAAAGAAGAGTAACCAGTGTGGTGATGATGAATGGGGTCAGGGAAAGCTCTGTACGGTATGGATAATTTTGTAACCATTTCCTGATGATCAGGAATGCTGCCGGCCAGGCAATTAGGTTCGAAATACCTATCAGCCGGAGGTAGTTTCGGCTTAATAAAATAATTACAGCTCTAGCTGTCGAACCAACTACCTTTCTTATACCGATTTCCCTGGTTCTCTGCTCGGTGGTATAGGCGGCCAGTCCAAACAAACCTAGACACGCAATAAAAATTGCAAGGAGTGAAAAAAGTGAGAAGAGGTTACTCATTCGCTCTTCTGCACGATGCTGACTATCATAGAACTCATCCAGGAAGAAAGAATAATATGGCATCTCGGGATAAAACTCTTCCCACTTCTGTCTTATCAAATCCAAAGTTCCTGGTATATCAATACCATTCAATTTTACAATTAACCTCCGGGCTCGAAGTGAAATCGAGCCTTCATTACTGATATAATTGATAAACAATGGCGAAATCTCAGAATACAGAGACCTATTGTGGAAATCCTTACATACGCCTATGATCTCGAATTGGCCAGTTGTTGTCTGATTATTCTCAAGTGAATAAACTACATTAAGCTTTTTACCTATCGGGTCAACCCAATTATATGCCTTTGCTACTGTCTCATTGATGACAATTCCATTTTCATGATCTGCAGTAAAATCAAGCAAAAAACCTCTGCCCTTGACAATCTCAATATCCAAAACATCAAAATAACCATAGTCAACGAGGAAATTCTGCATATTTAGTGTCTGATCCTTGGTAAATCCTTCAGGGTAAACGCTGGCATTAAAAAGGTACATTTCGCCTGGAACCATTGATGATGCACCAGTACGGACAATACCATTCATTTTCAACAGTTCATCTTTAAATGATTCCAGTTTTAATCGTACAGGTTCATTTTGCAATGCAATGGCTAAAATATTTTCCTTTGAAAACCCAAGGTCCTTATTCGCCATATATCGGTGTTGGGCCTGTACAACCAGTGTAAAAATTATCAAAAATATTGAAATACTAAATTGGAATACAACCAGCACTGACCGAAACAATATGTTCCCTTTACGACGGATAATTTCATTCTTTAATACAGCTATGGGATTAAATGCTGAAAGGAAAATGGAGGGATATATGCCAGCAATCGTAGTTACGAAAATCAAAATAATTGCCAGACTGATTGCCAGCCAGGGAAGCTGGATATAATTGATATCAATACTCCTGTCTGCCAGGTTGTTAAATTGAGGAAGAAGAAGTTGTGCACAAAAAACTGCTATTACAAGAGAAAAGAATCCATAGAGTGCTGATTCACTTAAAAACTGTGTGATCAGATTTCTTCTTTTTGCTCCTACAACTTTTCTTAAACCAACTTCTTTAGCCCTGTTGGTATAGCGGGCAGTTGTTAAATTAATGAAATTTACACATGCAATGATAAGGATGATTACTGCAACTGATATAAAAGCATATACTACTTTAATATTTCCTTGTTCACCTAATCCACCGCCGACCGTAGAATATAAATGAATTTTTTTTAGGGGTTCAAGCCAGTTTCTGAACAGGATGCCCCTTTCTTCAAGAACTTCTCCAAAATATTGCTGATTGAATTGTTCAAATTTCTTCTCAAAGGATTTATAATCCATCCCATTTTCTAATCGTATATATGTTGGGACATTCCATCCCCACCAGTATTCTGCCAACCGGGGATCATAAGTAAAGTATGTAGTAAAAGAGGCTAAAACGGTAAAGGTGAAATGGGAATTGGGTGGTGGGTCCCTGACTACACCCGTTATGGCGTAATCGAACTTATTATCCCAGTTCATGATTTTCCCGACCGGACTCTCATCTCCAAAATACTTGCGTGCAGTTTTTTCAGTGATCACCATTGTAAAGGGAGCTTCGAGTATTGTTTCCCTATCGCCCTCAATCAGTTCGAAAGAAAAAACATCAAAAATTGCATGGTCGGCATAATATACATTCGACTCAAAAAATTGTTTGTCCTGGTATATGAATGACCGTTTAACTGTAGGATTAATCCGGGCAGCCTCAACAACTTCAGGAAAATCATTGACTATTGTTGGAGCAAAACGCATCGGACAGGTAGCTGACTTATTTACCACCCCATTGATGGTAGTTTCGGACAATATTCGGTAAATATCATCCCTGTGTTCATGATACCGATCAAAAGAGAATTCATATCCGACAAAGGCCAGAATGAGGATACAACATGTAATTCCTATGGAAAGTCCGGCAATGTTGATTAATGAAAATGATCTGTTCCTGATAAAATTACGGATGGTAATTATCAGGTAATTCTTAAACATATATGAGGATTAATTTTTTGTGATTTCGTTGAAGATAGACTCCACCAGTCTCCCTTCGTTTTCTTCAAACGCCCCTTTGATATCCTCAAGGGTTTTCCCCTGATCAACCATTGCCTTTACCTTCTCCTGTCTCCCTTTCATCTGTTTAATATGTGTCAGTATTTCTTCCCTACCAACCGCCTGGCTGTGTCCGCTGCAGAAGATTTCAGCATCCAGGGTTTCCAGCATTTTTGAAAGTGTTTTTACGTGTTCAAACGAATTGCCACCTTTGTACGAGTGAATAAGCTGGGGCCTGGTAAGGAATATCTGGTCACCCATAAATGCAGTTTTCTCCTCCGGGAAATAGACAACGATGTCGCCGGTGGTATGTCCCACTCCGAAATACCATAGCTCAACCTTCTTCGAGCCAAGAAAGATGTCCATCTTTTCACTGAAAGTTATCGAAGGAATAAAAGGAGCAAGCTTCTGATCATACCAGTCTGATGGTTCGTTATTGCTTTTCGGCAGGAACAGATCGTTCCGGCAGTTCTCATGGGCGAAAAAGGTTACGGATTCCGGAAAAAACTGGTTCCCCCAGATGTGATCTCCATCGCTATGTGTATTCACAAGATACAGGATGGGTTTATCCGTTACTTTATTTAGCTGTTCAATGGTTTGATCAACCGATTGTTCATCCATTTTTGCATCAATAAGCAAAACCCCGTTATCACCGATGTATGCTCCTCCCTGTGCTCCCCTGCCGCCAAGGACTTCATACAGGTTCTTAGAGATAGACCTAAATTCAACTGGTTGTGGTTCCTGCTGTTGAGCATAACTTGCGATCGATAACAAGAGTATGCTGAACAGAATTAAAAAAACAATTTGAGATCTCTTCATGGTTACTTTAAGTTTTATTTGGAATTGTTCCTAATTAACTCAAGTTGCTAGTTACAGATGAAGTGCCAGACATATTGTATGTATAGAAAACACCTTTGGAGAACGACTTTCCAAGTCGTTTGCGCTCTCCAGAGCGCTCTGTAAACTCCCGCTGATGGCGGGAGGAGCGACTCGGAGAGTCACTCTCCAATGGGAAATTCTATAATTTAAGCAAATCATATAACTTTTTGCAATAACTAGCAACTTGAGTTAATTAGTAATTCTTTTCTCTGTCTCTTCGAATTTTCATAAATTTAAAGATAAAAATTAACATTCACCAACATGGATTCAAGAATCGAAGAACTGTACAATGATTACAGGAATGGTAAAGTCGGGCGCCGCGAATTTATAAGGAAGATGGCGATTTTTACAGGAGGCACGGCAGCTGCACTCTCTATTTTTCCTTCCCTGAAGAACAATTCTGTAAAGGCTGCTACCATCGGAAAAGAGGAACTGGATATTCACGCTGAATTCATTACCTATCCCGGGGCGACAGGCGATGTACGTGCCTTACTGGCAAGACCAAAAGTGGATAAGAAACTGCCGGCAGTCATTGTGATACACGAAAACAGGGGCCTTGTGCCGCACATCCAGGATGTTACCAAACGTATGGCAAAAGAGGGTTTTTTGGCATTGGGACCGGATGCCCTCTCTCCACTCGGAGGAACACCAACCGATGATATGGATAAAGCCCGTAGCATGATAAGAGAACTGGACCGGGAAGATACGGTTAAAAATTTCGTAGCTGCGGTTAAATACCTCGACACACATCCCTTATCCACCGGTAAAGTCGGATGTACCGGATTTTGCTGGGGAGGGGGTATAACGAACCTGGTGGCTGTCAATGCCCCGGAACTGGATGCTGCCGTTCCCTACTATGGCAGTCAGCCGGTACCCGGGGATGTGCCGAAGATAAAAGCAGCCGTCATGGCTCATTATGCGGGTAACGACGAGAGAATTAACAGTGGTATAGAAGCATTCGAAGCGGCGATGAAAAAAGCATCCATCGAGTACCAGATCTTTGTCTATGAAGGGGCGTACCATGCCTTCAATAACGATACCAATCCGGACCGGTACAACAAGGAAGCGGCTGAACTGGCCTGGGAGAGAACCATTGCGTTCTTCAAAGAAAAACTGAAAACATAAAGGAAGGATAAACCGATATTGTATTTCGCGAATAATGTTGGTCGACTCTCTGAGTCGACAAAAAAGGCGACTTGAAAAGTCGCCCTACATTGGCCTATGCTATCCCGAGTCTTTTAGGTAGATCCAAAAGCATATTCATTTGCAAAATGCTATCTGAGGATCATTCTTCTGGAGAGGGCTGTCTCAAAAGTCAAATTTTTGGTCATCCTGAACTTGATTCAGGATCTCATAGACCTGATTATTAATATATTGAGATTCTGAAATAAATTCAGAATGACGTTTTTTCTGACTTTTGAGACATCCCCTATGATCCGAAGATCATAAAATACCCAACCCATCTGATAACCAAAAAGATTTATGGTTTCGCAAACAGGGATCCAAATGATTACTAACGGTGTGAATCTTCCGGAATCCATTGATCAGCCCCGATAGGGGCGACATGTTTTTAGATGTGTTATTCAGCTTGTAGCTGAGCGCCGTAGGTGCGACATGTTCATGTTCCTGAAATTTTGCAGCTCCCTTAACCCCGCATACAGCAATTCTTATACTTTTTCCCGCTACCACACGGACAGGGATCGTTGCGGCCAACACGGATCGGCTGATGCCCGTCCATTTGCTGCTCATCAATCTGACGCTGCCATTGGGCAGCCACTTCGTTTACAAAGGGCGTACAGTGAGTGAAAAATTTCCTGTAACCCTCACAGAGGTAATTCAATCCGGGTTCACCATCGGGTGTTTGTATAAACCGGTTCTTTGGGCATTCGCCGTTACACATATCCCGCACTGCACATTGAAGGCAATACTGTGGCAGGGTATCCAGTTTCGCCTGCCCAAAGGCTTTCTGTACCGGGCTGTCCAAAAATTCTGCAAGAGATCTGTGCACGATATTCCCCAGGAAATGATCCGGATCGACGTAGTGATCGCAGGAATAAAAATCTCCATTGTGTTCCACAACCGGCACGCCCCCGCAACGTTTTTTAAAGATACAAAGTGTGTGCTCCTGGTTAAATGCAGTACGGGTTGCCTCCTCTATGATCTGAATTTTTACCTGACCAATATCCCTGCTTACCCATTCATCAAAAATGGTACATAAAAAATCACCAAATGCACCGGAAGGAACGGTCTCGGGAGTGACACCGCTGTCCTGACCAGGTTGCTGCTCAACGAGGGGAAGAAAGGTGATGTATCCGGCATTGATCTGTTTGAAAAACCGGTATACCGGAAGGGGTAAGTGAACGTTTTGGCTATTCACCACACATAGTATTTCAGTGTGTACCCGGTATTTTTGCAGGAGATCGTAACCACGCATCGTTTGCTTGAACGTAGGTCTCTTATCTTTTGTTAACCGATAACGGTTGTGTATTTCCTCCGGTCCATCAATACTGATACCGACTATGAAATGTTCAGCAGCAAAAAATTCACACCACGTTTCATCCAACAGTGATCCATTGGTTTGGATGCCATTAATAATTTCTTTATTGGCAGGCTTGTGTTTGCGCTGAAACTGCACAATTTTACGAAAAGAATCCAGCCCGAACAAGGTCGGCTCACCCCCGTGCCAGGCATAATGAATGACAGGATCTGTCGTTGCCTCAATCTGCTGAATAATGTATTTTTCAAGAACCTCATCCGTCATCCGCAATGATTTCCCTGACGGGAAGAGCTGCTCCTTTTCCAGGTAGTAGCAATAAACACAATCCAGGTTGCAGATGGCTCCCACCGGCTTCGCAAACACCTGGAATTCACGGGAGGGGGGTGTTGTCTTTGTAGGCTTTCCTGCCATGTGAATAATAATTGTTACCCTTGACCATGAAATATACAGATTATTATGCGTACTATCAATTTGAGATGAAGTTAACCCGAAAAATTCTATTTTTGATGCTAATGGACACTTTCTTCATAACTAACAACTTGAGTTAATTAGTACTTGCTTATATATTGACATACTATGAGAAACCGAAATAGTTTATTTCTTTTGTTATTCATTCTTTTCTCCATATCCTCCTGTTGTGATAGGATGGACAAAGTACCAGAATCGGATCAAAAAATTATCCTTGGCATTTTTGGAGGCATGGGACCCGCAGCCACTGCGGACCTCTATCACCAGATCGTCCGGTTAACACCGGCTGAAACGGACCAGGAACATATTCCCACTCTGATATACAGTCTTCCCCAGGTTCCTGACCGGATGGCAAGTATCCGGAACCAGGATCTTACAATTGTCCCCTACCTGGTTGAAGGAGTTACCCGGTTGGAAGATGCCGGAGCTTCCTTCATTGTTATTCCCTGCAATACGGTTCACTATTTTTACGACTACATGCAGGATGCTGTTTCCATCCCTATAATCCACATGATACGGGAAACGGTAAATGAGGTGAAGCAACAGTATCCTGACCTGAAAAAGGTCGGACTTCTGGCTACAACGGGTACGCTTGAATCGCGTTTATACGAGAACGAATTGGTAAAAAACGGTTACCAGGTGATCATCCCGGATGACTCGGTGGAAACAGAGATGGTAATGAAAGCTGTCTTTGGAATCAAAGCAGGATCGGATAAACAGATCAACGAGGATTTGCTGGCGCAAGCCGGAAACCATATTATAAAAAAAGGGGCTGAATTGATTGTTCTTGGTTGTACAGAGATCCCCCTGGCATTCAATCCGGCACGTATGGATGTCCCGGTGGTAAACGCTACGCAGGTCCTTGCCAGGAGAGCCATTGAAACCTACTTCGGGATGAAAAAAAATAGTGAGGAAAATTGATAATAAACGATATATTTGCATCTGTTTTTTTCCTGTTGAACCGTAATCTTTGCTTTCATGGATATAATTGTGGCAAGGGAATTTAACTCCCTCTATATCATTCTGGATCTTATCTGGCTGGGAATACTGACCACCCTTCTTATCTATCTAAAAAGACACCTGGCATTAATTGCCGGACTCCTGGCAGGATTATTATACCTGATTATCGATTATGGAATTTTTTACCGGCTACTGGGAACACGTATGGTTGAGGGAGCAGATCCATTCTGGTTTCTTTTCTGGCTCAGTTTCAGCTATGGATTAACCAATTTTGCCTGGATATGGTTGCTGTTAAACCGGGATAAAATGGGAGTGAGATGGTCAATCCTGATCATCTCAGGATATATTGCAGTGGCATTCATCAGCCAGGTATTCGGTGGTAATTTCCATCACATCTCCATTTCCCGTGGAACCGCTTCATACCATCGGGTAATGGCAATCATACTGGTGGTTGGGTACCTTTACCTGATGATCCGCAATATCCGTGCAGGTAAGAACACCGGCTCAAAAGTAAACCTCCTCCGGCTGATGATGATTGGCATCGGGGTTCAATTCACCTGGGAGTTTGCGCTCCTGATCAGTGGGATACGTCCTCCATCCATTACACCATTGATCGTCAACTCATTGGTGGAGACGAATCTTGGTATGCCACTGATCTACCTAATCCATTTATCCGTAACAAAACATTATCCTGAGAACCTTTTTGTACCGGTAAAACTGAAAGAAAATCCAATACCCAATCAGAAATCTTCCAACATCAAAGAGTAGCAGCTTTCCAAATATTTAAATTTGTTTCTTACTTTTACAGTTCATTTGAATTCCAACTTTAATTTATAAGAATCAATTATCATGAAAAAAAAGTTACTTACCCTGATCAGCCTGGGTATCCTTGTTGTTTTTATGGGGTATTCACAGGATGAAGCCCGCCTGTTGCGTTTTCCTTCCATTCACGGCGACCAGATCGTCTTTTCCTATGGTGGAGATCTGTATAGTGTAAACAGCAACGGTGGAATGGCCCGGAAACTGACCACCCATAACGGTTATGAGATGTTCCCGAGGTTTT
>CAZXGG010000028.1:0-6684 GCA_964640125.1 uncultured Rikenellaceae bacterium
AAAATAAACCATTAAATAATAATATGCTATGGAAAGAAGAATCAATTATTCAAGATTTACCGACAGGTATCTTGATGGAGAACTCAAAGGACAGGAGCAACAGTGGTATGAGGATGAGCTGCTGTCAAATCCAGATCTGGCAAAGGATTTGGAGCTGCATCGGGAAGTGAATCAGGCCATTCGGGAAACGGATGTCATACAATTCAGAAATCAACTGGATAAAATACATGATTCAGTTGAACCTGAATATCAGCAGTCCATTGCCCGGAAGGTAATACACAGTAAATATGCACGAATTGCGGCTGCCTCGGTAGTTGCCTTAGTGGCTATCGGATTATTTTTGAATAATATACTGAGCAAACCTGCGGATAGTACGGAACTGTTTCAGCGCTATTACCAGGCTCCTGTATTGTCAGTTACTGTCCGGTCTGATGCTGCGATGGACAACCTGTTTCATGAAGCGGTTATCCATTTCAATAACGGACAATTCACGGATGCTTTAGCACTGTTTGAGCAGGTAGTAACAATGGACAGGAGCAACATGAAGGCACACCTGGCTACCGGGATCAGTAATATCGAGATCAACCAGGCAAAAGAAGCAGAGAAATCGTTCGAAACCGTCATTGATCACAAAGACAACCTCTATGTTGATCAGGCAGACTGGTTCCTGGCACTTTGCTATCTGGAGACAAACGACCTTGATAATGCAATGCTGCAGTTTGATAAGATTGCTTCGAATGACCGTTCGTATAAGCAGAATGAAGCAAAACGGATACTGAAGAAGCTGAACAGGTAGATCCTGTTTACCATACAGGCTTTATCTCGGGTTCACATCAGATCTGAGGTAATCGTGCAATGAAGTCATTTAGTCTGGCACATAAGAAGGATTGAAAGCGATGGATAGAGAGAAGAAAATAAAAAACCTGGAGAATAGAGTTGCAAAACTCGAACAACTATTAAAAGAGAAAGAGAAAGAGATTGCTAAGATGAAATCTGCTTTCCTGTCGAATATCTCTCACGAGATCAGGACTCCCATGAACTCCATCATCGGATTTTCAAACCTGTTGGCAAGTGATGACCTCACCAGTGACCAGAGGGATCTTTACCTGCAATATATCAACAGCAGCAGTGAAGACCTATTAAGTTTCATTGAAAACCTGATTGATATGGCAATGATCGATTCCATGCAATTGGATGTGCAGGAGGAAGATTGCTGTCTGAACGATCTGTTCGACGAACTCTATTCTGTTTTTAACCGGGAAAGACACAGGAAAGAGAAACATAGTGTGGCTCTTTTGATGGAGAAACCATCCAAAGACAGGGATGTGGTTATCAGGACCGATGCCATGAGGTTGAACCAGATCATGTCGAATCTGATCAGTAACGCGCTTAAGTTTACCGAAAAGGGGATTATTGTGATGGGTTATGATCTGTCGGATACGGATCTAATCCGGTTCTTTGTGAAGGATACCGGACGAGGATTAGAGATGATTGAACAGCGGCAGGTATTTGAAAGTTTTGTTAAAGAACCCCTGGGGAAAAATATGGATATCCGGGGTGTAGGTCTTGGGTTATCGATATGCAAAGGTCTTGTCAATATTCTGGGAGGGGAGATCTGGGTTGAACCCAACACAAAAAGAGGGTCCGTATTTACTTTTTACCTGCCGAAGAAAATATCAAAAAATAGAAACAAATCAGTCCGGTTGGTTCATCAGGAAGCTAAGAATGACCTTTTTATTACCGGACAGGAGATGGCTATCTGAGGCAATTTCTTTGATCTGAAGTGTGATCGAAGTTATTGAAGGAATAAAATAATAAGGCAATCGGGGGGAAACAGGAGTTGTTGGCTGAACAAAAGGAATGGTTCTTTCGTCGTGTACCTGCGTAGCAGGGAATCGGCAAAGAACTTCCTGACAGTCTGCTTAACAATGTACACACCACCCAGTCGCATCCGGCTAATTATCAGCGGTTAGTTGGATCCCTCCAGACAACTCCTGTTTTTACCCCTTTTTCATATCCGAGAGCATCATCAAACGCCAAAATCCAAATATTTGCTTATTTTTAGCAGAAGAAACATGTGATGTTTAGTGAATGGCTGAAACAGTTAAAGGCTTTTTAAGAGATCCTTGCTTTCGTTAAATCTATAATGGTTCGTCCTATGTCTAAATTTCCATTTTACAGACAGCTTGATGCGATGGATTGCGGACCTGCCTGTTTGCGGATGATTGCTGCTCATTATGGTAAAAGCTTTCCGATCCAGGTGTTGCGGGAGAGAAGTTACATCACTCGTGAAGGGGTATCCATGTTGGGTATCAGTGATGCTGCTGAATCGATTGGGATCAGGACAAAAGGGGTAAGGATCAGTTTTGAACAGCTAAAAAGTGAAGCTCCACTGCCATGTATAGCACACTGGAAGCAGAAACATTTTGTTGTTGTTTATCAAATAAAAAAGGGGCATGTGTGGATATCTGACCCTGCGATTGGCAGGTTGAAGATAACGGAAGAGGAATTTCGAAAGGGTTGGATCAGTGCCCGTGGAGAGGGCGATGAAAACGGACTCTGCTTGCTCCTTGAGCCGACGGCTGAATTTTACGACCAGGAAGAGGAGAAGAGAGACAGACAAAGCTTCCGGTTTCTTTTTTCCTATCTCAGGACAAACCGGAAATTTATCGTTCAACTTCTTCTCGGGCTTCTCTTTGGTAGCTTGCTGCAACTCATTTTTCCCTTCCTGACTCAACAGGTGGTAGATTTTGGTATCAATAACCAGGATCTCGGCTTCATTTACCTGATCCTTATAGCACAGCTGGTCCTTTTCATTAGCCGGATGTCTGTTGATTTTATTCGTGGTTGGATCCTTCTTCATCTGGGAACAAGAGTAAATATTTCGTTGATATCGGACTTCCTGATCAAGCTGATGAAGTTACCCATCCGCTTTTTTGATTCGAAACTGATCGGCGACCTGCTGCAACGGATTGGTGATCATCGCCGGATTGAACTTTTTCTTACTTCTGCAACCCTCAATATCCTGTTCTCACTGTTGAATTTGCTGATTTTTGGTATTGTACTGGCGATCTATAACCTTACTATTTTCTGGATCTTTCTTGCCGGAAGTGTTTTGTATACACTGTGGATTTATCTCTTTATGAAAAAAAGACGTGAGCTCGACTACCGGAAGTTTAAGCAACTGGCAGAAAATCAAAGCAGCCTGATCCAGCTTTTTACCGGCATGCAGGAAATCAAGTTGAACAACATTGAGAAACAGAAAAGATGGGAATGGGAAAATATCCAGGCAAAATTATTCAAGGTAAATGTCAGGTCTTTGTCACTGAACCAGTATCAACAGGCTGGAGCTACATTTATTAATGAAACCAAGAATATCCTTATCACCATATTGACTGCGACAGCTGTTATTTCCGGAGAAATGACCCTGGGTATGATGCTGGCTGTTCAATACATCCTGGGGCAGCTGAATTCCCCCCTTGATCAAATGATTGGTTTTTTCCACCGAACACAGGATGCACGAATCAGCCTGGAAAGGCTGGGTGAAATTCACCTGAGAGAAGACGAGGAGAAAGAGGAGGAGCAAAGAATTACGATGCTACCGGATAAGAGAACAATATCCATTCACGGACTTTCCTTTCAATATGAGGGACCTCATTCACCGTTTGTATTAAAGAACCTTAATGTTGAGATTCCCGCAAACAAACAAACGGCAATAGTCGGAGTAAGCGGCAGCGGGAAAACGACCTTAATTAAATTACTGCTTGGATTCTACCCTCCTGTAAAAGGAGAGATAAAAGTGGGTGATATCCAGCTGAAAAATTACAACACCACATTTTGGAGATCAGTCTGTGGAGTGGTTATGCAGGATGGGTTTATATTTTCCGACAACATCTCACAGAACATCACCATGGGAGATGAACGTGTCGACCGTGAGAAATTATTAAAGGCAGTAAGAACTGCCAATATCCAGGAGATGATCGAATCACTTCCCCTTGGATACAATACAAAAATCGGGTTGAATGGTCATGGGTTAAGCCAGGGACAGAAACAAAGAATCCTGATTGCACGAGCCATCTATAAAGATCCGGAGTACCTCTTCTTTGATGAAGCAACCAACGCACTTGATGCGAAAAACGAACGAACCATCATGGATAACCTCAAAGAGGTGTTTGTCGGGAAAACTGTAGTGGTCGTCGCTCACAGATTGAGTACCGTTAAAGATGCAGATCAGATCATCGTGCTGGATAGCGGTGAAATCGTGGAAAAAGGAACTCATGAAGAACTGACCGCAATAAAAGGTCATTATTACAACCTGGTAAAGAACCAGCTGGAATTGGGGGATTGAAGAAATGGTTGAATGGTTGAATGGTTGAATTGTTAATGAACGTATTGATAATCTTATGGATAAGAAATATTTAGATCTTATGGATATCAAGGCATATAGAATTGCTTTTGATTCGGACCTTAAAATCAAGAAAAAGAGAACTCAGTACAGGATAGTGCATACGTTACAGACATGACAAGCTCAGATCAGGATCTTCACAAAGTCGAGTTAAGGAGTGAAGAGGTCCAGGAGATACTGGGAACACCTCCATCCTGGATCATCCGCTGGGGAATAACCATCATGGTGGTTGTTCTTGCAGGATTATTACTGGGAAGCTGGTTCTTTAAATATCCTGATGTGATTAGTTCTGACATTATTATTACGACTGAGAATCCACCGGCAGCAGTCATTGCAAAATCAACGGGGAAAATTGAGCAGCTATTTGTTACCGATACACAGCAGGTAAGTTCAGGTGAGCACCTGGCAATCCTGGAAAATCCGGCCAGGTATGAAAGTATTGTATTGCTGGACAACGGACTTACTAAGATGTTCCCTTTTTTCGAACAATTCGATACATCGCTTGCTGTCCGTTTCCCCGGTGACCTGTTGCTCGGGGATATTCAACCTGATTTTACAGATTTCTATAAGAATTACCGGAATTTCATCGATTTCATGGAGCTGGCATACCATTCCCGGAAAATCCAGTCAATCCGGGAAGAGATCGGTGAATACAGGGTGTATTATGATCGGCTATATCGTCAGCGAAACCTGTTGCAACGGGAGGTTGAACTGGCAAGAAGGCAGTTTACTCGTGATTCTACCCTGTTTTACCGGGAAGTCATACCAATGGCAGAATTTGAACAATCCGAAAGCGAGCGGATAAAGAAGGAGCATAATTTTGAGCAGGCGAAAATTAATCTTTCTGAAACAGTCATTCAAATTTCCGAGTTGGAAAAAGAGATACTGGACCTACAGCTCCAGGAAAAGAACGAGAAAAAGCAGCTTGAGAATCAGTTGTTGGAATCCTATAACAACCTTATTTCAGCTATTGATGCCTGGGAGCAGAAGTATCTTCTGAAATCACCTCAGGAGGGAGTGGTCAGCTTCACAGATTTCTGGAGTGAAGATCAGAATGTCACCACGGGAGATGTGGTGGTTTCCGTAGTTCCAAAGAAACCCGGAAGGATCATCGGCCGGCTCAATTTAATGCAGAGGAGAGCAGGAAAGGTAAAACCTGATCAGGATGTAAACATAAAGCTTGAAAACTACCCCTACATGGAATTTGGAATGGTTAAAGGAGTGGTCGAGAGCATTTCTCTTGTCCCCAATGACAATCGGTTTACTGCTGAAATTGCGCTTCCCGAAGGATTGGTGACAAACTATGGCATTACCCTGGAGTTAAATCAGGAGATGGAGGGCCAGGCAGAGATCATTACTGAATCAAGACCCCTCTTGATCCGGATCATTGAACCGTTCCGGTACATTTATGAGAGGAATTTCAGGAATTCCAAAAGCGAACTTTCCGAACAAAAACGGTAAACCTGCTCTGCTTAATTCATCCTTAGCATCGATTAAAACGGCAAATCATCGAACTCTCTTTTTCTGAAAGAATCGCTAACCTATACAGTATCAAAAATATCAATTACACGCCCGGTTAATTCAAAGGCCATATGCAGTACTATTTTGGATTGTCTGTTTTCCTGTAACGAGCCATGGAATTCATATCGTATCCATGCAGCTTGTTCGTTTACCGCTCTTCTATCCCAAGCAGTTCAACTTCAAAAACAAGAGCAGAGAACGGATGAATGGGGCTTCCGGGTCTGACATTTGCTCCGTACGCCAATTCCTGGGGAACAAACAGTTTCCACTTCGATCCAACATTCATTAATTGGAGCGCTTCGGTCCAACCAGGAATGACTCTGTTTACGCCAAATATTGCCGGATCACCATCATTGGAATCTTCAAATACCGAACCATTGACGAATGAGCCTTTGTAGTGAACACTGACAATATCTGTAAGTTCCGGTTTGGGACCATCTCCCTCTTTGAGGATTTTATATTGCAATCCGCTGGGAAGAGTTACAACTCCTTCTTTGGTTTTATTCTCTTCCAGGAAAAGTTCTCCTTCATATTTATTATCCTGGAACTGTTCGAGAAGCTGGGTTTCCTGGATTTTTTGATAATACTGTCTGAGGAGATTTTCAGCTACATGGGGTTCGAAAAGTGATTCCTTTTCTGAAAACACTTCATCGAAAGCCCTGGTGATGGCATCCACATTTGGTGTTTCAAATCCATCATTTTTCAGGTTATTGGCAAATACTAATCCTATCCAGTAGCTGACAGAATCGTTCTCCGTT
>CAZXGG010000028.1:6784-42539 GCA_964640125.1 uncultured Rikenellaceae bacterium
CAGGTTATTGGCAAATACTAATCCTATCCAGTAGCTGACAGAATCGTTCTCCGTTATCAATTCAGCATCGGAAGACACCTTGTTGCAGGAGGAAAATATAATGGCTGTTGCAACCATTGCAAGTAAGAGATTACTAATTTTCATGTTTTGATTTTTAGAGGTATAACGATTTGCGAAGATATAATAAAAAAGGGAATAATGATGAATGATGCCGTGCCTGCCCTCCTCCACCGCCAAGTCGGTCACGGCGGAGGACCCGGTAGGCAGGAATGATGAATGATGATAATCAGTCATATAGCTTCATTATTTCTCTTCTTTAATAGCCCTGATCATTTCCCTCTTACCCTTGGGTCCGGGCATCCGGTTTACGGTAAAACCAGCAGCTTCCAGGTTTCTGCGTACCTGACCTTTTGCAGCATATGTTACCATGATCCCGTTGGGAACCATCGATTCATAAACCTTTCGGAAAAGCGGGGTTTGCCATAATTCCGGTTGCTTGTCCGGCCCGAAAGCATCCCAGTAAACCAGGTCATACATAGAACTGAAATGGTATGAGAGAATATCGGCTTTTATTTTTGTCAGATAAAAATTTTCACCGATAGTAACAGGATGTCCCCACTGGCATGAATATATTGCACTGGCAAAGGGCTGAAACTTTGGATCTATGAACCGGCTGTGGTTTAGCTGCTTCATAAGACTCACTTTCAATGGATGGAGATCGATGGAATGGTAGGTAAGTTCAATTTCATTTTTTCGTGCTTCGATCATCGATAACAGGGTGTTTAAACCCGTTCCGAATCCCATTTCAAAAATTGCTATTGAAGGTTTCCGGATCTGCAGAAATCCTTCCATAATGAAGACATGAACGGATTCCTTCCATGCCCCGTATATGGAATGAAAATGTTCATCCAGGGCAGGAACATAAAGGGTATCTGAATGATCGGCAGTTCGTTTAATCTGTACTTCCATTTCCGTGCGGTAAGCGTTTCAACCGGCTAACCGGTTGTTTTCATTCAAGTGTTATGACGGCATTCCATCTCAGAATCCAAGTGCCCGGGGTAACCAGAGGCTTAATTGCGGAACATACGTTATGATCAGCAAAACGATGATCATGGCAACAAAGAGTTGTAACAACGGTTTTATTATCTCCCCGATTTTCACATCGGCAACGCTGCATCCGATGAAGAGCAACGAACCAACTGGTGGTGTACAGAGGCCCACACAAAGATTCATGATCATAATGATCCCAAAATGAATCGGATCAAGACCCAGTTGAGAGGTTACCACCGGCAGGAAAATGGGTGTAAAGATAAGCACTGCCGGGGTCATGTCCATGAATATTCCGACAAACAGCAGGATCATATTTATAATCAGGAGGATGATGATCGGATTTTCGCTAACGGAGAGCAGACCCTGGCTCACACTTTGTGGAATGTTTTCGTTTGACATCACCCAGGATAGCCCCATGGAGGTTCCCACCAGCAGAAGAACAATGGATGTGGTGCCA
Source organism: uncultured Rikenellaceae bacterium (assembly GCA_964640125.1). GTDB lineage: Bacteria > Bacteroidota > Bacteroidia > Bacteroidales > VadinHA17. The sequence continues at coordinate 8,292 of CAZXGG010000028.1, forward strand.
ACAGTTTTCAAAAGAATATCAGGCAGATCCCTGATTTTGACCTCCTTATATATCATGGCAAGGATCAAAGTATACAGAACAGCAACTGCCGACGCCTCAGTGGCAGTAAAGATACCGGTTATGATGCCCCCGATCACGATCACCAGCAACAGCATGCTTGGAATTGCATCTAAGAATTTCAACAGACTCTCTTTCAACCCGATTCGCTCTCCTACCGGGTAATTTTTTCGGTAAGCATAGGCAGCAGCTACCCCCATAAGGGCAATGCCTAACATAATACCCGGAATATATCCTGCCATAAACAGGGCAGCAATGGATACACCTCCACTGGCCAGGGAATAGACGATCAGGATGTTGCTTGGAGGAATCAGCAGTCCGGTGGTTGCACTGGTTACATTCACTGCAGCGCTGAAGGATTTATCATATCCCTCTTTAACCATTCTGTTATGCATGAAACCTCCGATAGCGGAGGCGGAGGCAGCTGCTGATCCGGAAATGGCTCCAAACAACATGTTTGCCATGATGTTTACAAAAGCCAGTCCCCCGGGCAAACGACCTACAAGAACTTTTGCAAAGTCAATGAGCCGTACAGCAATCCCTCCACGGTTCATCAATTGTCCGGCAAGAATAAAGAAGGGAATGGCTAACAGGGCAAAACTATCCAGGGCGGTTGATATTTGCTGTGCCATGGTAGTTAATGCAGGTAATAGGGCTATACTTACAATCATAGTCAGTATCCCTGACAGACCGATGCTATAGGCAATGGGTACACCCATGGCAAGAAAAATGACAAAACTGACAATGAGGATAATGATACCAGTGTATTCCATGGTCCGGAGGGTTACTGTTTGTTATGTTGAAAGGAGAGGATGGTATTATGGATCGAATAATAGACTATGAATATTCCGCTAACCGGCAATACCAGATAGACATACCCGAGTGGCAGTTCCAGGGCTGCCGAGATCTGTCCCAGGTAAAACCGGGTATAAACCAGCCATATTCCGCCGATTACCATTACAGTCAGGGCGAATAGTCCGACCAGTGAATGGATCACGAGATCCAGCACTTTCCGTTTTTTGGGAGGTAATTTTGAGGGCAGCAGATCAATGGCAAGGTGCAGGCCATTTCCGGTACCGTAGGCTGCTCCCAGCATCCCAACCCAGATGAGCAGAAAACCGGCCAGTTCATCGGTGAATGAACTGGGGGATTTCATCAAGTACCTGCTCGCCACCTGCCACAAAACATCAATTACCAGGACGGACATGATGGTTATAACCAGCAGTTCAAGGATTCTGTCAACATGCTTTCGGAAGATCATGGTTATTGTTAATTAAGGTCACGGATTTTCCTGATGTAGGAATACAATTCTTCATCGGATGCGTACTCTTCATACATCGGTTGAACCATTTCAGCAAATGGTTTTTTATCCGGGAAATAGATGGTTACACCGGCTTTTTTCACTGCTTCCATTGCTTCTTCAACTGATTCCTGCCAGTATTTGCGTTGTACCGGCACCGATTCGTCTACTGCCTGTTGCAACCAGTTTTGCTCCTGCTCACTCAGCTTATTCCATACGTGTGTACTGATCAGCAAAACATCAGGGACCGAGGTATGTTCATTAATGGAATAGTGTTTACACACTTCATAGTGATGTGAAGTGTAGAAACTGGGTGGATTATTCTCCGCTCCATCCACCACTCCGCCCTGGAGGGCAGTGTACAGTTCTCCCCAGGAAATTGGGGTAGGGGATCCACCCAGGGTTCGGACCATGTTCACAGCGGTGTTACTTTTCATTACCCTTATTTTCAGTCCTTTAAGATCTTCAGGCGCTAGAATTGGTTTATCGATCGTATAGAAACTACGGCATCCGGCATCATAGAAACAGAGCCCGCGCAACCAGTATTTTTCAGACTCGATCAGTAATTCTTTGCCGATCTCTCCATCCAGTACTGCATAGGCATGTTCCTGGTCGCGGAAAATATAAGGCAATCCCAGAACCCTGTAATTCGGTGCAAATCCTTCCATAATGGCAGCGGAAACTTTTGTAATCGCCAGGCTTCCGATTTGCAGCAGTTCAACACAGGTTCGTTCAGGTCCAAGCTGTCCGCTGGGGTATATCTGGATTTCCATCTGTCCATCGGAAATTTCCTTCAACCGTTCTGCCATAAAGACCATTCCCTTATGGACCGGATGATTCGTGTCCAGTCCATGGGCTAATTTAAGAATCCGGTGTTTCGAACCGGTATAACAGGAGGAGAGGATAAGCAGGATGAGTAAACTTATTCTTACAATTCGCATGGTAAGGGTCTGATCTACTGTTATTCTGTTTCTTTACGTGTTATACCCGATGTATTAGTTAAAGCCAAAATAGTTTTTAGCATTGTAATAGCAGATATCCTGAACCATTTTGCCAACCAGGTCGATATCCGGTGGTATTTCACCATTTTCCATATCGGTTCCCAGCAGGTTGCACAGGATTCTCCTGAAATATTCATGCCTTGGATAGGAAAGATAACTTCTTGAATCGGTTGTCATTCCGATAAAGTGACTGAGCAATCCCATACTGGATAGACAGTTCATCTGTCTTTCCATACCGCTTTTCTGATCGAGAAACCACCAGCCCGGGCCGAATTGTAATTTCCCGGGGTACGGTCCCTCCTGGAAATTTCCTATCATGGTAGCCACCAATTCATTATCTGCCGGATTGAGGTTATACAGAATGGTTTTTGTAAGTTTTCCCTGACTCGATAGCCGGTTCAGGAATTTGCTTATGTTTTGTGCGACGGGTAGATCTCCGATCGAATCAAATCCACTGTCGGGCCCAATTTTCTCCATCATCAGTGTATTGTTATTCCGGAGAGCACCATAATGGAATTGTTGTGTCCATTCCCTGCTTTTATTCAACAGGGCTAATTCCACCAGCATAGCGGATTTGAATTGCAGTATTGCCTTTTCATCAGGTTCATTTCCATTCCTGATCTTCTCAAAGATCTGTGCAATGTCTTTGTAGGAATAATCTTCAGCATAGAACGTTTCAATGCCATGATCGGAGAGTCTGCAGCCCCTTTCATGAAAGAATTGATGCCTTTTTTCCAGGGCTTCCACAAACAACGGAAAAGTTCTGATCTCGAAATTTGTCACTTTTTCAAGGGAATTCACATAATCGTTGAATGATATGATGTTTTCCACTTTCAAAGCCCTGTCAGGCCGGAATGCCGGCAGCACGGTAACCCCAAAACCATCTTGTTTGATCTGCTGATGAAATTCAAGGGAATCGATTGGATCATCGGTTGTACAAAGGGTCTCAACATTCATTTTCAAAAGCAGGTTCCGGCAGGAGAGATCGGTTGACGTCAGCATATTCCCGGCGGTGGTATAGATCTCCTCAGCAGTCTCAGGATTCAATAAGGCAGTAATACCGAAATAGCGTTTCAATTCCAGGTGTGTCCAATGGTACAGTGGATTTCTCAATGTATACGGGACTGTTTCAGCCCATTTTTTAAATTTTTCAAACGGGTCCTTCTTCCCGGTACAAAACTCTTCAGCTACTCCCTGGGTTCTCATGGCTCTCCATTTGTAATGGTCTCCATCCAGCCAGGCTTCTGTGAGGTTCCTGAATGTTCGATCGACTGCAATCTCTTTTGGATTCAGATGACAATGATAATCGATGACCGGGAGTGGTTCAGCCCATTCATGATACAATTCTCTCGCGCTATCCGTTTGCAGCAGGAAGTCTTCGTCGAGAAATTTTTTCATGGCAGTATCTATTTCGAATCGTTACGCTGATTTTGAAAAAAGAGCGGTATGATATGCCGTTCGTACAGGTTTTGGATTACCTGTTGCGCGATCAATATATGATTTTTTTTAATTGCTTCTACAAATCGGGTTCCCATTTCAGCGGCCACTTTATACCCGACATGGATCAATTGCCGGATGTGCGGGTTAAAATCCGGATGATCCGGGATGTGACGCAAGCTGTTTGCAAACTTTTCGTTGTTCCATTTTTTCACGGTTTTCGGGTCGGGAAGAGAAAGCGGATCAATATCAATGACACTCTGGTAAGGTTTGCACAGTTCATCCCTTCTTTCCCATGATTTCCGGTATATGGTTTTCACCGTATCCAGCGCTTCCCCTCCGGCAAGAGCCAGTCCGATTACCTCTTCCAGCCATGTCGTTCCGGCAGTTTTCAGATGGATTCCCTGGTTATGTTTCGCGGATAACTTTCGAATAACAGGATAGAGTGAGAACTTATCACTCCCGGAGTGGATGCTGATTTTGAGTTCTTCCGGGAGGTTAAATTGTTTTTTTGCGTGATCCAGGACGAGCAATGTCTCTTCGAAATGAATTTCAAACTGTGACACATCTCCGACATAATCTATTCCTTTATAGAACTGTCCGATAAATTTCGGGGCAATGGTTTGTACCGGGATTTCTTTCAGCAATCCGAGGATAAAAAAGATTTCAAGGGGTGTCTGGGGTGTTTCCACTTCATCCATGGAAACCTCGGTGATGAAGTTCCCTTTTCCTTTCCTTTCTGCAATGTATGTAAAGATCCGTTTTGCTTCCATGCTTGCTTTCAGGTACCTGGCAGCGATATTTTCAAGGAAATCCCGGTCGATTAGAAAGGATTTACCAATTCCGGGAATGGTAAGTTCACCCAAAAAATCATGCATCTCCTGTAAAAAAACAGAAACATCCTCTCTTGATGCAGGTTGATTAATATGGTCTGTAACATCCAGGGTGAAAAAGTCGGCATGATCCAGGAAAAAGTCGACCGTATTGAGGTTAATGTGATCTGCATCAACAAAATAGGGAGAGGTCCATCCCTGTTTTTTTACGGCAAGATCTGCTTTTTCGCGTGTTTCAGAGGGGTGTGATTTTATGATATCGTGTTCCCGGAATGATTTGTTCCAGACGGGTGTGATATCAATTCCGGTATCTCTGGCCTTCATCAGGGCGACCAGTTGTGCTTCTGCTTCCTGAGCAAACCGGTCACCGATTCCGAGAGAATTGCTTGAAAGATTCATACCGTCAAGAGATGATTTTCAATAGATACAATCTTTAGCAGCATTGGCCATTTCGATCAGGTTTTCCGGATCTGTTTCAAAAAAGTGATCTGAAGCAGAGCAGATATATCCTCCATCTTTCCCGACTTTTTCAAATAATTCATACACGGTTTGCCTGATAATCTGTTTTGATCCCGAAGTTAACACATTATATTGGTCTACACCACCAATGCATGTTATTTGGTTTTTAATTTTCCGCTTGAATTCCCATGGTTCCTGGTTTCCCCCAACACTTGGAGGGGCAAGGGTCTCACTGGCATCACAGCCGTTTTCGACAATGTATTCCTCAATACCCAGTGTTCCTCCACAGGTATGATAGGTCACCTTAAAGTCAAGTTGATGCAATGCCTGGTGCATTTTTTTATCGTAGGGCAAGCAGTATTCTCTATGGATTTCCGGGGAGATGAGTGTGCTGGAGCCGGATCCACCACCCGTTTCAACCAGGTCAAATTTTGCTCCTTTCATCGAATCGATGAATTGAAGTTTTTTTTCAAGCAGGATTCGAAGGAACTCGTGGACCCAGTCAGGCTTTTCAAAGGTCGCCATAATCAGGGAAGTAATATCATAAAGGCATGCTGCATGTTGCCAGCAACCTGCCTGATCACCCCACACGAATCCACGAAGAATTCCAAGGTCTCCAATTTGATCATACCTTTTTTCAATTGGATTCAAGGTAAGCCTGGGAACCGGCATGAATTGTTTTATCAGGTAAATATCTTCATCGTGCTTGATCAGATGTTCCGTGATCCAGGTTGTTTTTCTGTCGCCCGCTGTCTTATAGGTCAGCTTTCCCCCGGGTGTTTCTACTGAATGATAAACCACACGGTGGTCGGGATCATCACGGATCACTACCGGGGTATCCCTCCACTGTTTTGTGTTTGTTCTCGTGAAATCAGCATTCACAAGCCAGAATTGATCCATCTCTTCAAAATACTGAATCTGAGCATCAAGACCTGTCTTTTTAAATGCTTCGAGATCGGTGATTCCTCCCATGTATCTGTCCAGATGGTATGGTTGCCACTGATGAATTGAAACAGGCAACCGGTCGGGCTTTTCTTTATTGAGGGCAAGTAATAAACGTTCCTTTGAAGTCATGGATCTCTGGCTGGTAATATATATTATAATGCGGGTTATGCGGGTTAACAAGATAATAATATTCAAGTTTACATTTAACAGATAAAAAAACTGTTTTTTAACAACATTTGTTTTTATTTTTTTTTGCAGCTTTGTGGTTTATTGAGTTGATGAGATACCTGAGAATTATTCTACCCTTTGTCCTTATCGTTCTATTATCTGTCCCGGTTCATGCCCAAAGGATAATTGAAGCATCAGGAAGGATTCTGGACATAGAATCCATGGAACCTCTTGTTGGAGTAAATATATCTGTCAAGGATAAAGCATTAGGCACTGTCTCAGATACACGTGGGTATTTTTACCTGCGGGTCAGGGAGACCCTTCCACTGACCCTTCGTTTTTCCATGATCGGATATAAAACTGAGGAATATACTGTTGATGAAAGTCCTGAATCGGGGATTCGGATCAGGCTTAAACCCGAAACCTATATGGGTGAAGAAATCATCATTACAACACCTGTAGTAGAGGTTGAACAAAAGACAATGCGTGAGCAGATATCGATTGAATTGCTGGATGCAATTGCCGTCAGGGAAACGCCTTCCGCTAATTTTTACGAAGCCCTTGCCCACCTTAAGGGGGTGGATGTGACGACTCAGAGCATGCAATTTATGACGATCAATGCCAGGGGTTTTAACTCAACGGAAAACATACGGTTCGTTCAGGTTGTCGATGGGATGGATAACCAGATACCCGGTATGAGTTTTTCTATTGGCAATGTTGCCGGATTGTCGGAACTTGATGTAGAGAGTATTGAGTTTTTGCCGGGTCCCTCTTCGGTTATCTATGGTGCAAACGCATTGAATGGTTTACTTGTAATGACAAGCAAGGACCCGTTTGTTTACCAGGGATTGAGTGCCTACCTTAAACCGGGTATCAGCGACCTGAAAACCGGTAGTGATTACCCATTCCAGTTTATTACCAAGCCCCTGGTTGATGCAGGATTACGATATGCTACTTCATTTAATGACAAGATCGCTTTCAAGATTAATGCATCCATCATGAGAGGGAAAGACTGGTACGCGAATGATACAACCAACATCAGACCGGGGAATATCCATTATGAACTTGATCCCGGGCACGATGCACTCAATAAATATGGGGATGAGATTACACAGGTACTGCCTATTGGTGAATACGGCGAGAATATAATTGTTTCACGAACAGGATACCGGGACAAACATCTTGTGGATAATGGCGTGAAGAGTATTAAAGTGAGTGCTGCAGTCTACTACCGGATCACCGATAACATAACAGCTATTCTTCAGGGTAATTTTGGAAATGCAACTACCGTGTATACATCTGATAACAGGATTTCCCTTAGTAATTTTAATGTTTACCAGGGCAAAGCGGAACTGGTGGGCGACCACTTTTTGGTCCGCGGGTACACAACCCAGCAGAATACAGGTGACACCTATGACTCGAGGTACCTGGCGATTCATTTGAATGAAGCTTATGCCAGTGATGAGGAATGGTTCAAGGATTACTATGATGCCTATTCCAACAGGCTGATGTTCTGGCAGGTCCAGCCTTATGACCATGATGCTGCCAGGGCCTTCGCAGACAGGAACCGATTAACCCCCAATTCGGCTGCATACAACGAAGAGAAAGAGCGAATCATTAATAATCCGGATTTCAAGGAGGGTGCACGTTTTACAAACAATTCAAGTCTCTATCATCTCGATGGGGTTTACAACTTCAAGCATCAGATCAAATGGATTGAGGTGCAACTGGGGGGAAGTTACAGGTATTATGATCTTGATTCCGAAGGGACCATTTTCCCGGATACAACCGGGAACGATATCTTCTTTACCGAATATGGGGGTTTTGTTGAATTGTCGAAAAAAGTATTCGACGAAAAGGTGCACATTACGGGAAGCCTCAGGTATGATAAAAGTGAGAAATTTCAAGGACACTTTTCACCGCGCATATCGGCATTATATACCTATAAGGAGAAGCATAACTTCAGGGCTTCATTTCTCACCGGTTATCGGAATCCAAGTGCTAAAGAACAATTTATCAATAAAGACCTTGGTTACTCCAGGTTAGTCGGCGGTTTAGAACCTTTGATCGAACCCTTTGATCTTTTCGAGAACAGCATTTATAATTCATCCATTGAAGAATTTAACGACAACGTGGATGAAGATATGTACAGCACTAATCCACTTGGATCCGAGCAGGCCATTCTGAAAAACATAGGGATTCTTCAAGAAGGAATTATTCCGAATGGAGCATTCAGGACACTGAGCCCCGAACAGGTGATCTCTTTTGAGTTTGGATATAAAACAAAGCTCGTTGATAAGCTCTTTATTGATGCCGTCTATTATTACAGTATTTATCGTGATTTTATCGGTCTCGTGGAAGTGGTGAAACCCCGTACCAGTCCTACGGTGGATCTCTATACAGCAGCGCATCAGATTAACAATTCATCACAGAATGAATTGCTTTTTATTTATACTAACGCCCAGGAAAAGGTAATGATACAGGGCGTTTCACTCGGAATGAAATACATGTTTCCTGTTGGAGCTGTTTTGAGTGGTAATGCGACCTGGGCTGATCTGAGGAGTGACCCGAAAGATCCAATCATTCCCGGATTCAATACACCCGGTTTCAAAGCAAACGTTTCTATCTCGAACCGAAGACTTGACAAGCTGGAAAATAATCCCGGTTTCAAACGGGTTGGTTTTAACCTGGCCTGGCGTTACCAGAGCGGTATAAACTGGGAAAGTCCCTATGCTTCCGGCTGGCTCGAACCATACAACTCATGGGATTTACAATTTTCCTATACATTCGTGAATCCCCGGTCAGTCCTAAAAGCCGGTGTGTCGAATTTTTTGAATATCCCGTATACCAATTCATTTGGAGGTGCACAGGTTGGAGCTTTTTATTATATCTCCTATTCGATTGAGGATTTATTTAATTTCTAATGTTGGGTACATCATGAAAAAAGCAGCTATATACCTGATCCTTTTATTGGCAGTTATAGGATGTACCTATGAATTCCCGGAAACAGAAGTACTTTTAAACAGTGGTACAGCAGATTTTTCAACATTCGTATGCATCGGTGACAACTACACTTCCGGATTCATGGATGGAGCGCTCTATACTGCCGGACAGGTTAACTCTCTCGGATCGCTGTTAGCCCGGCAATTCGAAGATGCTGCCGGAGGAGTATTTTACCAGGCTGATATTGATTCCGAAAATGGATATAATCCTTTGTTGTCAGGCCCTACCTTTACCTTTGGAAGAATGATCTGTTCTTATCCTGGCTTAACGGCTGCTGAGCCAGTTACTATCGTGCTTCCGGGTGAGATACCGGTATCCTATACAGGAGATAGAGAGCTGCTTACTGATTTCTCAATCCCATTCATGAAATCGTATCAAGCACTTCAGCCTGAGTTCTCCTCAAGCATCTATTTCAATCGGATTGCAATTAATCCAGGAACTTCCACACTACTCGATCAGGCTACTGCTTCATCCCCAACCTTTTTCCTGCTCTGGGTCGGGATGTATGATGCATTGCACTTTGCTACTTCGGGTGCCCAGGGAGAGTATGATCCCCCTTCTGATCCTGTACTGCTAAATGAGAATGATCTGACTCCGGAAGATCTGTTTGAAAACAGCTATCGTCAGCTGGTTACTGCACTCTTAACTAATCCGCAGACAAAAGGAGTTATTGTCAACCTGCCCTCCTTTGATGACCTGCCCTTTTTCTATACCTATCAGTATGATTTCATACGATTAACCAATGGCCAGAAAAGTGCAGCACAAAGCCATTATTTCCCTTTTAATCAGGCCGTTATTTATCATAACCAGATACCTGACAGTGAATTCCGACCCATGATCGATTTCAACGATAATGGCCCTACACTTTACCCCCAACCGGTGGTGGTTGAAGATGATTCTCTATGCGATGCAATCGATCAGTATGGTAATCCCATTCCAAAGATCAGGCAATTGAATCCGGATGAACTGATACTTTTGACGATACCCATTAATCTGGTGACGAATGGTCTGGGCTGGACTGTGCCGTTGCCAAAGGAATATTACCTCAATGCATTTGATATTCATGTCCTGAACGAAGCCATCAATAGATACAATGAGATCATCCAGCAGGTGGTTGAAGAATTTCCTGATCGGTTGGTTCTGGCAGATCTTCATACTCCCATCAAGGAACTGGCGGCTACAGGAAGAATAAATTCCTGGGGTATTCCTGAAGATCCAAACCTTATCCTTCTTGATGGGGTACCTTTGAAAGCAGACCTTTCCATGAATTCTGTCTTTTCATTGGATGGCTTGCATTTCAACCAGCGGGGTAATGCCTGGGTTGCATCTCAAATCATTGAAGCGATAAACCTCCATTTTGGTTCCAATATCTCCTCACCGGAAGTGAATCAATATGTTGGAAATACCGTCATATTGGGAAACTGATCCTGTCGCCATCAGATAACCTGCCTGAAAAATAAAACAAAAAGATATTATTATTAACTTGGGTTCAATTGATGAACACAAGGGTAAACCTTTACAACTCTACAGATTCAGATGGGTATCATACTGGACAGACTCAGGGAAAAGAAAATCCTTGTTTCCGATGGAGCATGGGGAACATACCTGATGGAAAAGGGATTGAAACCCGGTGAGTGCCCGGAATTGTGGAATGTTTCGAAGCGCGACGTCGTACTGGGTATTGCAAAAGGGTATTGTGATGAGGGAATTGATCTGCTTGAGACCAACAGCTTTGGGGGAAGCCGGTTCAAGCTTCGACATTATGGACTGGAGGAAAGAGTACATGAACTGAATAAAGCTGCAGCGGAGATTTCAAGAGAAGCAGCCGGGCAGCAGGTTGTTGTATTGGGATCTATCGGACCCACTGGTAAGATTTTACTCACCGGGGAGATTACGGAAACAGAGTTGTATGATGCTTTTGCTGAACAGGCAGTTGCCCTGGAATCGGGCGGAGCAGATGCTGCCTGCATTGAAACCATATCGGATACAGCAGAAGCGATCTGTGCTATACGAGCCGTAAAGGAGAATACCGGTTTGGAGATCATCTGTACATTTACATTTGAGCGAACCCGGCAGGGAGAATACCGGACCATGATGGGAATCTCCCCTTTGGAAATGGCTCGTGCATTGTTGGAATCAGGTGTTCCTGTTATCGGCGCAAATTGCGGTAATGGCATCAAAGAGATGATCCCGATCGTAAAACAGATCCGCGGGTATGATCCACAGGTACCCATCCTGATTCATGCCAATGCTGGAATGCCCATTCTTAAGGGTGGTGAAACACGGTTCCTTGAATCCCCTGAAGAGATGGCAAGATGGGTCCCGGAACTGATCGAAGCAGGAGCGAACATCATTGGAGGATGCTGTGGTACCACAACATCCCATATCCGGGCAATAAAAAAGGCCATACAGGCTTATACATCATAACCGATCTGCTGAAAAGATACAGCGAATGTGGTGGGGGTAATAGACCACACAATCAAGGTATGTCATTTGAAAATCGTTAAAGTTGATCACTATGAAAACAATCAATGCACTGTTTCTCTTTTTTTTAATGTTCTTCCTTTCAGGTTGCAGTACAAAATCATACGACTATCCCTTTCAGGATCCCAACCTTTCTATTCAGGAGCGGGTAGATGATCTGGTATCCCGGATGACACTGGAGGAGAAGGTATCCCAGATGATTGACCAGGCGGACTCTGTCGGAAGGTTTGGCATTCCTGCTTATAACTGGTGGAATGAGTGTCTGCACGGCGTTGCACGGGCCGGAACCGCCACGGTCTTTCCCCAGGCCATTGGATTAGCAGCAACATGGAATACAGAGCTGATGTATCACACTGCTGATATCATTTCCACTGAAGCACGAGCAAAACACCATGAGTTTGTGAGGAAAGGCGATAGGGGAAGGTATAAGGGGCTGACATTCTGGTCACCCAATATTAATATTTTCAGGGATCCAAGATGGGGCAGGGGACAGGAGACTTATGGAGAAGACCCGTTTCTGACATCGCGGATGGGAGTTGCATTCGTAAGTGGATTACAGGGGAATGATCCAAAATACCTGAAGGTTGTATCCACTCCGAAACATTATGCAGTACACAGCGGACCCGAACCAATCCGTCACGCCTTTGATGCCATAACGGATATGCGTGACCTGTATGACACCTATCTGCCGGCATTCAAAGCAACAGTTGTTGAGGGGGGTGCCTTTTCCGTGATGGGAGCCTACAACCGGTATCTGGGACAAGCATGCTGTGCCCATGACTTGCTGCTGGAAAAGATATTGCGTGATGACTGGAGTTTTCAGGGGTATGTGGTCTCTGATTGCGGGGCGATCTTTGATATCCATCATTTTCATAAACTGGTTGAAACAGAGGCTGAGGCCGCTGCTCTTGCTGTGAAGAAAGGGTGTGATCTAAATTGCGGGAATACCTATCTGTCGCTTTTAGAGGCGGTGGAAAAAGGATACCTGACAGAAGAAGATATTGATGTTTCGGTAAAACGATTGTTTACAGCACGATTCAAACTGGGGATGTTCGATCCACCAGAAATGGTTCCTTATGCCAGTACTCCCTTTGAGATGAATGATGCCCCGGAACACGCGGAAGCAGCCCTGCGCGTTGCCCGTGAATCCATGGTGCTACTGAAAAACAGTAAACCAAAGAATTCAACAGGAGAGAACATCCTGCCGCTAAGCAAAGAGCTGAGGAAAATTGCTGTGATCGGTCCGAATGCCAATAATGTCGATGTTTTACTTGGGAACTATAACGGGACGCCATCCAGTCCTGTTACTGCTTTAGAGGGAATACGGGAAAAGGTTGCCGGAAAAGCCAGCGTTGAATTTGTTCAGGGATGTAACCTTGTTGGTGATGACATGGTACTGGAAAGAATTTCACCGGACTATTTTTCTATAGGAAGCGATACCGGGTTTTTGGGTGAATATTTCGATAATCAAAAACTGGAAGGAGAACCGCGGTTAACCAGGCATGACAGAGAGATCTATTTTATCCGGGGCGAAGGTAATTCGATTGGAGATCTGCCCAGTGAAAATTATTCTGTAAGATGGTCTGCTGCGTTAAAACCGCCTGTCTCGGGTGAATATACCCTGAGTGTTACTGCCGATGATGGATACCGCCTGTTCATCGATAATGATACCATCATGGACTCCTGGTCTGTTTATGGTCTTAGCTCTACCCGATCAACCTATACCTTCAAGGAGGATGAAGAGTATCAGTTCAGGCTGGAATATTTTCAGCGAGCCTGGAATGCAGAAGTAAAACTGGAATGGGGCCTGCCGGGGAGTAATAGTTACCAGGATGCCGTGGATCTGGCTGCCAGCTCCGATGTTGCCATTTTTGTTGGAGGGATTTCCCCTCGTTTGGAAGGGGAAGAGATGCGTGTGCCATACGAAGGTTTTAAAGGGGGTGACCGGACAAACCTGGAGTTGCCGGCAATACAGAAAAGATTGATACAGGCGATCCATGCAACGGGGACTCCCATCGTTCTTGTGCTGAATTCCGGAAGCGCCCTGGCAGTCAACTGGGAAGATGCAAACCTGCCCGCCATACTTCTGGCATGGTATCCCGGACAGGAAGGTGGAACAGCCATAGCCGATGTTCTGTTCGGAGATTATAACCCGGCAGGAAGATTGCCGGTCACATTTTACCGATCGGTAGAGGACTTGCCTCCTTTTGAAGATTATGCAATGGAGGGGAGAACCTACCGTTACTTTAAGGGCGATCCACTCTATCCTTTCGGCTATGGATTAAGCTTTACCCGTTTTGATTATACAGCGCTCGAACTTTCCGAGGAAGAACTGAGGATTGGCGACACACTGGAAGTAAGGATAACGCTGAAAAATGTGGGAGACAGAATGGGAGATGAAGTCGTCCAGCTTTATGTAACCGATAAGGAGAGCTCCACACCGGTACCCCTGAAGGCATTGAAAGGATTTCAACGAATTTCACTTGCTGCCGGTGAGGAAAGGGTAGTATCATTTACTCTTGTTCCTGAAGATCTTGATGTTCTTGATGATCATGGAAAACCTTTCTTTGAGGAGGGATCATTTGAAGTGATGGTTGGCGGAAATTCGAGCTCAGGCGTTACCAGGGTTTTTACATTGGTCAATAACCAGTAAAAAATAATCGTATGAAACGGTACAACAAAAAATGTTACTTTCTTATTTTAGGATTAACCTTGATTGCTCTATTCTCTTGTTCATTGGAGAGAAAGCGATCACAAACTGAAAGCAGTATGACGGATCAAGAACAATTCCAGCCAGGTACATTCGGGTACGACCTGAACCTGCTGGAAGATAAACAGGAAATCATCGTTTTGAAAAGTGATGATAACAAATCACAAGTCCTTCTCAGTACCGATTATCAGGGAAGGGTCATGACAGCGACTCTAGATGGTCCGGATGGTTACAGTCTGGGATGGATCAATCATGATCTGATCAGGTCAGGAGAAATTCAGGAACACATCAATGCGTATGGTGGGGAGGATCGTTTCTGGCTTGGTCCGGAAGGCGGACAGTTCTCTCTATTTTTTAAACCGGATGTGCCGTTCGATTTTGAGCACTGGAAAACGCCAAAAGAGATCGATACTGAACCGTTTGATCTCATCTCTGTCAATGATACATCAGCCCGGTTTAAAAAGGAGATGACCTTGATGAATTATTCCGGCATTCAATTTGAACTCCTGGTTAATAGAAATGTAAAGCTGTTGACCCAATCAGAAATTGAAAGGATTCTTGGTATATCGATTGATCATAACATGCCCTTTGTTGGTGTGGAGACAGAAAACAGCATCACCAATACGGGGGAATTCCCCTGGACAAAAGAGACGGGGATGTTATCAATCTGGATCCTCGGAATGTTGAATCCGTCACCGGAAACGACCATTATTATCCCATTCAGAGAAGGAGCAAAAGATAAACTGGGAAAGATTGTTAATGATGAATATTTTGGGAAGGTTCCGGCTGACAGGCTGATTATCGATGGGGAAGTCCTTTATTTTAAAGGGGATGGAAAATACCGCAGCAAGATCGGTTTGACACCCATGAGGGCAAAGCCGGTAGTCGGAAGTTATGACGGGGAACGGAACGTGTTAACGGTTGTTCAGTTTACGCTGCCTGAGGGAAGGGCCGAATACGTGAACTCGATGTGGGAGCTGCAGGATGATCCCTTTTCCGGGGATGCTGTTAATTCATATAACGATGGACCCCTTGAGGATGGGTCACAAATGGGACCCTTTTACGAGCTGGAGAGCTCGTCACCGGCAGCAAACCTTGCACCTGGCGAAACATTGGTTCATTATCACCGGACGATCCATTTCAAAGGAGATGAAGAGGACCTGGATCCGATAGCCAGAGCACTATTTGGAGTGAGTATTGCGGAAATAAAAGCGATATTCTAAGGTTTTTCTTTTATCGCTTTCAGGTATTTCATCACCTGTTCATACACGTTCTCTCCGGTAAAGCCAAGTTTTTCATCCAACACCTTGTAGGGGGCGGAGAAGCCGAACGATTCAAGTCCCCAGGTAATCCCCTTTGGACCAACCAGTCCCTGCATGGTAACGGGCAGACCGGCAGTCAGTCCAAAGACAGGCACCTCTCCCGGTATCACTTTCTCCTGATAATCGCCGGGTTGTTCACGGAAGAGTCCTTCGGAAATAGCGGATACAATCTGTACCTTTAATCCCTTCTTATCACGTAGTATTTTTGCACCATCCAGCAGGGTTGCCACTTCTGAGCCACTGGCTACAAGGATGACATCGGGTTCTCCTTTATCTTTATGTACGATATATGCTCCTTTTTCTGCCTGGAGGGCATCTTCAAAGCGGGATGATCCGTTAACCGGCAGATCATTAACTGCCTGGCGGGAAAGCAGGAGTGCTGTTGGTGCTTCTTTGTTTGCCAGAGCCATTTTCCAGGCAATGGTTGTTTCCGTTGCATCTGCAGGCCGCAGAGCAAGAAAACAGCGTTTCCCGGAATGGTTTTTCATTTTTTCAAGCAACCGGATTTGTGCTTCCTGTTCGACCGGCTGGTGTGTTGGTCCGTCTTCACCAACCCTGAATGCATCGTGTGACCAGATGTACTTAACGGGGAGTTCCATTAATGCAGCTAAACGGACTGCCGGCTTCATGTAATCAGAGAAGACAAAGAAAGTTCCGCAGACCGGGACAATCCCTCCGTGAGCGGCTAATCCATTCATCAAGGCAGCCATGGTTAATTCCGACACACCGGCCTGCAGGAATGCTCCTGTGAAATCTCCCCTTTTGAAAGCTTTGGATTTTGCCAGGAAACCATCCGTTTTATCACTGTTTGACAGGTCTGCGGATGCAACGATCATATTCTCTACCCTGCCGGCAAGAAAACCGAGAACCGTCCCGGATGCTCCACGGGTAGGAGCATTCTCCTTCTGTATTATCTCCCGGAAGTCAATTTCCGG
Source organism: uncultured Rikenellaceae bacterium (assembly GCA_964640125.1). Lineage (GTDB taxonomy): Bacteria > Bacteroidota > Bacteroidia > Bacteroidales > VadinHA17. The sequence goes on from CAZXGG010000028.1 coordinate 24,946, forward strand.
TAAATGTCCGGCGAGGAAATCATTTCGCTTTTTCGCCAATCCGGGATTCTGTGATTCCCATCTTTTCTGCTCCTCTTTTTTTGCTGCTGCAAATCTTCGTTTTTCTTCCAGAATGCTCACAAAGTATTCTTTCACTTCCGGGAAGATATGAAAGGGATCTTCCGGATCGCCACCCAGTTTTTCGATGGTTTTGGAATAGGAGGCGCCGGCTTTGCTGATCGGCATACCGTGAGTTGACGACTGTTTCTCAAACGGTTTACCCTCCTCTGTAATACATCCTTTACCCATGATGGTTCTTCCAATGATGAGAGATGGTTTATCCGACACTTCATTTGCTTCTTTAAGTGTCTTACGGATCTCTTCCGGGTTGTTCCCGTCGATGGTGGTTACTTTCCATCCCCAGGCTTCATACTTCCTTGCAGTATCTTCACAGGTGACCTCATTGGTTCCGGTTGAGAGTTGAATATCATTAGAATCGTAAAACATGATCAGATTGCTTAATCCGAGGAATCCAGCCAGCCGGCCAGCCCCCTGGGATATCTCTTCCTGTATTCCTCCATCCGATATCAGGGTATAGGTTTTATGGTCCATCCACTCCCCGAACCGTGCAACGAGAAATCGTTCAGCAATGGCAGCTCCGACGGCCATAGCATGTCCCTGCCCCAGCGGTCCTGAAGTATTTTCCACGCCCCGTTGAACATTCAGTTCAGGATGTCCCGGTGTCGGGCTTTTCCATTGCCTGAAATTCATTATGTCTTCCATGGAATAGGCACCGGTCAGTGTGAGGATAGCATATAACATGGGGGACATATGCCCGGGATCGAGAAAAAACCGGTCCCGGTTTGGCCATGCCATATCATCGGGATCAAAATGGAGAAATTCGGAATAGAGGATGTTAATGAAATCGGCTCCACCCATGGCACCACCCGGATGCCCGGATTTTGCATGTTCAACCATTGCGGCAGATAATATCCGAATGTTGTTAGCGGCTTTGTTGGCTATAGAGTTGTTCATATAACTAATGGATTTTTTCACTTTTAAAAATAAGTATATTTTATATCTACCTTGATCCAATTTGAAACATCTTTTCAAGGTGTTATTCACAAAATTGTTTTTCGGATTTATTCACTTCGCCATTCCTTGTTCAATATTCGATATTCATAATTCAATCCATGTATCTTCATCTTCAACCATAACTTATTAAGTTCACACTTCATATGTAGACGACGCTGTATCTCCACCTCTGCCAGTCCAGTTGGTATGAAAGAATTCCCCACGGGATTTATCCACCCGTTCATAGGTATGGGCTCCGAAGTAATCCCGTTGCGCCTGTAAAAGGTTTGCGGGTAGTCTTTCAGAACGATATCCATCGTAATAACAGAGTGCGCTGGTCAGGGCAGGTACTGGTATCCCGTTGGTTAGTGCAGTGGAACAGACCCTGCGCCAGCCGGGTTGGGCATTGTTAATGATTTTTTTGAAATGCGGTGCAAGAAGCAGGTTTGCCAGTTTCGGATCGGTATCGAATGCTTCCTTAATCTTTCCGAGAAAAGCGGAACGGATAATGCATCCTCCACGCCACATCAGGGCAATTCCGCCATAGTTGAGGTTCCAGCCGTATTCATGAGCGGCTTCACGCATTAGCAGGAATCCCTGGGCATAGGAGATAATTTTTGAAGCAAGCAGGGTAAGCCTCAGATCTTCAATGAATGCTTTTTTATTTCCTGTAAAATTTGGCTTCGGTCCGGTTAAAATTTTTGAAGCCGATACCCGCTCTTCTTTTTGTGCAGAGAGACAGCGGGAAAAGACGGATTCTCCGATCAGGGTTAGAGGGATTCCCAGGTTAAGGGCTGCTATACCGGTCCATTTCCCTGTTCCTTTCTGGCCGGCAGTATCCAGGATTTTCTCTACCAGTGGTTTCCCATCCTCATCCTTGAAAGCGAGGATATCCCGGGTGATCTCGATAAGGTAACTGTTCAGTTCCCCTTCATTCCATGTTTTGAATACTTCGTGCATTTCCTGGTGCGACATGCCAAGAAAATCTTTCATGAGCTGGTAAGCCTCCGTGATCAGTTGCATATCCCCGTATTCAATTCCATTATGAACCATCTTGACGAAGTGACCTGCTCCCTTTTCCCCAACCCAGTCACAGCATGGAGAACCATCTTCCACTTTTGCACTGATGCTTTGAAATATTTCTTTCACATGGGGCCAGGCATCGGGTGAGCCACCGGGCATCATGGAGGGCCCATGCAATGCACCCTCCTCACCTCCCGATACTCCAGTACCAATGTACAATAGCCCTTTGCTCTCAACATATTCAGTCCTTCGGATTGTATCCGGGTAATGTGAATTTCCACCATCGATGATGATATCCCCCCGGTCCATTAACGGGATCAGCTGCTCAATAAAATCGTCAACCGGCTGACCGGCTTTTACAAGCAGGATCACTTTCCGCGGCTTGCTCAGGGATAGTACAAATTCATCCAGGGAGCGGGTACCGATTATATTTTTTCCTTTTCCCCGGCCGGTTACAAAATGATCAACTTTTGTTACGGTCCGGTTGAAAATTGCCACGGTGAATCCTTTGCTTTCCATGTTTAAAACCAGGTTCTCTCCCATAACGGCCAACCCGATCAATCCGATATCTGCTTTTTTTTCCATGGTTTTTATGTTTTGATATTGAATCCTAATTTTTTTAATGCGCTTATCATGTTATCGTTCCCGGATATCAGCTCAACCGTATGTGCCGGGAATTCTCTCCTGACCGGGTAATTTCCCCTCAGTGCTTCAAACTGATCAGGAGAATCCATCAATAGCCGGTGGTCCACATCAATGGGGTAGGATGAGAGAACAGCATCACCAATTACAGTTTCTGTATCTTTGTTCTCACAATGGATGGTGATTTCAGGATTTGCTGGCTGGGGAATATTTTCGGGATACCAGTCGTGCAGGTCAAGATTGAAATATCGGCTGAGAGACCGGACAGCAGATGAAGTCCCATTCGCTTTCCCATCCTGGGAGTACCCGGCAATGTGTGGTGTCCCAATGCATGTCATGCTAAGCAGATCAATATCCATTGATGGTTCGTTATCCCATACATCCAGAATAACACCCTTTACATGCCGGGATCTCAAAGCCTCTTTAAGTGCCTTTTCATCCACCACTTTCCCGCGGGATGTATTGATAAGGAAACTACCGTTTTTCATTTTTCCAAGGAATGAAGCATCAACCATCCTGAAAGTTTTATCGATCCCTGAATGGATGAGTGGTACGTGCAGGGTAATGATATCTGACTGTTCAAGGATTGCTGAAAGGTTTACAAATTGTTCATCCCCTTCATTTCGGGCTCTGGGTGGATCGTTCAAAAGGACCTTTATGCCCAGATCATGAGCCAGCGATTCAACTTTTGTTCCGACATTACCCACACCGATAATGCCCATTGTCTTTCCCTCCAGGGTGAACCTGAACTGACGGGAGAGATGCATGAGAGCAGATGCAACATATTGTTTTACAGACGATGCATTGCATCCCGGAGCATTGGTCCAGGTAATCTGATTATTTCGGCAGTACGCTGCATCGATATGATCATATCCTATGGTTGCACTGGCAATGAATTTCACGGATGTTCTTTCCAGGAGATTCCGATTACATTCCGTGCGTGTGCGAATGATGATTGCATCGGTATCGATGATCTTTTCGCGAACGATTTCCTTGCCGGGAAGATAGCGGATCGAGGCATACGGTTCCAGCACACCCTGTAAAAAAGGGATCTTATCATCGGCTACAATGTTCATCTGTTTTTTTAATTATCTGGTTCTGATGTTGATGATATGGATCGCTTCATTTCATGACCGGTCGCACCTCTTCAGGAACAAGATCCGTAAGATTCTCAATGCGAACCGGTTTTCCCGATTCAATGCTTTTTCTTGCTGCAATCCCAATCAATATTGACATGGCTCCATCTCTTGAACCGGCAGCATGTCTGAATGGATCCGGCATATCGGGATTTCTGAATATTTGATCCTGAAGCCGCTGGTCTCCTCCACCATGCCCGCTACTTTCTTTCGAAAGTTTAATCATCCGGTAATTTTCAAAATTGTTCATCATGATGATCTCCTCGTAATCCGTATTTGTTTCTATTGCTTCCTGTTCCATTTCCCGGGTATGCAATTCAGCCTGGTTGATCTTCTCATCCTTCCTCCAGGGTATATCCAACCACGATTCAAGCCTTCCATTCATCCCGTTAAAGGTAATCCTCCATCCCTCATAAGGTGAATAGGTTGTCAGTGAATAACTCACCTGAACGTTGTTGGCATACTTTATCTGGACAGCCATTTTATCATAAATATCAATCTCCTCCCTCCACAGGCAATTATCGCGGATGTAACCGTCAAAATGTTCATTTTTCACATAGAGATCCATTAACATCTGATCCGTGGTAATATCCCAGTAAAATTTGCATTTTGTTTGATGCGGACAATTTCTGCATTTATCACCACGGAAGGAATGGTTTCTGCCATAATGCTCCAGATCTCCATAAGCAAATACTTCAACCGGATCGGAATCGATCCACCAGTTCAGCAGGTCGAAATGATGGGTTGCTTTATGGACCAGCAGGGTGCCGCTTCTCGATCGGATCCCATGCCATCTTCTGAAATAGGAAGCACCGTGGTAGACATTCAGGTACCAGTGGAAATCAACAGAAGTAATATTTCCCACTTCATTCGATACGAGTAGCTCTTTTAACTTTGTCGTGTGGGGCCCGTAACGGTAGTTAAATCCAACTTTTAGCTTTTTGCCTGATTTTCTTTCTGCTTCGAGTATCTTCTGGCATTTTACTTCATCGGTTGTTAACGGTTTTTCCGTTAACACATCAACTCCCCTTTCCAGTCCCTTGATGATGAATTCATGATGGGTTGCATCGACCGTGGTAACGATCAGCATATCCGGTTTTGTTTTGGCCATCATTTCATCGAAGTTAGTGAAGGTCGGACAGGTTGCGTTCATGTAGTTTTTCGAGAATTCGACACGGCCCGGGTTGATATCACACAGCCCAACAAAATCGATCAGGTCGGAGTAGTTCTCCAGGACCCTTCTACCCCAGAACGTGGTTCCACGTATTCCGGTCCCCACCAATGCTAACCGTTTTTTATCCAGTGGCTTTCCAGGGATTATCATGGATGTTCCCGGTCTGCTAATCATTGCACCGGCAACTGCTGCTCCGGTTGTGGCAATGAATTTTCTCCTGGTTAGTGAATTATTTTTCGGTTTCATTACGTATGGTTTTATTGATTAAGTTACTGAGTTCATAGAGTTTGACCTGATTGCCCACAGTCCCAGAGCCGGATTTGAGATAAAAAATACCTCCTCTCCATCTGGGAGGCGATTTATCCCATTCTTCATTGTGCCGGGATCATATCTTTTTATCATCTTTTTCAGGTTGCCATAGTTGAAATGAACAGAAAGAATTTCTTTTTCTGTTAATTTTCCCGGGCAATAGGTAATTTGAAATCGCTCTTCAGACGATCCGTGTATCAGATGAGCCGCGGCGCTTAAATTTTGTGCCAATTCCGGATGTGAATTCACTGCATCCAGCGTGGCGGGTGTTCCACGGTATCCGAATTTCCTGATCAGCCGGTCAATTTCCCGGTCTTCTCCGAATGTTTTCAGTCCCGGAGCCAGGATGACCAGTTCTCCGCCATCATCCATAGCCATGCGAGTTCTGTAGATTGCTTTATTCCCCAACCAGGTGCTTTTGTATTCCGACGGATCAAGATAGACCACTGTTTTTTTAAGGGGAGCATCCAGCAGTTCAATATTTACCCGTTGGGATAGTTCCGAAGCAAGGATGAAACACTTTTTGTCATCGCCGATGAATAACCCCCGGACAACCTGCTTCCCATCAATATCTCTTCCAATTACGGTTAAGACATAGACAATCAGCGGCAAACGATCTGACAGGTGGTCGCTCGTGTAGTCAAGCACTTGTCTGACAGGGGTATCTGTCTTTCCCATCATTTTCTCCATTCCATATACAGCCCCCAGGAAATGACTTTTATTGATTGCTTCAGCGCCACCTGTTCCAATGAATATGTTTTTGTTGTAGTTTGCCATTCCGGTAACTTCGTGTGGGACAACCTGTCCAATTGAGAGGATCAAGTCAAAATCACCTTCAACCAGCAGCCTGTTCACCTGGGCAGTCCATTCGTAATTTACTGTGCCACCGGAAACCTGTTTTATGAATGCTGAAGGAACTGTCCCAAGGGATCGAATATCGTTCCTCCAATCATGCACATGGAAAAGTTTTTTTGGAATACCTGGGAACATCCTGTTGATCTCCCCGGAGCTCATGGGTGCATGTGTCCCCAATGCAGGAAGGATGTGGGTGAGTTTGCTTCGATAATATTCGTATGCACAAGCAGTTAGTTCTCCTGCTTTTGAATGGTAACGTGTAAAATCCGGAGGGATTGCCAGGATCTTTCTTCTCGGGCCAATCCGGTCCAGTGCTTCAAAAAGACCCTCTTTCAGCTCCTGGTTCCCAAGTATTGTTGCATCTGATCCGTTTTCGAAATAAATCATAATGGTAGATTATTCAATACGGTTCGTTTATAAATCCTGTACCATTTCCCATGTGGGTTTATCCGGAAGATATCGGTTAAACTCTTCAATCAATCCATCCTCATATTTCCCTTTATATTTTCCGGAAAAGAAAATATCTGCTGCTTCTTCATAAAATCTTTTCCAGGAGGCAGCTTCATGCCCCGGATTAACCGGGTAAAAGAGTACACCATTCTTTTTTGCTGCCATCAGATCTCCCGGCGCATCGCCAATCATAAGTATTTTATTATCGGGGTATTTCCTTTTAGCAGCCAATGCAAGGTGTTTGCCTTTGGTACCGTATTCCTGCCCGGCTATGAACCGGACATATTTTGTAAGATCATGGTCTTCCCATTCCCTGGTTAGTGCTTCCAGGGGTGTTTGTGATACGACAATAGCATCAGACTCAGGTTTGATTTTCTCAAGGGATTCTTTCACATAAGGGAATGGTGAGAGTCCATGCACCCATTGGGCAATCTCTTTGTTAACGGTTTTTGACCAGGTTAATACAAGGTCGATATCATGGTTCAGAACCTGTTTGGCATACATTTCCAGTGTTGGGTTTCCCAATTTTGTCTCTTTGCTTGTCCATTCTTTGAGAGCAGAAAGATCGGGTACCTGAAAACCTCGTTCCACCACTTCTTTGCGTTTTTTTAACAGTTCGAAACATTCGATCAGGGCAAGGAACCGGTTTATGCCGCGGGTTTGTGAATAGAGATTCACAAATTCCCATGTCTCCCTGGCTATTTTTGAGATGGGAAGAAGACCGTAATAACGCAGCACATTAGGGCAAAAAAACTCTTTCTGCTTTGGTTCCATGGTATCAAACACGCATCCATCAGAGTCTATGCCGATGAAAAACGGGTGGTTGGGTTTGAGATCACGAAGTTGTTGCTGAGGATCCATTTTAAAAAAAATGTTGATTTATGATGAAATTAAATGTTAATGTATAATTCAATTATGAATATTGAATACAGAATTTCGAATGATGAAGGACATAAGATTAAATTATCGCTCATCGATTTTTCTCATCTGATTTCAAGTTGGTCTGAGCAGTTTCAATACTTTTAACAAAAATTGAAATCAACTCCTCATTTTCAGGCAATGCTTCATCTAATAAAGATCTAACATGTTCAAAAGGCAGCTTATTTAAAAACTTTAATCCGACTCTAGTTTCCCGTAATTCTTTCAGACAAATTTTCATTTTATGAATGAAATCTCTACGAGATTCTGCTCCCTGGGCTTCACCATAATTGAAAGCTGGGGATGTACCTGAACGAATCAAATTTCCCCCAAGATGTTTCCCTGGAATTGTATTTCCAATTTGTTCAGCAATTTTGATAATTAAAACTCCGAAGTCAATTAATCGATCTTCTAAATCATATTTTTTCTCCATTTTTTTAAATCATTTCATCATTCAATATTCTTTGTTCGATATTCGATATTTCAATAGGCTTCCGGCACATACTCTTTCAACTGCTTTTCCGCAAACACCATGTTGAACCGGGTAAACCGCTGTTTGCCATCAATCAGTGGGACGGATGGCCAATCACTGCCGATCAGTGGCCGGACATAGTCAAGAAATTCATCCGTGACATCCACCCTGTTTTGTGTGATCCATTTTTCAGGGAATGTACGTTCAGAGAGTGCCATCTTTTCCAGCGGCACCTTATCGTACTTCACCGAGTAGACTGTTCCTGGTTCACGCAGCAGTGTTGCCATCCATCCGTTTCCTTCGTTCATTGCAATTTCAACTGCTTTCTGTCCCACGTTGTACGCTTCTTCCAGGTCGGTGACCGATGCATAAATGGCTGAGCTTCGCTGATCCGTTCCCATAACCTGGCCACGTGCTGCTCCCCTGGCTTTAATTCCGCTCTGATTCAGGGAGTTAATCACAGTCTGGTAAACAGTAGTTTTTGTTGAGCCAAAAGAGGTGTGTCCGAAGGCATCCCGGACATCGCCGATATCTCCCACATCAAATCCTTCACTGACGACGACAATGCATCTGCCATTCTCTTTCAGCTGCTCGTTCACATGATCTGCCATTTGTTCCAGCATTATTCCGGATTCGGGCAGGTATATGAGAAGAGGGGTAGTCCGGCCAGGGTCTGCAAGCCGCGCTGCTGCGGGAATATAACCAATCTTTCTTCCCATCGCCTGAAGAACAAGGACCGGATCTGCTGGTGAAGATCCCCGGTTTTCTTCGTCGGCATTCTGCACGATGTAGGACCAGTAACGGGCAACACTTCCATACCCGGGAGTGTGATCAATTAGCCTGAAATCGTTATCTCCCAGATCATTATCGATTGTTTTTGGGACGCCGGTTGATATTAATTCAATGCCCCTTTCACGAGCCAGCTGACTTACCTTATATGCCGTGTGCTGTGAATCATTGCCTCCGATATAGAAAAAGAAACCGATGTTGTGTGCATGGAAAACATCCAGGATCCGGTTGAAATCGTTTTCCTGTTGATCCAGCAGTTTATACCGGCATGTTCCAATACTACCAGCTGCAGGAGTGTTACTGAGTAGTTCGATTTCCTTTTTGTCCTGAACAGACAGGTCTAATAACTCCTCCTTCAGTACGCCCTCAATGCCATGCCATCCCGCATAAATTGTTCCGAAAACTTCCGGAAATTTCCGGCATGTCTCGATGATGCCACGGAGTGAGTTATTAATGACCGGCGAGGGTCCTCCCGATTGAGCTACAATTACATTCTTTGCCATATGATTGAGTTTTCAATTAGCCAACCCTTCCTGTCGACAGACAGGTTTTGAGCGCGATACATGCCAGTCAGTTGCAGTTAATCGTTATTGGTTAATTGTTAATTGTCATGACTTTTTTCCCATTAACCATTAACCCCGCTTTCAGCGGGATTAGTTCGACTGATGATTTTTACTTCACAAATTTGTAAAAATCAAGTCTCACTAACATTTAACTTCTCCCTTCAACCTTTGCCGAAGCCATGCCTGTGGCACAACCTTCCTGCCTGCCATGCCTCCGGCAGGTAAACCGGCAGGCAAGGCATCCTTCTCTCTGCCCTCACACTCCCCCGAATGCATTATATCCTCCATCCACCGGCAGGACAATACCGGTTATGAATCTGGAAAGATCCGAAAGCAGAAACAAAACCGGTCCGTGGAGATCTTCCGGATTGCCGAACTTCCCCATGGGGGTATGGTCAACAATCTTCTGTCCGCGCGATGTAAATCCTCCGGTATCTTCATCCAGAACCAGGAACCTGTTCTGTTTGGTAATAAAGAATCCGGGAGCAATGGCATTGACGCGCACACCGGTTTTTCCCAGGTGTACTGCCAGCCATTGGGTGAAATTGTTTACGGAGGCTTTAGCTGCTGAATAGGCAGCTACTTTAGTCAGTGGTTTGAATGCACTCATGGAAGAGATATTGAGGACCACCCCCTGGTGATTCTTCACCATATCTTTTGTCAGTACCATGGTGGGTAATATGGTCCCTAAAAAATTCAGTGCAAATACCTTTTCAAAACCATCGGTTTCAAGACCGTAGAATCCTTTCTCCAGGTCATCCCCCTCCTTAGTAATCTCTTCCAGCTCGGTGGTGGCTGTGGGAGCATTACCGCCTGCTCCGTTGATTAAAAAATCGATTGGACCCAGAACACTGTTCACCTCCTGCTTGAGTTCTGTAATTGATTTTTTGGACAGGACATCCGCTTCAATTCCAATACACCTTGTCCCAGTTTTTGCTTCGATTTCTGACGCTAACCCGACAGCAGCCAGTTTATCAATATCAGCAATGGCGGTTTTTATCCCGGAGGATGCAAGTGCACCTGCGATTGAGCTTCCGAGTACACCAGCCCCTCCTGTTATAATGCATACCTTTCCGTTTAGATCCTTACGCGTTAAATCATCCATATTTTTGGTTTTATTCAAATTCAAGATAGTAGCGATAATTTTCTCTGGTTATGATATCAATGGGCATAAGATGAAGTGCCTTAACCGGTTTCTTATGAACCAGGTAATTGAACAGGGAGTAGACCCCGTGGTACCCTTGTTCACGTGGCTTCTGACAGATTAGAAAATCAATGGTTCCTGATTTCAGGAACTTCAGGTTATCCTTTGTCAGATCATACCCGATCAACCGAAGTTGGTCTGTTTTCATCTGCTTGATCGATCGGGCAATGATGTGGGCATTGCACGTAATAAAGATCCCTTTCGTTTTATGATTGTGGATTGATGGTAGAAGGGGCTTAACAGCACTCTTTTCTGATCCGGAGATGTAAAGGGTCTCAAAAACTGCTTTCCCTAAGTGTTCATGGTCGCCAAACCAGGCTCTGAAGCCATTCTCCCTCTGTTTTAAATGATTGATGTTTTCTTCCTCCTTTGCGACGTGAATTACCAGGAACCGGGATTTTGAGGTGCATCCAATGCTGATCAACCTGGCTGCCAGGTAACCACTCTGGAAAGAATCCTGACCGAAAAAGCTGATGTTTTTTAATCCCCGGATATTCGAATCAATGAAGACATAAGGGATACTCCTTTCCTCACATGCTTTTACGAATGCCAGGCTTTCATGATAGAAAACCGGAGCCAGTAATACTGCATCCGGAGTAGAATTCAGGAGTTTTTTTGTCGCTTCATAAAAAGTATCTGCATCGTGTTGATCAAAAAAATAGTAACTAAGGCTTACGCTGAAATCTGCAATTTCTGAAGCTGCTTTCTTTATTCCTTCCAATGGCCCCGACCAGTAGGTATTATTCCTGGTGTAAAAAGGAATCAGTGTGGCAAGAAGGTATCTTTTCCTGGATGCCAGGGTCCTCGCTAACATGTTCGGTTCGTAATGATACTTCCTGATGATCTCCTGTATCTTCTCCTTTGTGGATTTCGATACTCCACCACGATTGTGAAGTACCCGGTCAACAGTACCAATCGAAACTTCAGCTTTCTCCGCGATTTCACGAATCCCTATGTTTTGCACGGTTTTTATAATGAGTTGGTCTTACAGGTTTGATTCGAGTCGATCCGCATGGTTAAAAACAAATATAAAGATAATTTTTCAAATTACGTGTACGTACACGTAAAAATTGTTCACTTTTTGTGGTTCTTCTTTTCTGGGAAATTTCAAGTGAAGCCAAAGAAATGGTTAACTTTGAAAGCGACCCATTGAAGGGTATGAGTTATACAAATAATGTAAACTGATTGGAGTATGAAAACAGGAACAGTCATCGGTATATTTTGCATGATCCTCAGTGGCTCGATTAGCTTTGGACAGACAGACTGCGAAGTATTGAAACCGGAAATTTCGCTGATTTACAAAGGGGAGTGCAAAAAGGGTCTGGCGCATGGAAAAGGGGAAGCTTCGGGAAGGGATAATTATGTCGGAGAATTCAGAAAGGGACTGCCCAACGGCACGGGGATATATACCTGGTCAACGGGTGAGGTTTATGAAGGGGAGTGGAGAAATGGGATGCGTCACGGAAATGGCACCTATTATTTCATTTCGGGTGGTAAGGATTCACTGCTTCAGGGAACCTGGGCAAACGATGTCTATAAAGGAATCAGCGAAACGAATGCAGTACGGGTAATCATGAAGAGAAACCTGACACGCTATACATCCATGCGAAGAGGTGACGGGAACCAGGTGATTGTAAAGATTCTGATGGGAGGAGCTCCCAATTCTGATATTGAAGATCTAATGTTTGTTTCGAATTCCGGATCTGAAATACGGTATAGTCATGTTACAGGGTTCGACAATGTTGAGTTCCCATTCTGGGGAAAAGTAACCTACTCAACCTGGAATAAGCTGAAAACCATGCGGTATGATGTTGTATTTGAATTTGAGATCACACAACCCGGATTATGGGAGATATCACTTCACCATTGATATCCTGTACTTAACCATTCAATTTTTAATTTGCAGTTTAAAAGATCGAAGTAATGAAATTTGTTAACAGTCGTAAACTGAAACTGGCTTTCAGTAAATCTTTATCTGTTTTAATCTTTGGAGCAGTTTTGTTTCCTGCCACTCTGCTTGAAACCCGGGCAGAAGTGAAATTGGCAACCATATTCAGTGACCACATGGTATTGCAGAGAGGAATGGAAATACCGGTCTGGGGCTGGGCGGACCAGGGTGAAAAGATTACACTGTCGCTGAACGGTCAAATGGTATCGGTTAAACCGGATAAGCGTGGAAAGTGGATCGCCCGGTTTGCACCAATGGATGCCGGGGGACCATATGAAATGAATATTCAGGGAAAAAATAATATAACCCTTACCGATATTCTTATTGGTGATGTCTGGCTATGTGGAGGACAATCCAACATGGAGATGCCGGTCAAGGGATGGCCCGGACAGCCAATTCTAAACTCTGAGCGTGAGATTCAGGAGGCAAATTACCCCAATATCCGGTTGATCACTGTCGGGAAAAAAATCAGTATCCGGCCATTGAAAAACATTGAAAGTTCAGGATGGGAAAGAGCTATTGGAACCAATATTGCAGATTTTTCAGCTGTCGGCTACTTCTTTGGGAAGGATGTTTACCTGGATCAGGATATTCCCATTGGTTTAATCAGTGTAAACTGGGGAGGTACGGTTTGTGAAACATGGACCAGTGCTGAATCATTGGCAGAGGATCCTGATTTTGAATCGGTCATTGATGAAATGGAGAAAAATCCGCCTTCGGCTGATTTTGATCCTAACAGTAAACCCACCCTCCTGTTTAATGGAATGCTAAACCCCTTGATCCCCTTCGGGATAAAGGGAGCGATATGGTACCAGGGAGAATCAAATGATTCCCGTGCTTACCAGTACAGGAGGCTTTTCCCACTAATGATAAGGGATTGGAGAAAGCATTGGAACCAGGGTGACTTTCCATTCCTCTTTGTTCAGTTGGCAGCACACCATCCAGTGGATAAAAATCCGGTAGAAAGTCCCTGGGCTGAGCTACGGGAAGCACAGCTAATGACCCTGGCCCTGCCCAATACGGGAATGGCTGTTGCTATTGATATTGGTGAAGCAGATAATATCCATCCAGCCAATAAAGAAGAAGTTGGAAGAAGACTGGCTCTTGCAGCAAAAAAAATGGCATATAACCAGGATGTAGTTTACTCTGGTCCTATTTATCAGTCGATGGAAATTACCGGCAATGAAATTAAATTAACCTTTTCTCATACCGGGACCGGACTGGAAGCAAAAGACAAGTATGGTTACCTCAGGGGCTTTACCATTGCCGGTGAAGACAAGATCTTTCACTGGGCTAAAGCGCGCCTGGAAGGCGATACCGTGTTTGTTTATCATCCCTCCATCCAGAATCCCCTTGCTGTTCGGTATGCATGGAGTGACAATCCGGACGATGCCAATCTCTACAACAAAGAGGGACTACCCGCTTCACCCTTCAGAACGGACAACTGGCCCGGGATAACTGAGGGTGTAAAATAGTTCATGATTCCATTACATGCCCCTGGTCTTCCTTGTATTTCAGTTTAAAATAGACCAGTACAGCAAATATTGGGATAATGGGAAAGGTAATGGCGTTCACAATGGAGGAAACCAGTACAAATCCCGGAGTAATGAAGGATAACATGGATTCTCCGCTTTCCAGCATCTCTAATACTGTATTGGGATTCAATAGTCTAAACATGTCAATGGAAAAGGGAGCCATGGCGATAGCACTCAGGATCATTGATGCAACCATGATCAGAATGGAAATAACAATCAGAGCTCCCAGTGTTGGCCAGAAATCGAGATGACCAAGTTTGAAACAGCGGCTGATTGTAACAATGGGATCTTCTTTTTCAACGATAAGAATTGGAGTTACTGGCAGGAAAATTGTGCCGAAATAGAGAAGTGCCACAAGCATACCCACGATCAGAAGAAACAGACCGATCGTCATACTTACAGTCAGGATAATGCCAATAATCAGGATAATCAACAGGTAGGGAAGGGCAAATTTTTTAATTGCCTCTACAAATAGGGAGAAGTGACTCTTTTCGGGATCAGTATACTGATATATAATAAAATAATGAATGAATAGATAGAGGAGGGAATACCCGATAAATAACACAAGAAGGAACAAAAAAAGTTTACCAAGCAAACCTCCCACTTGCTCAGGATTATTGACAAAATCATATGTAAAAGAATCCTTAAGGTTCGTTGCAAACAACAACATGCTCATCAGCACAATGCCTAAAAAACTATACAGGAAGAGCCAACCGAAATGTTTTTTGTAAATCTGAAATGTTTGTGTGAATAGAGCCTCAAAGTCCATCGACTGATACAGGGGATGATTCTGATAATTTTCCATGCGTGGTATTTGATTGGTGATAGTAGGATATAAAACCGAATAAAATTACAAAAATTTTAATACCGAAGAGAGAATGTTTTAACTTTACCTTATTCTACATGCCAGATCGTATGAGCAAAATCAGACCAGGTTTCAGGATCCTTTACATGGGATTGGTTATCTCTTTCATGGTAACCTGGATGAATGGTTGCAAAATGGGAAGGGGGGATGATAATCTTTCAACCTGTCCTAACATTGTCTTTCTTTTTACAGATGACCAGCGGTTTAATACCATACATGCGTTTGGAAATGAAGAGGTATTGACTCCAAACATTGATCGTTTGGCAGAACAGGGAATCAGTTTCACTCATGCCCATATCATGGGTGGGACAAGCGGTGCAATCTGCATGCCAAGCAGGGCGATGCTGATGACCGGGAGATCTCTTTTTCACCTGGAGATGAAAGGGGCAACCATTCCTGATGATCATGTCATGTTTCCGGAGATTCTTCGGAAGATGGGGTATAAAACATTTGGAACAGGGAAATGGCATAATGGCAAACAATCCTATGCTCGTTGTTTTACAGATGGAGGAAAAATCTTTTTTGGCGGAATGAGTGATCACCTGGCCGTTCCCTATTTTGATTTTGATTCTTCCGGCGTTTATCCGGAGGAGAACAAAAAGATTGGGAAAAAATTCTCGAGTGAACTGTTTGTTGATGAAGCGATTCGTTTTCTTGAGGAAGATAACGGAGATGTACCGTTTTTTCTCTACGTTGCATTTACTGCCCCCCATGATCCGCGAATGGCCCCCGAGTCTTATGCTACATTGTATCCGGCAGACGAGATTGAACTACCTCCAAATTTTATGGCTGAGCATCCGTTCGATAACGGAGAGATGAAGATAAGGGATGAAAAACTGGCTCCCTGGCCAAGGACACCGGAGATTGTACGGGATCACATCGCAGCATATTATGCCATGATCACCCATACGGATTACCAGATTGGCCGATTGATTGAAACCCTGGAAAAACTGGACAAAAAAGATAATACAATCATTCTGTTTGCCGGAGATAACGGGCTTGCTGTTGGTCAGCATGGCCTGCTTGGGAAACAGAACCTCTATGAACACAGTGTTCGCGTCCCCTTGATTTTTTCAGGTCCGGGTATTCAGGAGAATTCAAGGAGCGAGGCATTGTGTTACCTGAATGATGTCTTTCCCACAATCTGCGAACTCGTAAACACAGAGATCCCTGAGGGTGTTGAAGGGAGAAGTCTTTTGCCGGTATTTAAGAACAGGAATGCTGAAATCAGGAAGGAACTGTTTTTTGCATACCGGAACCTGCAACGGGGAATCAGGACACGGGATAATTGGAAACTGATTAAATATCAGGTGAATAATGAAAAAACCACGCAACTGTTTAACCTGAACATTGATCCCTGGGAGATGAATAACCTCGCTAGCAATCCTGAATATTCTGATAAGCTTTTTGACATGATCAACCTGCTGGATCAATCCATGAAGGAGTATGATGATACCATGGACCTGAGCCTGGAATACTGAGGTAAAGCCTGGATATTTGTCGATTAAATAGTCGTTAAATAAAAAAATAGACACTTATATAAACCAAAGAATATGAAAAAAATTTGTTACTCCTTATCACTGCTTATGTTGTTGAACCTCTCCGGATTCAGCCAGAAGAAATTGACAACCGAAACGGAAAAAGAAAAAACGGAACGAATGGCATGGTGGGTCCATGACCGTTTTGGGATGTTTATTCACTGGGGTTTATACGCCCTGCCTGCACGGCATGAATGGGTTAAAACCCGCGAACAAATCCCCGAGGAAGAATACCAGAAATATTTTGACCGGTTCAATCCCGATCTGTTCAATCCCGCTGACTGGGCGAAAATGGCGAAAGAAGCAGGAATGAAGTATGCAGTCATTACATCCAAACACCATGAGGGATTCTGTATGTTTGATTCTGAATTTACAGAGTATAAGGTTACCAATACGCCGTATGACAAAGATATCATCAAGGAATGGGTGGATGCTTTTCGTGCCGAAGGATTAAAAATTGGTTTTTATTATAGCCTGATCGATTGGCATCACCCGGATTATACTGTAGATCGAATTCATCCCTTACGGCCTTCAACTGATGAAGAGTATATTGAGATTAACAGGGACCGGGATATGAATCTCTACAGGAAGTACCTGCATAACCAGGTTCGGGAAATCCTTACAAAATATGGAAAGATAGACATCCTGTGGCTTGACTATTCCTTTCCTGGCAAACATGGTAAGGACAGGAACGACTGGAATTCGGAGGAACTGCTGAAAATGGTCCGTCAATTGCAACCTGATATCATACTCAATGACCGGATGGATCTGAAAGATTATGAGGATGGATGGGACTTCACCACACCTGAGCAGTTCAAGGTTCCAGCATGGCCGGAAATGAACGGAAAATTGGTACCCTGGGAAACCTGCCAGACATTTTCCGGTTCATGGGGTTATTACCGCGATGAACATACATGGAAAGACACCAAACAGTTGCTTGTTTTGCTGATCGAATCAGTAAGCAAAGGGGGAAATTTGTTGCTGAATGTTGGACCAACGGGACGGGGAACATTTGATCACCGGGCGCAGGCTGAGCTGGCATCGATGGGAGAGTGGATGAAGGTAAACAGCCGTTCGATCTATGGTTGTACCCAGGCTCCCGAAGAATTCGAAATCCCGG
>CAZXGG010000029.1:0-2409 GCA_964640125.1 uncultured Rikenellaceae bacterium
AAGATCCTGAACCAAGTTCAGGATGACTTAGAACCTAGTTGCGACACACCCCCGTGGAGCTGGGAGATTGTCATTGGAGCAAAATACTCGTACCACGAACTTGCCAATGCACGAGGAGATGCTTAGTCGTGGTACGAGAGGGTAATCCCGGGATGGGAACCCTCGTACTAACTGTCTTGCGACAGGCAGGCATGCCTTACGCTTGCGCTGAATCCGCTTAAGGGGGAGATGGTACACGGCATAACATTCAACGCTCAACTATCACTTTTATCATTCATCCCCCTGCCACCACTCAAACCCACCCCACCCCCCTTCCCTATCACACAAACCACCGCACAAGGGGGATAGTTGAAAAAACAAGAAAATTTGCGTATAAATTACAATTTGTCCCGTTTAGTTGAGACACTTGAGGCATTCTCCCCATCTCCCCTTCTCATTGTCTCAAAGTCTCCCCATCTCCCCGTCTCACTGTTCACTATTCACTGCTCACTGTCTCATAACTCACCACTCACCATTAATTCCATTTTGATTCACTCAAAATGGACTTCCACAACCATGATCTCTGATTTTCCGGCGGTTTTAACCGGTGGACCCCATAACCGCAATCCACTGGTCACAAAGAAATGGGTGTTTCCTATCTTCTTGTATCCCCAACTCAGCTCGTATACACAACGTGTAATCAGATTGATGGGAAAGAGTTGCCCGTTATGGGTGTGTCCTGAAAACTGTACATCCACAGCTGTGCGGCTAACCTCCTGGAGCTCCGTGGGGCGATGATCCATGAGGATTACGGGCAGGTCAGGAGGGACATTTTCCAGTAGTTCATGTATGGTTTTGCGGTTACGGAAACGCTGATCATATCGTCCCGCTAAGTAAAATGAACTATCAATCCTAACCACCGTATCGCAAAGAATGGGTATTCCTGCCTTTTGGAAAAAAATACGCGTTTCATTCCCTCCTCCGTAGAACTCGTGATTCCCCAGAACGCCAAAAGCTCCATATGTTGCCTGAACACTTCTCAATGCTGATTCAATAGCCTCCGTGGATTCATTATCACTGTCCCCTTCCAGCATATCACCGCCATACAGCATGAGATCGGGCTGCAGGGCATTGACCTTCCTCACGAACTGTTCAACGAAACCCAGGTGTGTATTCCGCTGCAGGTGCAGGTCGGCCACGAAGGCTATCCGCAGGCTATCGATCCTGGCATCCCTCCGCGGAACCTCCACCCGGAACTCTGATACGCGTATAGTATTCAGGTTGATGGCACCGGCGATTACCACCATGACCGATAGCATGATCATCGCCGAAAGCGCATAAAATCTGAACCGGAAACTTTTCCTTGTTTCTGAAGAGAGGATCCTGATCCCGAGATTGAGCAGGAGGAACAGATCGAACAGGAGAACAGACAGGAAGAGATAGAGGTAGAATGGCAGGATGTAGCCGGAGAGGGTTGACAGTACCTGCATCAACCCGTTCATATCATGGTCGAATCTTATTTCTGCAAGGGGATAAACAGCAGCCAGCGCCAGGTAGACAAGGGTGTACCAGAGTTTGTATCCCCTGCTGATGAACAGGTTCATTATGCGGAAAAAAACATAAATATTGGGGATAATATAAGCCAGTGTAATGTAGAGATGAAACATCAGGAAAAATTTTATGATGTAAGCCGGTGTGAAAATAGGAAATTCCTAATTTTTTTATTTAACATTTTTCTTTATATTGCATCTGAACAGATTCAACCAGCAACGGATTAATGAAAACCAAAATAGAACTGGAATATACGCTTAACTCTTCCCCCAAAGTTCTGTTTAATCGACTGAGTACTGCCGGTGGATTGTCCGAGTGGTTTGCGGATGATGTTCATGTCAAAGGCAAAATATATACCTTCTTCTGGGAAAATTCCCAACAGACTGCCGAAATGGTATTGAAAAAAGATAACCGATACGTGCGTTTTAAATGGTGTGATGAAGAAGATGAAGAAAAATGCTATTTCGAGTTTAAGATCAACATTGATGAGCTGACCGGTGATGTCGCCCTGTTCATCACCGATTTCGCTGAAGAGGATGAAAGAGATGATGCGATCGATCTGTGGGATACACAGGTGGCAAAGTTGAAGCATATTATTGGGTTGTAGTTGTTACCTTCCTTTTCTTTTGATGATATTTTCAACGAAAGGGGCTGTGTCAAAACTGCTTTTCACGCAAAGAACGCAAAGAAAAAAACTAAGTACGCAAAGTATAAATCATTATAAAACAGCTCTTTGCGAATCTTTGCGTTCCCTTTGCGGTCTCTGCGTGAATCCTTTTTTTTGGTTATGACACAACCACCCTGCATCGTGCAGCAGACTTCCTGATCTTTCGGACTGCCCCCCTGTACAATCATAATACACGACCAATGTAGGTCGAC
>CAZXGG010000029.1:2509-42417 GCA_964640125.1 uncultured Rikenellaceae bacterium
GTCGACCTGTTATAGAATAGCATGCTATTCGAGAAGTTAACCCGCATTAACAGAAAATTTTCTAATTTTATTCCCGTTACTTCATTGTACGAACAGAAAAAAAGGATTGTGAAACGGTTGCATATTTTTATAATCAAATCCTTCATCGGACCTCTTATCCTGACGTTTTTTATCGTCCTGTTCATTCTTATCATGCAATTTCTGTGGAAATACATTGATGACCTTGTAGGGAAGGGCCTGGATCTTGCAACCTTATCAGAGCTTTTGTTTTACTTTTCGGTCAGCTTTATTCCAATGGCACTGCCACTGGCAATCCTTCTTGCTTCCCTGATGACCTTCGGGAACCTGGGAGAGAACCTTGAATTAACTGCCCTCAAATCCTCCGGGATATCCCTTCAACGCATCATGACTCCGTTGATCGTCCTGGTGATATTCATCAGTATCGGTGCATTCTTTTTTTCAAATAATGTTCTACCGCGTGCAAACCTGAAATCCCGGTCATTGTTGTGGGATATCCAGCAGCAACGACCCGAATTGAATATAAAAGCAGGCACCTTTTACAATGGGATTGAAGGCTTTAGCATCAAGATATCCAGGAAGGATCCCAAAACCAACCTGCTGAGAAAAGTATTGATTTACAATCACACTGACAGAAGAGGGAATATTGCAGTTACCTATGCAGATTCAGGGTATATGAAAATGAGTGAGGGTGACAGCACACTGATCCTGACACTCTATCATGGCTACTCCTATACCGAAGTTGAGGAGGAGAACAAGGGGATAAGGAGAAACGTAAAGACCTATCCACACCGGAGAGAATCGTTCGATGAGGAGACGATCATGCTTGAATTGACAGGTTTCGGATTGCAACGAACTGATGAAGATCTATTTAAAAACAATTATTCCATGATGAATATCGATCAGTTAGCCTTTTTCAGAGATTCACTGTCAGATGTGTTGGATGAACGTAAAGATATGTTTTCAAACACCATGCTGGGAAGTCACTATTTTGGCGTAACCCGTCGAAAAATACCTGAAAGGATCAGGGAAGAGGCACCCGATTCCGTTCTATCAAGAGAATTTGAACCCTATACCATTCTGTATAATTTGAACGATATGGAACAGAGTGGTGCCATAGATCAGGCTCTTACCAAAGCAAGTAACGCTCAGCGATTCGTCTCAACTGCCGGTACCAGTCTTGTTGCCCAGACCAAAAGGATCAGGCGCTACCAGATAGAGTGGCACAGAAAACTAACCCTCTCTTTTGCCTGTTTCATCTTCTTCTTCATCGGTGCTCCACTGGGTGCAATCATCCGTAAAGGAGGATTGGGTATGCCTGTGGTCATTTCGGTGTTTTTCTTTGTCATCTATTATGTTATCACACTAACCGGTGAAAAATTTGTCAGGGAAGACGTCCTCTCCCCATTTACCGGTATGTGGATCTCATCCATGATCTTATTGCCATTGGGAATATTTCTTACCTACAAGGCAACAACTGACTCATCCATGATGAGCAAAGAAACGTATACTCTTTTCCTAAGAAAGATTAGCAGGATATTCAAGCTGGAAAGTAATCATATCGTAGATGAGGATATTGATTATCACTGATAAACCGCCATGGCCCGCTACCAGTGGGGGTGCAGTAGCGGTTAACGCCGGCATTAAGGGTCTGCTTTACCATGGTGCTCAAGTTTCCGTGTTATCCACATCAACTAAAAAACACCATTCCATTGCTATTAAGCCGGTTAATGGTCCCGGCAACCTGAAACGATATGAAACGGTAAAGATAAATACAAGAATAACTGCCCTTAACCTGTTGATAAACCTTTTGTTCTCGCGAGTTCCTTATAATGTAATCAGATTCAAATCAGCACGATTCAAAAAAAAGCTGATGAAGGTTATTTCCGGAAATAACTTTGATATCATACAGGTTGAAGGCATAAACATGTCACTCTATATACCGTTAATAAAACAATACAGTAAAGCATTAGTCTCTTTTCGTGCACATAATATTGAGTCTGAAATATGGGAGGAGCTTGCTGCGGGTGCACGGTACATTGCCAAACGCTTGTATCTGCAATCCCTGGCTGCAAGGATGAAGGAGCATGAAATGAAACTCATCAAAATCTGTGATCTGATCATCCCCATTACGGAACATGACTCCCTTTTTTTCAAGGGGAAAGGAAAAGATATCCCGGTATTTACCTGCGGGTTTGGCGTTGACCCTGCACCGGGAAGCAAGACGAACAAACAACATGAACAATCCCTGGTCTACATCGGAAGCCTTGACTGGCGTCCAAACCAGGAAGGAATTGTTTGGTTCCTCAACAAGGTATGGTCACAGGTTCAGGAAGCCTGTCCCAACATAAAAATGCGCATTGCCGGTCGTAATGCACCCGGTTGGTTGATCAGAAAATTCAACCAGGCAAAAGTGGAATTTGTTGGTGAAGTGGAAGATGCCAGCGCTTTTATCCGTGCGGGCACGCTGCTGATTGTTCCATTATTATCCGGCAGTGGTATACGGGTGAGAATAATACAAGCTATGGCCCTGGGTATTCCTGTTATCACTACTCCCAAAGGGATACAGGGTATTGATGCACAATCGGGTGAAGAACTGTTTGTTGCCCATAACCCGGAAGAATACAAAGATCAAATCGTAACGCTGATGAACCAAAGCAAAATCAGAAACAGCGTAATCACAAATGCAAAACGTTTCATCAGTGAAAATTACGATAACAATAAACTGACAGCGCGTTTGCTGGAATTTTACTCGAAACAGATTACATGACTGCCATAAAAATACTTTTCTGGATATTCATGGGTTTTATCCTCTATACCTACCTGTTTTACACTCTTTTGCTGATGTTCATCCGGTGGTTCAAAGGAATGATGCATACAAAAGCCAAAGCCTCGTTGCCTGATGAGTTGCCATCCGTGACCCTGCTGATTGCTGCCTATAATGAACTGGATGTCCTTGGTGAGAAAATAGCGAACAACTCCGCAATCGACTATCCAGGGGATAAGCTGAAGATCGTATGGATCACCGACGGATCCGATGACGGAAGTCCTGACATCCTGCGTAAATACCCGGATCATATAGTCTACCACCAGGATGTGAGGGAGGGAAAAACCAGTGCCATTAACCGCGCAATGCAGTTCGTCGATACTCCGTTTGTCATATTTACAGATGCCAATACGATGATAAACAGGGAGTCGATAAAACTGATAACCGGCGAGTTTGCCGACAGCAACACGGGGTGTGTGTCAGGAGAAAAAAGAATCAGTACCAGCAAAGTAGATAATGCCGTGGGAACAGGCGAAGGGATTTACTGGAGGTATGAATCATACATTAAAAAGCTTGAATCGGATATAAGCACGTCCATTGGATGTGCAGGCGAACTATTTGGTATACGAACCGGACTTTTTGAATCCATTGATAAAAATGTGATTAACGATGATTTCTACATCTCAATGCAGGTTATCAGAAAAGGGTACAATGTAAAATATTGTCCTGAAGCGTATGCTGTTGAAAAACCTTCGATTAACATCCAGGAAGAACTCAAAAGAAAGATTCGTATTGCCACTGGGGGAATCCAGTCGCTGGTCATGATGAAAGATATGCTAAATCCCCTGAAACATGGCTTTTTTGCCTTCCAGTTTCTGTCACACAAGGTGTTCAGATGGACAGTTGTCCCCATATCGATCCTTCTGGTTTTGCTGTTTAACCTGATGATTCTGGTTGAGAACCATGTTAACATGGATATTTACCTCATAACATTCACGTTACAGGTGATATTTTATCTTTTCGTGTTGGCTGGAAAAGGAATAAGCGATAGCCGCATCAGGCTGAAATTCTTTTTTCTCCCCTACTACCTTTATATCATGAACTACTCAAACATTGCAGGAATCTGGAGATATATCCGCGGCAGTCAGTCTGTCAAATGGGAAAAAGCGGGCCGTGCGAAATAGGCAATCAGATATTATTCCTTATTTTTCACTATTTGGTTAGGGAATCTTATTAACAAATAATACTTTTGCGGTGTATTTTTGAAACCCATATGAATTGCTTTGGAAATGACTGAGATCAACAAATCCCGGAATCCGTTACATACCATAGAAGAGGCCATTGAAGAGATCAGGGATGGGAAGATGGTTATTGTGGTGGATGATGAGGACCGTGAAAATGAGGGAGATTTCATCGTTGCAGCCGAATTGATTACTCCCAGGATTGTTAATTTTATGGCTACGCACGGCAGGGGACTGATCTGTGTTTCACTTCCTGAAGAACGATGTGAGGAACTGGAGCTTGACCTGATGGTCGGACAGAATACCTCCCTTCATGAAACCCAGTTTACGGTTTCGGTGGATTATCTGCATGAAGAATGCACCACCGGAATTTCTGCAAAAGATCGTGCCATGACGATCAAAGCACTGGTGGATAATGATACAAGACCGGATGACCTGGCAAGACCTGGCCACGTTTTTCCCCTGAAAGCAAAATCGAAAGGTGTTATTCGCAGGGCAGGACATACAGAAGCTGCAGTTGACCTGACCAGACTGGCAGGTTTACAACCCGGTGGTGCACTGGTTGAGATTATGAACAGCGATGGGACCATGGCAAGACTTCCGCAACTGATAACCATTGCAGAAAAATTCGACCTGAAAATAATTGCCATCAAAGATCTGATTGCCTTCAGATTACAGAAGGAAAGCCTCATCGAAAAGGGAGCCATGGTCAAATTGCCAACAAAATACGGTTCGTTTAACCTGATTCCTTTTCTCCAGAAATCGAATGGACAGGTCCATGTTGCCCTGATTAAAGGGAAATGGACAACCGGTGATGAAGTAATGGTACGTGTCCATTCATCCTGTGTAACGGGGGATATTTTCGGATCGCTGCGGTGCGATTGCGGAACTCAACTCCATATGGCAATGGAAATGATCGAGAAGGAGAAGAGGGGAGTGATCCTTTACATGAACCAGGAAGGCAGAGGAATTGGATTGTTCAACAAAATAAAAGCCTATAAACTACAGGAAGAGGGAAGGGATACCGTGGAGGCAAACATAGACCTTGGGTTTACGCCGGATGAAAGAGACTATGGTGTTGGCGCTAACATATTGCATGAACTGGGACTGGGAAAAATCCGTTTAATTACCAATAATCCGGTTAAACGGGCTGGTTTGGAAGGATATGGGCTGAAAATTGTCGAGAATATACCGCTTCCGGTAAAACCCAACCAGTACAACGAATTCTACCTCAAAACCAAAAGGGATAAAATGGGCCATTTTCTGGAATTATACCAGGACGATGAGGATAATTAATAACGGATGGAAAATAAAGATGTCAGGATCGTTTTCATGGGATCACCGGAATTTGCTGTTCCAAGTCTTTCCACATTAATAAAAAACGGCTACACGATTGTTGCAGTTGTTACCACGCCTGATAAACCCGCCGGAAGAGGCCTTAAAGTGAAGCAATCTGAAGTGAAACGATCGGTTTTAAAAAAAAGATTGCTCATTCTTCAACCGATAAACCTGAAAGATCCTGAATTCCGGAAAAAAATTGTTAATCTGAAACCGGATATACAGATCATCGTAGGATTCAGGAAGCTTCCTGAGGAGATCTGGAGTATTCCTAAATACGGAACATTTAACCTGCACGCTTCTTTCCTTCCGAATTACCGTGGCGCCGCACCGATAAATTGGGCAATTATCAATGGAGAAAAAGAGACCGGAGTCACCACCTTTTTTATCAATGATGTGATTGATGCAGGGAAGATCATTTTCAGGGAACGGGTAGCCATCGGAGAGGATGAAAATGCCGGGGAGCTGCACGATAAGCTGGCAAAAACCGGAGCTGAGCTGGTACTGAAAACCACCCGGGCTGTTGTTGAAAAAAAGGTACGGGAGACCGATCAGGATGAGTTGCTGAAATCAATGACAGGAGAACTGAAAAGAGCACCCAAAATACACAAAGAGGATTGCGCCATTGACTGGAATCGTAATCCTGAAAGTATCTATAATCTTATTCGGGGATTATCCCCCTACCCTGCCGCATGGACCATGCTCCAATTCCCTGCTGAAAGAAAACTGGTCTTAAAAATCTTTACCTCAAATCCTGAATTCATTGAGCACGATCAACCTCCCGGGACCCTTGTGAGTGATCAAAAAACCTACCTGAAAGTAGCTGTTCCCGGAGGATATATCCACCTGCTGGAACTCCAACTGGAAGGAAAAAAAAGAATGAAAATTTCAGATTTTCTGCGTGGAAAACAGGTTAAAGGGTGCAGGGTGAAGTAGGACACCAACATTTGCCAAAGGCGTGCCTTACGCTTGCGCTGAAGCTTCAGCGTAGGCGCATGGCTCAACATTCAACTTTCAAAATTAAAGTGGTTTTCAGTTTTCTTTTACCGAGGACCCATTTCAACTCACCTCTCAAATCACTTCTCTTCGTCCCTTAGTCCCCCTGTCTCACAGTCTCCTTATCTTCGTCTCCTCCCTCTTCTCCGCTTCCCGGAGCAGGCTTCGTTTTTCTTAACCATAACTTCTGACCGACCGCCGGTTCTTCCCCCTCTTCCATTAAGTTCATTTTATACAGGCTTGCCAGTTTAATACCATACTTCTGTGATATTGAATACATTGATTCCCCCTCCTCAACCGTGTGATAATCGTACCCAAATTCCGCCCTGTTTCGTTTGGGTTGCAAAAAAAGAATTTGTCCGGGTTCAAGTGCAGCATCCCTGGAAAGGTCATTGTATTTGAACAGCTCCCAGTACATCAATTCAAAATCCTCTGCCAGTTCGATGAATGTATCACCCGGTTTAACAACCACATAGTCTATCCGGTTAATCTGGGCAATGGATCGTTTATTCAGGTCAACCGTAAAATTGTCAATATCCGTCACCTCATTATTGTAACTCTCCTGATCAGGTTCAGTTTGATTTTCAGACACAACCATCTGGTCGGCAGGAACATTCTTTTTTGCAATAATTCCCCGGTCATACATCTGCAGGTTATTCTCCTCAATGATCCGGATCAACAATTCCGCATATTCCCTGTTGGTTGCGTATCCGGCCTTCTTCAGTCCTTTTGCCCAGCCTTTATAATCGGTTTGTTGCAGGTCAAACAGAAACGCATATCGCCCACTTCCCTTAAGGAAATCGGAATGATCCCTGTATGATTCCCAGGCAGATGAATATTTCCTGAAGCACTCGTTTCTTCGATCATCATCATGATAGATGCGTTGTCCCCTCCAGTTGTCATGGCACTTTATTCCAAAATGGTTATTGGCTTTCAGTGCAAGTGTGCTGCTGCCGTTGTCTGATTCCAACAATCCCTGAGCCAGTGTTATGCTTGCCGGAATACCAGTACGGTTCATTTCAGATACAGCCAACTCACTGAACCGGTCAATATACTGTTGCCGATCGGCAGTAACGGATCCGGGAGCAATGTATGCATACCTGGCCGACTTGCATGAAACGATAAAAAGTACAAACAGCAGAAAAAAAGGAATGTGTTTCATGGATTTCATTTGCGCAAAAATATAAAAATATAATTGTAAATTTGAACAAACAAATTGGATAATGACCCGGGAAATAAAGACAATCATTCACGAATTTGGCTCCATTTCCGAACTTAAACCGGAGGAGAGGGCCCTGGCGCTCAGGGCTGAGAAAGCAGCAAAAAAGGCATATGCTCCCTATTCACGATTCAAAGTTGGGGCGAGCGTCCTGCTTACGAATGGTAAGATTGTGGATGGCAGCAACCAGGAGAATGCAGCTTATCCCTCCGGTATTTGTGCAGAAAGGGTAGCAATATCCTATGCCTCAGCAAATTTCCCGGATCTTCCGATACGAACGATTGCCATTGCCGCTTTAAAGAAAGAAGAGCTAACCCAGGAGCCTGTATCCCCATGTGGTTTTTGCCGGCAGGTTATGATAGAAACCGAGCTTAAACAGAATAGTCCATTGCGGATTATTCTAGTAGGCAAGGGGAAGGTACAGGTCATTGACAGTGCCAGGCAACTGCTCCCTCTCTACTTTGACGGTTCAATTTTTTCAACAGGTTAGTGTTTTCCCGTCATCTCTTCCAGAAAAAATGACCAGAGTTTCTCCTCTGGAGGGGAAGCAGTTAGTATTAATTCTTGCTGCCTTACAGGATGGATAAACCGAATTTCCCTGGCATGCAGGCATATTCCGGCATCCGGGTTTGATCTTGGAAATCCGTATTTGAGATCACCCTTCACCGGGCAGTTTATTTTTGCCAGCTGACAGCGGATCTGATGATGACGACCGGTAAACAGATCAATTTCAAGCAGGTGGTAATTCTTTAACGAGATGAGTGTACGGTAAGCAAGCCTCCCATTCTTTGATCCGGGAACCTGCGAATCATGGGCATATGATTTGTTTTGCCTGGCATTCCGGGTCAGGTAATGATTCAGTTCCCCTGAGGAAGGAACGGGTTTATTCTTCACAATCGCCCAATAGGTTTTACTGATATTCTGATCCCTGAAAAGCCTGTTAATCCGGCTGAGAGCCTTACCGGTCTTCGCAAACACTACTACTCCCGAAACAGGCCGGTCAAGCCGGTGAACAACACCAAGAAACACATTTCCCGGCTTATTGTATTTCTCCTTCAGGTATTCTTTTATGGATATATCCAGGGATTTATCACCCGTTTCATCCCCCTGCACCAACTCAGAAGATGATTTATTTACGGCAATCAAATGATTGTCCTCATAAAGTATCTCCATATCGGGAAGATAAGGGCGTTGCGTTAATATTGTTCCTTATCGTTCGGGAAGTCAAGTGTGCGAACATCACTAATATAGGTCTCCACTGCACCAAGCATTTCCTGATAGAGGTTGTGGTATCGTCGTAAGAACCGTGGCGAAAATTCCTGTGTGATGCCGAGCATATCGTGCAGAACAAGAACCTGACCATCAACATCTTTCCCTGCACCGATTCCGATAATGGGAATTTTAATCTCCCGGGCAACCTTGCCCGCAAGTTTCGCCGGTATCTTTTCGAGAACGATAGCAAAGCAACCTACCTCTTCCAGGCTATGTGCATCTTCGACCAGTTTATCCGCTTCATCGTCATCCGTTGCACGAACAACATAGGTGCCAAATTTATGGATCGACTGCGGCATTAATCCAAGGTGTCCCATAACGGGTATTCCGGCAGATAAAATGCGCTGTATCGATTTGAGGACCTCACTTCCACCTTCCAGTTTCACAGCATGTGCTCCGGTTTCCTTCATGATTCGTATCGCCGAGGAGAGTGCTTTCCTGGAGTTTCCCTGATAGGTCCCGAACGGAAGATCCACAACAACCAGTGCCCTCTTTACAGCCCTTACAACCCCTGCAGCATGATAAATCATTTGATCGAGAGTTACCGGTATGGTGGTATCATGACCAGCCATAACGTTGGAAGCTGAATCACCAACCAGGATAACATCAATCGCTGCCTTATCTAAAATCCTTGCCATTGAATAGTCGTAGGCGGTTAACATGGCTATCTTTTCCCCTCTCAGTTTCATCGCAATTAGAACATGAGTGGTTACCTTCCTGACTGTTTTGTGAAGTGACATGTTTTGATTTTTTTGTATCCTCTTCACAAAGCTACAAATTTGTTGGATTTAAAGGAATAAATTCACCGCTTATTGATGATAATAGCCCAGGGGGGATGCTGTCTTTTTGTCATTCATCATGCAATGAATTCTTATAATCGTTCAATCAGGTGTCATTATTACATATAACTGACCCTATTTCAATATGGCACAATGATTGATCAAAGGAATACAACACGAAAATTTTGAGCATTTATTATAAATTATACCGACTATGAGTAAAATTATTGGAATTGATCTAGGTACCACAAACTCCTGTGTCTCAGTTATGGAGGGTAATGAACCGGTGGTTATTCCCAACAGTGAAGGAAAAAGAACCACTCCGTCGATGGTTGCATTCGTTGAAAACAATGAGCGAAAAATAGGTGATCCGGCCAAACGACAGGCCATTACCAATGCGAAAAAAACGGTTTATTCCATCAAACGGTTTATGGGAGAGACGTATGAGAAAGTTAGTGAGGAAATAAAACGAATGCCCTTTGAAGTTGTGAAAGGGGAAAACAATACGCCCAGGGTGAAGATTGATGACAGGCTTTATTCTCCGCAGGAAATATCTGCCATGATTCTCCAGAAAATGAAAAAAACGGCAGAGGATTATCTGGGTCAGGAAGTAACTGAAGCAGTGATAACTGTACCGGCCTATTTCAGCGATTCGCAGCGGCAGGCAACAAAGGAAGCGGGCGAAATTGCCGGGTTAATAGTAAAACGGATCATCAACGAGCCAACTGCCGCTTCCCTTGCATATGGACTTGATAAGAAATCTTCCGATCTGAAAATCGCTGTTTTTGACCTTGGTGGTGGTACATTTGATATATCTATACTGGAGCTTGGTGATGGGGTTTTCGAAGTAAAATCTACCAATGGGAACACGCATCTGGGTGGTGATGATTTTGACCAGGTGATCATTGACTGGTTGGCGGACTCATTCAAGAAAGATGAAAACATTGATCTGAGAAAAGATCCAATGGCACTTCAACGGCTGAAAGAAGCAGCTGAAAAAGCTAAAATAGAGTTGTCCAGTTCAACCAGTACGGAGATAAACCTGCCCTATATCATGCCGGTCGATGGTATTCCCAAACACCTGGTGAAAACATTAAGCCGGTCACAATTCGAAAAACTGGCTGATAAATACATCCAGGCTGTTATTGAACCCTGTAAACTGGCATTGAAAGATGCAGGATATACGGCTTCAGATATTAATGAGGTATTGCTTGTTGGTGGGTCAACACGTATTCCTGCTATTCAGAAATTAGTAACGGATTTCTTTGGAAAAACTCCTTCAAAAGGAGTTAATCCGGATGAAGTGGTTGCTGTCGGTGCTGCCATTCAGGGAGGGGTCCTGACCGGTGAAGTTAAAGACGTCCTGTTACTCGATGTTACCCCCCTGTCCCTTGGAATAGAAACCATGGGTGGGGTTATGACACGATTAATTGATGCAAACACAACCATTCCAACGAAAAAAGCAGAAACCTTTACAACGGCTGCTGATAACCAGCCTTCTGTAGAGATCCATGTTCTTCAGGGTGAGCGGCCCATGGCCGCTGGCAATAAAACCATTGGCCGTTTTCACCTGGATGGAATACCACCCGCTCCACGCGGTATTCCTCAAATCGAGGTTACATTTGATATCGATGCCAATGGCATTCTGAATGTCTCGGCAAAGGATAAAGGAACCGGGAAAGAGCAGAGAATCCGTATTGAAGCATCTTCCGGTTTAAGCGAAGATGAGATCAAACGGATGAAAGAGGAAGCCAAAATGAATGAAGAATCGGATAAACAGGCAAGAGAAAGAGTGGATAAACTAAATGCTGCCGATAGTATGATCTTTCAAACTGAAAAACAACTGAAAGAATTTGGTGACAAGTTGCCCGCGGATAAAAAGGGCCCGATCGAAAAAGCACTTGAAAGCCTGAAGGAAGCCCATAAAAACCAGGATATTGATGCCATTGATAAGGCAACTGCAGAACTCAATTCATTATGGCAAGCAGCATCAGAAGAGATGTATAAAGCCAGCCAGACAGCAGATGCTGGTACCGGATCAACCCAACCCGGTGAGGAAAAGAAAAAGGATTCAAAAGGAGATGATGAGGTTACCGATGTGGACTTCGAAGAGGTAAAATAACCCGGTTCATCCTGACTAAAAAGGTCCCTCCCGCTATTCGGGTTCGGGACTTTTTTTTTATTTTTACTTCCTGCATGGTAATTAATGCATAGCCATCCCGTTTTATGTGAAATGAAAAACCGTAATCCAAAACCAGCACTAATCCGACATTCCCAAATGAAATACGTACGCAAATTGTTGCTTTTTCTATTATTTTTTGTCCCGGTACTAACTATTGCTCAATCTGTTACCTTAAAAACCGATACGGCGATTAACCGGATTGATAAGAACGGTTTAAAACAAGGATATTGGGTAACCTATTACGAAAACGGGAATAAGAGGTATGAAGGGTTTTTCAAAGATGATAAACCGGTTGGGACCTTCACCAGGTTTTATGAAGATAAAGGGACCCAATCTATCCTGGAATTTGAAGAGGATGGCAAGGAAGCCTATGCCCGTATCTATTACAACACAGGAAGCCTTGCTGCAGAAGGCCAGTACATCGAACGGTTAAAGCATGGTGAATGGAAATACTACTCCTACTACAGCTCAAACGTAAGCTATTCGGAGAACTATGTTCATGGGAAAAAACACGGTATTTCAACTGTCTATTATCCAAATGGAAAGGTGTCCGAAATACTGAATTTCAGTTATGATAAAGTACACGGAGATTGGATTCAGTACTTTGAGAATGGCAGTGTATCACTCAAAAGTACATTCAAAGAGGGCAAACTTCATGGGGATTATGCACAATACTTCCTGACCGGGATACCCTATGTTATTGGTGAATACAACCAGGACAGGAGAGACGGAGAGTGGTTTATTTACAATGAGAAAGGAGAACAGGTTGTACGATTCGATTTTATAATGGGTGTGGCAAGAAACCAGGATGAACTGGACCGGAAGCAGGAAGAATTTCTGAATCAGTTGGAAAAAAATAAAGGGAAATTTCGCGAACCAAGTATATCTGATTTTTATTAAATAACCACCGACTCCCCTGATATGGAAAATAGTATTTCCCTGTTTGATCTGAATCTCAGAATTAAAGAGGTGATCAAAGGTTCGCTGCAGGATCTTTATTGGGTTGTTGCTGAGATAAGCGAAATGAAGGTCAACAGCGCAGGACACTGCTACCTTGAGCTGGTGGATAAGGATCCAGACAGCCTGCACATTAAAGCCAGGGCAAGGGCTACTATCTGGGCCTATACATACCGCATGTTAAAACCCTATTTTGAGTCAACAACACGGCAGAAGCTTGATGCAGGCATAAAAATCATGGCCAAATGCAGCGTGGAATTCCATGAAGTGTATGGACTCAGTCTGAACATTCAGGATATAGACCCAGCCTATACCGTGGGGGAACTTGCACGAAAAAGAGAGGAAATAATACATCGTCTTGAACAGGAAGGCGTGCTTTCCATGAACCAGGAGCTACCACTGCCCCGGGTTCTGCAGAAAATAGCTGTAATATCTTCTGCAACAGCCGCTGGTTTTGAAGATTTTATCCGCCAGCTGGAGTTGAACGACTATCGCTTCAAATACTACTATAAATTATTTCCTGCAACAATGCAGGGATCGGAAGCAGAACATTCAATCATCAATGCACTGGACCGTGTGCACGTTTACGAACATTTTTTTGATGTGGTTGCTATCATCCGTGGTGGTGGTTCCCAGGCAGACCTGAGCTGCTTCGATAACTATCAGTTAGCCTATTACATCACACAATTTCCCCTGCCTGTAATCACTGGAATCGGACATGAAAAAGATGAATCCGTGACCGATATTGTTGCACATACACCGTTAAAAACACCCACTGCCGTTGCAGATTTTATCATCCAGCAATCGATTGTGTTTTTTGCCCGCCTGCTTGAAATTCAAAACAAAACCATGAAACTCACCGGAATAGAGGTTCAAAAGCGAGGCATGCACCTGGATAATATAGCCAATTCCATCGCCCTGAAATCCAAGCATTTGCTTGCTAACAGACAACATGTACTCAACAAAGCAAGCGAAAAATGCATGTTGATCGGTAAAAATTACCTCAAACGGAAACAGGAAGACCTGAAAAACACCAATACAAGGATCATCCGTGCTGTAAAACAAATGATCTCATATCGGTTCGTTGACCTGAAAAACCTGATCCGGTCAATACAACCACAGGTTAAAAATGGTATTCGATTCCAGAAAAACAGGCTGAATACGATTGAAAAAACGACACAATTCCTCAACCCGGGAAATGTATTGAAGAGAGGATATTCAATTACCTCTTTAAATGGCCAGGTAATCAAAAAATCCAGTGATTTAAGCCCGGGAGATGTAATTAAAACAACCTATTTTAGCGGAAAGAGTACCAGTACGGTTGAAAAAACAGAATGATGAAGCGATTTACCATACCACTCATTCTACTTGGTATTGCTTTCTCAATTACCAAATCTGCCCTCTGTCAGCAACATGTTGTCGATAGCTTAAAAAATAGATTGGAGTCTGCTGATAAGTCGGAAAAAATCGATATCTATATCGATCTGTCAAGGATTCATTTAAATACTTCTTTAGTTGCTGCATTGAATTTTGCAGAAGAGGCACTACTACTCAGTGAAGAGATTAATGATAAAAAAGGAAGAGCCGATGCGCTGAACCGGAAAGGAAATGTCTATTTCCTGTTTGCCGAGTACGAGAAATCACTGGGATTCTACCTGGAATCCCTTGATCTTAGAGAAGGGCTGGGAGATCACGAGGGAATAGCCGGTTCATATTCTAACATAGCCTTGATTTACAGTGAGTTTGGTGACAACCAAAAAGCCATTGAGTACACCCTGAAATCGCACCAGACATTCCTTGAAATTGGAGATAAGCAAAAAATGGGAATCTGCCTGAATAACCTTGCCTACCTTCACCTCGAGACAGAACAATACCCTGCAGCATTGGATTATGGATTGAAAACACTTGAATTGTATTATGAATTGGGTGATTCGGCAGGGATTTCGGATGCTCTTAACAATTTAGGAGACATCTATAAAGAGACGGGAAGATATGATGAAGCCCTTTCCTGTCATTTTCAATCCCTGGAACTCAATATGGAATTGGATAATTCGTTCAGCATTGCTAATTCGAAGTTTAATATTGCACAACTCTATTTCGAGATCGGTGATTATGGAAACGGATTTCGTTACCTGAGGGAAGGATTACCACTCGCAGTTAAACTGCAATCCAATGATCTGGTCATGGACATGTATTCATTGATGGCTCATTATTACAGCATTAAAAATGACTATACAAAAGCACTGGAGTACCATGATCTATACCGGCAGGTAGCCGACAGTATTTACAACCAGGAATCCAACGACCGTATTGCAGCAATGCAGGTTAAATTTGAAGCTGAAAGAAAAAATGAAGAGATTTTGTTATTAAAACAGGTTCAGAATATTAGAACTCTTCAGAAGAAAAAACAAAGTGACCTGATCAGGTATTTGATCCTTTCCTCTTTGCTGGTGCTAGTTTTCGGACTGTTGGGTTTACGCAGTTATCGCAGGAAAAAAAATACCAGTGAACAATTGAGGGAACAGAACATACAGTATTATTATGCCAACAAAGAATTAAGGCACTCTGAAAATAATTTGCACGAATTGAACACCACCAAGGATAAACTTTTTTCAATCATTGGTCACGACCTGATCAATCCATTCCAGGCTTTGCTCGGACTTGCTCAACTGTTACATGATCATAGCGAAGAGATCAACCATGGGGATCGAAAGAAATACTGTCACCTGATCAACTTATCGGCTCATAATCTCTATAACCTGCTTCAGAACCTCCTTCAATGGACCAGTGTGCAAACAGGAAAACTGAAATTTGAACCCGCTGAATTTAACCTGCATGGTAAGGCGGAAGAGACCATTTCCCTGATGAAAGCCAGTGCTGAAAAGAAAGGGGTAATTTTGGTGAATGAGGTTAACAAAGAGAGCCGGGGCAATGCTGATGCAAACCTGTTTAATACCATCTTGCGTAACCTGCTTAGCAATGCTATAAAATTTACCCCCTCCGGCGGATTGATCCGTATCCGATCTGCAGAGGATGAAAACGTCGTGCAAATTGAAGTAGCCGATAATGGCACCGGGATCCCGGATAATCATCTGGATAAACTATTTGACCTGGAAAAAACCTTTTCCACAAAAGGCACCTCCGAAGAGGAAGGTTCCGGACTTGGATTGATCCTGTGTAAAGAGTTTGTTGAGAAAAACGGTGGTGAAATTTGGGTTGACAGTGTTCCCGGCCAGGGAAGTAGCTTTTTCTTCACTGTGCCAAAAAAGAGCTGAATGAAAAGAATAAGAGATCAACGACTACCCTGTTCCCATTGGAAAATGGCAATCATGATCCTTTTGCTTGGATTAATCTGCAATAGTAAGGTTGCAGCACAGGAACCTGTTGGGCAACTAATCGATAGCCTCATCCGGGAAATGGAAAATACCCCTGAATCAAAACATATCGCAATGCTTAACGAGCTTGCAAGTTTGTACTGGACAATATCTTTTGAAAAAAGTCTTCAATACGCGACCCAGGCCCTTGAAATTGCCGAAAGGCTGGAAGATCAGAGGGGTATTGCCGATTCATATAACTCCATTGGAGTCGCATATGCAACGTTCGGGATCTATGATGATGCCATTGCATACTTCGAAGAAGCCAGGGACCTGCGCAATGCCATTTATGACAGGAAGGGATTGGTTCGAAGCCTTAATAATCTTGGGATCGCATATTTTAATATCGGGGATACTGGGAACAGCCTCTCCTGTTTTGAAGCAGCAACCAGGAATAGCCATGAGATTAAAAATGACACCCTGCTGGCAGCCAGCTATCACAACCTTGGAGAACTGAACGTTTACCTGGAAAATCTTACCGAAGCCGCGTCACAATTAGAAATTTCTGCAGATTATTATCAGAAAGCCAGCAATTTTGTGCAAAGGGTTGAAGTCTTGAATATCCTGGGAGATGTATACCTGAGGTCAGGAAACCAGGAAAAAGCACTGGAGAAATTTCACCTTTCAAGAGAAGAATCTATCCGTTTCAGTTTGCTGAAACAATTGTCCGTTGCCGAAAACCAGATCGGGAAGATTTTCCTGGCAAACGGTAGCTTCGGGAATGCGTTAACCTTCTTCCATTATAGCCTGGATAATGCCAGAGCGTCGGATGATATAGCAGCAGTCAGTAATGCATATTTCTCTATTTCTGAATACTATCTGAAAATCGGTGACCTGCCAAAAGCATATACCTATCGCACAATGAGCAGTGAGTTTGAAGATACACTCTTTACTCATTCGATCGAACAAAAGTTAACAACCCTCCAGAGACAATATGATATTGAAAGTAAAGACCAGGAACTTCAGTTATTGAGGAAAAATGAAGAGATTGTAAACCTCGAGATCGAAAAAAACAAGTATTACCGGAACTTTATGATCGTTTTGATAATCATTCTCATAACATTCAGTACCATTAGCATGTACAATTTGTACCAGAGAAGAAAATCGAATATAATCCTTGAAAAACAAAAACAACTTCAGGAGGAGGCAAACCTGCAACTGATTGAATCGCAGAAGGTACAGCAAAACATCAACCTGACAAAGAATAAGATCTTTACGGTCCTTGCGGAGGACCTGATAACACCATTCAATTTACTGCTTGAATATACAGACTTGCTGGAGCAGGATGCTGATGAATCAAATACAAAAGCAATAAAGAAAAACAGTGGAATCATCTATCAATCTTCAAAGAACCTCTTTCAATTGCTTGAGAATCTTTTACAATGGTCAAGAAATCAGAGAGGAATGATTGAATTTCATCCCGGATATTTCGACCTGTACAAAACCATTAATCACCTGATCTCTGTCGAAGAAGTGTTGGCACATAAAAAGAGCATTGAATTCAGACGGGACTTGCAGGAAGCGCTTATTGTTTATGCTGATGAAAGCCATATCACTTCCGTGCTTCGAAACCTGGTGAACAATGCCATTAAATATTCTCATATCGGCGGATGGGTGAAGATCGGTATTACAGACAAGAATGGTTTTGCTGAAGTTACCATTACAGATAATGGTGTTGGTATTAACCAGGAAGACATAAAGAAATTGTTCAGAATGGATACCCACATTACCCGTAAGGGAACAGCTAATGAGCAGGGAACCGGATTGGGATTGATCATTGCACATGAATTAATCCTGAAGAACCGGGGCTCTATTTCGGTTGAAAGTGAAGAAGGTAAAGGCACCCGATTTGCATTCACCATTCCAAAAACACCCACCGTATCAACAAAAAAATAACCTGATAATCACAAAGGATATGACAAATGATGAGTTTCGGTATGGCAATGCCATCAAAGAAATTGAAGAGATTCTTGAGCACATTGAGAATGAAGACCTTGATGTTGACGATCTCACCGAGAAGGTGAAACGTGTCGCTCAACTGATTAAACTGTGTCGGAAAAAGTTAACCCAAACCGAGCAAGCAGTTGAGAAGATCCTGGAAGAGATGCAGGATAAATGAGGCGGCCTGAAAAGTTAAAAATGAATCTCGCTCCGGAAGGAAGCGGAAAGCATCCTTCCGAACGGGTCCTATTTCTTTCTGCCCTGCATCTTATGCGGCATATCAAGGTGATACGAGACCAACTCATCAATGGGAGCCTTCAGTATTCTGTCAATTTCAGTGCCATAATCCACGGCAATCTTCATGAGCAACGGCTCGAAATAATAAGCAATTGATCCCGTGAACCTGATTTTTTGATGTTGCCATCCATCCACTTTCATGATTTGCTTCTCAAACAATTCACTGAAACCCTTCCTGACCATTTTCTGAATAAAGGGATCATTCATGTATTGGGAGATAAATCGAGTGAATGATGCAAAAAACTGATTTGGTTTTGCCTTTTTGTAAACA
Source organism: uncultured Rikenellaceae bacterium (assembly GCA_964640125.1). Taxonomy (GTDB): domain Bacteria; phylum Bacteroidota; class Bacteroidia; order Bacteroidales; family VadinHA17. The sequence continues at coordinate 21,162 of CAZXGG010000029.1, forward strand.
GCATGTTTTATATCTTCAACGGTTAGATTATAAACATGGCGGAAGTCATCCTGGATAGCACCAGGTAATTCATCCTGCAGGTATGCTTTTATCAATTCTTTACCAAAGTAGGCTCCGCTTCCCTCATCTCCCAGTATGTATCCGAGAGCGGGAATACTCAGAACAATATCCTGTCCATCGTATAGTGCAGTATTTGTACCTGTTCCAAGTATTACGGCTAGTCCCGACTGATTCTTAAAAAGAGCACGGGCTGCACCAAGAAGGTCTGAGGCAACCGATATGACTGCTTCAGGAAAGACACCCCTCAGTCCATCGGTTATGATTTGATTTTTTTCCGGAGTGGAACAACCTGCCCCGTAGAAATAGATCTGTTCGATATCTCCAGGTTGAATATCCTGCATGACCCTGTCTTCAATTTCATGACTGATCTCCTGCTCAGTCAGGTAAAAGGGATTGAGCCCGGAACTCTCCAGTGCTGTTACTTCACCATCATTCTTAATAATCCGCCAGTCAGTTTTTGTAGAGCCACTATCTGCTATGAGTATCATTTTAAAAAAATTTTCTGGTGATAGCATAAATTCCGTTGTTGATTGTTACATGGAAACAGCGACATCGTTAAGAAAAGATCAAAAGTATTTTTTGATAATTGAAAGAAGATCTTCCGGTTTAACGGGTTTAGGCAGATGATCATCACATCCGGCAGCAAGGGATTTCTCCCTGTCATATGGCATAGCATAAGCAGTTTGTGCAATGATCGGCAGGTTTTTATGCAATTGTCTTATCTTTTCTGTGGCTTCATAACCATTTATATCCGGCATTTGAATATCCATAAGGATCAAATCCAGCGGATCATTTGATGTTGCATAATCTAAAGCTTCCTGTCCTGTGGAAGCTCTGACCAGTGAAGCACCGGTTTTTGTCAGAATCGCTTTGAAAAACTCCCAGTTGGCATGGTTATCTTCAACAATCAAAATGGTTTTTTCATTCCATTTCAAGTCTTCCCTTACAACCTTCAAATAGGGGGCTGATTCTGCAGGCTTCTCCTTTTCGGGTTTATTCGGCAGCCTGAAGAAGAAAGTGGTTCCCTTGCCAGTAACCGATTCCAACCAGATCTTTCCCCCCAACAGCTCAACGAGGTTTTTCGAGATTGCCAATCCCAACCCTGTCCCGCCATGCTTCCGGGAGGTAGAATTGTCCAACTGTCTGAAACGGTCGAAGATCAGGTCATGCATCTCTTCCGGTATTCCAATTCCTGTATCGGCAACAAAAAACTCAACTGATTCATCCTCAAGTGCACGACAACCAAATTCAACAATTCCCTCATCCGTAAATTTCACGGCATTATCCAGGAGGTTTGACAAGATCTGCATTAATCGTGCACGATCGGTTACCATGACCATCCGGTGGCTGCTCTTTAATCTTAATTCTATTTTTTTCTCTTCTCTTCTGATTTCCTCACTGTAAAATGCATATAATTCCTGCATCACCTCGTCAACCGGGCAGTTGGAATACCGGATTTTTGTCTGCCCCGCCTCAATCTTTGCAATATCTATGATATCGTCAATGATTGCAGATAGTGTTTCGCAACTGCTGGTTAGAATATTGGAGAATTCCAGACGCTGATCTATAGGAAGATTAGGATCTTTTAACAATTCGGAAAATCCCACAATGGCATTCATTGGAGTCCTGATTTCATGGGACATATTGGCAAGGAAAGCAGTTTTTAACTGATCCGATTCTTCAGCCTTGATCTTTGCCTCCAGGAGATCTTTTTCATTCTTCTTCAACTCTGTCATATCCTCCATGGAAACAACAATCATATCGAGTGTATCTTCATGCCCCGGAACAACAGCCCACCGGGTGATTGCTTCAATTTTCGAGTTTTTCAGAGTATAATAAACGGTTTCGCCGGTGAATGAGTCTTCACCATCCATCAGATGGAGCAGTCCTTCGACAAACATTTCAATAGACTGCAGTGTAATGATTCTGTGGACATTTTGTTCCAGTATCTTAATATTTTCAGCCTGATAGAGTTTAAGGAATGCATTATTCACTTCAATGATTTTAACTTTATCCCGGCATTCCATCAGTTTATCGGTATGTTGTTTCAGGTACTCTTTTATTCCTGTAATACCCTGTTGTTTCAATCCCTCAACATAGGTTTTTGCCTCTTCAAAGTTTTCAATGATTTGAGGAACCGGAGAATATTTCAGGATTGTTCGTATCTGGGATTCCCGGTCAATTAAATCCTTCTCAAACTTTTTGTTTTCTGTAATATCCCTGCAAATGATCCTGATCTCAACCGGTTTCTTTTTTTCATCTAATATCAGATGGACCCTCTCCTGAACATTGAGCACTGATCCATCTTTTCTCACTTTCCTGAATTCCAGTTCGCTTGAGTCCTTCCTGTCGGCAAGGATCTCAGCAATATGGCTCTTTACCTTTTCAAGATCATCCGGATGAACAACCTGCCATACTTCTTTACCGATTAACTCCTCCTTTGTATACCCAAGGTAGGTAGCTCCAAAAAGATTTACTGATTTGATGAATCCATCCGGCTGGACTAGAAAGTACATATCGGGGGCGTTATCAAACAGATCCTGATATTGTTTTTGGTTCTCCCGCAGAGCCTCATCCGTCTGAAATTGCTTCATGGCAATGGAAACCTGGGTGATATAGGCTTCAAGAATCTCTTGTTTCGTAAGGGCCACGCTATCCCTTAATATAATCACTGCGCCGCCAAATAAAACACCTTCCCATGCATATCCAATTGTAAAAATCTCTCTTATATTCAATAATTTCTCGATAGCAGAACATGCCTTCTTTGGGATCTGATGCATGCTCAATTCATATAACCCTCCCTCAACTTTCAGTAATTTACGGGTTTGTAGACCGTCAACATTCAATCCTTCCGTTGTTAATTTCAACTCCTGTGGATTACAATTCAGTATTGCAGTAACCTTATCCGTGAATGGTTCCAGATCGGTGATCTTTTTTAAATGGATGATGTTTTTGTCAAGATCCACTACAACCGAAATAACAATTGCTCCAGGATTCAATTCCAGTAGATTTTCACCAATTAATTCATATATATCCTCACCCCGGGCACGATCCACACATTCAATTGCAAACCTGGTAAACATTTCTACATTGTAAGGGTATTTCTCTCCCGATTGGCTCATCTGATCAGATTCTTAGGTATAATATAACACGATACGCTCCTGCCCTGTAAGTTAATAAAAAAAAATCAGGGCTAAAACCCTGATTTTTCATTCATCCCCTAAAAATTAACCTAAAATCCAGAAAACAACAATGAGTTTGCTTACTTTCTGTGTCTCTTTTTGTTATCTTCTATTGATTTAAACGCACGAAAATCCGATTTGTTACAAAGATCTTAAAAAAAGTTACGTGTGATTTTTTATTCGTCAGACGAAGTCCTAAAATTTCAGATATAAACCTGCAAGAAAATGCATTCCGGCCTGAGGAAAATAGTATATCCATGATTTTTCCTCACCCTGTTCATACCAGTTCCCGCCATATGCATTGCTGATGTAGCGGTTATTAAACAGGTTATTTACCTGAACCTGGAATCCAAGTTCTTTCATCCATCCTGGATTGACCACGTAATCTATTCTTAAATCAGTGACGAGGTAGGGATCGAGTTTTCGATCATCGGATGATGTATTGTCAAAATATTGACTGCCGACATATTTTGTTGATAAACTCAGTTCCAGTCCTTTAAACAGTTTCAAAGCCATTCTGCTGGAACCAACCAGTGAGGGAGAGTAAGCCAGGTCGCTTTTGCCTAACTCCTTCGATTGATACGTTTCATTCCAATTCTCATCATAATAGGTGGCATATTCAACGAAGTTCTTGATCTTGTTACTGCTAAGGGTTACATTCAGATCCCAGATCAACCGGTCGGATATCTTCAGTGCCCCTTGTAACTCAATTCCTGCCCTGTAACTGATATCTACATTGGTCATGATATCATTTCCAACGTTACTCTTCTCTCCCGTAGGGACCAATTGATCCTTATAATACATGTAATACCCATTCAGGGCAAGGTTCAAAAATTGTCCTGAACGCGAGAATCCCGCTTCAAAATCATATAGTTTTTCTGGTTTTGGTGTTGCCTCCTCATCCCCTGTAGCTTCCTTAAAGTCACTCCGTGTAGGTTCCCTCTGGCCGATCGAAAAGGAAAGAAAAGTCGTCATTCCGGGATGAATGGTATAATGCAAACCCAATTTGGGATTGAAGAAACCAAATGTATGTTTCTGAGTGAGGTCTGTCAAATCATCATCCGGACCCGACATTTTGTAAACAATCTTTCGATATTGTAAATCAGCAAAAGCATTTAACCGGTTGCTCAGTGAATAATTCAGTTTGGCATATATATTCCAGTCGGATTTTCTGCCCGTATTGAAATACCATTCATGATTCTTTGGCACCAGGTTGTTCTTCTCAATCCATAGGATCTTTCCAAAATGGTCCCCGTCATAATAATTCCACCCCCCACCTATTGAGGCTTCTGTTTTTCCAAAGGTATACGTGGATGAAAACACCAACCCATAAAAATCATTGTCAAGCCATTTTTGCCTGACGAGATCAGAGGATAAAATTGTATCGTTGTTCAGGATGAACATGCTATCAAGACCATACTCAAAAAACAGTGTGGAATGATACGAATTCTCATCATCCATATACTGCTCATAATAACCCGTTCCCCGGGTGTAATGGAGTGCTGCATTTACGATTAACTGCTGTGATAATTCACGGGAAAAGTGCAATTGATAATGGGTCTGCCAGTAATTATCCTTTTGATCTTCGTAATATTTCAACTCCCCCTCACTGTTAAGGTACTCTCCGGCAGGGTTGTATCTCCGATCTGTTTCAAGCATGTAATCCGGCACACCCCACCAACTGATCCCGGTATGCTCCTCTCCGGAAATTACTGTTGCCCGTAACAGGTTTTTTTGCGAATACCAGGCACCGGTCAGGAAAAAGCTGGTGTGATTAGATTCAGTATGCTTTATGTATCCATCCGACAGGATCTTTGAAAACCGGGCATCAAATGAAAATTTCTCATCGATCATACCGGTACCCACTTTTACCGAATTCTTAAAGGTTTTGAATGAACCTGCTGTACTCCGTATCTCAAGATAAGGATTATGATTAAGAGCCGTGGTTTGAAAATTAATGGTGCCACCGAACGAAGCTGCTCCATTGGTTGATGTCCCAACACCTCGCTGAATCTGAACATTATCGGCTGAAGCGGTAAAATCCGGAATATCCACCCAGAACGCCCCTTGAGATTCTGAATCATTCAGCGGTATGCCATTGATGGTAACGTTTATCCGTGTAGGATCCGATCCCCTGATCCTCAAGGCAGTATATCCAATTCCAGTCCCTGTCTCTGAGGTTGCTATGAGAGAAGGTGTCAGTGATAATAAAAACGGAATATCATTGCCGGTATTTGCCCGGTGAAGTTCATCTCTATCCACGTTTGTGTACGCCAGCGGATCCTTTTCTGAAGCCCGCAATGCTTTAATAATCACTTCATCAGCCATAATACTGGATCTATCTAAAACCAGTAGAAGGGAAGTATCACCTTCGAGAATGATTGTTTTCAGCAACGTTTTATAACCGAGGTATGAAGCCTGTAGCATATGGACTCCCTCCTTTACGGATGAAAAAACAAAGTTGCCATTCAAATCCGAGGTTGTTCCACGGATCTCTCCTTTTAATACAATATTAGCACCGGTCAGATGGTTTCCCGATGCATCTGTTATTACCCCTTCCAGTCTGTGCTGACCGTTAACAAACAGAATAAGAAGATGGGCAAAACAGAAAATGATTACCCGTTTCATCTTATTTATATTTTGTAAAAATTTGGGGGTTAAGGCTATTCCCTACGCCGGCATTACCCGGATCAGGTTACTTGGGTTTGATCTCAGCCCGCTATGTTAAGGCACCCCTTTACTACGACCAAAGATAAGAATTTTCGAATAGAAATAAAGTTGGTCTAATTTTTTTCAACTTTCAACACATCTTTAATCGCTCTCTCAAACGAATCTTTGGGCAAAGCACCCATCGCCATTTGTGGCAGTTCATCCACCGGAATAAAAAGCAGTGATGGTATGCTTTGAATTCCAAACATTGCAGCCAACTCCTGCTGGTCTTCAGTATCTACTTTATAAATATTCAACTTCCCTTTATATTCACTGGATAATTCTTCCAGAATAGGAGTAACTATTTTACACGGTTGACACCAATCGGCATAAAAATCAATTAAACAGGGTAATTCACCTTCAAATTTCCAATCTTTGTTTTGCTCAAAGTTAAATACCTTTTCCTTAAACGTCTCTTTTGTTAAATGTTCAATCATTATTCGTGTGTTAAATTAATAATTACTTAAAATCTCTTATTTTGAGGTTTTACCCATATCAAATGCAGTACCAAAGCCAAATATAGACCAACTATTCCAAAAAAATACATTAAATTGTAATTTTGTCATTGAAAAGTAATAAATTGTCATATATACATATGAAGATATGTCTTGATAATCCTGTTCTCAAGGTTATATCCCGTGTTTTAACCCGTGAACACGTTTCGGGTTATCTGATCGGCGGGTATGTTCGTGATTGCATCCTTGACAGGAATCTCAGGGAAAGGGACCTGGATATTGTAGTCATTGGAAATGGAATTGATATGGCATACAAAGTTGCTGATGAGTTAGGGATTAAAAAGGGGGTTACCATTTACAAACGTTTTGGTACAGCCATGATCCGTCATGAAGGGTATGACATAGAGTTTGTAGGTGCCAGGAAGGAATCATACAGGAAAGACTCCAGGAAACCCACTGTTGAGAACGGAAGTCTGGAAGATGATCTAAACAGAAGGGATTTTACCATCAACACACTGGCGATCAGCTTGAACAGAGATACGTATGGAGAGTTGATTGACCCGTTCAATGGGTTACAGGATATTCATGATCAATTGATCAGGACTCCTTTAGACCCGGATCAAACCTTTTCAGATGATCCACTCAGGATGATGAGAGCCATTCGTTTTGCTACCCAACTCAATTTCACAATTGAAAATAAAACCCTACAATCCATTAAGAAAAACCGTGAAAGATTAACCATTGTATCAATTGAACGAATTGTTACCGAATTGAATAAGATCATACTGTCACCAAAACCTTCCATTGGATTTATTTTACTGGAAAGTACGGGATTGCTTTCGATTTTCTTTCCTGAGCTGGATAATTTGAAGGGGGTGGAGGTAAAAGAAGGAAAACAGCATAAGGATAATCTGATCCATACCATTTCAGTTCTTGATAACATCAGTCAAAAAACCGATAATCTCTGGTTGTGTTGGGCGACTTTACTACATGATATTGCCAAACCTCAGACTAAACGGTATAGTCCCGATCAAGGCTGGACTTTTCATGGTCATGAATTTCGGGGAGCAAAAATGGTCCCCAGGATATTTGAACGGCTGAAGTTACCCATGAATGAGAAGATGAAATATGTCAGGAAACTTGTGCTGTTGCATTTACGCCCCATTGCCCTGGTTCAGGAAGAAGTGACCGATTCAGCGGTAAGGCGATTACTTTTTGATGCGGGTGATGATATTGATGATCTGATGATGTTGTGCGAGGCAGACATAACATCAAAAAATGAAAAACGGGTAAAATCCCATCTCCGGAATTTCAAACTTGTCCGCCAAAAATTAAAGGAGATCGAGGAGAAAGATGCCATCCGCAATTTTCAGCCACCCATATCAGGAGATGAGATAATAAAAACCTTTAATCTTAAGCCATCCCGGGCAATTGGCATCATTAAAAACGCCATCAAAGAAGCCATTCTCGATGGGGAGATTGGCAACAATTATGAAGAAGCGCACGAGTTTATGATGAAGAAAGCAGCTGAGTTAGGTTTAAAAAAATCGAGGAAATAGCGGTTCATTTAGCGTTTGCCTGTTTCCAAAGGTCAATGAATACGGGTAGGTGATCACTGAAGCCGTTTTGATACCTGAACCCGAAATAAGTCCGGAAGGGTTTTACACCCATGTTTGTTTTATCTTCTTCCAAAAGAAAATCCGGTGAAAAAATGCGGAAACCATTTTCTTTGACATGCAGGTCCCCTTTCTCACAAAGCAATTTGCCGGATACGATAAACTGATCCATCAAGTACCAGCTCATCTGATACTTATAGCTACCTGCCACTTTTTGATCTTCCCCATTCACCGAAAGGTTATATAACTTTTCATACCCTATAAGGCCAATTTCGCTTTCAACTCCAAGAACATTCTGAATACTCCTGTCATCCGGATTATCATTGAAATCACCCATTACGATCACGTTAGATTCCGAATTACGTGTGAAAACCCTGTCAATCTCTTTTCTCAATACCCTGGCAGCTGCAAACCGGTACTCTTCAGTTTCCAATTGCCCTCCTGACCGGGAGGGCCAGTGATTGACAAAAAAGTGTAGCGTGTCATCATAAACAGTAATTCCTTGCAGGTGCAAAATATCCCTTGTTTTCCATTCAGGCTCACCGGCAACTGTTACCGGGAGATAACTGGCAGCAAGATCTGTAAAGTATTCCGTGAGAAAGAGTAAAGAGACATCTATTCCCCGTTCATCAGGAGAATCCTGGTGAACAATCTGGTAATTGTATCTGGCAAGGGGAGTTTTTTGTAGAAGATCTTCCAGTACACTGCGGTTTTCGACTTCACATAAACCAATGATTTCAGGAGGTCTCCACCCACCCAGGGCAATAATAACCTTGTACAAATGAGTGATTTTGTTTCGATAGCGTTGGGGTGTCCAATACCTCTCCCCAGTGGGTAAAAACTCATCATCCTGAGTTGACGGATCATCGATGGTATCAAAGAGGTTCTCAACGTTATAAAACATGATCCGCAGGTCGCCCCGTTCTGTTTCAGGCACCTGTGAATAACAAGTCTGATAACATAAAACAAAGATTCCCAGTAAAAAGCATAATCTGGAATTGATAACCATTGAAACCATGTTGAACCCTATTTATTCTCTAACCTTTCATACGCACCCAGGTCCGGGCCATCGTCAACCGTTCTATCCTGCATCAGAATATCCAGTGGAAACCGATTCCCGATATCAATTGATCCAAGATCTTTTGCACCGGACAAAGTATCCAGCTGGTAATTGTATTCGGCAACAGAAATGAACCGTGGATCAATGTTAATGAAAAGATCTTTGCAGGTTACCGGGTCAGACAGATCCACCTTTGTGGTATCAGCCCTTATCAGGCAATGGTCGAAAAGATAATTGAAATCACCAATCCCCTCAAGCCGGTCAATGCCAACCTCTGTTTCCCTGTCACCATAGATGATACAATTGCCAAATTCAGCCCTAACCAAATCTCCGGTGAACAGGGCTGTATCGTTGATGTTATAATAATTTGTTAATACCACAGAAGGGGTGATCCTGTTGGCATAATTCCAGAAGTTACAGATCGTCGTATGGTTAAATTCATAATCCCCACCGGTCGTTAGCAGCAGGCCATAAAAACCACAATCTGCTATGATGGTGTTGATTACTGAAACGGTTGCTCCAATAGAAGAGATTCCGGCATAATTCACGTGTTCAATTTTAGTATTTGAAACGCTCAGATCGGGTGGCAAGGAAGAGGTATAGAGGTTTCCGAGATGAATCCCGTTGATTGCATTTTTTATTTCAGCATAATCAATGATGTTATTACTGCTTCCATTCAGGAAATAGAGTCCTCCCCATTGTCCCGGGACATCTTCATAGATCTCCTCTAACCGGTCTCCCTGAAAGATCACCGGTTCTTCCAGCGTCCCATTCACAATAAGGGTTCCACTAACATAGAGGGTGGACCGGTTATGAAAATGAATTTGTGTCCCGGCTTCAATCGTCAGCGTCTGGAGGGTATCGACCAGCATGGAGTTGTACACCAGATAGGGTTTCGCACTAGTCCAGGTAGAAGTTCCGATCTCCTCACCATTGATAAGGTTTACATCCTGACCCCATGCAACCAGGTCCACATCCTGCACATTTCCGTTGGTTATAAACACAATGGAATCCTGGATAACCATTGGAGCATCCTGCCCCAGTGGATCAACGGTAACCTCAACAAAAATATAAAGGCTATCCCTTGCGCGAATCTCAATGTTTTTTGCCTGATTCTGTTCCCTCCCGTTTATGTTGAGTCTGAAATTGGAAGCATCACTCCCCGCAAGAAAAATATTTGACACCTTGATGCTCTGTTTTTCATGATTATACACTTTAAATTCTTTTGTCGTCGAGCCAATGGTAGTGAAGATTGTATCGAAAAACAGGGTATCAACAGAAAAGGAAAGTTTGACATCCCGATCTGTATTGAATGTATCTGTTTCACAGGAGAGGATAAAACAGATCAGCAAACAACCCGAAATGAAAATATTAAACCTGCTCATAACCCTTGCTCGATCGTAAAAATAACCAAAAATCATCAACCTTTGTAAACAACGGAATTTCTGGATTTTTATTTGAATGAAAAAGACCCGGATCACTCCGGGCCTTTTGAACCACAAATAACCAAACTATGAAAAGGTTTGCAAAAAATTGCAGGTTAGAGCTCTAGCTCTATCCCTTGATAAAAATCAAGTATCTTGGTTTTGAAAATGTAATCATACTTCGCTTGCAGGAGATCTGACAGGGCTCTTGTAAGGTTATTCTTTGCCAGGGTATATTCGACAGAATTGACCATCCCGACGTTATATCTCTCCTCGGTATAGTTGAAGGCTTCCTGACTCGAAACGACCGATTCCTGCTTGGCATAATAATTTTCGAGCGCTGCAGTCGCATTTGCATGAGCCTGCTGGATGGCTTCGTATAGCAATTGTTTTGCGAGATCCAGGTTCAGTTTTGAATCTTCAAGAGCAACTTTTGCATTGCTGATCTGGTACTGCACATCCCAGTTGTTAAAAATCGGTACTGCAAGGCTCAGGTTTACCTGTTTGTATTCAAAATCTGAAATCTGATCCTTGAACAGGTAGTTATCGACACCCGGCAGGGCGGCCAGTTCATTATACCGTGAGTATTCGAGGAAATTCAAGGTTAATCTCGGGCTGCGCAGGCCTCGGGCAATGGACAGTCCTTCCTGCTGGCTTTTTAACCCGAATTCAGCACTTTTCACATAGGGCATGAATAACTCAGCTTCTGCATAAATGGATTCGGGAGAAACCAGAACAAGTTTTTCATCAATTTCAAGCACCCCGCTTATTTCTATTTCAAATGATCCAACTGAATCAAGGTTAAGTAATTGAGTCAGGGTAAGTGTGGAAATTTTTAAACTGTTTTTAGTATTAATGACATTTGATCTCTCCAATGCCTCCTGCGCCTGCATCTCCAGTAAACTTCCCTTTGCTTCTCTTCCAACTTCAACCAGGTTTGCTGTTCGTTCTACCTGTAATCTTGTCAATTCATGTTGTTCCTCAGCCAGGGTCAACAATTCCTTGTTAAGCAATATCTGCAGAAAAGCAGCAGCTATATTGAGCGTTATCTCATGCTTAATTCCTTCAACACTTTCAAGGCTTGACATTACATTATACTTGTTCTGCTGGATGGTGTTGAGTTTTTGCAGTCCGTTAAATAATTCAATACTTGCCTGAACACCAAAATTGAAATCCATGTAGTTCTGGTCAACATACGCCAATTCATCGTAACTAAAGGTCTTACCCCAGTTATAGGATACATTTGAAAATCCGTTAAGAGAAGGCAGAAGCTGAAGCTTCGAATTCAGGTGGCTGTTCTGGGACGTTTTGGCGTTTAACTGCTCCCGCTTCAACTGGATATTATTCTCCAGAGCATAGGAGATGCAATCATTCAACGACCATTTGTTTTCCTGGCCGCTCAATGTAAAAAGCAGGGTACTAACAAAAAAACAACTCAATACCAGTGTTTTTCTTCTCATTGTATACAGTTTGATGAATACCCCTGATTAACCGGTTAAGCCTTTTTCCTTTGTCTGTACAAAACCTGAATAAACTTGGCCTCTTCGAGTGGGGTATAGATCTGGATCAGTTCCCAATTCTTATCATACGAATTGATAGAATTTTTTAACCTGGTAATTCTGGCAAGAGAACGGGAAACTTCATCCTTTCCATTCGAAAATTCATCTTCCACGTCCCATGGAAAGGATACCACCCGGAAATTAAAGTTGATCCTTTCCTTTCCAACCTTTAGCACAATCTCAGCATTCTCTTTTTCCTTGAAATGCGGTACGGGTACACATAGTTCTTTCATAACGATCCCTTTCTTTTATTAAAGATGGCTACATCCGTTGTTGCCCGGGTAAGATGTTCTGTGCTATAGCACCTGCTTGATGTTCTCAGTTACTATATGGCCATCGAAGAGTTGAACAATTCTGTGTGCATATTCTGCATCAGTCGGTGAGTGTGTCACCATAACAATGGTTGTGCCATCCTTATTTAACTCGGTCAGCAGGTTCATTACTTCCTCACCGTTAGCAGAATCCAGGTTACCGGTTGGCTCATCTGCAAGTATCAGTTTGGGCCTGGTAACAACGGCTCGGGCAATAGCCACTCTCTGCTGTTGTCCACCGGACAGCTGTTGCGGGAAGTGTTTTTTACGGTGGACGATTTTCATTCTTTCGAGCACTTCGTCCACTTTTTTGCGTCTCTCAGAGCCGGAAACCTTCATATACAACAGCGGTAATTCCACATTTTCATAAACGGTCAGCTCATCGATCAGGTTAAAGCTCTGAAAAACAAATCCGATACTCCCCTTTCGCAGGTTAGTCCGGTTCCTTTCGGAGTATTTCGAAACCTCCTTTTCGCTGAAATAGAGTTCTCCGTTTGTCGGATTGTCAAGAAGACCCAGGATGTTCAACAAGGTTGATTTCCCGCATCCGGAAGGCCCCATTACAGCAACAAATTCGCCATTGGTAATCTCCATTGAAACCTTATTCAGGGCTGTTGTTTCCACTTCATCGGTTCTGAAGATTTTTGTCAGATCAACTGTTTTAATCATAATAGTAAATGTTAGTTAAATAAACGTTGTAATTCCTTTATATGGTTATTTGAATATTAACTTATCTACATCTCCGAAGTTATCATAGCTTGAGACAACCACTTTTTCTCCGGGTTTGAGTCCCTCAAGTACTTCATAATACCTTGGATTCTGGCTACCCAGTGTAATGCTTCGTTTTTCAGCAAAACTCCCGGAAGGATCCACTACATATACCCATTGTCCGCCGGTACTTTGGTAGTATCCGCCACGGGGTATAAGGATCGCTGTTTTTGGCCTGCCTAACTCCAGCCGTATGCGACTGGTTTGCCCGATCCGGATCCGATCGGGAACCGAATCCACAAACTCCATGTCAACGGCAAACCGCCCGTTGGTAACTTCGGGATATACTTTGGTAATAATGCCTGTATAGGAACTTCCGGAGAAATCACAATCCCCGTAAAGCCCTTTGGATACATTGGATATAAAATATTCATCTATTTCGACTCGCAATTTGTAAGAATCCAGAATATTTATCTGTCCAAACCGAAGTCCCATACTAATCACCTGTCCTACTTCAAGATTCAGGTTGGCCAACTCCCCTGTAACTGGAGCCCGGTAATTCAGCCCTTCAAGTCGGCGGGTTACAATCTCCAGGTTTTGCTGCATTCGTTGAACCGAGCTTTCAAGGGCTTCGACCTGAACACTTCGAAATACCGAATCCTGCTTCAGATTCTCTTTCAACAGTTCAAGCTGTTGAAGGGATAATTCATACTGCTCTTTCGAAATCTTAAACTCCTCCTCCGAAATATGATTCCCCTCAAATAGAATCTTATTGTTATGAAAAGCTCTTTTCTGTTGTAAAATATTGGTCTGTAACTCGAGCAATCTGCTTTTTGAATTCAGGGTCTGCTGTTCCATCAACAACCGTGCCTGTCTTAATTCGTTGGATATTCTGGATACCTGTGCTTCATAATTGGAAATCTCGAGGATCAGGCTGGTATTGCTTAATTTTACAATAACATCTCCCATATTAACAAAATTACCTTCCTCTATTACAATTTCCTCCACACGGCTTCCACCTTCCATTGACGATAGATAAATTGTCTGGATTGGTTCGACTGCACCGGTTACTGCAATGTAATTCTTGTATAGATCCTCTGTTATCTCCTCAATGGTTACCTTATCCTTCTCAACATTTAACTTGGAACTCTTATCTCCGAAAATAATGAAATAAAGCAATGCGAGAAAAACGATTCCAGCTAATGAAATCCAAATAACACGTTTGGCAACTTTGTGCTTTTTTTCAATAGGTCTATCCATTCTATGAAGCAATTGGTTTGTCCGTGTGCAGAAATGCATTTATTATGCCAAACCAGCTTATATGCTCATATACAATAATTTATCAACTAACCAGGATCCCTTCTTAAAAAAAAAGTGTTCGAATTCGAAACAGAAATAGTACGAATTCGAACAATGAAAAAAAATTGTAAATTTGGACTAAATTTACTGCTACAAGTGTTAGCAACCCGATCAATTAACTTTTTCTACTCATTTTAAACTCTTTTTATAAACCATGAGCAAACAGGAAGGACGAATACTGGCAATTGATGACAACGAAGACATTCTTTTTGCCTTAAAATTATTACTTAAACCTCATGTTGAGGTGATCGATACCATCAATAATCCAAAACAAATGCCGGATTATGTCAGTACCGGAAATTACGACGTGATCCTGCTGGATATGAATTTCACAAAAGATGCCATTAGCGGGCAGGAGGGATTCGACTGGTTAGCTAAAATACTGGAGATCGATCCCTCATCGGTAGTGGTATTCATTACAGCGTATGGAGATGCAGAAAAAGCTGTTAAAGCCATTAAAGCAGGAGCTACTGATTTTGTTTTGAAACCCTGGCAGAATGAAAAATTGCTGGCAACCGTTTCCTCATCCATCAAGCTCAGAAGATCCCGGAAGGAAACAGAGAGTTTGAGGAATAAACAGAAAGAGATCAGTGCTGTACTGGATCAACCATTCCATGAATTCATCGGGAATTCACCTGAAATGAAATCCGTCTTTGCCACGATAAAGAAAGTTGCTCAAACCGATGCCAACGTGCTTATCCTTGGCGAAAATGGAACTGGCAAAGAGCTGGTTGCCAGAGCACTGCATAGGAATTCGCTCCGTAAAGATGAAATTTTCATCAGTGTTGATCTTGGATCGATAAGTGAAACACTTTTTGAAAGTGAACTTTTCGGGCATGAAAAAGGTGCATTTACCGATGCAAAAAATGAAAAGTCCGGGCGATTTGAAATCGCCTCCGGGGGAACGCTTTTCCTGGATGAAATTGGAAATTTATCCCTTCCATTACAAACGAAATTATTAACGGTTATTGAAAGAAAGGAAGTCATACGCGTTGGTTCAAACAATCCAAGATCAGTAAATGTTCGGTTGATTTGTGCCACTAACAACAACATTCATCAAATGGTTGATGAAAACCAGTTCAGACAGGATCTGTTATACCGGATCAATACCGTTGAGATCCATCTTCCTCCCCTCAGAGAAAGAACCGGTGATATCCCCCTGCTGACAGACCATTTCTTAAAAAGCTATGCTAAGAAATATAAAAAGTCTATTCGCGGTATAAGTGCCGGAGCATTAAAAACCCTGACTCAATACCACTGGCCGGGAAATGTCCGTGAACTGCAACATGCAATCGAACGGGCGATCATTATGAGTGATTCCGATACACTGCAACCTGATGATTTTATTTTGTCACCTCAAACAAAAAAAGTAACTGACCTTGAGATCGATACATATAACCTGGATGAAATAGAACGGTCAATCATTGAAAAAGTGCTGAAACACCACCAGGGTAATATCACACAGGCAGCGGTCGATCTTGGATTAACAAGGACATCATTATACAGAAGGATGGAAAAATATGATCTATAAAAAATTCAAAGTAGTTGCTATCTTCAGGATACTGTTGCTGGCAGCAACCATATTCCTCTTCTTCTTTTCACTAACCACCAGGTATCATATTACTTCTGTTATTGTTGGTGCAATCATTGTATACGAAGTATATTCACTGATTCGATTTGTCGACAAAACCAATCGGGATCTGGCCAGTTTTCTCGAATCCATTCGATTTTCGGAATTCACCCGTTCATTTCAGGTGGAAGGGATGGGATCCTCCTTTGATGAACTGAATAAAGCATTCAATGCAGTTATAAAAGATTTTCAAACAGTTCGATCTGAAAAAGAAGAACACTATCATTACCTGCAGAGCATCGTTCAGAATATTGATGTCAGTATCATTGCTTTTCAGAAAAACGGTAACGTGGAGATGATCAACAAAGCGGCAAAAAGACTGTTCCAGATAAATAACCTCAAAAATGTTACCGCACTTGAACCATTAAGCACTGAATTGGTTAACACCCTGCTGAACATTAAACCAGGAGAAAATCCGCTGGTTAAGGTCCAGGATGAAGACGACATCTTACAGCTGGCAATTAATGCATCCGAGTTTAAGATACACGACAAACTCATCATCCTTGCCACGATAAAAAACATTCAAAGCGTTTTGGAAGAGCAGGAGACAGAAGCCTGGCAAAAATTGATCCGTGTCCTTACACACGAGATCATGAATTCCATTACCCCCATTGCTTCTCTCTCTTCCACACTGGATATCATGCTCAAGGGAATATCAAGCGAAAATCAAAACAGTTCCATAAAGATGGATTTGACAACCGTTGATGAGATCCAGCAGGCACTGCAGACCATTAATAAAAGAAGTACGGGACTGCTGCACTTTGTAAATACGTACCGGAACCTTACAAGAATACCCAAACCCAATTTCAAAATCACGAAAGTGAAAGATCTTTTTAAAAACATCCTGCTCCTGATGGATGAAGAGATCAAGCGTACAGAGATTGCTTTTGATGTGAGCATTGAACCGGAAGATCTGGAAGTTTCCGCCGATGAAGAACTGATAGAACAGGTACTCATTAACCTCATTAAAAACTCCATTCATGCATTGGAGGGGCGCAAAGAAGGCCGGATAATAATGAAAGCAATACTCAATAAGCGAGGGCGTGTTATTATGCAGGTAATTGACAACGGTCAGGGTATTATCAAAGAGGTGCTGGATAAAGTCTTTATCCCGTTTTTTACTACCAAACAAAGGGGTTCAGGTATTGGACTAAGCCTCTCCCGGCAAATCTTACGGCTCCATGGCGGTACCATCTCCGCTTACTCAGAACCGGAAAAAGAAACCGTGTTTACGCTGACCTTCTAAAATACTTTTTAAATCGCTATTCCTGAATTATTAAGGGTGTTTTCAACATAGAGACGTAAGAATCTTGCGTCTCTACATGGATAAAATTACAAGGCTTTTCGGGTAATAATAATTGGACAATCCTGATGTTTCTGTTTCACCGGATGCAAAGACGCGATGAATCGCGTCTCTACACCCATGCATTTCCAATGTATTATTGGATTCTTTATCTGGTAGATGTACTCCCCCGGGATGCCCGCCCGACCGGCAGGCGGGCCTTTGGCAGAACTCTGAACCCTGAACTCTGTACACTGAACTGACTCACCACTCAATTCTCACTTCTCACCTCTTTTACCGAGCAACCAGCAACAAGGAACCAGCACCTTTCTCTAACCACTCACAACTCCCACCTGCCTGCAGGGCTCACTGTTCACTTCATACTGCCTATTGCTAATACCGATTCAACCACCTGTACCTTCTGGCACTCGAGCCAAACTTCACAGCAACCATGAACTCATGAGTACCAAAGCTGTGCTTCCGTATACTGCTGAGTGCATAATCAAAAGCATAACCAAAATAATACTGGTCAACCTTGACCCCTGCCATGATGATTATTGCATCACTGGTCCTGTATGAGAGGCCTAACCAGTAATCCTCCTTGTAAAAGGTTTTGAGACTGATGTCAACCTGGAAACTGCTCAGGTAATCGGATGTCTTTATGAGAACGGATGGCTGCAATGAAAAATCAATATTCAGATCAAACATATACCCTCCGGTCAGATAATAGTGCCGCATCGTCCGGTAGTGTGATGCCCCGTTCTTACCAAGCTTAAGGGATGCCCTGAACAGCTGGGTGGCAGAAAACCCGGCATAATAATCTACCGTGGTATAATAGACGCCAAAATTGGCATCGGGTATGTAGAGCACTTTATCGTATTCAAGCAGCAGGGGATCATCCGCATCATATGTAATGATCTGATCCTCATCAATCTTGAATTGGAAGAAATCAGCCGAAAGCCCAAAGGATAGTTGGGCATTATTGGTGGACTTCAATGGTATATGGTATGCATAGGCCAGTTGGAATCCAGTTCGGTCAATGATCCCATTCCTGTCATTATAAACATAACCACCCAAACCAACCCTTCCTCCCCGTGTAGGCCTTGTTACTTTCTTGCGAACCGAGGTCGATTTTAAAATGTAACTGGTTTTTAAAATCCGCGTTTGGAAACTTAAGGCATGCGTCATCGGAGCATCACCAAACCCGAGCCATTGCTCCCTGGCCGTAAGGTTTATTGCTGTATATCCATCATTCCCTGCCAATGCCGGATTAATCAGAAACCCATTCATCATATACTGGCTGTAAAGAGGCATCTGCTGGGAATAACCCGTCTCAGCAGCAAACCAGAAAAGAAGTGGTAAGAGGTATACGATTTGTCGTCTTTTCATGAACCTTCGGCTAAAATTTATTTCAAAATCAATAGATTATCGTGATATTACCGGTTATTGGTTTTGAACCATTCCCCAGATCGATTATATAATGATAGGAATCCATAGGCAGGTCCTTACCATTCAATGTACCATCCCATGGTTTTGTATATCCATTCTTACAACTAAATACCTGTTTACCCCAACGGCTAAAGATCTCCACTGAGGCTTTTGGATAAAGCTCGATGAACGGAATCCTCCAGACATCATTGTATCCGTCACCATTTGGAGTAATGACCGTCGGAATCATATTTCGTTTGAGACAGGAGAATCCGTCGTATGGCACCTCCACACTGTCAACCTTCACACAGAGATTGGCATCGGTAACGATTACCGTATATGTGCCATCCGGAATATTAATCAAATCCCTGCTGATTGACATGGCTGAATCGGACCAGAGATAAATATACGGTCCGGTACCACCCGTGACATTCAGGGAGATTGCTCCGTCAGGAACACCCGGACAACTTGCCTCTGTTACAACAGCATTGATCTCTATGGGCAATGGTTCAATCACGGTAAACTCTTCTGTAACCTCACAACCAATGGCATCTGTAATGGTAACACTGTAATCACCTCCCGATAGATTAATGGCGGTCGAACCCGTTTGTCCATCTGACCAGAGATAGGTCAATGGAGCAGCCCCTCCGGTTACTGTTATACCTATCTGACCATCAGCACTACCGGGACAGGTAACATCGGTAATCGTGGATGATATTGTCCATGGGGATGGCTCGGTTACTGTAATGCTGGTATTCACCATACAACTATTAGCATCCGTTACCGTAACATCATAGGTTCCGGCTGTCAAACCCGTCTGGTCCTCATCCGTCGGATTCAAACCCGACCCGTCGGAGGTAGTCCAGCTAAAGACGTATGGAACCGTTCCTCCGGCGGCGGTTATGTCAATTTCTCCATCGCTACCACCATTGCACAGGACATCGGTCACAACCTCTGTAATGCTCAGTGCAGCAGCAGGCTGTGTGATCGTGACCGGTACATCCGAAGTACAACCCGGAATATCCCGTACAGTAATCATATAGTTCCCTGCTGAGAGATCTGTAAATGTGCCGGATGCCTGGTAAGCACCACCATCCAGGCTGTATTCATACGGTGATATACCTCCTGTTGCGGTAATGGTCACACTTCCTGTTGAATTTCCAAAACAATCCACATCAGTCTGGCTTTCAATCGATCCGGTTGGCGGTATATTAACCGTCATTGTAATTGCAGAACTCAACACGGAACAACCGGTTGCACTGTTCAACACATCAACATAAACTGAATCTCCACCATTCAGGGTTGTTGTAGTATAATTATCCAATGCACCCGGCCCCTGCACGCTGACACCCTGTACAAAGAACTCATAGCTATCACCACCACCGGCGGTAAAGGTTACGCTTTCACCGGCACATATACTATTGTCAGCATCACTGCTGGTTAATGTGGCTACAGGCAGGCTATTTACAGTTACCGCAAACACACTTGGATTAATACTTGTGCCGTGTGCATTCACACCAACTACCGTAACATTTCCGCTTGCAGCTGTCAGATCGTAATCCACAACGATACTGGTATGGGTGGTTGATCCAACAATTGTAGCTCCGGTTGGTACTGTCCAGGTGTAAGAGTCAGCCCTGTCAACAGCGTTAATGGTATAGGTCACACCAGTCTGACCCTCACATACCGGATCATTACTCGCGGTTATCGGTCCGGGATCATCAGGTATGGAGCTCACGGTAACCATAAAGCTGCACTGTGCAGTATTGCCTGCTCCATCAGTTACTGTCCACTGGATGGTAGTTCCATCCGTTATCTGAGCCCCAACAAGGGTTGCTGCACCGTTAAAGTCATTAACAATGCTTGCTATCGTACAATTATCTGTCGCAGAAAGAAGATCAAACTCAGTTCCTGTAACTGTATAGTAAATTTCGCCAGCATCGGCAATTACAACTGGATCAGCAATACAGCTAATTTGTGGATCTTCATTATCCGGATTAACAATAACATCAAAGCTGCAGGTGACAACATTGCCCTGGGCATCGGTTGCACTATAGGCTATTGTTGTTATTCCTTCGGGGAACAGATCACCACTGTCCAGACCCGTTCCGTCTGTTCTTACAACCGCTACCACACCGTCGCAGTTGTCATTCGCTGTCGGATCTACCCAGGTGACGGTTGCTCCACATAATCCGGCATCCATTGCCAGCGGTCCCTGATTTGCAGGACAGCCGCTGATCATCGGTGCTTCTCCATCAGCACTTACCGTTACATTGAAGCTACAGGTGCTTACATTGCCCTGGGCATCCGTTGCACTATAGGATATCGTTGTCAGGCCAGCCGGGAAGAGATCACCACTGTTCAGTCCGGTTCCGTCTGTCCTGACTACGGTAACTACTCCATCGCAGTTGTCATTCGCTGTCGGATCGACCCAGTTGACCGTTGCACCGCACAACCCGGCATCCATTGCCAG